>JBCQSY010000007.1:0-71941 GCA_047178865.1 Rikenellaceae bacterium
CACTACTACTCTCAAGGGCTCCTGTAAGCACCGAGAATGTCGCCTGGGTATTAATCTCACCCAACGACACCTCCACATCTTTAAGAGATGGAACGCTCTCCTTTGGGGTTATCACCAAGGTCAACATCGCCAAGCGGTGTTCGAAGGTAAACTTCAAAGACTCTTCGCTCTTCAACTTCTCGGTAAGTGATGCTGTGACAAAGTCCACTGCACCTTGGTCGAAAGAGCCATCCGAGAGGTTCTGCGCAGTGATATCTGCGGTGTATGTAGTCGCTATACCCGCTTGATATGGGTAGTAGGCGTAGAAATCTACCTTATCGGTTTGTGGGTAATATATCGGTGAGACACCTGTATATACAGTAAAATTACCCGAAGCATCGGAAGTGTGTAGTACATTCTCTCTGGCAAGCGAGTAGGTATTGTCGCTAGTTCCCGACTCATACATATAGATACCAACTTGGTCGGCGCTCTCCCAATCATTGCCTGATGTACGAGTAATTATCTCAGCTGCAAACGTAGCTTCAACATCGCTCGATGTATCAATTTTAACACTCTCCTCCTTTGTGCAACCCACCATCGCTACGAGGGCAAAGGTTGCTATAATTATCTTTTTCATACTCTTTTAGTTTCTCTGTTGATATTAGTTGGTAGGATTGGAGTAGAGAGTGGTCGAGCCTGTTGGTTCGTCCCAACCAACTATTGTCGAGCCACTGACGAATGTTGGCATATCGTTACCCAGAGCCACAGTGTATGAGTGGTTCTTACCCGCCTCGAATTGGGTCGAAGATGAAATCTTGACAGAGAATGTTCGTGTTCCAAGAGTAAACGATATGGTAGCATCTCCTCCTAAGGTCTCAGGGATTATCAGAGCCGTTGCACTCGCCTGGGTCACTTTCGAGTCGACAGTGGTGGTACTAGCCACTATGAAATTTATCGCAGTTGTGTTATCCGAAGGAGTCGACTGAGTTGCTGCGCTAATATCGTAGCTCCACTTGGTGCTGAGACCCGTAATCGACGCTGAGACACCAGTGAGGTCTGTCACATTATCGTTGCAGGTAATCGTCAAGGTCAACTTGGCGAGTTTATGGCTAAACTCCAACACATTATTTGCCGTTGCACGAGTTGCGGTAACTGGTGTAGCGACCATAAAGTCGATATTTGCACTCTGGTTCGACACATCGACCAAGTAGGTTACGCCATCACTCATCGTCCACTGATATGGGTAGTAGGCGTAGAACTTCACCGAGCCTGTGTTGGGGTATAGAATAGTTGAATCAGCTAATACCACCTTGAAATCTACGGCTGATGCCGCCTCTGTGTTACTACTCTTGTAATGTACGTTATCGTAACCCGTAGCGAGTGTCTCGGTGAGATTATCTGTGCCCGACAGGTTAAACATCGTGATACCGATACTCTCCGCTGCATCCCACGTGGTGCCATCGTCCGAGACACGAGTAGAGATAGCCGACGAGGTGAATACCGCCTCTGCGTTACCATCTGAGGTGTCGCTATCCTCTTTATTGCAACTCGCCAAGACTCCTATAGCGAGGATTGCCAGTAATGTTCTATTCATTATTTTCTCTATTTTATTTTTTCTCTCTCTTAATTTGAGGTTACTATCTCAGGATATAGTGTAGATGTTCCGCCACTCTGCCAAGTGCCAATAGTGCTACCTGATGTGAAACCTACTAAGTCGTAACCCAAGGCGATATTGAACGTGTGTGAACTACCCGCTACGAGAGTGGTAGCGAATGTTACGCTATACTTTTTAGAGCTAGTCTCAAAGGTGAGTGTAGGGGTGGTGTAGACACCAGGGTGGAGTATCGCGGTGATAGTCACAGTTTCGGTAGTGCTACTTGTCGTTGGAACGATTAGCTCTACACTACCCTGATCCGATAACGAGCCTTTAAGAGTACCAAGGTTGGTGGCATCACAAACGTAGTAGCTACCTTTGGTCTCGATACTACTTATAGTAGCTATCAACCCATCGAGCGAGGCGAGGTCGTCGTTACACGATATATCCATCACCACTTGAGAGAGTTTATGCCCAAAAGTGAACTCTACATCTTTGTAGTTATTATCGGAGTAGTCCACAGAGTTAGATGCTGTCATAAAGTCGACAGCAGCAAGCCCACTGCTATTCTGAGTTGATACGTCGACTATCAATGTATCATCACTCTCCAATGTATTTTGTGGATAGTAGGCGTAGAATGCCACGTTGCTACTCTGCGATACATTAGGGTAGACGATTTGAGTCTCGCCATCCGCCACGGTGAAATTGGTCGATGCTGCGCTCGATGCGGCTTTGTACTTTACATTTTTGAACTCAGAGCTAAATCCTGCCGAGGCGAAGCCTGAAGATGTAATACCGATTAAATCCCCAGCAATCCACTGATTTGTCGAGGTGTCGATACGAGTAGAGATAGCCTCCGACGAGAACTTAACGACATTGTCTGCTGAGTAGTTATCCTCTTTGTCACACCCCACCACAGCTGCTGCGGCTAGAAGGGTAAATAGTAATTTTTTCATCTTTATATAGTTTTTATTTTTTATTCAGTCTCAAAAGTGTTGTTATCAATATCTGCATCATCCCACGTGTTGATGCTATTCGCGCTATGTGTTGCGGTGGTCTGGCTTACAGTAACCGTGAAGTAGAGATGCTCGCCACGACTTAGCGTGTAGGAGGTCAAATCGAGAGGCACATCACCATAAGGGGTTGTGAAGTAGACCATCTGCGACGCGCTACTCTCAGGAATCAAAATCACCGAGTAGAGGTTGCCGCCCTCATCATATGGGGTTATATCGACGCTCTCACCTCCCAGGCTACCAAACGTGCCAGTGGCAAAATCGTATGTAGCAGTGGTGTAGAAACCCTCTAGCCTCACTGCGCTGATATCGCTAAGCGAGAGATTGCTCCCCGCTTTAAGATAGAGTGATATCTTCGCCATATTGCGCGTAAAGTTCAACGCCACAGTGCCACTCTCCTTATTATATCCACCCGAACCATCGGTCGATGCCTCCATAAAGTCGAGGCTCTTAGGTGTCGACTGCTCTGCCACGCTCACCGGATAGTTGTAATCCTCCTCCACGAGAGTCACCGAGTAGGGGTAGTAGGCGTAGAAGTCGATATAGGTAGCTGCATCCACCGAGTAGTATATCTGGTCGAGAGGTGTAGCTGGGGTAAATATACCCTGCTCAGGGTCGGTAAAGGTGACATCGTGCAGGTTGTTGAAGTGGTATCCAGAGAGCAGTGCTCTGTTTTCGGTCACCATTATACCCACCTGGTCGCCACTCTCCCACTCAACTCCTGAGACACGAGTGGTAATCGAGCTGGTAAACGACGCTGCGATAGCACTATCACCATCCGGTTCTTTGTTGCACCCCACCATCGCTACGATGGCGAGGGTTGTTATTATTAAATATCTCTTCATATCTTTATTGATTCACTACTTCGCCAATATCGGTCACTGGATATTGGCCTGTTCCTCCACTTTCCCATTTGTAGATAGTCACACCTGGGTAGGTGGTTTGGGTTAAAGCTGCTGCTGTGTTGAGGATGGTAACAAAATCGTCATGCTGCATATAATCACTATCCTTAGCCTCTACTGTGCCATCAATATCTGCTACTGCACCAATACCGTAGGTTGCAACAGTTGAAAGGTAGTAACATGAAACAACATTACCGGCACTATTCACTCGACCAACAACACCTCCGATATAGTCATGATCGGTAGTACTTGATACACTTCCCGTGTTGTAGCTACCACGAACGACTGTTCCATTGGTATATCCTGCGACACCTCCGACCATATATCCAGAAGAGGATACCACTCCATTATTGTAGCAGCAGAGGATATAGGTACTACCATCACCCGAACCTGCGATACCACCTGTACCATGCTGACTTTGGTAAGAACTACCACTATTATCAGTATTATTGATGACTTCACCCGTGTTTCCACAGCTGATAATACTACTCAAGTCGAGATATCCAACTATACCGCCCACTTTCCAGTAACCAGTCACAGTTGCGCTATTGACACACTGCTCAATAAGGTAGGTGTTATGTCCTGCGATACCTCCCGTACCACAATAGATTGTCGTAGTGATGTTATTGGTGATACTACCCGAAACCCTGCAGTTCGAAATAGTACCCTCGTTAGAGCCTGCGATACCTCCAAGATAGATTGCTGAGGCAGATATGGTACATTCAATATTCAAATCGTGAACTTTAGCATTTGGTGCGATATATGGGATAAGTCCCAACATATCAATAGCAGTGCCAAAAGTAGTAATTCCCGAAATTGTGTAACCACCACCATCAAGCTCGCCATAGAATGGATTAGTGGATGAGATTGCCGTTCCAGCGAAAGTGAAACCACCAACAACATTATTATCCGTAATAGCAAAATCATTCATCACCTTATAGTGAGCCGATGGATCCCATGGCTCGGATGTACCGTTATGGTAAGTTCCACTACCCACTGCTGCAAGGTCGTCTGCATCAAGTATCTGAAAAGGATGGCTCGGTGTTCCGAATGTAATCTCAGTTAAGTCGACTAAATCGGTAGCAGTTCCACCGTTATAACTATTCCAAGGAGTAATTGTCGGAGTGTTAGATATGGTGATTTCATCATATCCCAACGTGATGGAGTACTCATATATCGTATTAGCCGCTGGGGTAATTGATAGTGCTTGCTCATAAACTTTAGTGTCAAATGTGATATTTAGAGTCATACTCTGCTCAGAACCTGTTGGGTTGAGTATTGCCGTAGCGGTTTTATCCGTAGCATCAACTGGAACTGTTATCTCACCAGTAGTCACGGATCCTTTTCCTCCCACACAAGAGCCATCGTGATTATACCCAACCTCAGTTGCTACATTAGAGAGCTTTAAGGTGGTATAATCTTTAAAATCATTCTCATAGTCGGGATATGCATCCTTTAAATCCTGAGCCAATATGATATTGAACTTCACCATAGCGAGGGCATGCGTGAATGTAAAAGAGACACTCTTATTATTCGAGGCGTAACTAGCGCTAAGAATATTAGAGACAAGGAAATCTATATCGCCAAGGTTACTCTGAGTGGATATATTCGAGGTGTATATACTAGTAGAACCCTCTTGATAGGGGTAGTATGCTGAGTAGTTGACCTCTTTAGATTGTGACAGATATATAGCCTTGTCACTATCCACAGGCGAGAAAGTCGCTGTGGCGGATGCGGCATCGATAGCCGAGACGTAGTACTCTACGTTACTATCGCCATTATCGCTATTTATACCGATTTTATCACTATCCGTCTCCCACGCTGAAGAGGTAGTGGTTGAGTTACTTGTCACCACACGTGTCACCGCACTCACAGTTGAGAAGTTCACCTCCTCACTCTGAGCCAGGGAGCTATCACCGCTCTCCTCGGTACAACCAATAGCTACTAGGGCTATACCTATTATGTATATTACTCTCTTCATATTTATTACTCTTTTAGTTATGAGTTACGAGTTATTTTTTTCTCTTTCGTCATTGCGGCCTCCGAGCCGCAATCTCATCTTCTCTTTCGTCTCCTTCTTTCGTCATTGCGGCCTCCGAGCCGCAATCTCATCTTCTCTTTCGTCTCCTTCTTTCGTCATTGCGGCCTCCGAGCCGCAATCTCATCCTTTTTTCGAGATTGCGGGTCAAGCCCGCAATGACGGTTTGGGTTATTGTTGTTCGAGATTGCGGGTCAAGCCCGCAATGACGTATAATAAAACCGTAATGACGGTTTGGGTTATTGTTGTTCGAGATTGCGGGTCAAGCCCGCAATGACGTATAATAAAACCGCAATGACGGTTTGGGTTCTCGGTCATTCTCAGCTTGTCTCAGTCATTCTCAGTCATTAATCCTTAGGGGTTGTTGGTTCTACTCCAAAGTTAAGCGTTGGGTAGTCCGATGTACTATTATCCACCCACGCACACGCTGCGACACTTGGTGCACTAACACCATCACCGCTAGGATTATTGTAGTTATAAGCGTTTTGATCCAAAGTAGATGCGAACGTAGCAGTTTTCATATCAGTCATCACGCCAGTCGTATTTGTTGTACCACCAACACCATAGTCTGCACTACTCGAAAGGTAGTAACACAAAGAGACCGTACCGCTATAGTTATATCCGACCACGCCGCCGACAGGAGTTCTTGCACTCACGCTACCTGTATTATAACAGTTGGTGACAGTGCCATTATTACCTTCACCACTACCAAGGTTATATCCAACCACGCCACCGATATAAGTAAAATCACTACTATCATCAGTCACAGTGCCCAGGTTGTAGCAGTTGGCGATAGTACTATTGTTCCATCCGACCACGCCACCAGCACTACCACTACCAGTCACGGTACAGTTGCTGTAGCAGTTGGTGATATTGCCACTATCATTCGCTCCGACCACGCCACCAACTGAGCTAGCTCCACTCACGCTACCACTCACACCAAGGTTTTTGATAGTTGCGCCAGAGGTGCAACCAAAGAGTCCTTGGTAGTCGGAAGAGTTACTTATAGCTAGTCCACTAACCTCGTTACCATTACCATCGAATGTACCTGAGTAGACTTTAGAGTCGCTAGAGTAATTACCTATCGGAGTCCACTTATTTGCATCAACTACAACACCACCTGAATCTATTCCACCAAGGTTAAAATCCTTACCCTCTACATCCATCTTGATTAGTTTGCCGTTGATGTTGGGTTGAACCTTGCCTGCTAATTTGATGAAGTAGTCGTCGCCACCCGACGTTACTACGCCCGAAGGCAGAGAGGCATCGCCATTGACAAGGCTCGCGAATGCCCGCAATCCCAAAGCTGAATAGATCTGGTAAGTTCCACTACTATAGATAATATCGTAGACCCATGAGTAGGCTGGAGTACCCCCAACGTTGAGCGTTGGATAGTCATGTTTTTTGCTATTATCGACCCAGGCACAGGTTAAGATAGAAGGAGAATAGGTGCTGTTATATGTATAAGCACCATTATTGATTATTACCGCGAAAAGATCCTATTTGAGATATTCAGCAGTGCAGACATTGCCAGTTATACCACCTGAGTCTGAATCATATTTAACTTGTCCGATAGAGTAGGTTGTGTTATCTAGGCAGAAACTACCTTTGACCTTTACATCATCATCGGAAGTTGCAAGATTATATCCCACGACACCACCAAATCTCTCTGTTCCTGTGATACTTCCTGTGCTACAGCAGTAGCCAACATATCCTCCAGGGCCATCTTCACCAACATTGTCGTCGTCATCATATTCATTTTTATTATATCCGACGATACCACCGACATTAGTTGTTCCCTTGATGTCGCCTCGATTGTAGCAGTTAACAACATTACCAGTGCTATAATTACACCCTACGATACCACCGACATTATTACCAGCATAGCTATCACTACCGCCAGTGACATTAACCTCGCTATAGCAGTTGACTACAAAACCGTAGTTATTTGCAACTATACCAGCGATTTGGTTCACAACACTTTCTATATGACTACCCGTCACGTTGCCCGAAACTCCAAGATTGTAGACAACGCCACTGCTAGCAACATATCCAAAGAGAGCCGACTGACTCGACGAGTTAATATATAGCCCCGAAATTTTGTGTCCGTTACCGTTAAAGGTGCCAGAGTATTCGTATGCTTTTTGATAAAAACGACCTATCGGAATCCAGTTTGTTGTCTCGCCTAAGACGCTTAGGTCGATATCGTTCATCAACTTACCATTGATACCAAGGTAGCTTGTGCCAAATGTAACGCCATCATCGCTATCGCCATTTGTGGTATCATTCTCAAAGCCCCAGTAGGTTGCTGTAGAGTTTGCCGAGCCATTAACCAAGTCGCGGAATGCTGCTAGTCCTTTAGCTGTGTAGATGCAGTACTCACCACCCTTATAGATAATATCTACCTCGGATGAACTTGATGTATCCTCGACCTCTGTGTTCCACTTCTCAATATCGAGAGCCGTAAGTTCGATGTAGTCGTAACCCACCTTTGCGCTATAGTTATATATCCATCCTGAATCCCACTTTGGGTTAATCACCTTGTAGAAAGCCTTTCCATCAACCTCGAAGTAGATGGTTACATTCGTGCTTGAGTAGTCACTAGGCATAACTAGTGCTGTGGCGGTGGTGACGTTATTCTCATCGGTGGCTATAGTCATCTCGATATGTCCATCGGTAGTATCGTATGTAAAATTATTCCCGGTCGCAAATATATCGTAGACACCTCTAGTGTGTGAACCTGCGATAAATACTCTCAAATCGTCAAATGAAGTGATATAGTCACTACCCGATATCTCTATTTGCATCATCGCCAGTACGTGTGAGAATGTTAGTGTTACATCACCACTACCCTGCGTTACAGTACCACTCACCAAGAGGTCATCCTGGTCGGTATCGAGTTTTATAGCTACATTCTCGTCGCTATTATCCTCGTTGTGAGGATAGTATGCGACAAAGCTAGAGTTCTCAGTATGGCTAGTGTAGTAGACCTTATCATCACCCGCCGGGGAGAATGTCGCTACACTCTCAGCCACACTCGCTGTGTACTCCACATTGGTGGACTTCAACACACCCGTAGAGTTTTTAGCATAGATACCTATTGCATCGCCTGTTGCCCACCCTGATTTATTCTCGACAGAGCGAGTAACGCTATTCGAGGTGGTGAATTGCACCACTCCATCAGTCGAGGTGGTCGTCGTATCATCCTTTACACAACTCACTGTGGTGAGTAGTGCCAGTAGTGCGAATAGTACTTTTTTCATATCTTCTGTTTTATTTTTTCTTTTTTCGTCATTGCGGGTTAAGCCAGCAATCTCATCCTTCTCAGTTT
Organism: Rikenellaceae bacterium; assembly: GCA_047178865.1. GTDB lineage: Bacteria > Bacteroidota > Bacteroidia > Bacteroidales > Rikenellaceae > Alistipes. The sequence goes on from JBCQSY010000007.1 coordinate 8,858, forward strand.
TAGTCGTTCGACGTTGGCACTCCATCAAAGTCCAGAACTGGGTAACCATCCGTAATCTCCTCCCAAGCACAAGCATTGACAGCTGGCGTACCATCGTTGTAACTACCTGCAGCACTATTCAGAGTAGAAGTAAGTGCTTTTAAGGTATCACTTGAGCTACGGTTAGTTAAGACATTAGTAGTATTGCTATTGACATATAGCACCCCTATAGAGTAGGTTGTATCCTCTAAACAGTAGCAACCAGAAATATCATTAGAGGTACTATATCCGACCGCGCCACCGATATAATTAGTACCCGTACCACCCGTTATTGCTCCTGTGTTATAGCCAACTTTAACCGTACCTGCATTATACCCTACTAATCCGCCGAGATATGTAGTTGTAATATCATTACCAGTTACATCCCCTTGATTATAACAGTTAACCACATAGCTAGAACTCGTATTCTCTCCCGCTATACCACCAACAGTTACACTGCCCGTAACTGCTGCCAAGTTGTAGCAGTTGGTAATATAAGAGGTGTTATATCCTGCTATACCACCGACATCGTCGCTTGTTCCACTCACATCTCCTGTATTGTAGCAGTAGGTGATATTAGAGGCGTTATATCCTGCCACTCCACCGACATTGTTCTTTCCACTCACATCTCCTGTATTGTAACAAGAGGAGATGTAAGAGGAGTTATATCCCACTACACCACCGACATAGTCGCTTGTTCCACTCACATCTGCCATATTATAGCAAGAGGTGATAGTAGAGGTGCTATATCCCACTACGCCACCGACATATCCAACTCCACTCACTTTACCACTTACACCAAGATTTTTGATAGTTGCGCTAGAGGCAAAGCCAAAGAGTCCTTGGTAACTTGACGAAGAGTCGTTAATATATAGCCCACTAACCTCGTAGCCATTACCATCGAAAGTGCCTGAGTAGACTTTAGGGTCACTAGAGTAGTTTCCTATCGGAGTCCACTCCTTTCCAGTGATTCCAACACCAGCACCATCTATTCCACCAAGGTCGATATCGTTCATCAACTTACCGTTGATAGAGGCTTTAACCTCAGTAGTGGCAAAATCGAAGTTAGCAGCACCTCCATTATAGACAACAGAGGCACTCTCGCTAGCTGTACCATTAACCATGTCGCGGAATGCTGCGAGTCCTGCGGCAGTGTATATCTCGTAAGTACTACCGTTATAGATAATATCGGAGCTACCGATAACCACACGGTCGTAGTTGTATGGAGTACCACCAACCCACAAAGTGTAGTTGGTAATGGCTGCTAAATCAAGAACAGAGGAGGCGACGGCGTTACCATTTGCCACCATATATAGCTTAAGTCCCGATAGGCTCGTCGCTGGGTAGTAGAGAGAGTAGGTGTAGGAGCTAGCATTTCCAAGGCTTGTAAGGCTCACGCTCCATACAGTTTTATAGCTGATATCCTTGAGGTAGAGGTCTATCTGAGTAAAGTCCGTAAACTCACAGCCAGGATAGAAGTTAAATGTGAGGTAGCAGTTGGCATGGGTGAATGTTGAAAACTCAGCTTTAGTCTCGCTCAGAGTAGCTGTGGAGGTTAGCACATCTTCGTCTAAAGTTTGATCCTTATAATTCTCTAGAGAGTAATCCTCCTTATATGGATAGTAGGCGGTGTATGTCTCGCTCGCTGAGAGAATCTTAAACTGGCTTGATGTATCGTAGGGCAAGAGTGTGTAGGTTGATCCAGAAACAGAGGCGACATAGTAGCAGTACATATTCGATGAACTATCGAAGATTGCGAGTTTATCACCTGTGCTGCTATCGCCATAAGTCCACGACTCTTTAGCACTACTTTGGGCACGAGTGAGGTCATCGTCGCTGATGGTAAAGCTCACAGCGCCACCCAAAGAGCTATCAACATCTATATCGTTATCCATGGTGCAGCTGACGAGTGTCGCCACTGCTAAAAGGGTGAAAAGTAACTTTTTCATATCTATTTTGCTTCTACTTCATACTCCGTAACTTTCCAATCGCCAATCGAACCCTCAGGGTTGAGTTGGGTTGGGGTCTCGACAATACTACTAAGTATCATACTACTGCTCTTATCGTTATTGAAATCCGAAAGCATATCGGTAACATCCTTCTCGTAGATGTGTGTGGTGGGGTGTTCATCCTCGTAGCCTAGCTCGATGGTTAGAATCTGGCTATCCGAGGTCGATACTCCAAGCAGGTGGATAGCCCCCTCAAGGTAGTAACTATCACCACTGCTACGGCTCACCGACGATAGAGCCACCCCGCTGCTCTTGGTGAGAGTAGGTAACACCGAGGCACTCGACCCATAGGGGGTATCATTGAGGCAATCCCACTGCTGAGCCACTCCATTGAGCTTAGCTGTAAAGCTAACGAGCCTGCTCTCAGCATCGCCATCGAGCGTTAATTGAAAAATCAAATCACGACCCAAGGTCGAGGTGTCATAACCGACAACCACCGTTGCATCCTCGCTAATCTCGATTGTCTCCGTACCAAAATATATCTCATTTGGGTTAGGGTCGATATTTCCATCTGAATCGACCGTGGGAACGATTGCAATAAGAGACCCCGATTGAGCGTCGTAGCTGACGTAGGCTTCACTCTGGTCTGTGTGGTTGGTATATATATAGTATGTGTACTCTCCAGGAGAGAATAGTTCGGGTATGGTGTAGCTATCGCCAGTGTTGAGGCTATACTCCTCACCATCGATAAGGATTGACACCGAACCATCATAATATGAGCCATCGGATAGCGGCAGAGATATTGCCTCTAAGGTGACCTCAATCAACTTCTCCTCCTCCAAAGTTCTAAACTCCGCTTTATAACAGCTCACCAGGAGTGCTAGGGCTATAAATATTGATAATATCCTTTTCATAGCTATTGAATTTTCCAGATTAAGTTTACCCCAATTTGAATAGGGAGCACACGATTCTGCGAGAGCCCCGCTTGCTTAAGAATATTTACATCACTACTGTGGTAGTAGGTGTCATAATGGAGTGAACGGTAGCCTAGACCCAGCGTAAAATCCATATCTAAGAGGTCGCTAATATTCATCTTGTATCCACCCAACACACCGCCACCAAAGAGAGTTCCTTGATAACCAGTGTCGGCGAGTTTGAAGTTGAAACCTTGTACAATTCCCTCAAGACCCAAGAACCACTTCTCATTTGCTGGGATGTAGTATCTAACCTCAGGCGAGATGTACCAACCACCAATAGCATACTCCCAATCAGCACCGCCAACAGGAGAGTAACCTCCATTCACGACAATACCTACCTGTGAAGTGCCTGGATTCCACTCAAATCCGATGTTTGCCATACCTGTGAGCCAGTATAACAGGTTGGTACGGAGTGATATGTGGTGTAGTGGTTTTGTTGATTCGATTGGTTGAGATTGCGGATCAGAGTCCGCAATGACGGGTTGAGTTGGTTGAGATTGCGGATCAGAGTCCGCAATGACGGGTTTAGATTCGTCATTCTGAACTGCCTCTTCGTCATTCTGAACTTGATTCAGAATCTCATCTTCCGCCTTCTCGGTTGGTTGAGATTGCGGATCAGAGTCCGCAATGACGGGTTTAAATTCGTCATTCTGAACTGCCTCTTCGTCATTCTGAACTTAATTCAGAATCTCATCTTCCGCCTTCTCAGTTGGTTGAGATTGCGGATCAGGGTCCGCAATGACGGGTTGAGTTGGTTGAGATTGCGGATCAGAGTCCGCAATGACGGGTTCTGGTGAAGGAGATGTTTCGACTTCGCTCTGCTCGCTCAACATGACAGGGGTGCTTTGAGCCTCAACTATCTCCACGACGCTCTCAAGCCCCTTCTCGGTTACCTTCAACACCTCGACCCTACGAGCCTGGGTATCGTTCGCAGCCAAGGTATCGATACCACAACCGATATAGACAATCTGTTTGCGTGGAACACGGCAACTAACCATCCAATCGGCGATGGTTTTAGCTCTAAGATAGGAGAAACGGTCGTTTACCTCAACTCCGCCCCACTTATCGCAGTAACCAATAACATGGATATCAATGGTTGTATCCTTGCGCATCTGCCAAACCAACTCGTTGAGTTTAGCAAGTTCCTCACTTGGTGCGATAAAGTGATCTCTATCATAGTGCAACTTATCGATTAGTTGCAACTCCTCATTGGGTTGAAGCTCAACTTTTTGCCCCATCACTATAAGAGGTACGGCCAGTAGTAAAAGTAAAAAATTCCTCATCTATTCAGATTATTTTAGCTGCTTGTCTCTCTCCACATCCCACCTCTCAGCTTATATAAAGAGTATCACTCTCTTAAATTAATTACATATATAGTGTAACAAATATAATATTTTTTAACTAAAAAAAAGTCATTTTATACCATTTTTTATATCTAAAATAACAATTTTACCCCCCCATTTTTTCAAACCACTGATAATCCGATAGTTATAAAAAAAATAGCCAATTTATAAATTAGAGGTTAATTTTACCCTAAATCAATAAATTTGATGTGAATTACTATTTTTTCGAGATAAAAAAGTTATCTTTGCGAGAATCCGTACCTTAAATAGTTAACGACAAGTATAGAGAGATGAAGATTTCGTTTAATATTGAGTATATCACCCACCATCAAGAGAGTGTCAGTGTAGTTATTGCAGGTGTCGAACCAACCACTATTGCCCTATCGAGCGACGATGGTAGGTTTTGGCGCAGAAGTGTTGACTATCCACTTTCGAAACCAGTCGAAAAAATAGAGTATCACTTTGTTATATATCGAGGTGAGGAGTTGGTGCGTCGTGAGATTATCTCGACACCACACACCATCGAGCTAGATGAGTCGATGTGTAGTGAGTGCATCGTTGATGACGCCTGGCGAGAACTCCCTGCCGAGAACTATAGATACAGCGCAGCATTTAACCACTTCATACCAAGCCTCACTCAGCAGACTCTACCCAAAGGTCGCTACGTCACTTTCAGGGTGTTATCCGCTGGATTGACTCGCAAATCTATGAGGTTGGCTCTATGCGGTGAAGGCTCTGCGCTGGGTGATTGGGGTAAGAACGGAACAGTCGCTATGCGTGAGATATCGCCTAATCTATGGAGCGTGTCACTTCCTGTTGACCGTGTGCAAAATAGTGAGTATAAGCTCGTTGCAGTAGATTCATCGACAAACGAGATTATCCATTGGGAGAGAGGCGAAAATCGTCGAGTCGTTATCGGTTGCCTTGGTGATAGCTACAACTATCTATGTCGAGAGTGTGAGGTTGAGTTTGACTGCGAACCTATCCGAATTGCAGGAGGTGCTATCCCTATCTTCTCGCTACGTTCCCAGGGTGGTTGCGGAGTTGGTGACTTTGGCGACTTGAAGCAATATATTATCTGGACAGCAGCCACTGGGCAGCAGGCGGTTCAGATTCTACCTATCAACGACACCACCATGAACTACACATGGAAGGATTCATACCCCTATAATAGCATCTCAATCTATGCATTCCACCCTATATATATAGACCTCAGGGAGTTGCCTAGGCTTAATTCCGAAGATGCAATGGCTCAATTCGAGAGTCAACGCAAGGAACTTAATGCTCTGAAAGATATTGATTACGAGAGGGTTAACAACCTAAAACGAAGCTATATTCGAGAGGTATTCCACCAACAAGGAGGCTCACTTCTCGATAGTGACGAGTTCAAAGAGTTCTTCCAGAAAAATAGAGATTGGCTGCAACCCTACGCCGCATTTAGCGTAATACGAGACCAGGAGGGCACAGCAAATTTCAACGAATGGAGTCGATATAGTCGATACAACTCCCAAGAGATTAATGAGTTCTGCTCACCCATGAGTGAGAACTACGCGAGTGTTTCGCTCTACTACTATATGCAATATCTACTCCATATCCAGCTGCTCTCGGCGGCAAACGTAGCACGTGATTTGGGTGTAATCCTCAAGGGAGATATACCTATCGGAATCAGCCGTGAGAGTGTCGAGGCGTGGGTAGAGCCTCACTACTTCAATATGAATGGACAGGCCGGAGCACCACCCGATGCCTTCTCGGTCAATGGGCAGAATTGGGGATTCCCGACATATAACTGGGAGGTGATGCAGAGGGATAACTACCTCTGGTGGCGAGGTCGTTTTGCCAAGATGTCGGAGTACTTCACAGCATATCGTATCGACCATATCTTGGGATTTTTCCGTATTTGGGAGATTCCACAACACTCCGTACATGGTCTGTTGGGGCAGTTTGCTCCTGCGATAGCGATGTCCCCTAGCGAGATTGAGGGTTGGGGTCTGCATTTCCAGCAAGAGTTTATGACTCAGCCATTTATCAACGATGAGCTGTTAGATAGGCTCTTTGGTGATGATGCGCAGATGGTGCGAGAGAAGTTCGTAAAACATCTCCACCACGATATCTACGCTATGCGTGAGGAGTTCTCGACTCAGCGACTCGTCGAGAACCACTTTCACGGAGCAGACGACGAGGCTTCACTCCGTATAAAGGAGGCTCTCTACTCGCTTATTAGCAACGTATTATTCGTTGTCGACCACCACAATCCTCAGGGCTACCATCCGCGTATATCAGTACAGGGTGACTACATATTCAGCAGACTTAGCCAAGAGGAGCAAACAGCTTTTAATCAACTATATAACCACTACTACTACCAACGTCACAACCAATTCTGGTACGACGAGGCTATGAAGAAACTACCCGTACTCACCACCTCAACATCTATGTTGGTCTGTGGCGAGGATTTAGGAATGGTTCCTCTTTGTGTCGAGCCAGTGATGAAACAGTTGCAGATTATCTCTCTAGAAATTGAACGTATGCCAAAGAGTCCCGATGATAAATTTGGCAACCCAGCCAAATATCCACACAGCTCGGTCTGCACAATCGGAACTCACGATATGTCGACCCTAAGAGGTTGGTGGCGTGAGGATAGAGAGATTAGCCAGGACTATTTCCGCGAAGAGCTAAAACAGTCGGATAAGTACCCTGCGGATGCCTCAGCTGAGTTGTGCCGTGAGGTTATCACTCGTCACCTCGACTCTCCTTCGATGTTGGCAATCATCACATGGCAGGATTGGCTCGCAATAGACGAATCGCTACGCAACCCAGATATCGAGGGCGAGAGAATCAATATCCCCGCTAACCCTCGACACTACTGGCGTTGGCGTATGCACCTCTCAATCGAGGAGCTAGCAGCCCAAAAAGAGCTGAATGATAATATTAGAGAACTAATCACAAACTCCTCTCGCAGTGTGGATTAATACCCTATACTATTAAGACTATACGTAATTGCGGATTTGAGTTCCTCATCCAATCACGTCATTGCGGCCTCCGAGCCGCAATCTCAACACTTTGGTAATAAATAGATTGCGGGTCAAGCCTGCAATGACGTATCTCCTTAATTGGCATATATCACGATTCCTGCCAGTGCCGAGAGGGAGATGATAAGGATTGCATTTACCTTCATCAGTGAGGCGATAAAGGCTAGCGAGAAGAGCAGGTAGCTCCACCAATCGATAAAGCTCGATTGGGTCGGGTCTTCAGGAAAGAGTAACATCGCTCCGGCGGAGGCTATCATCGCAAGGATAACAGGTTTCAGCAGAGACATTATCTTCTTGATATAGAGGTTATCACGCAGTTTGATATAGGAGCGAGTGATTATCACCATCGCAGTTAGTGCCGGAGTGCAGACAGCAAGTGAGCTAACCATCGAACCCCAGAATCCACCAACGGTATATCCGATATATGTTGCTGAATTGATAGCTATTGGGCCTGGTGTCATCTGCGATATAGCGATAATATCAGCCAACTCAGCCGAGCTTATCCACTCATTTCTCACAACCACCTCGTTGTAGAGTAGCGACAACATTCCATATCCGCCTCCGAAGCTGAAAAAACCTATCTTTAGGTAGCTCAAAAATAGCTCTAGATATATCATTTCAAAGATGATTTTACGATGTAACCCCAGACAATCCCCGACGCTATTGCCACAAGCAGCACCCACACAGGTGATACTCCCAGCAGAATAATTGCCACCGCAGCAACTACTGCCACAATCGCCATCCACCAATTAATCCCCTGCATCAAAGCCACCGTTGGCGCTAAAATCAAAGCGATAACCACCGGTCGCATACCCTTAAAGGCTGCCTCGACAACCAGATTATCTCTTATCGAGGTGAAGAATATCGCAAGGAGCAAAATTATCACGATTGATGGGGTAACAACCCCTGTAATTGCAGCGATAGCACCCTTATAACCTCGTGTTGAGTAGCCCACAAAGACCGAAGTATTGAGAGCTATTGGCCCAGGTGCGGATTGAGCCAAGGTTAGAAGCTCTAGAAACTGCTCCGATGCTACCCAGCCTCGTCGAGTAATCACCTCATCTTTGATGAGTGATAACATAGCGTAACCTCCACCAAAGGTGAATAGTCCGATTTTTAAAAATGAGATAAATAACTCCCTGAGTCTTACTGTATTACTCTGCGACATCGTCCTAGCTATTATTTACGATATTTACCATCATCACAGCCATCAGTGCTGCGGTCTCGGTGCGTAGACGTTGACTTCCTAGAGTTATCTCACGATAGCCATTCTCGATAGCTAGTTCGACCTCCTGAGGCGAAAAATCGCCTTCGGGTCCAATCAACACCTCGACGCTATCACCCGCCTGGATGGCGTGGGGTAGATATATAAAACCCTCCTTAGAGAGAGACTCGCCACAGTGTGCTATAAACCTCACTCTCCCATCACCTCCACGCGATACCAACTCCTTGAAACTCATCGTCTCATGAAGCTGCGGATGGTACGCCTTAAGGGACTGTTTTACAGCCGAAGTGATAATCTTCTCGTCGCGTTCTAGCTTTACCTGGCGACGTTCGCTATGGTGTGTGATTATTGGGATAATATCCGAGATTCCCACCTCGGTTGCCTTCTCCAAAAACCAATGGTAACGGTCGTTACTCTTGGTTGGAGCTATCGCCACGGTGAGTGAATATGGCATCTTCTCATACTCTCTTTGGGTCGATACCACCTCGACACTACACCGTTTTGGAGATGCCTCAATTATCGAGCAACAAAATAAATTACCACCTCCATCTGTTATATGTATGGTGTCACCCAAACCAAGGCGTAACACTCTGACGCAGTGTTTAGACTCCTCCTCGCTGAGGGTATGGTAGGGTGGTGTGATATTTGGTGCGTAAAATAGCTGCATAAATTACATCTGCGGATTTTGAGAATATTTATAAATATATTACCTTTGCGCAAAGGTATAGAAAATTTAATTAACAATATGAATAGATTACCATTTTTTTTAGCCACAATAGCTTTAATAATGATAACCATATCTTGCAATAGTGAGAAGATAGTTCGCGCAAATCCATTTTTTGAGAGTTGGGATACCCCCTTTAACACACCTCCATTCGACAGAATCGAGGATGAAGATTACCTCCCTGCCCTGCAAGAGGCGATGCGACAACACAATAGCGAAATTAGAGCTATCGTAGATAGCACCACAGAGCCAACTTTCGAGAGCATCATCGCCACTTACGACAGAACGGGAGTGATGTTGAGCCGTATGAGGAGTATATTCTCGATGAAACAGGCATCCTACTCATCACCCACTCTACAGAGAACTAGCGAGGAGATAATGCCTCAACTCTCTGCCCACTACGATGCTATCGCCTTCAACCAAGAGCTTTTTGCAAAGGTTAAGAGCGTCTATGACAATCGTGGAAAGATGTCTCTCAACGCCCTAGATAGTCGACTTTTAGATAAAGTCTACAACTCATTTGTGCGCAATGGTGCTCTGGAAGATAACGCCACAAAAGAGAGATTGACTGAGATTAACAGCGATATTTCACGCCTGAGCGTGCTCTTCTCGAACAACCTCCTCGCCGAGAACAATGAGTTCGTCCTAGAGCTAGATGGCAAGGATATGAGCAGCCTACCTAGCAGCGAGAAGAGAGCAGCAAGAGAGCGAAGCGAGGCTTTAAAGAGCAAGAGCGCAGGAGTTGTTACGCTGCAACCCGCTAGCTGGATTCCTTTTCTCACACACTCCTCACGACGTGATTTGCGCGAAGTGGTCTACAAAGCCTACATCAGCCGAGGAGATAACAACAACGAGCTAGATAACAAGCAGATAGCCTCACAGATTATCCGACTACGTGCCGAGAAGGCGCAACTTCTTGGGTTCAATAACTACGCCGAATTTGTCACCGACAACCAGATGTCAAAGAGTCCAGAGGCGGTCTACTCTATCATAGAGGGTATCTACGAGGCAGCTCTCGAACGAGCTAAGGCGGAGGAGGAGTTGATGAAAACACTCTTCACTAAGGATAACCCACAAGAGGAGTTCTCTGCGTGGGATTGGTGGTACTACGCCGAGAAGATTCGCAATAGAGACTACAACCTCGATGAGGAGAACATCAAGCCATACTTCTCGATTCAGAACGTGCAGCGAGGTGTTTTTATCCTGGCTAATAGGCTCTTTGGTCTAAATTTCCGCCCAGTTCCTGTGAGCCACTACAGCCCCGACTGCAACGCATTCGAGGTGTTGGATATTGATGGAGCACACCTTGGAGTGCTCTATCTCGACCTCTACGCTCGCCCCACAAAGAGAGATGGAGCATGGTGTGGACTCTTCCGCGAACAACGCTACCAAGGCTCCGAGAGGGTCTCGCCACATGTTGGAATTTCGTGTAACTTCCCATCACCGAGTGGAAACGACCCGGCTCTACTCTCGCTCGATGAGACCACTACCCTATTCCACGAATTTGGACATGCACTACACTTCCTATTCCAGGACTCGAAGTATCGCACATTGAGCCGTGTTGAGGGTGATTTCGTTGAGTTCCCATCCCAGATATTGGAGAACTGGGCATTTGAGCCTGAGCTACTTCGACTCTACGCTTTCCACCACAAGACAAATGCGGTAATCCCCGACAACATCATTAGCAGCATCTCGAAGAGTGCTAAATTTAACCAAGGTTTCAAGACCACCGAGCTAGCCGCAGCGGCTCTATCCGATATGGATATTCACTCTCTGCTACATGGCGAGATTGGCAACGATTTTGATATTAACGAGTTCCAGAGTGAGGTTCTCACCCAAAACCGAGGGCTTATTCCATCTATCGAGCCTCGATATCGCTACCCCTATTTCAGCCATATTTTCAGCAGAGGATACCCCGCAGGATACTACTTCTACCTATGGGCTGAGATGTTGGACAAGGATGGATTTAGCGCCTTTGTCGAGAGCGGAGACCTATTCAATCGCCAAGTGGCTACACGCCTACGCAAGAGCATCCTAGAGCGTGGTGGAACACGTGATGGAATGGATATGTATCGCGAATTTAGGGGTAAAAATCCATCAAAAGATGCTCTATTCGAAGCTCATGGTTTAGAACCTGTTTAAATTTCTCTCACTTAATCTACTATGGCTCTTTCACTTCGCTTTTTAATTTTACTATCTTGCTAATAGAATAACTATTAGCTTTGATATCAAAATCAAAAATCAAAGCAAAATGGCTCATACTATTTTTAAGCAGAAAAACTTAAACAGATTCTTAGTGGAGGATAGCAATAAATAAGAGTTAAAATGAAAAAATTAGTTATAATAATGGCAATAGCAACAACATTTGCTAGCTGTGCTGATAATCAACTCCCATGGGTTGACTATCCAGAGCTAGATAGAACAAATCCGCTCCTAGCAGAGTGGGATAATGAGTATGGAACACCACCTTTCGAGAGTATCAAACTAGAACACTACCAGGGAGCTTTTGATGCAGCTATCGAGTATGCACGAGCTGAGCTTAAAGCAATCGTCGAGAACCCATCTAAGGCAACTTTTGGCAACACAATCGTCGCACTAGAGCGTCAAGGTGGACTACTATCGAGGGTGAACAGAGTCTTTTTTCCGCTACTTAGTGCCAACACCTCGGACGAGATGGAGCAGATTGCAATGGATATACAACCTCGTCTCACCGAGCTGAGCAACGATATATCGCTCAATGCTGAGCTATTCCAAAGGGTTAAGAGTGTCTACAATGCACCCAACCTACTACTCGACACTGAGGATAAGAAGCTACTCGAAAACACATATAAGAGCTTCGCTCGCAGTGGCGCAGCGCTAAGCGATAGTGATAAAGAGCTCTACCGCAGCTACACCTCGGAGTTATCGACTCTCTCGCTGCAATTTGGTCAAAATTCACTCGCTGCAACCAATGGCTACATCCTCAATATCACAGACCCAAAAGCGGTAGAGGAGCTACCTCAATGGTTAAAAGAGTCGCTTGCTGCCGAGGCTAAGAGTCGCGATGAAGAGGGCTGGAGCGTATCGTTGAAGTATCCGAGCTATGTTCCATTTATGACATACTCATCATCGAGAGAGCTAAAAGAGCAGCTATATCGTGCCTATAACTCACGTGCTTTGGGTGGTGAGTGGGATAATAGCGAGAATATTAGACGTATCACTGAGCTACGCCTAAAGATAGCTAACTTACTAGGTTTCAACACCTACGCTGACTATGCACTCGATAATCGCATGGCCGAAAATCAGACAAATGTCAATGCTCTACTATTCGAGCTACTCGACTCTACGAAGAGTGCCGCAATAGGCGACTACGAGAAAATCGCTAAGTATGCCACCTCTCTTGGACTAGAGGAGTCGATGCAACCTTGGGACTTTGCCTACTATAGCGAGAAGTATAAGGATGAACACTTCTCGGTGAGCGACGAGGCGGTTAAACCATACTTCCAATTAGATAGTGTCAAGAGGGGAGTATTTATGCTCGCCGAGAGACTCTTCGATTTGAGATTCACCCAAGTGGATGATATCGAGGTGTTCCATGAAGATGTCACAACATATCGAGTTGAGGATAGGGATAGCAACTTTATGGCGATACTCTACCTCGATTTCCACCCTCGTGAGTCGAAACGTTCGGGTGCTTGGATGACCGAGTTCAGAGGTTCAAGCGTTATTGATGGGGTTAATATTCGCCCACTGGTGACGCTCACTATGAACTTCACAAAACCCACAGAGTCAACCCCCGCACTACTCACCTACGACGAGATGACTACCCTGCTCCATGAGTTTGGACATGGTCTGCATAGCATCCTATCACAGGGCAGATATGAGTCATTGAATGGAACAAATGTATATCGCGACTTTGTCGAGCTACCATCACAGCTATTCGAAAATTGGGGCTACGAGAAGGAGTTCTTGGATATGTGGGCATCACACTATCAAACAGGCGAGAAGATGCCCGAAGAGCTAATCGAGAAGATATCCGCAGCACGCAACTATAATGCTGCATATCAAAATGTTAGACAAATACAATTCGGACTACTCGATATGGCTTGGCACACCTTGACCGAGCCTTATCAGGGCGATGTCACCTCGTTCGAGAGTAGCGCAACAGAGCTAGCACAGATAACCCCACCGGTGGATAGCGTGGCGATATCACCTACATTCACACACATATTCAACGGAGGCTACGCCGCAGGGTACTATAGCTATAAGTGGGCTGAGGTGATTGAGGCTGACGCATTCGCCTACTTCAAAGAGATGGGAATTTTCAACCAAGAAGTTGCCAAATCGTTTAGTGACAACATCTTATCACGTGGAGGAGCGGAACATCCGATGAATTTGTATATTAAATTCAAAGGTGCAAAACCAACAACTAAAGCACTTATAGATAGGATATTAGAGCAATAAAAACTTTTTAGAGGGGTAAAATTCCCCTCTAAAATTATTTTTATACCCTTTTCAATTTGGAATATTCCAAATAACTTTCTACCTTTGTAGACGAAAGAGACTCTAACCGGGGATATATGGCTAGAGAAACTAAAGATAAAATATTGGGTTCTAGCATTTTGAAGTGTTAGAATCTAAATTTTTTATCCTTATTAAATAACAATAAATGATTATGGCAAACGATATTATCTACTTAACAGCAGAGGGTTACAAGAAACTCAAAGATGAATTAGACCACCTTAGAACGGTCGAGCGTCCAGCTAGCGCAGCAGCTATTGCTGAGGCTCGCGATAAAGGCGACCTTTCGGAGAATGCAGAGTATGACGCAGCTCGCGAAGCGCAGGGTCTACTCGAAATGCGTATAGCAAAGATTGAGGCTACGCTCAATAGCTCACGTATTATCGACGAAAGCAAAGTAGACACCAGCAAGGTACAGATACTCAGCAAAGTACGTCTACTCAACCACAACTCTAAAAAGGAGGTGCAGTATATGATTGTATCCGAGAATGAGGCAAATCTTCGTGAGGGTAAACTGGCTATCGAAACCCCTATCGCTCAGGCTCTTTTGGGTAAAAAGAGTGGCGATAAGGTCGAGGTTACAGTTCCTGCGGGTAAGATAATCTTCGAAATTCTCGAAATATCTATCTAATACTCTTATTATAAACAGTTTAAGACCACTCCATCATTGGGTGGTCTTTTTATATCTATCCTGAATTGCTGAAAAAAGCTGGGTCTCAGCAAGACTCAGTGATTCTCAGTCCTTGGAGATTGCAGCTCGGAGGCCAATCCTGTCCTAAATAAATTACAGAATAAAATTCATCATGTAATTATATCTATAATATACGTCATTGCGGCCTCCGAGCCGCAATCTCAACACACTGATGATGAAGAGATTGCGGGGCAAGCCCGCAATGACGTGAGGGGTTGTAATAACGTAAAGAGAGTGTTTTTACGGAATTAATACTAGGGGGGATTGTTATATATAACTATATTATAATAAGTACTTTAAACACTTATTTAGGACAGGATTGCAGCTCGGAGGCCGCAATGACGTGAAGTGGTGAGCAACGACGATAGGGTGTGCGTTTTATACTCAATTATAGGGTAAAACTCAAACCCAAACGTAGGTTAACAGAGAGTGGTGTATCGTTGCGTAGGCTCTCTAGTTTTGTGGATGTTATGTAGTAGTTAATCTCTGGCTCGAAGTAGACTCCTAGCCACCTATTTACCTTATACTCAGCTCCGAAGGTGATATTTGTGGAGTAGTGTAGACTCTTCTCCTCGACCCTCTTATCATCCAATTTTGCTGCTATGCAGTACTCAATCGCTCCACCCGCTCCGGCATATAGCGAGAAACGGCTCTTTGTTAGGAATTGGTAGTCGAGACGAATTGGCACTCCTATGAAGTGAAGTTGCTGTTGACTCTCGATGGTGCTACTGTTTGAGCTAAATCTAACTTTCGAAATCGCCTGGGTGTAGTTTACTCCACTCATCAAACGGAGATGTTGTGTGAGATATCCTTGGACTCTAACGCCTAGGCTAAATGGTTGATAGTGAATAGCATCATAGTTGGTTTGGCTCTTTAGTAGGCTCTCCTCATCATCTTGCGAGTCGAGAAGTACATCGTAGGCACTAGCTTGCACGGGAGTAGTCGATGAACCTTCATGAAGCTGAGATGTGACACCGCTCGAACCAGATATCGAGAGGGTTGTTCTGCCTCCTCTTTTTCGGTTGTGATAATCTTGAGGTTCGATATCTCGATAGTTATACGCTACTGCGTCGCTTATTGTTCTGGGTTTGCTCTCTTGTTTTGGTTCATCTTTTGCGCTCTTCTCGATAGGGGTCTCTATGGTTGAATCGTCACTCTGCTCTACCTCTGTAACGCTCTCTGTTTGTGGAGTTTGTTTTTGAACTATCGCAACTCTGCGCTCTGTAGCAACCTCTTTTTTTGGAGAGGTTATAGCTGGATTTGGAGTTATCTCCTCTTGAATCTCCTCTTGAATATCGTTGATACTCTCTTGCGCTATATTCGATATAGCTGAGATGATATTCTGCTGATTTGTAGAGGGTTGTTCCAGTGATAATATAACCAACAATATCGCCACAGCAGCAGCAGCGCCACTACTCCACCATCTCCAGCTTTGATTTGAATGCACTACAGACTCGCTAGAGGTAGCAGCGGCTATATCTAGGCTAGCCTCTATCTTATCCCATAGATTATCTGATGGGGGTGTTGAGACGTCACGAACTCTATCTTGCAGAGTGTCGCTCCAATCTCTAGGCTGTTCTCTATACTTATCCATTGTTTATAATGTATTCGTTAATCTTCGTTGCTAATATTCGTCTGGCTCGCAGGAGCTGCGACGAGGAACTCTTCTCGTTTATGCCTAACTCTTGGGCTATCTCTCGGTGTGAATATCCATCTATTGTGTAGAGGTTGAACACTGTACGATAGCCATCGGATAGCTCCGATATATATTTGAGTATCACATCATTTGGCACTCTCTCCACATCTTCGTTGAGAGGGTCGGCAGAGTCAATCTTCATCACCATATAGTCATCATTTAACGAGACTAGATTAACCCTTCGCTCTCGCCGCAACCACTCCAAGGCGGTGTTTATGGTTATTCGCTCCATCCATGCACGCGTTGAACCTTCGCCTCGATAGTTGAATCTATCAATTGAGGAGAAAATCTTAATAAAAGCGTCGTGAAGAATATCTTCGGCGATATCTTTTTGCCCAATATATCGCATAGCCACAGATAGCAACCTCCCTGCGTAGAGGTCGTATAACTCTCTCTGGGAGGCTCTGCACTTACGCTTTACCTGCTCTATTAAAATATCTTCACTCATCTTCATCTGTCAAGGGGAGTTTTAAAGACACCTTGATTTTAATTTTTAGTTAATAGTTTCCCATTTTTGTCTTTGTAAAAGTGGGTTATAGTAGCTCCTAATTACCAATTTTTGCAAAGGCAAAAAGGGGTGATTAGTAACCGAAAAGTATTTTAAGGTGTCTTTAAAACGCCCCTTAAATATAATGCAAAAAATGGTAAAATACTGCATTAAAAAAAATATATTTTTTCCGGTGCAGTATTTCGCCGCTTTGAGCCTTTATGATAGTGAGAGGTTGGAACTCTCATAAATTTTACTAAACCTTAAAAGATTAAAAGAATGAAAAAGATTTTTTTATTAGCTCTATCAGCGTCTCTACTTACCGTATCGTGTGATAAGAGTGATGATTTTGATTGGAGCAATCGTCCGCAGAGCTACGTTTATGCTACGGTAATCTCTGTCGACGCGGATGCTACAGATGATGACTCCAACGATGAGGTAGTGGAGGGTGATATATATTTCCAGCTCGACTCAAAGGAGACATTCGTCGTAACCGAAAATCTCTCGAAGGTCGATTTTGAGGATTTGGAAGTTGGAATGAGATTAATCACAGGTGTAACATTCTCAAAGAGCACCGACGACATCTACGACTACACAGCAACTCTATATGAGATGGTCGAGGTGGTATTGGGTGAGAGAGCTGAGGTCTCAACCAAGGAAGAGAGCGAGGCTATAGCTGATGATGAGTTCTCGTATATCGCCGCAGATATACTACTCTCTAGGGGCTATCTCAACCTATTCGTAGGTTTCCAGTCGGAGGATATCTATAAAGCTAACGTCTACCTAGTGGATAACAACTTCGACGAACCAGCAGAGACCGATGATGATTACCTCAACCTAGAGCTACGTTTCGACTCGGCAGGTGAAGAGGCTAAGGGTGATAAATATGAGAGATATATCAGCTTCGATATGCTCCCATATCGTGAGATGCTCGATGGTAAGAAGGGTGTTCTACTCCGTGTTAAGACCCAAAAGAGCGGTACAATCTCGCTAAAGGTCAATAGCAAGGAGCTATTCCCAGAGGATTAAAGCGAATTACTTCACTCGTATAATATTCAACCCATCACGAATTGGGAGGATAACGTTTTCAACTCGATGGTCACTGAGCACCATCGAGTTGAACTCTAAAAGGGCTGCTGTGTGTCTATCGCCTTTGGCTAGAGGCTCGACAACCTTACCCGACCAGAGGATATTATCGGCAATAATATATGAGTTCGAGCCAACCAAACCCCCATCCAACAACATATTGTAGTATGCTGGGTACTCTCTCTTATCACCATCCATAAAGACCATCTCGAAAGTGCCACCTAACTCAGGTGTGATATCCAGAGCAGAGCCAATATGGTGGTGTATCTTGTCGCGATATGGCGACTTGTCGAATAGCGAATAGGCTATCATCTCAAGTTCATCATCCACCTCGATGGTGTGTAATTCAGCCCCTTCGTCCAACCCTGCGGCGATACTTAGAGCTGAGTAGCCAGTGAAAGTGCCAATCTCAAGCACCCTTTTGGGGCGAATCATTCGAGTAATCATTTCGAGCAGTTTACCCTGTAGATGTCCCGACAACATTCGAGGCTGTACAACCTGCTGATTTGTCACTCTGTCGACCTCGTCGAGAAGTGCCTCACGAGGTGAGGTATGAGCCTGAGCGTATCTATCTAGTTTATTATCCATAAGGCTTTTACTTATACGTTAACATTGATAGAGAGTTGAATCTCTCCTGTGCGACCTCCATAATATCATCTGCGGTGAGTCGTCGCACCTTCTCCTCGATTTGTTGTGTTGTGTCGACACTATTATGTAGCAGGAAACTCTTACCCACACCCAACATATAACCCTCATTACTCTCCATCGAAATTTCGAGCTGAGCGATAAATTGTCGTTTAGCCATCGAGAGTCGACGTGGTGTGAGAGGTTCGTTTTGGAGTCTGTGTAGCTGCTCGTTGATTAACTCCATAGCTCTTTCGGTATTGCTACCATCGGCACCAAAATAGATAGAGAATACTCCGCAGTCGGTGTATGGAGTGTAGTTAGCCTCGATATTGTAGGTTAGAGCGTAACGCTCTCTTATTTCGAGATTTAGCAGTGAGTTGGCACTAGGCCCTCCGAGCAGATTAACCAGTAGCGCAAAGGGTAGTCGCTTGCTCTCATTGATTCCGTAGGCTCGTGTGCCTATCATGGTGTGGACTTGGTGTGTGCGATGTTTCTCGCTCACATCGAATGGTGAGAGCAGTGTAGCCTCAGCCCTTTGGAACTCCCTGTGGGATTGAGGAATATCTCCAAAATATCTAGCTGCAATAGCCTCAACACGGCTTGGTGAGAGATTTCCGATAGTCGAAAAGACCATCTCATCGGTGGTGTAGCATCGAGTGGTAAACCTCTTTATCGCCTCGGTGTCGAAGCGTTTGATATCGCTCTTTCGACCCAAAATATTACACCCCAACTCCGAGCCTTTGAATAACATCTCCTCGAAACTGTCGTAAATTAGCTCCGATGGAGAGTCTTTATAGGTGTTAATCTCGTCGAGAACTATCTCACGCTCACGCTCCAACTCCTTCTGTGGAAATGTCGAGTTGAATACTATATCCGAGATTAGCTCCACCGCCTTGGAGAAGTCACCTCGCAGAGTTGTTGCATGGATTGTCGTATCCTCCTTGGTTGTAAAGGCGTTGAGTTCGCCTCCCAAATTCTCCAAACGGCAGTTCACTTGATAGGCGTGGCGTTTAGCCGTACCCTTAAATAGAGCATGCTCTGTGAAGTGAGCCAATCCGCTCTCACCCTTCAACTCATCACGTGAACCAGCATTGATAAGCAGGGCGCAGTGTGTGACACTGCCAGGTGTTCTACGATGGATTCCTCGTATGCCGTTGGGTAGTTGATATGTATAAAATTCTGCCATTTTATTTAATCTTGCTTTTCAAATAGTTTGCAGTGTGGCTCTCGCTACACATAGTCAGCTCTTCGGGGCGACCTGCATATAGTAACTCTCCTCCTGCCTCGCCAGCCTCAGGACCAATATCAATGACCCAATCGGCACACTTCACCACATCCATATTATGCTCTACTATGACTATCGTGTCGCCCCTGTCGATAAGTGCGTAGAGCGACTGTAGTAGTTTATTTATGTCGTGGAAGTGGAGTCCGGTCGTTGGCTCATCGAAGATAAACATTATCGCTCCACTGGTGTTGTCGCGACTTAAAAACGATGCCAGCTTAACCCTCTGCGACTCACCGCCCGATAGTGTCGAGGATGATTGCCCCAATCGGACATAGCCCAATCCAACATCTTGCAGCGGCTTTATCCTCTCGACAATACGCTTTTCGCTAGCTCCGCTGCTCTGTGAAAAGAACTCCATCGCCTCGTCGACTGTCATCTCCAAAACATCGTAGATATTGACTCCACGATACTTCACTTCGAGCACCTCGTCGCGGAAACGGTGACCTTTACACTGCTCGCAGACCAACTCAACGTCCGCCATAAATTGCATGCTCACCTTGATAATACCCTCACCTTGACACTCCTCGCAGCGACCTCCAACCATATTAAACGAGAAACTCGATGCTGTTAGGCCATGGTGTTTGGCGTGTATCTGGTCGGCAAAGAGTTTTCGAATCTCGTCGTAAGCCTTGATATATGTCACCGGATTAGAGCGTGATGAACGTCCTATCGGGTTTTGGTCGACCATTTCGACCGAGCTAATCGACGATACATCGCCCTCGATTGAGTCGAAGTCGCCAGGGCGTTGTGCACTCTCGGTGAGTAGACGTCGCATCGCAGGGTAGAGAATACCCTTTACAAGCGAAGATTTACCCGAACCACTCACTCCCGTAACGCAACTCATCACCGATAACGGAATTGGGACATCTATACTACGTAGGTTATTCTCCCTAGCGCCCTTAATGGTGATAAATCCCGAAGGGGCACGTCTCGAACGTGGTGGAGTAATCTCCTTTTTACCATTAAGATACTCAGCCGTTAGCGAATTTTTCGACTTTAAAAGCTCTTGGAATGTTCCGCTAAAGACCACCTCACCACCTAAATATCCAGCCCTTGGGCCAATGTCGATGATGTGGTCTGCGGCTCGCATTATCTCCTCCTCGTGCTCGACAACGATAACCGTGTTACCCAGGTCGCGAAGTTGCCTCAACACCGAGATAAGACGTTGTGTGTCACGTGGATGTAGTCCGATGCTAGGCTCGTCGAGGATATATAGCGACCCGGTTAGGTTACTTCCTAAAGAGGTCGATAGGTTAATCCTCTGCGACTCTCCTCCCGACAGGGTCGAGCTAAGTCTATCCAGGGTAAGATACCCCAAACCAACATCCGAGAGGTTTTGGAGTCGTGTAACTATCTCCAACAGAATCCTCTCTGCGCTCCTTGTATCATGCTCGTCGAGCTGAATCGAGGAGAATATATCTATAAGTGAGTCGATATTCTCGCTCACTAAATCCGCTATTGTGTAGCCTGCAACCTTGACATAGAGAGCCTCTCGACGAAGTCTACTTCCGCCACACTCATCACAGGTGGTCTTGCCAGTGTAGCGAGCCTTCATCACCCGATATTGAATCTTTCGCTTCTCGCTCTCTAGGAATTTGAAGAAGTCGTTCAATCCGTGGAAGTATTTATTTCCACTCCATATCAACTGTTTCTCCTTTGTCGAGAGCTGGTAGTAGGGCTTATGCACTGGGAAGTTGAAGTGGTGTGACGACTCAATCAAAGCCCTATTCCACTTACTCATACTCTCACCTCGCCAACAAGCTATCGCACCTTCGTAGATTGTTTTGGTCTTGTCGGGCACGACCAACTCCTCGTCGATACCTATAATCTTTCCGTAACCCTCACACTTGGGACATGCACCAAGTGGATTATTAAAGCTGAATAGATGCTCGGTTGGCTCTTCGAATGTGATACCATCCGCCTCGAATCGAGAGGAGAAATTCTTAACCACCTCGCCACAGATAACCCCACACTCTCCATCGCCATAGTCGAAGGCTCTGGATACCGAGTCGCGGTATCGTGATATCGACTCCTGGTCGCAGCGAACCTTAATACGGTCGATAACCACCAATATATCATCACAGCTCACCTCACCCTCGATTTGAAGCATAAAGTCGTCGATTAACCACACCTCACCCCTATAGATAATGCGTTGGAAACCCTCTGCCACCAGATTGAGGATATGCTCAATGGCGCTAATTCCACTCTCTTTAGGGAGCGGCGAGGTGATAATAACACTACTCATAGCCTCCAGAGAGGTTATGTAGTCGACCACATCATCGACACTCTCACACCGAACTTCGACCCCTGAAACAGGTGAGTAGGTGTGCCCTATGCGTGAAAAGAGTAGCTTTAGATAGTCGTAAATCTCGGTTGAAGTTCCTATTGTCGAGCGAGGATTTCGACTGTTGACCCTCTGTTCGATAGCTATTGCGGGAGCTATGCCCGATATAAGGTCGACATCGGGCTTTGAGATTCGCCCAAGGAACTGTCGAGCGTATGCTGATAGCGACTCGACATATCGACGTTGACCCTCGGCGAATATGGTGTCGAAAGCCAGGGTCGATTTACCAGAGCCAGAGAGTCCCGTCACAACAACCAGTTTGTCGTGAGGTATCTTCAGCGAGATATTTTTAAGGTTGTGAACTCTAGCACCTTTAATATATATATGTCGTGGCTCTTCCATTATAGTTCATTAATAATAGCACCCTCAATTTTACCGCCCTTTGAGAGGAATAGCTCTGCATCTCCCTCTCGGATGGCTAGCTCCATAACACACAGATTATCAAACTGCTGCGCTATGATACGTGGTTCAATCTCCTTGACGAGTTTCATCACCGAGTTCATCGCCATATAGGAAAACTCCACACGAAACACCCTGTCGATTGTTCTCTGTTCGATTTGAGATTCACTTAAAACCTGTGCCGCAGACTCTCGATAGGTCTCGATAAGTCCAGCTACTCCCAACTTAGTTCCGCCAAAGTATCTAATCACAACAATCAGGCAATTTGTTACATCGAACGATAGAAGTTGCCCCAGAATTGGCTTTCCAGCCGTTGAGGATGGCTCACCATCGTCGTTGGCTCGACTATGTTCACCACGGAAACCTAACCTCCATGCATAGCAGTGGTGGGTAGCATCGTAATACTTCTTGCGTAGTGTCGCTAGGTGCTCTTTGATTTGCTCCTCCGTCTCGACAGGGTACGCATAACTAAGAAACTTGCTACTCCTCTCGCGTAGAACCGTGTTGCATGGTTCGCAGATTGTTTTGTAGGTATCTTCCGCCAAAGTTAGAATTTAATTAGCTCCTTTAAAGATTCTGTTCCATCTAATATTCGATGGGAATGGTTTGGCTACATCGAGCGAGAACCATATAAACATAGGTCTACCCACGATATGGTCCTCTGGCACAAAGCCCCAGAAACGAGAGTCTGCCGAGTTGTGGCGATTATCGCCCATAGCCCAGTAGTAGTCCATCTCGAATGTGTAGCTGTTGCTCAACTCAGAGTCGATATATATATCCTCACCAACCACTTCAAGGGTGTGCCCCTCGTAGACCTCGATAATTCGACGATATAGTGGAAGGTTTTCGATATTTAGCTCAATGCTCACACCCTTTTGTGGAATCCATACCTTGCCCATATTATCCACCGACCACTTGAATCGGGAGTCGTTAGGGAAGATATCCTCCGATGGAGCCGAGGAGATATACTGCTCAACTTCGACAACATTTGGCAATGAGGCGATATACTCCGCACCTTGAGCAGTTAGTGGCATCTGATATAGAGTGCCATAGTTCGACACCTCGGTTATGTTTAGCTGCTCGAATACCGAGGTGGCAATAGGCGAGGTGGTCTGAACGACGTAGAGTAGTTGACTCTGAGGTATCTCCTTCTCAGGTTGAGAGTTGACATATAGCTTAGATTGACGTATCTCGATGGTGTCACCCGCCACAGCCACTGCACGCTTAACATAGTTCTCGCGTTTGTCGACAGGGCGTGAGATGATGGTGTAATCTTTTTCGAGTTTTTGACGACCTATCGCCTCACCGTGTGTTGTCTGATAGCTGCGTAGGATATCGTAGTAGGTTACATTCTGCCTCTCGACAAGAACTGTGTCGCCTGCCGGGAAGTTAAAGACGATAATATCGCCTCGCTCAACTTTGCGAGGACCCCACAGCCTATTATAACCCCAATTTATCGCCTCACTGTATGACTTTTTGTCGTTAGTGAATGGCATGGTATGGAGCGTTAATGGCATCGAAAGAGGTGTGTTTGGCATCTTAGGACCATACGATAACTTGCTGACCCACAATCTGTCACCAACTAGTAGGCTCTTCTCCATCGAGGAGGTAGGAATCATATATAGCTGGAAGATGTAGGTCTGGAGAATAGCCGCTGCAACTAGTGCAAAGACCACAGCCGATAGCCACCCATAGATAGATTTATAGGTGGGAAATCTATCGCACAGCTCACGATTAGGACTCCATAAATACCTCTCCATATAGCCGCTAATAAAGATGTCGTAGATTACGATTAGACCAAGCAGAGCTATCCAACTCTGACTCCAAACCACAAACCACAAAACATAGATAACCCCCCAGAGGCTAAACTTTACCCACCTATTCGAGAAAATATCCTTTATTTTATCTATCATAATGTATAGCTTTTTTAATTATGAATTATGAATTATGAATTATGAATTATGAATTTTAATCGTATAAACTATTAATTGTTAATTTAGAAAAAAACGTCATTGCGGGCTTGACCCGCAATCTCCAAGCTAGCTTGGTTTTGGGTATTAATTCATAATTGTTAACTCTTAATTCATAATTGTTAACTCTTAATTCATAATTCTTAACTCTTAATTCAACAGGTCGTCCATCGAGTAGATACCCTGCTTGCCAGCGAGGAACTCCGCTGCAATTACAGCACCTAGTGCTAGAGCAGCTCTGTTTTTAACCGTGTGGCGAACCTCCAAAACATCTTCGTGTGAGGTGTAACGCACACCATGTATTCCAACAACTTCACCCTCACGGTAAGATTTGATATTAATCTGATTCTCAGCGGGAGAGTCCGACTCGCTAACCCACTCATCGCGACCATCTAGGTTTTCGATAATACCCTCGGCGATAGTTATAGCTGTTCCGCTTGGAGCATCTTTTTTGTGGATATGGTGCACCTCATCTAGCTCGACATCGTAGCCACCAACCTTATTAATCATCTTGGCTAAAACCTTGTTCAGACGGAACATAAGGTTGACTCCAAGGCTATAGTTCGAGGCGTAGAATAGACCTCCGTTGTGCTCTTTGCATAGAGCCTCAACCTCCTCCATATGCTCCAACCAGCCAGTTGTGCCACTAACCACAGGTGTTCCCATCTCGATACAACGGCGGATATTATCATACGCCGTGTCGGGAGTGGTGAACTCGATAGCGACATCCACCCCTTCGAGCTTTTCGGGGTTCAAATCTCCGCTGTTGTCAACATCAATAATTAGGGGTACTGAGTTACCTCTCTCGATTGCGATTCTCTCAATCTCGCGACCCATCTTGCCGTAGCCTATAATTGCAAATTTCATAATTTTATACTCTATATTTAAAAACTAACTGGGCAAAGATATAAATTTTTTCACGACTTATTTATACTACATCTAAAAAAAGATGTACCTTTGTGCAGAATGAGATACTTTATATATCTAAAATATGATGGTTCCGCCTACTTCGGGTGGCAGCGACAACCCTCCCAGCCAACTGTGCAACAGGCTCTGGAGAGAGCCTTGTCGACTCTGTTGCGTGATGAGATATTAGTAACAGGAGCTGGTCGAACAGATAGTGGAGTCCACGCATCGTTTTATGTTGCTCACTTCGATTGCCAAGAGGAGGTTGCGGATATCAAGACTCTGTGTTATAAGCTCAATGTGATACTTCCAAAGGATATTGCAATCATAAATATCGAGCTGGTCGACGACTCTGCACATGCTCGTTTCGATGCTGTAGAGCGTGAGTATCAATACTTTATCGAGTTGAAAAAGAATCCATTTTCGACTAAATATGCCTGGCTATACCACGCTAATTTAGATATCGAGAAGATGAATCAGGCGGCATCTCGATTGCTCTCTCACAGCGATTTCACCACATTCGCAAAGCTCAACTCCGATAACAAAACCAATATCTGTGATGTGAGATATGCCCACTGGGAGAGGCTTCCATCGGGGCAGTTGCGATTCACTATTCGAGCTAATCGATTCCTGCGTAATATGGTGCGAGCCATTGTTGGAACGTTGGTGGATGTGGGTCGAGGAAGGTATAGCGTCGAGGATTTCGAGGCGATTATCGCGAGCCGAGATCTATCGCGTGCAAGCTCTAGCGCCAAGGCCGAGGGGTTGTTCCTGAGTGATGTGAAGTATCAGAGGTAAAAATTTTATCAAAGCAAAAGAGCCATAGTAGATTAAGTGAGAAAATTTTAAACAGATTCTTGGCTATTGGTTTGAAATCTCGATTTTTTTTGTTAACTTTGCTCCACTTAAACCTTATAAAGTTATGTCGAGTAGACCAGTTATAGAGCTACATAATGTCTCTATATATCACGGAGTAGAGCCATTCAAGAGTTACTCTGCAAAAGAGCTTAGAAGAAGCGGTGAGTTGATTCTATCGAATATAGATTTGCAAGTTCAGCCAGGCGAGTTTGTCTACCTTATCGGACGTGTGGGAAGTGGAAAATCAGCTCTTTTAAAGACCCTATACGCTGAGCTTAAGCTCGTCGAGGGTGAGGCTCATGTCGCAGGGTATAATCTATCCTCACTGCGCCGAAGAGATATCCCATTTTTGCGTCGACGCATGGGTATTGTTTTTCAGGATTATCAGCTGTTGGGTGACCGTAATATCTATATGAATCTCCACTTTGTTATGCGTGCTACGGGGTGGCGTAAGGAGGAGTTGATACGCCAACGTATCGACGAGGTGCTCTCGCTTGTTGGGCTGGAGACTAAGGGGTATAAGATGCCATTCGAACTATCGGGAGGAGAGCAGCAGCGTCTGGTAATAGCCAGAGCTTTGTTGAACTCTCCTAAATTGATTCTCGCCGATGAGCCAACGGGTAATCTCGATCCGGTTACCACGAACGGAATAATGAAACTATTCTACAAAATTTCGCAGCAGGGGTGTGCGGTTGTTATGTCGACCCACAACACCTCGATAATCGATGATTTCCCAGCTCGTACACTTCTTCTCTCGAAGGGTGGATTGCGCGAGGTTCAGCTCTCAGCAAAGTAGTAGAGGGTGGTGGATAGCCACTTAAGCTGGGACGTGCAAAATAAATTGAAATAAAAGTCGAAAAATATCAAATTATTTGGTGTGTTATTGAGAAATAATCACTATATTTGTAAGTTAATATAGACATAGGAATTAATGAGTACACAACAAGAAGAGATTAAGAATAACGGTGAATATTCAGCATCGAATATTCAGGTGTTAGAGGGGTTAGAAGCTGTTCGCAAACGCCCTGCGATGTATATTGGAGATATTGGTGAGAAAGGTCTCCATCATCTTGTATATGAAGTAGTTGACAACTCTATCGATGAGGCGTTGGCTGGCTATTGTACACATATCGACGTAATAATCAACGAAGATAACTCAATAACTGTTAAAGATAATGGTCGTGGTATCCCTGTGGATTATCACGAGAAGGAGAAGAAATCAGCCCTTGAGGTAGTTTTGACTGTTCTCCATGCTGGAGGTAAGTTCGATAAGGGTAGCTATAAAGTGTCGGGAGGTCTACATGGTGTGGGTGTCTCGTGTGTTAATGCGCTTTCGACTCTGCTTATCGCCGAAGTTCATAAGGATGGTAAAATCTACCGTCAGGAGTATAGCCGTGGATTTCCCCAAAGCTCTGTTGAGCAGATTGGTGAGTGTGAGGATAGGGGAACTATCGTTACCTTTAAGCCAGATACCGATATCTTCACCGTAACCACCACTTATCGCTATGATATTCTCTCGAAACGTCTGCGTGAGCTAGCTTTCTTGAATAAGGGTATCAGCCTTTCGATTACCGACAAACGCCCATCGGATGACCGTGAGGGTGATTTAACCGATACTTTCTACTCTGAGGAGGGTTTGAAGGAGTTCGTTAAATATCTCGACGTTAATCGTGGTGAGCCAATCACCGAGTCAATCATCTACCTCGATACCGAGAGCCGTGGTGTTCCAGTTGAGGTAGCTATGCAGTATAACAACTCATTCTCGGAGAATGTTCACTCTTACGTCAACAATATCAACACTATAGAGGGAGGTACTCACTTGGCAGGTTTTAGACGTGCTTTGACCTCAACTCTTAAGAAATATGCCGATGAGAGTGGAATGCTCTCGAAGTTGAAGTTCGATATCAATAGCGATGACTTCCGTGAGGGTCTTACGGCGATTGTCTCTGTGAAGGTTGCCGAGCCTCAGTTTGAGGGACAGACCAAGACCAAGCTGGGTAATGACGAGGTATCATCAGCGGTATCTCAGGCGATGTCAGCAGCTCTGAGCCAATATCTCGAAGAGAACCCTAAGGATGCTAAGGCGATTGTTCAGAAGGTTGTTTTGGCGGCGACAGCTCGTCATGCAGCACGTAATGCACGTGAGTTGGTTCAGCGCAAGACTGTTCTATCGGGTGCAGGTCTTCCTGGTAAATTGGCAGACTGTTCAAGCCGCGACCGCTCTAAGGCGGAGATATTCTTTGTCGAGGGAGACTCTGCGGGTGGTACTGCAAAGCAGGGACGTGATCGTCTTTTCCAAGCGATTATGCCTCTACGTGGTAAAATCCTAAATATCGAGAAGGCGCAGGAGCATAAGATGTGGGAGAATGAGGAGATTAAGAATATGTTCACCGCACTTGGTGTTACTATCGGAACTGAGGAAGATAGCAAAGCATTGAACCTCAGTAAGCTACGTTATAATAAGATTATTATCATGACCGATGCCGATGTCGATGGTAGCCATATTGCGACCTTGATGTTGACCTTCTTCTTCAGAAAGATGAAGGAGCTAATCGAGAATGGACACATCTATATTGCCACTCCACCGCTCTACTTGGTGAAGCGTGCAAAGCAGGAGCGTTACTGTTGGGATGATAACCAACGTGATATAGCTGTCGAGGAGTTCGGAGGCAAAGGTATTGTGATACAGCGATATAAAGGTCTTGGTGAGATGAACGCTAAGCAGTTGTGGACTACCACGATGAACCCAGATTCACGTATCCTGCGCCAAGTAACTATCGATAATGCCGTTGAGGCAGATATGGTATTCTCGATGTTGATGGGCGATGAAGTTCCACCACGCCGTGAGTTTATCGAACAGAATGCCCACTACGCAAATATCGACGCATAACACTACACACAAAAAAAGAGACTTGTTAGTCTCTTTTTTTGTGTCCCCACGTCATTGCAGAAATGACAGAATATAGTTACTGAGAATTACTGAGAAATAATTCATAATTCTTAACTCATAATTCTTAACTCACTACTAATGTGAGATTTGGATTAGCTGCTCGCGATAGACTGTCAAGATACGTGATTTAGAGATAAATCCCAGGTATTGTCCCTCCTTGGTGACGATAGGTAGAACCCAAGCTCGCTTACTATCGAACTTATTCAACACACTCTCCATCAGCTCATTATCAAGAATTACATCTGGTGGTTTAATCATATAGTGTTGAACGCTATTGGCATAGTTGGCACTATTGAACATATCCTCGCGTAGGTCGTCAAGCTGAACCATTCCGACCAACCTACCACCATCGTTAACCACGGGGAAGATATTGTGTTTTGCCGAAGCCATCAACTTGACCAAATCGCCAAGCGTATCCTCCATCTTAACAGGCACGAAGTCGGTATCCATCAACTCTTTAGTGTTCAAAAACACAAGAGTCGACCTATCCTTATTATGTGTCAATAGCTCACCTTTGCGGCTCAATGGTTTGGTATATATCGACTCTGGTTCGAACTTTTTGTTGACAGCAAAAGCCACCGACGCCACAATCATCAGCGGGATAAATAGACCATATCCACTCGACAGCTCTGCGATAAGGAAGATTGAAGTTAGTGGAGCGTTCATCACACCCGACATCACGCCAGCCATACCTATCAGGGTAAAAGCTGCAACCGAGACATCTATATTAAGGAACAACCTACAAGCCACCGCAAGAGATGCTCCGGCAAATGCGCCAATAAATAGAGATGGGGCAAAAGTACCTCCTACTCCACCCGCCGCCAGTGTCGACGACATGGCTATAACCTTGAAGAACATCGTCGCCACCAAGAATATCAACACCGCCCAGTCCAACTGCTGAAAGTGAAAGAATAGCGAGTTATTAAACAACTTCGCTGGCTCACCATTCATCAACGCCATTATACTGCTATAACCCTCACCATACAACGGAGGGAACAAAAATATCAGCAAACCGATAATAACACCTCCCGCAGCCCACTTCTTCCACTGGGCATCCAGCTTTTTGAACTTCGCGCCAACCCACTCATTAACCATCGTTAGGTAGCAACCCATCAAACCAGTAATTATACCCAGAATAACGTAGAGGGGTATCTGTGTGAATTGATACATCTGCCCTTGGCTCAAAGTAACGGCGAATATCGGGTCGAAACCCCTCATAAAGAGTGCCCAGGTGGTAGCGGTAATTGTCGCTATAAGTAGCGGAAAAACAGTTCCTACTGTAATATCGAGCATCAATATCTCAAGCACGAAAAGCACACCTGTAATCGGAGCTTTAAAGATTGCCGAGACAGCAGCTCCCGCACCACAACATAGAAGAAGCGTCGTGTTACGATAGTTCAATCGAGCCATCTGTCCAACGTTCGAGCCGATAGCTGCACCAGTCAAGACGATAGGTGCCTCAGGCCCAACAGAACCTCCGAAACCAAGCGTTAGCGAAGAGGCAGCAAGCGAACTCCAAGTATTGTGGATTTTAAGGTGAGAGTTCTTCTTCGAGATTGCATACAAAACTCGCGTAACTCCCTCAGAGATATTATCTTTAACCACCCGACGAACAAAGAGTGACACTAAAATCACACCCAATATCGGACAGATAAAGTAGAGGATATTAGACTCCCCCCATGGCGACCAGCTCATACGAGAGATACTCTCGCTGATGGCGTGTACAACCAACTCGAAAAAGACCGTGGCAAGCCCTGCAATTGTACCGACAATCACAGCTAGAGCCATCATCTGCTGACGATCCGAGAGACGCTTGGTTAACTTCAAGAACCAAGCATAGATTCTCTCATATCTAAAGTTTTGAATCATCTCAAAAAGAGGATTATTAAAAGAGCATTATTATAAAGTGTTGCGACACCGCTTAGAATTTATAGATTCCCATTATCTCACGCACATCACGCAGTGTCTGATTTGCACTCTCTGCCGCCTTTTCAGCTCCCATCCTAGCCACCTGGCTTAGGTATGCCTCGTCGTTGTATATCGCCTCGATACGCTCACGGATAGGTGAAATCGAAGTGATTATATCCTCGGCCAACTGCTTCTTCAAATCGCCGTAACGAATCTGACACTGAGCATATTGCTCTCTAAAGAAGGCTACGGTCGATGGCTCAGATACGATATCCATTATCGTGAAGATATTCTCAACAGGCTCGCTCGGTTTGCTATTTAGCTCGGTTGGCCCTGAATCGGTAGTGGCTTTCATAACTTTTTTACGAATTACCGCATCGCTATCCGATAGATAGACACAGTTACCTTCGCTCTTGCCCATCTTGCCCGAACCATCAAGCCCAGGAACTTTAAGGGTCTGCTCACCAAAATTATACGCTTGACTCTCAGGGAAATAATCGACATTGTACATCGAGTTAAAACGACGTGCAAACACACGTGTTAGCTCCAAGTGCTGCTCCTGGTCTTTACCCACAGGCACTTTCGCTGCACGGTGAAGAAGGATATCTGCTGCCATCAAAACAGGGTAACACAATAGACCTGCATTGACATTATTTGGCTGTTTACGAGCCTTATCTTTAAAAGAGACAGTACGTTCAAGCTCACCGAGATAGGCGTGCATTGAGAGTAGAGTTGATAGCTCGGTAACCTGCGGAACATCACTCTGAACATATATTGTTGCCTTCTGCGGATCGAGACCAGCTGCTAGATACTCCGCCAATACACCACGAATATTAGAGTGAAGCAAAGATGGGTCTGGATGAGTAGTAAGTGCGTGATAATCTGCGATAAAGAAGTAACACGACGCATCATCCTGCATCTTAATAAAGTTCCTTAATGCTCCAAAATAGTTGCCTAAATGCAACTTTCCAGTGGGACGAATCCCACTAAGTACGGTCTCCTTCATTATATACCTATTAATTTTTCAGCGGCAAAGATAATAAAAAATATAAATTATAGCACATAAAATTGCTAGCTATAAATATTTTTTATAACTTTACACCAATAAATAAGAATAAACCATGACAATAGTTCAAATGGAGTATCTTCTTGCGGTGGTAAACTGCGGAAGTTTTTCGATGGCAGCGCAACGCTGTTTCGTCACTCAACCATCTCTAAGTATGCAGATTAAGTCCATGGAGGAGGAGCTTGGAGTTATACTTTTAGACCGCTCTAAAAAGCCAGTTATCGCAACCGAAGCTGGCGAGGTAGTCGTCGAAAATATTCGCAAAACTTTAATGGCATTCAACACAATACGCGAATCGGTAGCAGACCTGAAGGGTGAGATATCTGGAAAGTTGCGACTTGGCGTTATCCCGACAATTTCGCCATATCTAACCCACCGTTTTGTGCCCGATTTTGTTAAGAAGTACCCAAAGGTCGAACTCGAAATATGTGATATGATAACAACCGATATTGTCGATGCGCTCAAACGCGACAAGATAGATGCAGCGATTGTCGCTGGTGGAACTTGTGGTGAAGGTATCATCGAGCACCCTCTATTCAAGGATAGATTCTACGTCTACGTCTCTCCCGATAATAGGCTCTACAACAGCTCGAACATCACAATCGAGGATATTAACCTCCACGAATTAATCCTGCTAAGCACGGGAAACTGTATGCGTGACCAGGTGCTTGAGTTGTGTATCGCCAAGCAGAGTATGCCATCCGACTACTCCTTCGTGTCGTGCTCTATCGAGACCCTTATGCGCATTGTCGACTCGACCAAATTGATGACTATAATCCCCGAAATAGCCCTTGAGTATATCCCTCAGGAGAAGATGAATAGAGTGAAGATGCTGTCGAGTGGTTCGGGACACCGCATAATATCGACCGCCGTGAGTAGAACCTACGTGAAAAGTTCTCTAATAAAGGCTCTGAATGACTCTATCACCTCAACAATATCGCCACTGATTGGTCTTTAACCACAAATTGAGGTGACGATAGTGGTAATTTGAAAACTTTTGCGTACATTTGCACAGCAAATTTAAATATATATATTTTATGAAAGAGATGATTGACACTATAATTGGTGCGATTCAAGATAAGAAGGGTAAGAATATTGTATCGATAGATATGAGTTCGATAGATGGTGCGATATGTTCACACTTTATCATCTGTAATGCCGACTCGACCACGCAGGTTGAGGCGATATCACATGGTGTTGAGGAGGATATGATTGAGAAGTTGGGCGAGAAGGCTTACAGAATAGAGGGTCGCCAGATGGGACTATGGGTGGCGATGGATTATGTCGATGTTGTGGTTCACGTATTCCAGACCGAGCTACGCGGATTCTACCAACTAGAGCAGTTGTGGGCAGACCTACCTTCACAAAAACATGAATACGAGGAGTAAAAGAGAGTTTTAATCTCTCTCTAAAGCAACAAAACAATGGCTAAAGATACAAAATCACCAAAGGGTGATAATAGACCCAGAGAGAAGGTTGATCCCAACTCTCTGCTTTTGGGTAAGTTCCCACGTCCATCATGGATGTGGATATATATCGTTGTGGGTATAGCGATATTTGGCTACTACCTATATAGTAACGACAACGGCACTCCTGTCGAGAGTAATTGGAGTCGAGTTGAACAGATGATTCAGTTGGGCGAAGTTGAGAGTATAACCATCGTTAATCGTGAGGTGGCTAATGTCTACCTCACACAGGCAGCTAGCGAGATGTATCGCACAGACTCTCTATCCGACAATCAACTGCGCAATATCCCAAAGAGCGGAACTCAAATCTATTTTAATATAGGTTCGGTGGACTCTTTCCGCGAAGATTTAAAGCTCGCCGAGGGTGAGCAGAAGATTCCCGTATCGTATGATAACACCGCAGGACACTGGAGCGATATTCTATTCAATATCCTACCTTGGATTTTGATTATTGGAGTATGGTTCTTCGTTATGCGTTCGATGTCACGAGGCGGCGGAGCTGGTGGAGCTGGTGGCATTATGAATGTTGGCAAGGCTAAAGCCAGAGTCTTTGATAAGGAGAGCGCCAAGCGTATAACATTCAAGGACGTTGCGGGACACGAGGAGGCGAAGGTCGAGATTATGGAGATTGTCGACTTCTTGAAAAACTCGGAGAAGTACGTTAAACTAGGAGCTAAGATTCCAAAGGGAGCACTACTTGTAGGCCCTCCAGGAACTGGCAAGACCCTACTAGCCAAAGCTGTAGCAGGCGAGGCGGAGGTTCCATTCCTCTCGATTTCAGGTTCGGACTTTGTCGAAATGTTCGTCGGTGTTGGAGCATCACGTGTGAGGGATTTATTCGACCAAGCTAAGGTTAAAGCTCCATGTATTCTCTTTATCGACGAGATTGACGCAATCGGTCGAGCACGTGGTAAGAATGCAGGATTTTCAGGCAACGACGAGCGCGAGAATACTCTAAACCAGCTACTTACCGAGATGGATGGATTCCAGACAAATACTGGTGTAATCGTCCTTGCAGCCACTAACCGTGCTGATATTCTAGATAAAGCACTTCTTCGTGCTGGTCGTTTCGATAGACAAATCGAGGTGGGACTACCCGATGTTCAGGAGCGTGAGGAGATATTCAACGTCCATCTTCGTCCACTTATCTTGGATGAAAATCTCGATAGAGGATTCCTCGCAAGACAGACTCCAGGTTTTTCCGGAGCAGACATAGCCAATGTATGTAACGAGGCTGCTCTTATCGCAGCACGCCACTCGAAGGAGAAGATTACAAAGGAGGATTTCCTTGCCGCAGTCGATAGAATTATCGGCGGATTGGAGCGTCGCAATAAGATTCTAACAGAGCAGGAGCGTAGACGCATAGCCTATCATGAGGCGGGACACGCAACCGTGAGCTGGTTATTGAAGTATGCTAGTCCACTTATCAAGGTGACTATTATCCCTCGTGGCAAGGCGTTGGGTGCAGCGTGGTATCTTCCAGAGGAGCGACAGATTACCACCCAGGAGCAGATGATGCATGAGATGGCATCTCTACTTGGAGGTCGTGCCAGCGAGGAGCTAACCTTTGGCAATATCTCAACGGGAGCACTAAACGACTTGGAGCGCACCTCGAAACAGGCATACGCAATGATTGCATACTACGGAATGGGCGATAAGGTGGCTAACTTATGCTACTACGACTCTTCGGGGCAGAGCGAGATGTCTCTCTCGAAACCATACTCCGAGCAGACCGCACAACAGATTGACATCGAGGTCAAAGCCCTTGTTGACGAGGCTTACCAGATGGCAAAAGATATCCTAAGCGAAAAGAGCGAAGGGTTGAAGGAGTTAGCCGAGAAACTACTCGAAAACGAGGTGGTATTCACCGAAGATGTCGAGGCTATCTTTGGCAAGAGAGAGGGCAGCGAAAAAGAGGCTAAAGCGAGAGCTGAGGCAGAGGAGACTATCGAGACAGAGGCAACGGTTGAGGAGAAGTTAGACGAATAACTAACCTATAACTTAGAGGGGTAACCACCCTCTAAGGCATATTATATTTATTAACCAAATGAAGAGTGATGAGAGACACATGGGCACACGCACAATAAGCGGTGCTGTAATAATATTGGTAACAGCTATCCTAACGCTTTTATCTAGTTACACCTTTGCCCTATTTACTCTTTTTGTGGCAGCGGCATCTATTTGCGAACTACTAAAAATCGCACAACGAGGTGGTTACTCGCCTCAACGTGGAGTAGCTCTGGCGATAAGTTTGCTTATTATCCTGCTCAACGTCTCACTTTTGGAGATATTCCCATTTGAACAGGCGCAGCATCTAATTGGGCAAGTAGCTCTCTTCGCCCTACCTCTAATCACCATTATAGTACTCTTTGTAGAGCTTACTCGTGATAGCCGTAAACCTCTGGAGAATAGCGCAATAACTCTATTCTCGATAATCTACATCGGGCTATCTATGTCGCTAGTGAGCTATATTCCACGACTCATGAATGGAGGAGAATGGTCGGGAGCTATTATGTTGGGATACTTCTTTCTGCTCTGGGCAAATGATAGTTTTGCATACCTCTTTGGTGTCACACTAGGAACTCGCCCTCTGCTTAAGCGTATCTCACCCAAGAAGTCAATCGAAGGGTTTATTGGCGGAGTCATTGGAACAGTTGTCATCTCGCTTATCGCAGCGTGGGTGTTGGGTGGAAGTCTCCGCATCTGGGTTTCACTATCAATTGTTGTATCGCTAAGTGCTGTGGTTGGTGACTTGGTGCAATCGATGATTAAACGCTCCTTCAACGAGAAGGACTCTGGCGATATTATACCTGGGCATGGTGGAATATGGGATAGGTTCGACTCTCTACTCTACTCCATTCCTTTAGCTATTCTATACCTATATATATTAAATCTTTTAGCTCTAAACTAATATGAGAATTAATCGAGAGGGATATATAATAATCAGCGTAACACTTCTTATTTTTATAGGAAGTGTAGCTCTTCTATACAGTTTTGTAGCCAAGCAAGAGTGGTGTTTATGGTTATGGTCTACGAGTGCCGTACTGCTAATGTTATGGCTCTTTATCGCGCTCTTTTTCCGCGAACCAACCAAACGAGCACTCCTACGTGACGACAACCTGATATACGCACCATGTGACGGAGAGGTTGTAGTAACCGAATTGGTACACGAGGGTGAGTATCTCAACTGCGAGATAATGCAGGTCTCAATCTTTATGTCGGTGGCAAATATCCATGTCAACTGGCTGCCAGTTAGTGGCGAGGTTGAGTATTGCAAATATCATCAGGGTCGATTCTTGGTGGCTTGGAATCCAAAATCATCAACCCTTAACGAGCGAACATCGACAGTTATCCGCTGCTTGTCGGGTGAGAGAGTCCTAGTTCGACAGATTGCAGGTTTTATCGCACGACGAATTGTCTGCTACATGAAAGAGGGCATAAAAGTTGAGCAGAATAGCAAGATGGGATTTATTAAATTTGGTTCGCGCGTCGATATTTTAATCCCTAAAAGTGCTGAGCTTATGGTGAAGATAGGTGACAAAACAGTGGGAACAGAGACAGTGATAGCAAAATTTAAATAACCTTAATTATGACAACGCAACGTATCTTAAGATTTGGGGTAGGAGCAGCCATAACAGCTGCCGTACTATTTTTGGTGTGGTACTTTAGTCAGATTGTTATATTTATTCTAATTGCTGCGGTTCTAGCTATTATGTTTAGACCGCTAATTAAAGTGCTGCGAGGTATTCAAATCAGAGAGTGGCAGATACCTCAATGGCTTGCCGCATCTATCACCTTGGTTGTGATATGGTTACTATTTGGATTTATGTTTGGGGTATTTGTACCGATATTCATCTCAGAGATTAATCAGCTCTCATCGCTCGATTTTAACGCCACACTAAAATCTATCGAAGAGCCTCTTATCAATATCCAAAACTACCTAAACCAAACCTTCTCACTCCCCGCTAGCGACTACTCAATTAGCGAGGCTATAAACAAGGCGGTAAAGGATATTGTCGATTATCGAGCGATTAACTCAGCCTTCTCGTCGATTATCACCATAATCGCAGATGGCGTTATCGCTATCTTCTCCGTATCGTTTATAACATTCTTCTTCCTGCGCGATGATAAACTATTCAACAATATGGTCTCGTCGCTCTTCCCCGATAAGTACTACGACAATGTAATCCATGCACTGGACTCAATCACGGTTCTTCTATTCCGCTACTTCGTTGGTATTATCGCACAGAGCATCCTACTCGCTATTATGTGGTGGGCGAGCCTCTCTATATTCGGAATGGATAGGGGCGATGCTCTATTTATCGGATTGATATATGGAGTGATGAATATTATCCCCTACGCAGGCCCTATTATCGCAGGTGTCGTGGCTCTATTCTTGGGTGCTATCACCCCGATAGATGCAGACCTATTCTACACGATAATGGTGATAGTGGGAACATGGTTAGGAGTTAAAGGCATCGACGACTTCTTCATCCAACCCGCGCTCTACTCAGAGAGGGTCAAGGCACATCCGCTCGAAATATTCCTTGTTATACTCATCGCAGGCTGGGTCGGTGGAATCGTGGGCATGATGCTCGCCGTACCATCATACACCGTGTTGAGAGTATTCGCCAAGGAGTTCTTCTCGGAGGTGTCGCTAGTTCGTAAACTCACACAGGAGATATGATAATTCGTGGTAAGGTCAAAAGAGGCAGGGGTCTGGGAAACAAGATAGGTTTTCCGACAGTCAACCTCGAAGCGGACTCTTTAAAGGTGATAGAGGCGGGTGTATATCGCTCGAAGGTTGAGGTTGATGGCATGATATACGACGCTGTAACAAATATTGGAACAAACCCCACGGTTGGAGGTAATCCACTCCGCTGCGAGAGTTTTATCTTCGAGTTCAATGATGATATCTACGAGAAAAATATCACCGTTGAGCTATTTGATTTTATTCGAGGCGAGGTTAAATTTGCCAACATCGACTCACTAACCAAGCAGATAAAAGCCGATATAGAGGCTGTAAAAAAGATTATAAAGTAGTACACAAAAGATGGAGCTTAGCGACTCAAAGTCCCCTACCTGAAGGAGGGAATTAGGAGTGGGATAAGAGTATAAAAGAAAAAATTATTATATTTCACCCGTAAAACGGCTCAAAAAACGAATAATTTTCCAAACCTTAAGCAGAACATAAGTTATGATAGAGCAGGTAATCATTCAGAATTATAAATCTATTAAGGATTTAAAGTTGCCATTAAAACAGATAAATGTTTTGATTGGCTCTAATGGTGTGGGCAAAAGTAACTTCATATCATTCTTCGAACTTACTAAATCGATATATGAGCAAAATTTTGGTGCTTTCACTCTGGAAAAAGGTGGTATAGATAGTTTGTTATACAGAGGTCGCCAAATATCTGAGAGGATATCAGGGGTATTAGATTTCGATAATACAAACGCTTTCTACTTCCATATCAAACCGAAACAATCTGAAAAGGGGTACATCGAAGAGAGTGGTGATTACTTCAATGCAAATGAAGATAGCTCAAAAAATTATTACCATTGGAGTACCAGAAAATGGGATGTTGCCACAGATGAATCTAGTCTAAGAGAGATGTATATTGGTCGAGCTAGATATGTAAAGAACTATCTTAATAGTTTTACTATATACCATTTTCATGATACTAGTTCAACCTCTCCAATGCGTGGAAGTTGTAATATAAATGATAATTACAACCTTAAACATAACGGCTCTAATCTAGCAGCATACCTATATAAGTTATCAATCGTTGATACAAAAGCATTCAAACTAATCGAAGCTACGGTTCGCTCTATTGCACCATATTTTAAGCGATTTAATCTCAGAGAGAATCCAAACGTAGCTGGCACGATACAGTTAGAGTGGGAGGAGAATGGCAGCGATATGTATCTAAATGGATATAGTTTTTCAGATGGTACACTTCGCTTTATTGCATTAGCTACTCTACTTCTACAAAGTAAATTACCAGAGGCAATAATTATAGATGAACCTGAGCTAGGACTACACCCTGCTGCTATTGATAAATTTGCTGCATTGGTAAATAGAGCCTCAAATAGTTCACAGATAATCATATCAACACAATCTACAAATGTTGTTAATAATTTCGAGGTTAAGGATATCATAACTGTAGATAGAGGTGATAGTGGAGAGTCTATCTTTAAACATCTATCGAAAGATGATTTATCAGTGTGGATGGATGAGTATAACTACTCTATAAGTGAGCTGTGGGAGAAAAATATTATAGGAGGTCAGTTATAATGAAGAGATTATATATTATAGTTGAAGGACATACCGAACAATACTTTATAAATAATGTTCTACGCCCATATCTAAACAGGTTCAACATATATGCTGTGACTCCTATATTAGTAAACACAAGCAAAACAGGAAAGGGTGGATTATCAAACTATGAACACCTTAGAAATAATATTACAGCTATCCTAAAACAGGAGCAGGGGGATGATATCGTAGTGACAACGATGATTGATTTTTTCAAGATTCCAACATCAACACCATCTTATATAGCGTCAATGGCTATTCAGACAAAAAAAGGGCAAGTATCAAACTTTGAAAGTGCTATAGATAGAGATATTAATGATAGACGGTTCTTTTCATATATACAAATTCATGAGTTCGAGGCATTACTATTTGCAAATAATAGAGGCTTTGAAGAGCTATATAGTGACGAGGTAAGTAGTCAAACAGGTAGTATTGTTTCAGATTATAGTAACCCAGAGGATATCAATTCATCTCCACAGAGTGCGCCTTCAAAGCGTATATTATCGATAGTTAAAAAATATAATAAAAAAGTTGATGGAAGTATAATTGCACTAGAGGTAGGTATTGATGATATGTTAAAGAGATGCCCTCACTTTAGAGAGTGGGTTGAGCAGTTAATTAATA
This sequence comes from Rikenellaceae bacterium, assembly GCA_047178865.1. Classification (GTDB taxonomy): domain Bacteria; phylum Bacteroidota; class Bacteroidia; order Bacteroidales; family Rikenellaceae; genus Alistipes. Next base: position 49,299 of record JBCQSY010000007.1, read on the forward strand.
GAGCTAATTAAGGTAAAAACAAAAGATGGAGCTTAGCGACTCAAAGTCCCCTACCTGAGGGAGGGGATTGAGTTCCTCTTCACCCCTCATGCTCGGCATAGCTCGAACTAGTTCGGCTCTGCTCTCGCTTAATCGGGGCGTTAGGGGTGGAGTAAGAATATAAAAGAAAAAATCAGTAGATTCTTACTCGGTAGCAGCTCAAAAAACGAATAATTTTCAACCATTAAAGATTTTAAAGTAAACAACAGATATATTATGTATTTAGATTCAACATTGCCATATAAGGTGGCAGATATCACGCTCGCGGATTGGGGGCGTAAAGAGATTGAGATTGCAGAGTGTGAGATGCCAGGTTTGATGGCTATTCGCCAAAAATATGGCAAGCAGAAACCTCTGAAGGGGGCTCGTGTGATGGGTTCACTCCACATGACAATTCAGACCGCAGTACTTATCGAGACACTCCTTGAGTTGGGTGCTGATGTTAGGTGGTGTTCATGTAATATCTTCTCAACTCAAGACCACGCAGCGGCAGCTATCGCCGCTACGGGAGTTCCAGTATTTGCTTGGAAGGGCGAGTCACTGCCTGAGTATTGGTGGTGTACGGCGATGGCTCTATCGTTCCCTGGGGGCAAAGGTCCAAACCTTATTGTCGACGATGGAGGTGACGCTACGCTACTTATCCACAAGGGACTAAAGGCTGAAAAAGATGCCTCGACTCTCGACTACACCCCATCGTCTTACGAAGAGGAGGTTATTATCGAGACCATCAATAAGCTGCTCACAGAGGACTCAACCAAGTGGGAGCGCATCGCAGCTGAGTTGAAGGGTATCAGCGAGGAGACCACAACGGGAGTTCACCGCCTATACCAGATGTTGGAGAGTGGCGAGTTACTAGTGCCAACAATCAACGTTAATGACTCATGTACCAAGTCGAAGTTCGATAATATGTATGGTTGTCGCGAGTCGTTGGCTGATGGAATCAAACGTGCTACGGATATTATGATTGCCGGCAAGGTGGTTGTGGTTTGTGGATATGGCGATGTTGGTAAAGGTTGTTCCCACTCGATGCGTTCGTATGGAGCGAGAGTTATCGTTACCGAGATAGACCCAATATGTGCACTTCAGGCCGCTATGGAGGGTTTCGAGGTTCGTCGTATCGAGAGCGTTCTGGGCGAGGGTAACATCTTCGTTACATGTACAGGAAATCGTGATATCATCACTCTAGAGCATATGGCAGCCATGCGCGACCAGGCGATAGTTTGTAATATCGGACACTTCGATAACGAGATTCAGGTGAGCCGTTTGGAGAAAGCAGCCAGCCGCACAGAGATTAAACCACAGGTTGATAAGTACACATTCGAGGATGGGCACTCTATCTTCCTACTAGCCGAGGGTCGTTTGGTTAATCTGGGTTGTGCTACAGGACACCCATCATTTGTGATGAGTAACTCATTCACTAACCAGTGTTTGGCTCAGATTGAGTTGTGGCAAAAGGAGTACGAAGTTGGAGTATATCTACTTCCTAAAGCACTCGACGAGGAGGTTGCACGCCTACACCTTGGCTCACTTGGAGTCGAGCTAACGGTTCTAAGCAAGGAGCAAGCGGAGTACCTTGGAGTACCCCAAGATGGACCATACAAGAGCGACCACTATCGTTACTAAACTAATACCACAAAAGTTCCGCTTTAATTTGATAAAATATGGCGATGTCACAGATTGAAAAAGGCTATAAAGAGTGGTTATCTGAGGTAAAACTTCGAGTTAAACAGAGTCAGATAAAAGCAGCGGTAAAGGTTAATACCCAGCTGCTTAGACTCTATTGGAGTTTAGGAGAGGATATCTCGCAAAGAGAGTTAGAATCTACATGGGGAAGTGGATTCTTCGCTCAGCTAAGTCGTGATTTGAGAAGTGAATTTCCAGATGCAAAGGGGTTTTCAGAGACGAATATTAAGTATATGAAACGTTTCTATAACTTTTACAATCAATGCGATACAATTCGTCACCAAGTTGGTGACGAATTAGAGACCGCTCTATTTTCAATACCCTGGCGGCATCATGTTGAGATAATCACCAAGTGCAATTCAGTTGAGCAAGATATATCCAAAGAGTATAGATAGTGTACTACCATCAATTGAGGAGATTGAGAAGGTTTTAGATAAATAAATTATGATTCAAGTTAAGAATATCACAAAGAGCTACGGCACAGTTGAGGTGTTGAGGGGGGTCTCTCTCGAAGTTAATCGAGGTGAGATTCTCTCTATCACCGGGGCTAGTGGTGCTGGAAAGAGCACTCTGCTACATATTATGGCGACTCTATTAGAGGCCGATAGCGGGAGTATCTCGATTAATGGGCAGAGTGTAGATGGGTTGAGTGATAGTGAGATTTCGCAGTTTCGTAATGAGAATATCGGTGTTGTCTTTCAATTCCACAACCTTCTACCTGAGTTCTCAGCCATTGAGAATGTTATGATGCCATCGCTTATTGGTGGTAAGAACGACAAAGAGGCTCGACTAAGGGCGATGGAGCTGCTCGAAATTATGGGACTAAGCCATCGTGCGAGCCACCTACCCTCTCAGATGTCGGGCGGTGAACAGCAGAGGGTCGCTATCGCCAGAGCGTTGATGAATCGACCATCGGTAATCTTTGCGGATGAACCATCGGGAAATCTCGATTCGAAAAACCGCGAGGAGATTCACCAACTATTCTTCAAGCTACGTGATATGTTCAACCAAACTTTCGTTATCGTAACACACGACGAGAAATTAGCGGAACTCTCTGATAGACATATTATTATAACCGACGGAGAGATTGTTTAGCAATGAATACCCAACTAAATAAAGAGCTGCTCGATGAGCTGCACTACCGCTTCAACAACGTAGATTTTATAGCGGACGACCCGATATCAATTCCTCACAGTTTTACAGCTCGTGAAGATATCGAAATCTCAGGATTCTTGGCTGCGACAATCGCTTGGGGTAACCGCAAAGCTATCGTAAAGAGTGCTCGTAGGATGATGGAGTTTTTGGATAATGCACCCTACGACTTCGTTGTAAACCACTCAGAAGCAGAGCTTTTAACACTCCAAAAGTATGTACATCGCACCTTCAACGGAGGCGACTTTACCGATTTTATCCGTGCACTCAAGGGTATATGTCAAAAGCATAAATCGCTGGGCGAATATTTCCAAGGGGAGTATCGCAGATGTGGCTCAATCCCACTTGTTATCTCACAATTTAGGTCTGATTTCTTCTCTGCGGAACACTCTCCACGCTGCGAGAAACATCTATCATCCATCGACAAAGGCTCGGCGTGTAAACGTGTGAATATGTACCTTCGTTGGATGGTTCGACACGATGATAATGGGGTCGATTTTGGGTTGTGGAGTGATATTCCATCATCGGCTCTATACCTTCCGCTCGATGTTCATTCGGGCAATGTAGCACGCCACTTGGGACTACTCACTCGCAAGCAGAGCGACTGGAGAGCGGTGGCTGAGGTGACCGAAAATCTACGTCAATTCGATGTTAACGACCCGGTGAAGTATGACTTCGCTCTCTTCGGAGCTGGTATCTCAGGGTTGATTAAACCTTAATTCACTCCAAACAGGGAGCAAAGCGACTCAAAGTCCCCTATCTGAGGGAGGGGATTGAGTTCCTCTTCACCCCTCATGCTCGGCATAGCTCGAACTAGTTCGGCTCTGCTCTCGCTTAATCGGGGCGTTAGGGGTGGAGTAAGAATATAAAAGAAAAAAAAGCAGTTGTCTATTACTGAAGTAATTGCTCAATAAACGAATAATTTTTCAACTATTAATCAGCAGGCTATAATGTTCTCTTTCAAAGAATTTACCATACACCAAGAGCGCTGTGCCATGAAAGTTGGCACCGATGGAGTGCTGCTTGGAGCTTGGAGCAAAATCACAGGAGATGAGGAACTGATTCTCGATATTGGCAGCGGCAGCGGAGTTGTCTCGCTGATGATGGCTCAGCGAAGTCGAGCTAAGGTCGTCGGGGTCGAGATTGAGGAGCAGAGCTACCTACAATCGCAAGAGAATATCGCAGCATCGCCATGGAGCGAAAGGGTTAGTGTGGTGAACTCCGCAATCCAAGAGTTCACCTACGAGGGTCTATTCGATGTTATTGTTAGCAATCCTCCATTTTTTCGTAGCTCTCTAAAATCACCCAACTCACAACGCAGCGTAGCTAGACACGCAGACTCTCTAGAGATAAAGGAGCTAATCGCCGCTGTCGCTAGACTACTCTCACCACAGGGTCGATTCACCGTTGTACTCCCCATCGAGGAGTCGAGGAGTTTAGATATCGAATCGTGTGGAGTGCTCTATCTCACAAGGCGATGCAGCGTGGTAACTCAGCGAGGGAAAGAGGCTAAACGAATGTTGAGTGAGTATCAACTCACCCCATCTACGACTATCGAAAACCAAGTTTTAACCATCCGTGAGGGTGGTGAATATAGCTCAGAGTATCGAGCTTTAACCCAACAATTCTACCAAGAATTTTGATAAACGATATTTATTTACTACCTTTACGCAAATAAATATTCATCAACAATGAAAAAATATATCTTATCTCTTCTATGCGTTGTTGCAGTGTGTGGCACGCTGAGCGCAATAAATCCTCAAGCAGAGCCCTACGGATGGGTTACAGAGGGAGACCAACTAACATTCTCACTCCCATCAACTCAGCTCTCGGTGAGCGTAGTGGTCGAAAAGAGGGAGTTCAAAGCGGGCGTATATGCTCGATATGGCTCGAAATATCTAGGTATCAACTGCGAATTAGCTGATAAATGCGACTACTCGGTAGTGGATGGTTCAGTATCACTACTTTGTGGTAAATCACTATATAACAACTCTTTAGAGACTAACGAGAAGTACCCTTCAAACCCTTCACAATACACTCCACTTCCACAGGGTGGAATGGTTCTCAGCGAGGAGCGTCGTGCTCAAGAGGTGGCTAGCAGAGTCTTTGCAATACGTCGCCAACGCGAGGATTTAATCAGCGGAGATGTTGGCGAAGGTGTCTTTGGAGCTGGTTTAGAGGCAGCTCTTGAATCGATGAAGCGTGAGGAGCAGCAACTTCTGGAGCTATTCATAGGTTGCACCAAAGTGACTCAATCCACAAAGCAGTTCTCAATCCAACCCGATGCTGAGTTGAAGAGCTATATCATCTGCCGTTTCTCGTCGAGCGAGGGAGTGGTAGGAACATCATCTCTTTCAGCTTCACCTATCTACCTGCAAATCACCCCTGGCAAGATGCCATCTATACAAGAGGCACAACCTAGCGACAGAGCGGGCAACTACGCCCCTTCGGTTATGGATTATATGGTTGCAGCACAGTGTCAATGCACACTATTCAACGATACTCAGAGTATTACAGAGGCGATGTTGCCAATCTTCGAGTTTGGTCGCGTTTATAAGCTAAACCTACCTAGGAAGTATCAAATCAAGCACTTTGGACACGAAATTAAGTAGGCGCAAAGCAGAAATCCTCTCGCATCTCTCGCGTGAGATGCATGGCGTGGTGACCGACTACGTTGGCTATAAAGGCGAACCCTACAAGATAAATCTAGGTGTTGCGCTCCACACTATCCGCTCCATCGCACAGAGCCAGGAGCGGGATAGTGAGCTTGCTAAAATACTCTACCAGGAGTCGGCTCGTGAGCTAAAACTCGCTGCGTTGTGGCTAGCAGGGAGTGATGAGGTGAGTGGAGAGGAGCTCGATTTCTGGGCAGAGGGATTAATCAACACTGAGATATGTGACGAGGCGGCATTTGCACTTCTGCGCTATGTCGAGGGGAGTGAACAGCTACTATACCACCCTAGTGAGATGGTTCAATATTGCGCCTTGGTTACTATGAGCTATCTACCAGGTGAGCTTATTGCAGAACATCTCGACAGGATTGTTGAGGTTGCAGCAGCAGATTCACACCATATCGCCCACGGAGTTGTTATCACGCTCGAACAGGCAGCACGACAGAGAGAGCTTCTCGACCAGATAAAAATGGCTATCGAACAGATAAAACCACTCCCCAGAGGTGAATATATCAGCGAGGAGTTGGAGTGGAGAATATTCGAGGAGTAACTTTTCTCAGAATCTGTTTAAGTTTTTCTAAAAGAGCCATAGTAGATTAAGTGAGAAGAATTTAAACAGATTCTAAATAAATATACTCCAAAAACGTTGTTATTCAAAAAATAATTACTATATTTGCGCTCCCTAATGTGGGAAAAAGAGTTAGCCAAGAGGCATAAACTCATGTAACTAATTATTAATAAGGACGATGAAAGTTTGTGAAATTACAGGCAAAAAGGTAATGGTGGGAAACAATGTTTCGCACTCTAACCACAAGACCAAGCGCAAATTTAGCCCAAACCTAAGGACTAAACGCTTCTGGTCAGAAGAGGAGAATCGCTGGATATCACTTAAAGTGAGCGCGGCGGGAATGAAAATTATTAACAAAAAAGGACTTGCAGTAGCTCTTCGTGAGGCTGTCGCACCTAAGAAGGTCTACTAATCAAGGTAAAGCACTATGGCAAAGAAAGGAAACAGAGTTCAGGTCATCCTAGAGTGTACTGAGCAAAGAGAGAGTGGTGTTGCAGGAATGTCTCGCTACATCACTACAAAGAACAAAAAGAACACACCAGATCGTTTGGAGCGTAAGAAGTACAATCCATTCTTGAAGAAGGTAACTCTACATCGTGAAATTAAGTAAAAATAGAACACCATGGCAAAGAAAGTAGTAGCAACGCTGAAAACTGGTGCTGGTAAGCAATATACTAAGTGCATCAAGATGGTTAAGTCTGACAAAACTGGCGCATACCTATTCAAAGAGAGCGTAGTATTCAACGACCAAATCAAAGAGTTTTTCGAGAAGAAATAGTTCTTTTTCAGCTTTATGATTCGTATTTAAGAGAGCACCTCTTAATACAAAGGGCATCCATTTGGGTGCCCTTTGTGTTTGTAAATAGTATAAATTTTCCACCCACAAAAAGCACTTTTTAACCAACTTATAGCCGATTTCCCAATATATTTACTATCTTTGTACGGTTACTTTTAATATAAACAGAGATGATTATTGAGATTACAGCCATCGTCGCTACGCTTATTTTAGGCTATCTATTTGGCTCAATACCAAGTGCTGTGTGGATTGGAAAACGCTACTATGGTGTTGATATTCGCGAACATGGCAGCCACAACGCAGGCACAACAAATATGCTACGTGTCTTAGGAAAAAAGGCGGCAATTCCAGTCTTTGGACTCGACTACTTCAAAGGATTTGTCGGTGTTACCTTAGTTAAATTATTAGCATATCTTCCCGAAACTACACCTCAAATTACAATATACGTGCAGTTGGCGGCTGTCGCTGTCACAGTATTAGGGCATATATTCCCTATCTTCGCAGGCTTTAGAGGAGGCAAAGGAGTTGCCACGATAGTTGGTGCAATCACCGCTATCGAACCAGCTATTATGCTGCTCTGCTTTGCGGTGTGGTTTATCATTTTCCTAATCTGGCACTATGTCTCGCTAGCGTCGATGGTTGCCGGATGTGTCTACCCTGCTCTTACAATCTACTTTTTCAGAGATAATAGCAACGCAATACCACTTATAATCTTCTCATTTTTGGTGGCTTTGATGCTTATCCTAACTCACCGCAAAAATATCTCACGACTACGCGCTGGCACAGAGTCGAAGATATATGTATGGCGCAAAAAAGATAAAGGCAACCCTGCGCAAGAGAGTACGGATGGCGAGGATATTGACGAGTTGTTAAATTAAAAATAAGGCAATTAGTTGTTTTTTTATTTTATTTTACATATCTTTGTTTCAACTACTAAAACAGTTTTTAACCAAAATACTAAGGAGCTATGTTAAACGAGAATCTAATTAAGATATTCCAAGAGAGTTTCCGCGAGAACCGTGAATTACCTGCAATTTCAGACTACTTCAAGAATGAGAAATACTCATACTATGAGTTCGCTAAGGAGGTGGCTAAGATGCATCTCCTATTCAAAAAAGCCAAAATTGCTCCAGGTGATAAAATTGCAATGGTTGGGCGTAATAACCCAAAATGGTGTATCTGTTACATCGCGACCATCACCTATGGAGCGGTGATTGTTCCTATCCTTCAGGACTTCTCACCAACAGATATCATCCACATCGTCAACCACTCTGAGAGTAGACTTCTATTTTTGAGTGATATATTCTGGGACGATATCGAGGAGAGCCAAATCAAACAGATAGAGGCGGTATTTTCGCTTACAGATTTCAGCTTGATATACGAGCGTGGCGGAACTGCCCTAACTCGTTTCCAAGGCTCTATTGTTAAGCATTATCGCTCTAAATACCCACAAGGATTTAGCAAAAACGATATCAAATACCCAGATCTACCAAACGACCACGTCTGTCTACTCAACTACACGTCGGGCACAACGGGTCACTCTAAGGGTGTGATTATAACAATCAATAATCTAACGGGAAATATAGTGACTGCCCTAAACTTTGTCAATCCTGAAACAGGCGACAAATACTTCCCTAAGGGAGGTCGTGCGTTGTCATTCCTTCCTCTAGCTCACGCCTATGGATGTTCATTTGACTTCCTTACTCAGCTTGCCGCAGGAGGACATATCACCCTACTTGGTCGAATACCGTCACCTAAGATTCTACTCGAAGCGATGCTGACAGTTAAACCAACGACTATATGTTGTGTACCATTAATTCTCGAAAAGGTCTATCGCAAGCAGATTATGCCTCTTCTAGAGAAAGGCCCTATGAGTATCGCAATGAAGATTCCTCTACTAAACACCGCAATATACTCAGCTATCAAGAAAAAATTGCTCGACGGATTTGGTGGCGAGGTCAAGCTATTTGTCGTTGGAGGTGCTTCTATCAACCGCGAGACTGAGGACTTCTTGATGAAGATAGGTTTCCCTATCACTGTTGGATATGGCATGACTGAGTGTGCTCCACTAATTAGCTTCTCTGAACATACCTACTTCAAACCTGGCTCATGTGGTAAGGCTCTAACCGATATGTTAACGGTGAAAATCGACTCTGAAGATCCTCAAAACATCCCAGGTGAGATTATGGTCAAAGGTGAGCATGTGATGGTCGGATACTACAAAAACGAGCGTGACACAAATGCCGTACTAAGCAAAGATGGATGGTTATCTACAGGCGATATCGGTATTATGGATGAAGATGGTATTATTTTCATAAAAGGACGCTCTAAGACCATGATACTTAGCGGAAGTGGACAAAACATCTACCCTGAGCTTATCGAGGGTAAACTCAACAACCTCTACCTAGTTAATGAGTCTCTAGTAGTAGAGCATGGCAATAGGCTTATTGCATTGGTTGTACCTGACTACGAAACTATGTCATTAGATGGAGTCTCTCGTGATGGTCTCCAAGAGATAATGAATAACAATATCAAGGAGCTAAATGCAACACTAGCCGCTTATGAGAGGGTATCATCTGTTATAATCTACCCCGACGAGTTTGAAAAGACTCCAAAGAAGAGCATTAAGAGATACCTATACAACACAGCAAAACTAACTAAACTTATGGATGCCTAAGGTTGGTATTGATTTGTTAACTTTGATGGGCTTTTAATCATAGAGTAAATTATGCCTAAGAAGATAGATAATATTGAAGAGAAACTGCTCTACATCTTGGTGTGGGCAGTTGTCTTTTTAATACCTATACTCAACTTCTTTATGCTCCCCGATGATGGGTTGCATCTAATTGAATTGTTGTTGGCATGGCTGAAGATATTGCCATTCTTCATTATCTTCTTGATACACTCAATGTTTCTGCTACCTCTTTTTGCCCTAAAGAGGAGGTATATCATATACTTGGCTCTCACTTCGGGGGTTATTGGGGTGACGTTTGGCGTAGTTAAATTCTTCGATTTGGCATTTATGGCAGATGTCTACCTGGTTGATTTAAACGGAGATAAGGTTACCGGCTCGCTGCTATTCACCTACCTCGACTTCTTCTGGAACTCGCTGCTTTCGCTGGCTATGTGTGCGGCAAACTACGTTATCAAGCTAATCTACGAGTCGATGAGTAACGAGAAGGCTATCGCCGAACTCAACAGACGCAGAGTCGAAGCTGAGATGGAGCAGCTAAAGCATCAGATTAACCCTCACTTCTTTATGAATACGCTCAACAATATCCATGCGCTTGTCGATATTGATACCGAGCTGGCGAAGGGTGCAATAATCGAGCTATCGAAGATGTTCCGACACCTTGTCTACGAGAGTGGTGGTAAAAATATCCGCCTGAGCGACGATATTCGATTCGCCGAGAGCTACATCAATTTGATGAAGTTGCGTTATGAGCAGGGCGAGTTGACGATAAACTTCGACTACCCCAAAGCAAAGATAAGCAAGATATCGGTACCACCTCTGGTTTTGATTATCTTTATCGAGAACGCCTTCAAGCATGGAGTTCGAGGCAATCGTAACTCGATTATTGATATTAAAATCGAAGTTGCGCAGAAGCGACTACTCTACCGTGTGGAAAATAGTATCGGAGGGAGGAACACTCACTCACAAAAAGTCGGAATTGGACTTGACAACCTACGTAAACGACTCGATTTACTCTATAAAAATAACTATATTCTAAAGATTGAGAAGGTTAATAATCACCATATTGTTGAATTAAACATACCTATTACAGATGAAACTTAAGTGCGTTGCTATAGATGATGAACCATTGGCTCTCAGGCAGATTGACTCATATATCAAGCGGGTCGATATCTTGGAGCACGTCAATAGCTGGAGTGATTCACGCAGGGCGTTGGATGCGTTGAAGGGTGAGAGTGAGCAGATGTTGGTATTTGTGGATATTGATATGCCCGATATTGATGGGCTTGAGTTGGTTAATCAGCTCGAAAATCGACACTACATCATATTTACAACCGCCTATAGCGAGTATGCTATAGATGGATTTAGGCTTAATGCGGTGGATTATCTACTCAAACCATTCTCTTTCGCAGAGTTCGAGCGCGCGGTGAATAAGGTCTATAAACTACATAAATTGGAGAGTGGCTCTACGCAAGAGCACATCGACGATACGGCGAGCTCCGAGACGTCGGGTTATATCTCTGTAAAGTCTGATTATAAGGTAGTTCCAGTAAAGATTAATGAGATAATATTTATCGAGAGTGTCGGTGAGTATGTACGCCTTAATCTACGTGACGGTTCGACTATCACCACTCTGTATCGTCTTAAAAATATGGAGAGTGAGCTACCAGCCACTCAATTCACGAGAATCCACCGCTCATATATCGTTAATATGTCGGAGGTGGTGAACTATAACCGTGGAAAGATTACCCTTACCAACAACTCCGAGCTACCTATCGGAGAGAACTATCGCGAGTCACTCATATCGCGACTCGACGACTTCTACCATAACCGAGCTTAGAGGCTACGTAGTTGGCTATTATCGTGGTAGAACTCCTGTGACACCACCACTTGGATGGCTCTGGGCAGGATATTAAACTCAAGAGGAGTATCGCCAATCATCTCACCATCGACCTCAAGTGGTGCATCGGGGATAGACTCTATCCTCACATTGTGACCTCTTGCCTTTATAACATGTCCGATTTTATAGACGTTACCATCGAAGAGATATCTCAAACGAAACAGAATATTCCATATATAGATTGGTCTAACCAGCGACAAATCGAGCAATCCATCATCGGCTATGGCATCGGGGAGTAGCTGCATACCTCGACCATTATATTTACAAACACCCACAGCCATGCCCATCAAGAGGTTGTTGTATATCAACTCCCCATCGAGCCACACCTTGACTCCAGTGGGTTTATATCGAAAAAATGCTCTAACTAGATTCCACCCATAACGCCATGGGTGTGTCGCCCCTTTATTGCGCAGGTGTGAAAAGCGTTGAGTAACGAATGCTCCAAAACCCACACCCGCCACATTTGCCATATAGCGTTTCTGCTTATAGTGCGACTCCTGATAGCTCACAACACCCACATCCTGCAACATGGAACACCCCGCAGCTATTGCCGCCACAGCCTCCTGATACGAGGCAGGTGTTCCATATGAACGCAACCAGTCACTCTCACTCTTCACGGCAATCAACGCCAGAAGAACCTCATTTGGCTGGCAGCTCTGCTGGATAAACAAGCCATTCACCACCTCGTGGAGAGTTCCATCTCCTCCGATAATTATAATCTTGCGATAACCCTCATTCACCGCCTTTACGGTGAGCTCCACAGCGTGTGATTTATGCTCAGCAAAGGCTGGTTCGAAAGCTACGTTAGCCTCTCGAAGCAGTCGCGATATAGCGGGATAATCGTGTAAACTTCGCCCTCTATCCGCTGTTGGATTAAGGAGTAGAAACCATCTACTTTGTAGCGACATTCTCGACTGTATGAAGTAGTAATTTATAGAATTTCTCCACCGACTCTATATCAACACGCTCGTCGGGCGAGTGGGGATATAGAATTGTTGGCCCAAAAGATATCATATCCAATTTAGGGTACTTCGCCAAGATAACACCACACTCCAAACCTGCGTGTATCGCCTTGATATGTGGCTCAACACCAAATAGCTCCTTATAGTATGTTTTCATACTACTCAAAATCTCAGAGTCGAGGTTTGGACTCCATCCATCATAATCACTCGATAGAGTAACATCAGCATCAGCAAGCTCAAAGGTCGAAGTTATCTGCTGAGCCAAGGCATCCTTCTCGCTCTGCGACGAACTTCTCAATAGAGCCTTGACAGTCAAAGTATCACCCTTAGAGACCACTCTTGCCAAATTCGACGAGCTTTGAACCAATCCATGCATAGTGGTCGAGAATTTAGCAACACCATCAAAACATGCAGCTATTGCCCAGACAATGCACGACGAGATATCCTCGTCAATCATCTTTTTAGGCATCTCTACATCGCTGATAGTCACCGAGATATAATCCTCAATATCAACATACTCTCTGTTTATAACCTGCTGGAATAGAGCCACTTCATCTCTAAGAACATCGACATCCTCACATGGCAAAACAACCACCGCTGACGCTTCTCGCGGAATAGCATTTCTCAAACCTCCACCATCGACACTCGATAGCTGCAAATCCAAATCGGAACTTCTCAACAAGCGGAATAGAATCTTATTAGCATTACCTCGTTGCAGAACTATATCCACACCTGAGTGTCCACCCTTCAACCCCGACACATCGATACGACACGCCTGGTATCCCTTCTTAGGTGTTGGCAACAACTCCAACTCAAACTCAGCGGTTAAATCGACTCCTCCTGCACATCCAACACACAACTCACCCTCACGCTCAGAGTCCAAATTGAGTAGAATATCACCCTTTAGCGCACCTCTCTTTATGCCCATTGCACCCCTTAGACCAACCTCCTCGGTTGCGGTAAATAGAGCCTCGATTGCACCATGTTTAATCGTGTTATCCTCCAAAAGAGCCAACATCGCAGCGACCCCAATACCATTATCTGCACCCAAAGTTGTGCCATCAGCCTTAACCCACTCACCATCGATATATGCCTGGATTGCATCCTTCTCGAAATCGAAATCGCTACCTAGGCTCTTCTGAGGAACCATATCCACATGAGACTGCACAATGATACCTTGACACCTCTCCATTCCTGGAGTTGCAGCCTTGCGGATGTAGATGTTGTCTTCGCTATCCACCTCATACTCCAAGCCTTGGCTCGTAGCGAAATTTATAATATACTCACGGATAGCCTCTTCGTGGTTGGATGGGTGTGGAGACTTTAATATCTGCGAAAAGTGATACCACAATCTTTGAGGATTTAGACCCTCGATATTTTTATTCATAAGCCTATTAAGGTTTGAAAAGTTATTCGTTTTTTGAGCAATTATGGAGTGGAAAACTACTAATTTTATTTTTTTTATATTCTTACCCCACCCCTAGGAGGATGACTAACAAGTCGTAAAAACAATCTATTTTGTCATTGCGGCCTACGAGCCGCAATCTCATAATATGCAGATAATCAATCCTGTTTAGAGATTGCGGGTCAAGCCCGCAATGACGTGTATAGGTGAGGTTTATACTTAATAGTCCCCTCTTTGGGTCGCTAAAGCTCCTTATATTTACATTTTAATTTTTATCTTCTTCTTTACTCTCACGCTCGAAAGCCTTGACGATATCCTTAACCAGAGGGTGTCGCACGATATCTCGTGAGTCCATCTCGACTAGGCCTATACCCTTGACATCACTCAACATAGCCATCGCCTTAAGCAGACCACTATCCCCCTTTCGAGGTAGGTCTACTTGGGTAATATCGCCCGTAACTATAAATTTGGCGTTACGCCCCATGCGCGTCAAGAACATCTTAATCTGCGAAAAAGTTGTGTTTTGAGCCTCGTCGAGAATAACAAAGGCGTTGTCGAGAGTGCGCCCACGCATATATGCTAGTGGTGCAATCTGAACCGTTCCATCCTCCATATAGTTCTGGAGTTTAGATGGAGGTATCATATCGTTGAGAGCATCGTACAAAGGTTGCAAGTATGGATCGAGCTTCTCCTTCATATCACCTGGCAGAAAGCCCAACTTCTCACCCGCCTCGACAGCTGGTCGAGTGAGGATTATGCGTTTAACCTGCCTCTCACGCAAAGCTCTGACAGCCAAAGCAATAGCGGTGTATGTTTTGCCCGAACCAGCAGGGCCTGTGGCGAACAACAAATCACACTTTTCGTACAACTTAACCAATTTAAGCTGGTTGTGAGTCCTCGCGCGGATTATATTACCACCATTTCCATAGACTATAACATCCTTATCCACACGTGCATCGACCTTGATTGATGCGCCCGAAAAGGCCTGTTCTATAACCTCCTTCGAGATTAATCCATACTTTATATAGTACGCCACGAGAGTCGATAGTCGACTCTCGAAACGCTCCATATCTTCGTCACTACCAAGTACTTTGATTGTTGCACCACGCGCTATAATCTTAAGCTGAGGGTGCAATGCTCTAATCTGTTCGAGGTGAACCTCGCCAGCTCCATATAGCTCACGAGGGTCAATCCCCTCAAGGGTAATCTCTCGATATATATTTGTCATTTAGAAACTATAACTCATTATAATAGAGCAGCTATTGGCTCTAATCGAAGGGTCTGAGATAGATGGATTATCAACTCCTAGAGGTAGGATAGTCGATGAGAACTGACCATTATATCTCAAATCGATACTTATGCTCATAAAATCCAGACCTATGCCCGCCACATAACCATACGTCGACCTAACGTTATTAAACTTCATTCCGTTAGGCAGAGTGGCATTACTCCATAGCGAGAACGATGGACCAGCCTTAATTTTCAAAGGTCCAAATATAGAGACCGATGCTAGAATTGGAACATCTATCGATTTAACCTTCAAAGTACCTGAATTACTTCCCGCCAAAACTGCATCATACGAGGCGTTGATACCAGAGTACCACAACTCAGCTGTCACACCCATAAACGCCAAATCAATTCCAGCGTGAGCACCAATCTGATAACCCCAACCAGAGCCTATCGATATATCCTCATCGAGTGATTTAATTGATGATATATTGGTACCTACTCCAAATCCATAATTTAGACCCAACGCAAATGCTCTATTGGTTGACACTCCCAGCACAACCATCACAAGCAACGAAACGATAACTTTTTTCACCATAATTCTCTCTGTTTTTAAAAATAAATCACCTTAAACTACACTCCAAAGGTATAGCTATTATACAATATACGCAAATTATAGACCATATATTTTGCCTTAGAGATAAAAATTAGTTACCTTTGCAGCTTATTAAATAGAAACTAACCATATTTATAGATGGCACTTGTAGCAATTATTGGTAGACCCAACGTGGGCAAAAGCACACTTTTTAATCGTCTTGTAGGCGAGCGTAAAGCGATTGTTGACTCAACAGCGGGTACTACTCGTGATAGACATTACGGCACAACAGATTGGTGTGGCCGCGAATTTTCGATTATCGACACTGGAGGATACGCCGTAAATTCGGACGATATCTTCGAGGATGAGATTCGCAAACAGGTGCTTCTAGCAATCGAGGAGGCAGATGTAATTTTGTTCCTGGTTGAGGTTATGACGGGTATCACCGACCTTGATATGATGGTGGCGAATCTTCTTCGTAAAACTCAGAAGAAGGTGATTGTAGTCTGTAATAAGGTCGACAACAACGACCAGCTATACCTAACACACGAGTTCTACTCACTAGGATTGGATGCCGAGCTATTCAGCATCTCGTCTATGAGTGGAAGTGGTACGGGTGACTTGCTCGACGAGATTGTCCGCTCGCTACCCGAAGAGGTCGAGAGCAAAGAGGAGGAGTCACTCCCAAGAATCACAATTGTAGGTCGTCCGAATGTTGGTAAATCATCCATCACCAATGCACTATTGGGCGAGGAGCGTAATATCGTAACTTCAATCGCGGGAACTACTCGCGACTCGATAAATAGCAGATACAACAAGTTTGGAATGGACTTCTACCTTGTCGACACGGCAGGTATGCGACGTAAAAATCGCGAGATGGAGGATCTTGAGTTCTACTCTGTGATGCGCTCAATTCGTGCCATCGAGGCTTCGGATGTCTGTATCTTGATGCTCGATGCCAAGCAGGGATTGGAACAGCAAGACCTTAATATCCATCAACTTATCGTCAAGAATAGGAAGGGATGCGTTATCGTTGTGAATAAGTGGGACTTAATCGAGAAGGATAACAACACGATGAAGGAGTGGCGTGAGTCATTGGAGCGAAAACTTGCTCCATTCAATGATATACCTATTATCTTCACCTCGGTGATTAATAAGCAGCGTATCCTCGATGTTCTCCAGACAGCGCTTAATGTCTACGAGAGTCGTTCGCGTCGTATCCCAACCCACCAACTCAATGAGTTCTTCCTACCTCTTATCGAGAACTACCCACCACCATCAACCAAGGGTAAGTACATTAAGATTAAGTTCGTGACTCAGCTACCAACGCCTACTCCGCAGTTTGCATTCTTTGTAAATCTGCCTCAATATATCCGCGATCCGTATCGTCGTTTCCTTGAGAATAAGCTACGTGCTGAGTGGGACTTTTCGGGAGTACCTCTACAGATATATTTCCGCCAGAAATAGCCATACCCATGGAAATTTGTGCGTTTTTTAAGGATTTCCACCACTGCCCTAAATGCGGCGGCGAGTTTATCGACAACAACGTAAAGTCGAAGAGGTGCGAGGAGTGTGGATTCGTCTACTACTTCAACCCTTCAGCGGCTGTTGCGGCTATAATCCGAGACGATAGCGGAAAGATTTTGGTATCGACCAGAGCACACGACCCAGCCAAAGGGACTCTAGACCTGCCTGGTGGATTTGTCGACAGTTATGAATCAGCCGAGCAGAGCGTTGTGCGCGAAGTGATGGAGGAGTGCAGTGTCGAGGTAACGGAGATAAAATATCTCTTTTCGCTCCCTAATATCTACAACTATAGCCGCTTCAACGTCCACACCTTAGACCTCTTTTTCGAGTGTAGAGTTGCCGATTTGTCACCTCTAAAAGCGGCAGACGATGTGGCATCACTCCAGCTTATCGCACCCGAAGATATCGACACCGCCCAGTTTGGATTGGACTCAGTCCGCAGTGCCATGGAGCGATACCTCAGCGAATTATTATAGGAGCAGACCTTAATCTCCAAATACAGAAAGCCGCAACCCAAATTGAGTTGCGGCTTTCATACCTACAAGAGCGACTATTTAGCCTCAGTACGGTTAAATCTTTTCTCCTTGATTCTCGCTTTCTTACCAGTAAGACCACGGAAGTAGTAGATTCTCTTACGACGAACTACACCAAACTTATTAACCTCAATTGTCTCAATATGAGGAGAATAAAGTGGGAAGATACGCTCAACACCCACACCATTAGACATTTTACGGATAGTAAACATCTTGGTTTTACCTTGACCCTTAATCTGGATAACAACACCACGGAAAGACTGAAGTCTCTCTTTGCTACCCTCGATAATTTTGTAAGTTACAGTGATAGTATCACCTGCTGAGAACGCTGGAACATCTGCCTCGCCCTTTGTCCACATCTGCTCGTTAACGAGTCTAATCAATGCATCTTTGCTCATTGCTGCAAATAAATTTAAAATTTTATGCGCTCAACATTATCGCTGCGACTGCGCTACCATACCATGCTAATTTCCGCAAAGTAATCCTCGACCAGATAGCCCTTAGCTCAACACCAAAACACTACCCATCAGTCTTTTATGCCCATTCGCCCAAATATAAGAGGTTGTTTCACATCCCTTAGGGATGGCAAAGGTAGAAATTCTTTCTCTAATAAACAAGAAAATAGACGACATTTTTTAGCATGATTCATGTGTGGTAAAGAGTTGTAATACTAAAATTTACGACTATGCAGGATTTTACAATTGACAACCAAGCGGGATTGAACAGTGACTACCAAGAGAGCAACAGCCACGCAAGCGAGGAGGCTCTATTCAACAGTGAGGTTATCCAAGACGACCATGAGCTATACTATATCCACCACTACATCGACTCGATGGGAAGTATGTAGCAATAAAAAAATCCACCTTAAAGTGGATTGCGTCGATAGATAACTGTGATTTTATCTGAAGTGGGAGTTGAGGGATTCGAACCCCCGACCCTCTGCTTGTAAGGCAGATGCTCTGAACCAGCTGAGCTAAACTCCCAAAATATTATACTCCGAATTGAAAAGACGTTGCTCTGCAACGTCTCTCTAGTGTGGGAGTTGAGGGATTCGAACCCCCGACCCTCTGCTTGTAAGGCAGATGCTCTGAACCAGCTGAGCTAAACTCCCAAAATGCGCCTGAACAAGGACTTGAACCTAGGACCCCATGATTAACAGTCATGTGCTCTAACCAACTGAGCTATTCAGGCAAAACTCGAAGAGTACTTTCGCCCTTTTTCAAGAGGTGAAGAGGTGTTCTTCTGTTTTCGTGGTGCAAATATAACGGCTTTTTTTTAATCTCCAAAATTTTTTTGCACTTTTTTATAAAAAAAATCGTATTTTTGCAACATATATGATAGACAAAAAGTACATATTTAAAGCTATGCTGCTGGTGTTCTGCTTATTAAACTTAATTTCCACACCTGGGCAAAATATCGCCTTCGACAGAGATGAGTGGAACTTTGGGGAGATAGCCGAAGATGGTGGCAAAGTGAGCCATATATTTACCCTATATAATAAGGGGCAAGAGCCTGTCGTGATTATTCAGACTCAAAGCTCCTGCGGATGTACCACCTCGGAGTATCCGCAGCGACCAATCATGCCTGGGGATAGTGTGAAGATTAGAGTCGACTACGACCCGATGAATCGACCTTACCAATTCACATCAACGGTTAGAATGTTAACTTCATCCTCGCCTGAGCCACTCACTCTCTCGATTAAAGGGGATGTTACACCTCGAATAAAGAGCATCGAGGAGAGATACCCACTAGAGATGGGCAGGGGGCTGAGGCTTAGTCTCAACTACGTTCCGCTATCGTATATCGAGCATAATCTATCAAAAGGTAGCAGCATTGGCTATATCAACAACTCGAACAAGGAGATTAAATTAGAGCTCAAAGCCAAGAAGGGTAACTCCCAGCTGTTGAATATCAACTACCCCAAAAGGATTGCACCATCACAGAGTGCGGAGATAACCTTTAACTACCTTATTGATGGGGATAGCGGCATCTATGGTGCGGTGATGGATTCATTCGACCTCTATATAGATGGTAGGTTATCACGCTACCCTATCACCATCCTTGGGCACGTCACCGAGCAGTTCACCCAAGAGAGCAAAGAGTCTGCCCCCAGAGCGACACTTGCCAATCGGACTCTAAGGGGTGGCAATATCAAACGCTCACAGGGGAGAGTCCACCTCGAAACCATTATCGAGAATACGGGCATCTCGGAGCTGATATTTCGCAAAGTGACGGTGGATTCGGGGTTAGAGTGCTCTGTTAAAAGCGGAGATAGAGTCGCTCCAGGTGAGAGTCAAGATATATATATCACCATCGACCCATCGAGATTTGATTACGATTTATTTACGAAATATATAACATTTACTACAAACGACCCAGAGCAACCCATGCAACGAATACGAGTTAATGGAGTTGTTGAAAACTAGATTTTTATGTTTGAAATATTAGAAAAGAAGATACTCGCTGAGAGTATTGTCGAGATGCGTATTAAAGCACCTCGTATCGCTAAGTCAGCCCACCCAGGGCAATTTATCATTGTGCGAGAGAGTCAAAAATCGGAGCGTATTCCACTAACCATCGCAGACTACGACGCAGAACAGGAGTGGATAACAATAGTTATCCAGACTATCGGGCTCTCGACCAAGAGAATCGCCACTCTGAATCAAGGAGATATGATATGTGATGTTGCAGGCCCTCTTGGACTCCCTTCGGAGTTTATCCACGAGAGCCAGGAGAAGCTACGTGGTGAGAAGTTCCTCTTTGTTGCAGGTGGTCTTGGTGCAGCTCCAGTCTACCCTCAAGTTAAGTGGCTACACAGCAAGGGTTGCAAGGTTGATGTGATTATCGGAGCTAAATCGAGCGAGCTTGTTATATATAAGGAGCAGATGAGCGAGGTTTGTGATAATCTATACGTCTGCACCGACGATGGTAGCGAGGGTTTCAAGGGTCTGGTTACTTCACGCATCGAGCAGCTTATCGATGTTGAGGGTAAGAGCTACGACCACTGCGTGGCAATTGGCCCGATGATTATGATGAAGTTCACATCGCTCACCACCGCTAAATATAACCTCCACACTATCGTTTCGCTCAACACCTTGATGGTTGATGGCACAGGTATGTGTGGCGCGTGTAGAGTAACAGTTGATGGTAAGACTCGCTTTGCGTGTGTCGAAGGACCTGAGTTTGATGGACACAAGGTCGACTACGACGAGGCACTACAGAGAATGGGCATGTATCGCTCATCGGAGGCTAAAGCTATGGAGGCGGAGCACGACCACAAGTGTAAAATCGGACTACATTAATAGATTAAAAATAGTAACCACAAAATAATATGGCAAATAAGATAGCTCGTGTTAAAGCACGCGAACAAGACCCAATAGAGAGAAGTAGAAATTTCGAAGAGGTTTGTCTAGGATACAACCTCGAAGAGGCGACACTCGAAGCATCGAGATGCTTGGAGTGTAAGAATCCACGATGTGTTGCATCGTGCCCAGTAAATATCCAGATTCCACAATTCATCGGAGCACTCAAGCGCGGCGATGTCGAGGCAGCAGCGGCGATTATAGCCCAAGATAGCTCACTCCCCAGCATCTGCGGACGTGTCTGCCCACAAGAGAGCCAGTGCGAAGGTAGCTGTGTCCTTGCAATCAAAGGCGAGAGCGTAGCAGTCGGACTCCTCGAAAGATATGTAGGCGACTGGAAGATAGCCAATGGTGCAAAGGCAATCCCTGCCCCAGCAAATGGAGCAAAGGTAGCAGTCGTAGGTAGCGGCCCTGCGGGATTGGCATGTGCAAGCGACTTGGCAAGAGCAGGATATGAGGTGAGAGTATTCGAGGCACTTCACGAGCTTGGCGGAGTGTTGACCTATGGAATCCCTGAGTTTAGACTTCCGAAAAAACGCATTGTCGAGGCTGAGATTAACACACTAATTGATATGGGTGTAGAGTTCGAGAAGAATGTAATTATCGGACGTACTCTAACCGTTGACGAGCTACTCGACAAGGAGGGTTACAGCGCGGTATTTATCGGTTCGGGAGCTGGACTTCCACGTTTTATGGGTATCCCAGGCGAGAACCTCAATGGTGTAGTGTCGGCAAATGAGTTCCTAACACGTGCCAACTTGATGAAGGCATACGATGATGAGTACCTCACCCCAATCTACGTTGGACAGAGAGTAGTTGTTGTGGGTGGTGGTAATGTCGCTATGGATGCGGTGCGTACAGCTAAGCGTCTTGGCGCAGAGGCGACCATCGTATATCGTCGTGGTGAGCAGGAGCTACCAGCTCGTCTCGAAGAGGTACACCACGCAAAACAGGAGGGTATCGAGTTTAAGATGTTGACAAACCCAACACAGATAAACTCACGCGATGGCGGTTGGGTTAAGTCTATCACATGTGTTGAGATGGAGCTTGGCGAGCCTGATGCATCGGGACGTCGTTCGCCAGTAGTCAAGGCGGGTAGCGAGTTTGATATCGAGTGTGATGTTGTAATCATGGCACTTGGAACTTCGCCTAATCCGCTAATTGCATCGACCACCAAGGGACTAAACACCAACCGTTGGGGATGTGTCGAAGCTGATGATAACGGAGCGACATCACGCCAGGGCGTATTCGCTGGCGGAGATGTTGTTACAGGAGCTGCAACGGTAATCCTCGCAATGAGCGCAGGACGTAGCGCAGCAGCAGCCATCAACAAGTATATCAAAGAGAAACAATAAGTTGAGAATTAAGAGTTAAGAGTTAAAAATTAAGAGTTAGTAGTTAACAGTATCATTCATAATTCATAATTCATAATTCATAATTCATAATTCATAATTCATAATTCATAATTCATAATTACTGCTGATGCGTTAACTTTTTATTAATCTTTGTAAATCTCTTATATATAGTAGC
>JBCQSY010000008.1:0-70811 GCA_047178865.1 Rikenellaceae bacterium
TGTACTCTTAAAAATCATAGTGGTTGTACTTTATATTACACTACAAAGATAGTGATAATTTATTGAATATCAAAACTTTAATTTTTAGAAGTCCCCTATAATATGTTCTCCCACCATAAAACTATGAATAAATTTTACATTTTAAGATGGAGTCTTTTGGCTCTAATGGCAACTATGCTGTGTAGTTGCGATGGACTTATTAGCTCTCTTTTGGGCGATGATGAAGATGAGGAGAATGGCGACAACATCGAGATTGCTTTAGATTTGGAGACTCTATACCTCCCCTACGAAGGTGGTTCGGTGAATATAGTCTATGGTTCAGCTGAGTATGAGCCCACAACCTTCTATGAGGATGGCGACCAGAAGTGGTACTCCGTGGGTGAATGTCAGATGCTAAGCACCGATGAGCTTAACTTCTCTGAGTACGACTATGGACACTTCGCCCAAAGCATAACCTTCTCTACCAACGACACCGGCTCACCTCGTAGTTCGCAGGTGACATATCAAAATGGCAACCAAACTGTAACGCTACCTATTATCCAAGCCTCAGCCACTGAGACAGTTGGTCTTAGTGTTAGCGCCAAGAGCATCAACTACGAGCAGATACGCAGCGCGAATAGTTGGATTATCTCCGACTTAGACGATATTGGCTACTACAATACTCTCGTTGATGCGATAATCAACTCTGGGCAATACCTCTTATCACCATCACCAACGATTGTGATGTATATATGCCAAATACAGAGCTATCAAACGTGGTTCGATTCGCAGCCACCAACGCAACAGCTATAAGAACCTTCTTCACAGGTAGAAACCTAAAAGAGCTCTACTTCCCAAAGGTTAGCGAGATTGAGAGTGGCGTATTCTTCGAGCCTTATAACATTGAGAAGATAACCATCGCAACTGAATCTAGCTCAATCGCTCTCGGTTATGGAGTGTTCGGAGCTGAGGAGAATTTCACCGAAGCCGTTTGGAGCGATGTCGAACTTGTCACAGGCGAAAATAACGGCTCAACCGTAAATGGTAAATATTGGAGTGTTAATCTCTTGGGTGACAGCTACTCTGAGCAAACCACAGTGACAGTTGGACCATTCAAGTCGATTAATGGCAACACCCTATCGTATGGCCCATTCTACCTCGCGACTCTACCAACTTCGATTAGCGACATCGCAGGCGATGTTATCGAGATTATCGATGAGAATAGCGACGGTCCAGAGCTTGACTACAGTAATCTTACCACCCTACTTTCAACTTTGAGCGGCGAGGGTTACGACCAAGCAACTGGCGAGATGTATAGTAATGGAGCGAGATATATCTCTATTGAGATTCCAAATCTAACCTCTATCAACTACTCGTTCAGCGACAACCAATATATCAAGTCGGTTTCGATGCCTAACAATGAGCGTCAAATCGTCAGCAGTATGTTTGAGGGTTGTACGGCTCTAGAGAGCGTATATTCGCCAAAATCTGGTGCAGTATATGAGTCGGGATTTAAGAACTGTTCATCACTAACCTCGGTCGATGTCTCCGCGGCGTACTATCTCTACGATGATGCCTTCTACGGATGTAGCTCACTAGAGACTCTCTACCTTCCTAACGTTACAACAATCAACGAGAATGTATTCGCTAACTGCTCAGCTCTTAACGACTTGACACTCTCGACTCTGGTTAGCAGGGTCTACTCATACCACACAAATATGTTCGGTTCATCGAGCAGCTCCATCTCAACAGAGTCAATAGCGTTGACTATCGGAGAGGATGATAGCAACAATATCGAGATAACAGGTCTCTACTTCACCGCTCCATACACTAACTCTACCTACGATGTGCAGTATGGTCCTTTCGCCTCAATCAATGGTAACGCCTATGACGAGAAGACCTCTGGCCCATTCACTCTGGCGACTATCCCTTCGAACGGACTACTTATCGAGGGTGACGTTTGGGAAATTACCGACGCTACGGCGAACTACGGAACATACAACCCACTCGACGAGAAGGGCGACTTCTACAACCTCACCTCGGCTCTAATTACCGCAGATAGAGATATCACCATCACTTTCACCTCGTTGGAGTCTATCCCATCGGGTGCATTTGAACTCCCCGACGAGTTCGATAGTAGGTACTACGATTTGAGTAACCTTGTTGAGGTGAGTGCGCCAAAGGCTAAAACCATAGGCTCAAGAGCCTTTACTAGCTGTACAGAGCTTGAGTATTTATATACTCCAGAGGTGACTTCAATTGGTAGCTTTGCCCTCTCGCATTGCTATGCTCTGAAGAGTTTGGATCTACCAGTGTTAACCTCGATTGAGACTTATGGATTAAGCAACTCTGGTATCACCTCGATTAACTGCCCTGAACTGACGACAGGTAGCATCTATGCATTCCTTGGTTGCGATAACTTGCTTTCGCTAGACCTACCAAAATTAACGGAGATTCCAGTATATATGTTTATAGGGTGTAGCGGTATGACCTCATTCTCAGCCGAGAGCGCTACCTATATCAACTATGGTGCATTCTGTAACTGTACATCTCTTAAAAGCGTTAATCTTCCTGAGGTGACCGAGCTTAAAGATGCTACAAAATCTACAACCGTTACCCAATATGGAGTGTTCGAGAACTGTAGCTCACTTAGTGAAATATCGCTACCTAAGCTCGAAACGATAGGTAGCTCAGCATTTAGAGCTTGTACCTCGCTCACCTCGATAGAGTTGAATGCTGTTACCTCAATCAATTCACACGCATTCTACGGCTCTACTTCACTGAAATCGGTTTCAATGCCACTACTTAAAACAACCGCTTCATACTCATTCTGTGGTTGCGAATCGCTGTCGGAGCTCTATATGCCTAGCCTAACCATCGCTTCGCAATACTCATTTTCGGGTTGTGCTCTAGAGAGCGTTAGCCTACCTGAGGCGACTAATTTTGGTTCATACGTATTCCATAGTAACCCATTGACCTCGGCAGACCTCCCTAAGGTGACATTTGTTGGTACTTACGCCTTTATAAACTGTATCTACCTTACCGATTTGACCCTGGCAACAGAGTCTACATCGCTCACTATCAATAGTAATTCATTCTATAATGTGATACTAACGAATATGGATTTAACAACTGGCACTCTTAATGGCTCAACCATCGAGGGCAACACCCTAACCACCTCTGGTGGCGAGGCGTTTACCTTTAAATCTATCACTACGGTGAAGTAATAGAGAGACGAAATGAAGAGATATTTTGGATTACTATCTGCGGTGAGTTTGTGTAGCTCTGTGGCGATGGCTGCGAGCAGTGACAGACCAAATTTCATAGTGATTCTAGTCGACGACCTAGGTTATAATGATATTGGGTGTTTTGGTACAGATTTAATCAGAACACCCAATATCGACCAGATGGCTCAAGAGGGGGTTCGCCTCACCAACTTCTACTCTCAGCCAATTAGTGGGCCAGCACGTACCGCATTGCTTACTGGCTCATACCCTGTGCGAGTTGCCGAGGTGGGTAATATAAAGCGTAAACACCCCTATGTCGACCCTCAGGAGGTGATTATCCCTGAGGTGTTGAGAGAGCAGGGTTACACCTCTGGCTGTATAGGTAAGTGGGATATAAATGGACACAAACCGAGCTTCGATGGCGATGAATATATGCCAACAGAGATGGGATTCGACTACTGGTTTGGAGTGCCATCTATTATAACGGGGCAGCCATACCGCAATAAGGAGAAACTGCCGAAAATAGATGTGAACACCGCCACTCAGGTATATACCCACGAGGCTGTGTCGTTTATTAAGCGAGAGCAGGACTCACCTTTCTTCCTCTATATAGCACACAATATGCCCCATACTCCGCTGGGTGCAAGTCCCGATTTTATGGGTAGATCTGCCTATGGTCTCTTTGGCGATGCAGTGGAGGAGTTGGATTGGAGCGTGGGCGAGATACTCAACACACTCCGCGAGTTGGGGCTCGACGAGAACACCTACGTCATTTTCACCTCCGACAATGGACCATGGAGCGCAAGGGATCTGCATTGCGGCTCGTCATATCCACTACGAGGAGCAAAGGACTCAAACTGGGAGGGTGGCGTTCGAGTTCCCGCAATCTTCTGGGGTGGCAAGGCTTCGGGAGTAGATTGCCATCAAGTGATAAAGATTATGGATATCATGCCAACCTTTGCCGCTATCTCTGGCGCAACACTCCCCGATGTTATCCTCGATGGCAATGACGTGTCGTCGCTATTCGATAAGGGCAAGGTCGAGGGTTTGGATGAGACCTACTTCTACTATATGGATACCCACCTACAAGCGGTTCGCAAGGGTGATTGGAAACTGGTTCTGCCACGTCCATGCGCTCCTGAATGGATTGCCTCTAGCCGCCAGGCGACATATCGCCGCGAGGATGTAGATGCCGTAAAGTCGTACGAGCTCTACAACCTCCGCCTCGACGTCACCGAGCGACGAGATGTGATTGAAGAGAACCCCGAAGTCTACCAAGAGCTCTTGGAGCTGGTGGAGAGAGTCCGTGACGACCTTGGCGACTACTACCAAATAGGCAAAGGCGCACGATTCTACGACAAACAAGAGCCACGCCCTGAGGCTAAAGTGTGGAGGGCTAAACTCGATGGCGGCTGGACGCCCGAAATCATCGTCCACAGAGCCTACGACCAAGGTGCTCGCTACAACGTAAAGTAACACGGCAAGCTGTGTTTTTCTGAGAATTTTCTGAGTCTTGCTGAGAATTGCTGAGAATTGCTGAGTCTCAGTCCTTCTCAGTCTTTAGAGATTGCAGCTCGCAGACCGCAATGACGTATTTATGTTTTTAATTATCAACACTCCTCACCACAGAGAGTGGCTAACAAGGATGTGTTTTGAGGGAAGTGCCGAAAATCGCCTTGTTAGTCGCTCTCTAATTATAATAGGCTGCTATAACACTCCTAATCGTCGGGAAACTACCCTCGATAAGTTGTGCCACATCGCAGAGTGGAATCCACTCCGCTGAGGTTATACCCTCCTCGCTCTGTGGGGTTGGGGTATCTGTCTGAGGTGTCGACATTCTCCACCAATGGGTTGTTTTCAACTCCCAGACCCCTTTCTTCTCATAGGCGTGGAGTGTCTCACCTACCTTCGTGCCAAGGCTCAAAGAGCCAACTCCGGTCTCCTCCTCGACCTCGCGCATGGCACACTCCTCCAGAGTCTCACCCTCTTCGAGATGCCCTTTGGGCAGATCCCAACGTTGAAAACGGTTAATCATCAACAGCTCCTCTTTGGGATTTACCACCACCCCACCGGCTGCCACGACGCTTTTGAACTCTTGACAAAATAGCGCGAAGCTCTGCTGCGAAAATCGAGAGGTAAAAACCACATCCTGCTCACTCTCAAAGAGATGCAAAAGAGCGGGGATTGAGAGGTTACTCTCCTCTGAATTTGCATCCTCGACGAAACTGACGCTTTTATCTGCAAAATATATCTTCATTGTTATTACGATTATAAGAATCTGTTTAAGTTTTTCTGATTAAAAATAGTAAGTAGGGTAAAATAATTATTGATGTGTTTTTAAGAGTGCTATTGGAGATGAGGTTTTTTGCTATTGAATTGAAAATATAGTGGTTCTACATTGAGATTTAATAGTAAAAAATATCGCTACAAGAGTGCTTTTAAAAATATGGCAATAATTGTTTTACACTACTTATAAGCTATTTTGCTTTGATTTTTGATTTTGATATCGAAGCCAATAGTTATTCTATTAGCAAGATAGTAAAATTAAAAAAGCGAAGTAAAAGAGCCATAGTAGATTAAGCGAGAAGAATTTAAACAGATTCTAATTATGGTACAAATATAGCTATAAATAGTGGTCGATGCTACACATTAAAAGTGAAAAAGTGAAAAAAAAGAGGCTACTTTGTTGTTTATTAACTAAATATACTCTATCTTTGCACTCCAAATGTCTCTGTAGTATATTCGCAGGGGCGTTGAATGTTGATGTAAATTACTTAATATTAATATTTTAACACATACAAAAATGACAAAAGCTGATATCGTTAGCGAAATCGCTAAAAAGACGGGCGTTGAGAAGATTCAGGTTCAGACTATCGTTGAATCATTCATGGATTCTGTTAAGGATTCAATGGCTGCTGGTGACAATGTATATCTTCGTGGTTTTGGTAGCTTCATTATCAAGACACGTGCAGAGAAGGTAGCTCGTAACATCTCTAAGAATACAACTATCACTATTCCTGAGCACAAAATCCCAGCGTTCAAGCCTGCAAAGAGCTTCGCTTCGAAGATTAAATAAACGTAGTTTCTAACACATCTAATATCTACAACTATGCCAAGCGGTAAAAAAAGAAAAAGACATAAGATGGCGACCCACAAGCGTAAAAAACGTCTACGCAAGAATCGCCACAAGAAGAAATAGTAGCTATTTCTAGTTAAATGAGGCGTAAAGCTAAAGGTGTATAACCTTTAGCTTTACGTGTTTAAAACCAATAAATAAACTAAATGAATCGTGAGTTAATTATAAACGTAACTCCATCAGAGATATCCATCGCACTATGCGAAGATAAGGTCCTCGTCGAGCTAAATAAGGAGCAGAGTCAAAGTGGCTTTGCTGTTGGCGACATATACCTAGGCAAGGTGAGAAAAATCATGCCAGGACTCAATGCCGCCTTCGTAAATATTGGCCACGAGAAGGATGCCTTTATCCACTTCCTCGATTTGGGAGTGCAGTTTGAGTCGCTCAACAAAGTTGTTTCGAGCCACAAACCTGGTAAAAAGGGTCTTCGTGTTGAGAATATAAAGTTATCAGAACCTATCGGAAAGTCAGGCAAGATTTCGAGCCATCTACAGACAGGTCAAGAGATAATGGTACAGATTGCCAAGGAGGCAATTTCAACTAAAGGACCACGACTAACCTCCGACATATCACTTGCGGGGCGTAATGTCGTGTTGCTACCATTCACATCAAAGATATTTCTATCCCAAAAGATTAGAGGTGCAGAGGAGAAAAAGCGTCTACGCGGGATAGCAACAGAGGTACTACCAAAGAATTTTGGAGTAATAATCCGCACTGCGGCCGTGTCGGCCAAGGATGAGGATGTTCGAGAGGATATACTATCTCTACTAGAGAGATGGGGTACGATTTTAAAGAAACGCCGTGAAAAAGAGTCACCAGCACTACTGATGAGTGAACTTTCGCGTGCAACAACAATTATACGAGATACCCTTAATGGGACATTCTCACAGATAGTCACCGACGACCAGGCTATGTACTCTAACATACGAACCTACATCAAAGCCATCGAGCCAGATAAGGAGCGTATCGTAAAACTATACAAGGGCGATGTCCCAATTTTTGACAACTTTGATATCGCCAAGCAGATTAAATCTCTATTTGCTAAGTACGTTTCGCTCAAGAGGGGTGCATATCTTATCATCGAGGGAACTGAGGCGATGAACGTGATTGATGTCAATTCGGGTAATAGAACCAAGGCTGAGGTCAACCAGGAGGAGACCGCCATGGAGGTCAACTTGATGGCTGCCGCGGAGGTTGCTCGACAGGTTCGCCTGCGTGATTTGGGTGGTATTATCATCATCGACTTTATCGACCTACACAAAGCATCTAACCGCCAGAAACTCTTCAATGAGATGTCTACTCTGATGTCTACCGACAAGGCGAAACATACGGTGTTGCCGCTATCGAAGTTCGGTCTGATGCAGATTACACGCCAGAGGGTTCGCCCTACTCCTATCTCAGATGTGAGTGATGTCTGTCCGACATGTAATGGAACAGGTAAGGTACAACCAACCGTGCTGCTCGATAAGGATATAGAGAATCAAATTTCGTTCCTAGTTATCGACCGCAAGTGCAAGGAGATAACTCTGAGGGTAAGCCCTTATGTGGCAGCATTCCTCAACAAAGGATTTATCTCTAAGAGGGTTAAGTGGAGTTGGAAGTATAAGTGTCGCATCAAAGTTATTGCCGATCAGAGCATGGGCATAATAGATGTGGACTACCTTGATGGTTCTGGTAAAAAAATTATCAAACCAAAGGGGTAGCATATAGAGAAGTTCCATGAACAGAAAGCCAGATGCGCCAAATGTTGCCTCTCTACTTCGAGCATCAAAGGGGCTTAAGCTCCTAGCCGAGGCTTTAAAGAGCAGTAAGAGTAGCACTATCCATCTCGAAGGGGTGGTTAGTGCTGCTCTTTCGTCATATATATCCCTTATGGTCGAACAGCTAGCAGGGACTCACATCATCATCGCCGACGATAGAGATAGCGCGGGATATATGCTCTGGGATTTGTATAACCTACTCGGTGAGGAGAACCCAGCGGTATTATTCTTCCCCTCGTCGTATAAACGCAGCTCGCTAATTGGAGCGCAGGACTCCTCGTCGCTGGTGCAACGAACCGAGGCTCTCGCCGCACTTAGTGGCGTGGAGGATGGATATAGGATAGTTGTTAGCTACCCCGAAGCTATCGCCCAGAGCGTTATCGACCCCGATGCACTCACTCGCGAGAGGATTGAGCTATCGACAGGCGAGAGCGTATCCCCTGCGGCGATAGTCGAGATGATTGAAGAGCTAGGTTTCGAGAGGGTCGACTTTGTCTACGAACCAGGGCAATACTCACAGAGGGGTAGCATCATAGATATCTTCTCTTACTCCTGCGCCAACCCCTACCGAATCGACATGTTCGATAACGATATCGACTCGATTAGGACATTCAACATCTCCTCGCAGCTATCACTAGAGAAGCTCGACAAGGTCTCGATTATCCCCAATATCAATGGCGATAAGGAGCGAGTGGTCGAGAAGATTAGCTTCACGGAGTTTGTTGGAGAGGGAGCTTGCTACTGGTTTTTAGATGCCGGAGAGTCGCTACGCCGAGTCGATGACGTAAGGCGCAGACTCCTCACCTCGATGGATGAACCTGCGACAATCGACAACTTAGTCTCTTCCGCCAAAGGGTTGTTAGAGGGGATGAAAAACTCCTCGGTTCTCTCGCTAAGGGATAATATCCAGGAGCGTAGAGCAGACAAAGTAATCGAGTTCTCCACCTCGCCACAGCCCAACTTCAACAAGAGTTTCGAGGTGCTAGCGGCAGATATGATATCCTCCACCGAGCGTGGATATCGCAGCTATATCCTCTCACGCAACAAGGCTCAAATCGAGCGACTGGATAATATTTTCCACCAAATCGGATATAAAGATATCGAGATAAACTCCATAGATACAACTCTAAATCAAGGTTTTATCGACCACGAGCAGAGGGTCTGTATCTATGTCGAGCACCAGATATTCGAACGCTACCAACGCTACAAAATTCGAGGCGAGATTAAGCGCGACGAGCAGATGACTATCGCCGAGCTGAACGCCTTGAAGATGGGCGACTATGTTGTCCACTACGACCATGGAGTTGGTCGATTTGCCGGATTGGTTAAGGTTAAAGATAGCGAAGGGAAGGTGCGTGAGAGCATCAAACTGGTCTATAAAGATAACGATGTGCTCTTTGTCAATGTCCACTCGTTCCACCGAATTTCACGATATCGAAGTGGCGATGGAGAGCCTCCCAAGGTCTATAAGTTGGGCACGGGAGCTTGGCAGAAGATTAAGAATCGAACCAAAAGCTCGGTTAAGGATATCTCGCGCGAGTTGATTTCACTCTACGCCAAACGCAAGCAGAGCGAAGGGTTTGCCTTCTCACCCGATGGATACCTCCAGACGGAGCTTGAGGCGAGCTTTCCTTACGAGGACACTCCCGACCAGAGCGCAGCAGCTCAGGCTGTTAAGCAAGATATGGAGTCGTCTCAGCCCATGGATAGATTGGTGTGTGGAGATGTCGGATTTGGCAAGACCGAGGTGGCGATACGTGCAGCATTTAAGGCGGCGACAGATGGAAAACAGGCCGCGGTGCTCGTTCCAACAACTATCCTGGCGATGCAGCACTACCGCACATTTATGCGAAGGCTGCGTGATATGCCGGTGAAAATCGAATATATCAACCGCACAAAGTCGACCAAGGAGGTGAATCGTATCATCGATGAGTTGGCAACGGGCGAGATTGATATCTTGATTGGCACACACAAGATATTGGGTAAAAGCATAAAATTCAAGGATTTAGGGCTACTAATCATCGACGAGGAGCAGAAGTTTGGAGTTGCCGCAAAGGAGAAACTAACCCAGCTCTCGGTGAGTGTCGATACACTGACCCTTACCGCAACACCCATTCCACGCACGCTGCAATTCTCGATTATGGGTTCGCGCGATTTGTCGATTATCTCGACTCCACCACCCAACCGCCAACCCATCATCACCGAGTCGCACCTGTTCAACGAAGATATCATCGCCGAGGCAATCGAGAGTGAGCTATCACGTGGCGGACAGATATACTTCGTCCACAACCGAGTCGAGGATATGGACTATATCCATAGGCTTATTGGGCGCATTGTCCCAAATTGTCGGGTCGGAGTGGGACACGGACAGATGCCAGCCAAAGATTTGGAGGCTCTGATTATG
The DNA here is from genome assembly GCA_047178865.1 of Rikenellaceae bacterium. Classification (GTDB taxonomy): domain Bacteria; phylum Bacteroidota; class Bacteroidia; order Bacteroidales; family Rikenellaceae; genus Alistipes. The sequence goes on from JBCQSY010000008.1 coordinate 10,507, forward strand.
AGCTTTATATATGGCGAGATAGACTTGCTGTTGGCAACGACAATTATCGAGAATGGAATCGACGTGCCCAACGCCAACACCATAATCATAAACAACGCCCACCGCTTTGGAGTGAGTGCACTGCATCAGCTGCGAGGCAGGGTGGGTCGAAGTGATAGAAAGGCGTACTGTTATCTACTCTCACCCCCCGAAGAGATGCTATCGAGCGACGCTTCACGCAGACTCCGAGCAATCGAGGAGTTCTCGGATTTGGGTTCGGGATTCAATATCGCGATGCAGGACCTCGATATTCGAGGTGCTGGAAACCTCCTTGGCGCTGAGCAGAGCGGATTTATCGCAGATATCGGAATCGAGACCTACCAGAAGATACTCAACGAGGCGATAGTCGAGCTTCGTAACGAGGGTTTCGACGTCACGGGGCTCTCCAACGAGGAGCAGCAGGTTGTCACCTCGCAGAGCTATGTGGATGATGTGGTGGTCGATATCGATGTCGATGCCTCTCTGCCTGAGAACTACGTGCAGCAGAGCGCAGAGCGATTGCGCCTCTATCGCGAGCTAGACTCGATGAGCAAGGAGGAGTCGTTGGAGAGCTTCGCAGCGCGTCTGCGTGATAGGTTCGGAGAGCTACCCAAGCAGAGCATCGAGCTACTTAATGTGGTTCGACTACGCCGCGAGGCTAGGCGTTTGGGTATCGAGCGAGTCAAGATAAAGAATGGATTGATGATTACCCATTTTGTCAGCGAGCAGAACTCCACCTACTATCAAAGTGATATATTTAGGGGGATTTTGGAGCATATTACCAAGAATAGTGATAGATTTGTGCTCCGTCAAAACAATAATAAATTGGGTATGACCGTTCGTAGAGTAAAGGATATAGGCGAGGGGTATGAGATTCTAAAGGGATTAGCATGAGTTGTAACTTAATTGTAGATATAGGAAACAGTCGAGTTAAGTGTGCCGTTATGGCAGACCAGGTTGTGCTAAAGGAGTGGAATGTCGGCTCATTTAGCGAGTTCGAGGTAGATTCAGTTGTGGCGGAGTACTCACCACAACGCTCTATTGTCACCTCGACTCGTGGAGATGGAGCTGAGGTGTGTGCCATATTAAAGGGGAAGATAGGGCACTCACTACATTTCTGTGCTGGGGTGGCGACACCTCTAACCATAGATTACTCGACACCTCACTCTTTGGGTGCAGATAGGGTCGCTGTGGCAGTAGGGCTGATTAATCTTTCAAAAGGGCGAGATACCCTTATAATTGATTGTGGCACAGCGATTACTATCGACCTAATGACTCGTGATGGGGTTTTCCGTGGAGGATTTATCTCGGCTGGTTTATCGCTAAGATACCAAGCCTTGAGTGGTTACACTGCGGCTCTTCCGCTCTGTTCTCCACCCTCTGAACTGTGTGATGGAGTAGCACCACGCTCGACAAGCGAGGCTATCGAGCAGGGAGTTTTCGCCAGTGCGGTTTACGAAATTGAGGGACATATTAACCATTTTAGCAAAAAATATGACAATTTGTTGATTTTTTTTGTGGGTGGAGAGGCGTTTCGCTTTGAAAAAAGAATTAAAAATGCGATATTTGCAGGTCGGGAGACTATCTTCTGCGGATTGAATAAAATTTTGGAATACAATGCAGGAAACTAGAGCTATTAAAAAAATGGCTAGAGCGATTAAAATGAGCCTTATGGCGATGACTCTACTGTTGAGTTGTGGCGCTGTTATGGCACAGAGTAGTAATGTGGGTACTTTCTCTCCATATACTATGTATGGTATAGGCGAATTGGCTACACCCGGAACTATCTCGACACGCTCTATGGGTGGCGCGGGTGTTGCTATGCGTAATGCCACAACCATAAATATGCTCAACCCAGCGGGTCAAGCCAATGTTATGAGGAAGAGTATCATCTTCAACTTCGGAGTCGAGGGTGGTGGTTACTACCTCTCACAATATACCTACGGCGAGGATTTAAGAAAATCCGCTTACAACAACTACAACTTTAGAGATATCGCTTTGCAAATTCCTTTGGCATCTGGTCTAGGTCTTTTGTTTAGCGTAAATCCTTACAGCTCGGTTGGTTACACCTCAATCAGCTCACAGCAGTTGGTCGACGTGGGTCAAATTGACTATGTATTCACAGGTTCGGGAGGCATCAACGAGGCGAAGTTGAGCCTTGGTTATAGGCTCTACAACAAACTCTCAATTGGTGTTGCAGCGCGTTACTACTGGGGAACTATCCTACGCTCTTTCTCGGCATACCCATCTGTTGTAACAGGTAGTGGTACTTACGGTTCGACCCTAGGTAGCGCAGAGTATAGCATCTCAAAAATCATGGCTCAGTTCGGAATTATGTGGTCTCCTTTGGTAAAACGAGATAAAATTCTTAACTTTGGTGCAACATTCGATATTGGCGGAAACCTCGACCCTTATGTTGAGAAGTATGTAATCGGTAGTAGTAGCTATATTGATGTTGTGGCTCAGAGTTATCTTGGCAATGAAGTGTTGTATATGCCAACCGAGACCACAGCAGGTTTCTCTTACCAGAACGAGAAGTGGAACATCTCGGCTGACTACACCTACAAAACATGGGGACGCAATACCGAGTTGGTCTCGACCATTGATGGTGTAGAGGTGGGTTACAACAACACCTCAACCTATAAAGCAGGTTTTGAGTATGTGCCAAATCGAGGAGATATACGTAGCTACTATAAACGCATGGGCTACAGGGCAGGAGCTCGCTATGGCGACTACTACCAAAACTACAATGGCGTAACTATGAATGAGTGTGCGGTGACATCGGGTGTATCATTCCCTATAAAGTATGGAAGTTTATCCCGATTAGATTTAGGAGTTGAGTGGGGAATGCTCGGTAGTCGGGATATTTTAGAGACCACCACCGGGAGCATGGGATTGATAAAACAGCACTCCTTTAAGATATCCGTAGGATTGATGTTATTTGGAGATGACTACTGGTTCCACAGACCGAAATTTGACTAAAATGCTAGTAATCTAGAGCCCTCTTAGGATAGGCTCTAGTTGCTGTTTTATAACTAAAGGAAAATTTAATAACTATTAATGAAAATAACTTTATACTAACTAGAATGAAAAGATTAATCTTAATGCTAACTGTGATTGCGACATATGCTACATCGGCTATGGCGCAAGTTGATTTCAACGACCCAAGATGGGCTGCTTGGGGAGAAACTGCTGAGGAACGTGAGAAGAATATGTTTAGCAACACATTCTTCAAGGAGGCTCTTGATAACAAAGAGTACGACGAGGCGACAAAACACTTTACCGATTTGATAAACAACGCCCCATCTGCTTCGGTTGCAACATACCAACGTGGAGCTATCCTCTACAAAAATAAGATTAATAGAGCTAAGTCTCTTGCTGAGAAGAGCGGTTATGTAGACTCTTTGTTGATGGTCTATGACCTTCGTTTGAAGTACTTCGCCTCTGACGCAAAACAGGGTGAGGTGTATATCCTCGACCTAAAGGCTCGTGACTATGCCAACTACAAGATGCGTGACCGTGAGGGTCTACGCGAGGCTTTCGAGGTGGCTCTAAAGGCAGCTGAAGCATCGTCTCAGGGTATGAAAGCTGATTTGGCTTACATGTACTTCAACAACCTAATCCAAGATTATCAGATGGATGTAGCAACCGCTGAGGATATCCTTGGTGCTTACGACTGGTTGTCTCCGCTATTCGACAGCTTGATTGGCGACGACCACAAATATGCTGACAGTTTCCAGAATCTATTCTCTTCATCGGACGCTGCTAGCTGCGAGAATCTAGAGACTCTATTCAAGAGCAAGTATGAGGCTCACCCAGACGATGTTGAGCTACTTACTCGTATGGTTGGAATCATGGGACGTCGCGACTGCACGAAGTCTCCTTTCTATGTTGTAATCGCTGAGAAGTTGTACGAGATGTCTCCAACTTCATCTGCGGCGATGGGTCTAGCGGCTATCTTCCAGAACAATGGCGAGTATGACAAAGCGACTCAATACCTAGTTGACGCTCTAAAGGTTGAGGTCGACGAGGAGGAGAGAGAGTCTTTGATGCGTCGTATCGCACTTATCCAGATGGCAGCAGGAAATATGGCTCAGGCAGCATCTTATGCTCAACAAGCTATCGCAGTATCTGACGAGGATGAGAGCGATAATGGTGTTGCACTATTCGTATTGGCTCAGGCTTACGCTTCATCTGCTAGCTCATGTACAGGATTCGACGCTCAAGCTATCTTCTGGGTGGCATACGACACTATCGTTAGTGCGTTGTCAAACTTTTCAAGCAGCGAGCAGAGCTATGTTGCACCAGCAGAGTCTATGCGTTCAAGTTTTGCAGCTCACTTCCCAACAGCTGAGGAGGCATTCTTCCAGGAGTTGACTGAAGGTTCTACATACAAAGTAAATTGCGGTTTGGTACATGGCGTAAATACTCGTGTACGTACTCGTAAATAACGATACACTTCTCTCACCCACCCTCTCGCTAACATAAGTGAGAGGGGTGGAAAAGAGTCTTATATGGGTAGACTATTATATATAGGTAAGGTAGCACTCCTTTTTATAGGGGGTGCTATTCTCCTATATTTATCTAGCTGCTCGTCGCAACCCGCCAAGACGAACTCTTCGCAAAATATTGTGACCGAACGTAGCGAAGATATGAAGATTATAATGAGCCGAAATGGCAAACCTTCATATCGTTTCGAGACCTCTTTAATCGAGGGTTATACCCTTGCTAATGAGCCATATCGCGAGTTCCGTGAGGGGGTTAAGATAACAACCTACAAGGATGATTCTCTCTCGGTTGTCGATGCTATCCTCACCTCGAAATATGCTATCTTCTACGAGGAGAGCCAGCTATGGGAGGCCAGAGGCGACGTTGTCGCAGTGAAGAGCGATGGGCGTGAACTCTACACCCAGCAGCTATTTTGGGACTCTCGCCGCAAGTTGATATACTCAAATGTCGACACCAAAATCATCGACACCAACAACGACGACACCTTCCAAGGCGAAGGATTCGAGTCGGACGAGGCGATGGAGAAGTGGAGCTTCCGCAGGCTCAATGGTCGTATGAAGGTCGATGTTACTCCGACCACTAGTGAAGAGGAGGATAGTGAGGAGGATGAGGAGGCGAGTGACTCTACTAAACATGTTGATAATGAATAGTTTGATATCCATATCCATAACTATCGTCGCGATGATTCTGCTCTCGGCTTTCTTTTCGGGAATGGAGATAGCCTTTGTGAGCAAAAATCGCCTGAAGTTGGAGATAGACCGTAGGCAAAGTTCGATTTTCGACTATATCGCCAACCTATTCTCACGCAACCCTGGGCAATATATCACCACTATATTGGTGGGTAACAACATCTCGCTTGTTGTATATTCGCTCTCGATGTCCACCCTGATTCACACCATGGCGTACCATGCCGGGTGGTGGGAGATAGCCAAAGGGGGTTACCCTCTTTTGGAGACTGTGATTTCGACGATTATCATCATCTTCCTTGCGGAGTTTCTCCCCAAGTCGATTTTCCGTTCAAATCCCAACTTCTACTACAGAACGTTTTCATCGCTTATCTTCCTCTTCTACATCATCTTATACCCCATTGCCAAGTTAACAACATTGCTCTCGCAGCTGCTACTTCGCATTATGGGACATCGTTCAACTCCCGATCTGGCGGTGGGATTCGACCGCTCGGACTTAGCTAGCCTCTTTGATGTCGAGGGTAGCAGCCCCTCGGAGCAGGAGAATGAGATGAAAATATTTCAAAATGCACTCGACTTTGCCGACCTTAGGGTGCGCGACTGTATGACACACAGAGTTGATATTGAGGCTGTTGACATCGATTCAACCACAGTCGAGGATATCAGCGACAAATTTGCTCAGACCAAATACTCCAGGCTATTTGTCTGGCGTGAGAGTATCGACAACATTATCGGTTACATCAACTCGAAGAGCATCTTCACCCAGCCCAAAGAGTTGCAGCAGATTCTACGCAGTGTCAACTTTGTGCCCGAAGCTATGCCGCTGAGTGCGCTGTTGCAATCATTCACAAAACATAAAGCCAATATCGCAGTTGTTATCGACGAGTTTGGTGGCACGGCTGGAGTTATCACTTTAGAGGATGTTTTGGAGCAGATTTTTGGCGAGATAGAGGATGAACACGACGAGCAGGAGCTAACCGAAAAGGAGGTTGCGCCAGGTGAATGGGTATTCTCTTGTCGACTGGAAGTCAAGGTGTTAAACGAAAAATATAACCTCTCATTGGAGGAGAGTGACGAGTACGAAACATTGGCTGGATATATCATCTACCACCACAAAGGAATACCCTCCGCAGGCGACACTCTGGTCACGGGACGCTTTAGTTTTAAGATACTTAGCACCTCTCGTTCGAGATTAGAGTTAGCTAGAATTAAAATCATTAGCTAATTATTTTGTAATTAAGATTCGCATAATTACAAAATAATTACTATCTTTGGGGACTAATAAATGCAAATAATAAAATAGATTATAGAAATGGCAACATTAAACACGCTAAGAACAAAATTTGGTATTGTGCTTTCTGCGGTTATCGCATTGGCGCTTTTGGCTTTTATATTCTCGCTAGGCTCTGACATGAACTTTTCGGGCAGCAACAACCCTCAAGTGGGTGAGATTGATGGTAAACCTGTCAACTATAGCGACTACATCGAGATGTACGAGAGAGTTAGAGAGATGTCGGGAGTGAACGAAAGCAATCAGGAGATTTCAAATCAGATAGCTCAAGCCGCTTGGGACGCTATCTTCAATCAAATGGCTGTAGTTCCTGGTTACCAGGAGCTTGGTATTGTAATGGGTGAGGCTGAGAGACTCTCTGTAATGAACGGACAGACTCCAACTCAAGCCCTCTACACATACTTCGCAGACCCATCAACTGGCGAGTTCAACGTAGCAGCGGTGAGTAGTTTCCTAGCTCACGCAGCATCCGATGCTCAAGCATCAAAACTATGGAACGAAATCCTTGCGGATGCCGCAAGCGAGCGTTCAGCAATGAAATTTGTCTCGATACTCCGCAATGGAATCTACGCTACAGATCTAGAGGTCGAGGCAGGAGCTAACGCCGCAAACAACAGCTATTCAGGTAGTTGGGTTGTTAAGCGTTATAGCGATATCCCCGACTCTCTATATAGTGTGAGCGAGCGTGAGATGCGCGACTTCTACAACAAAAATAAAGAGAGCAGATATAAGCAAACCCCTTCTAAATCAGTGCAGTATGTTGAGTTTGCAATCGCTCCAACACCAGAGGATGAGTTGGCTATAGAGCGCGAAATGGCTGAGATAGCCGAGGCGTTCAAAGCATCTGAGAGTCCACGCCTATTTGCTCGTGAGCATACTCGTGGTTCGGTATCTTCATCGTACTTCTCTGAAAGTCAACTCAATGCAGACGAGGCAAAGGCTGTTCTAGCAAACCAATTCTACGGCCCAGCGAAGGCCAACAACGTCTGGACAGTATCGAAAGCTATCGAGGTTATCACTGCGCCAGACTCGCTATCTCTTCGTCAACTAGCTCTACCAATTAGCCAGAGCCAAATGGCTGATTCACTGCTTACTGCTCTTAACAGACGTGGTGCTTCATTCGAGGCTGCGGTGGCTCAATACTCAATATTCACCCAAAATGGTGCTCCAAGTGATGGCAACCTTGGTAGAATGGCTTTCACATCAATCCCTATGGAGTTTGCCTCTGCTCTAGCCTCTGCTCGCAAAGGTCAAGTGGTTAAGGTCGAGAGTGGTGACTATATCCAACTTCTACAGGTATATGAGACAGGCAAAGCGACTAAATACGCTCAGGTTGCATCTATCGACTACCCAGTCGAGGCATCTCAATCAACAATCGATGCCCTATATAGCGACGCTAGCTCTTTCGCTCTAATGGCAAAAGGTGGCGCAGCTGCCTTCAAAACAGCAGCCGACTCACTACACGTAACGCCTCTAACCTTCGCAACAACCCCAGCGGATAGAAGTGTGAGAGCAATCGAGAACTCTAGCCCTATCGCAACATGGGCAAATAACGCTAAAGTGGGCGAAATATCACAAATATTCAAAGCAGGAGATGGCTACGTCGTGGCAGTAGTACAATCTGATAACCGCGATAAGTATCGCTCTTTCAACCAAGTAGAGTCAGCTATCCGCAACGAGCTACTTCGTGATAAGAAGTTCGAGGGATTCACAGCCGACTTCTCAGCTAGCTCTCTAGAGGATGCAGCAGCGAAGTTAGAGTCTGAGATTGAGCAATTCGAGGGCGTGCAGTTCTCGTCATACTACATCCCAGGAGTAGGTATCGAGCCTAGAGTAATCGGTGCAATCACCGCAACTACAGCTGGCGAACTATCCGCTCCGGTTAAAGGTAATATGGGAGTCTACCTATTCGTTGTCGACAACGTAGCGGTAGTTAACGACCAAACCCCAGAGGCTCAGAAAGTTAGAATCGAATCAGCTCAGCAGGATTATATCCAACAAGCTGTGTTCAACACAATGAAGAACCTCGCTAATATCGACGACCAACGCGGTAAATACTTCTAGAGTTAACCACAAAGTTAAATCTATATCTGGGTGTTGCTGATGTAGCAGCACCCAGTTTTTTTGTCTTTGAGGTTTTGTAGTTTCCCATCCGGAAACTGCCTACGGCGTTCTCCATTCGGACAACTGCCCTACGCGGGCAGCGGCGGGGTGCTCCCCGCTGAGCTATAATCTATTTTCAGGTGTTAATACGCTGTTCCACAGCTTGTTATTTTCACAATAAAGGGGTACTCTAAAGTAAACTTTAGCACCCCTTTACCGTAAAAATCACCTCCAGAACTCCGTTCTGCATAACACCCTAAACCAAACTTAATCACGACTATGTTTGCTGAGAGTTTCTGAATCTTACTGAGACTTTGCTGAGTCTCAGTTTATCTCAATAATGCAATGATGTGAACGGCTTGGCTGTGGGTTATTAATAAAGAATGTAATTCTCGGTGTTGTGGATGTTGATATGGGGTGCTAAAACTCGCTTTAAAGCACCCTATATCAATAGCCGCAAAAGATTGTGAAACAATCACTTAATAACCCACAGTAAAAACAGCAAAAAAGAATAGCTCAGCGGGGAGCACCCCGCCGCTGTCCGCGCAGGACAGTTGTAGATAATAAAATTCATGAGATTGCGGGTCAAAAGCCCGCAATGACGTGGATGGTGATGCAATGACGTATGGAGTGTAAAAAAAACAGCTAATCTATTATAGATTAGCTGTTTAATATTGAGGTAAAAAATCCTCTATTTACTCTCCATTGCACGCACGAAGCACTCAATAGTGTTCTCCATCAGACAAGCGATAGTCATTGGCCCAACTCCACCTGGCACTGGGGTGATAGCTGATGCGACCTCTGCGGTTGGAGCATACTCGACATCACCGCACAGTTTACCCGTTTCAGGATCACGGTTGACACCCACATCGATAACCACAGCGCCTGGTTTAACCATATCTGCGGTAACTAGTTTCGGACGACCAATAGCCACAACCAAGATATCAGCCTCACGAGTAACCTCAGCGAGGTTTGCGGTGCGTGAGTGAGCTATAGTCACGGTAGCATTAGCATCGAGAAGTAGTTTCGACACGGGTAGACCCACGATATTACTACGACCAATCACAACAGCTTTCTTACCAGAAATCTCATAACCCACGCTATTCAACATCTTGATAATACCCTTTGGGGTACAAGGTAGAGTCGATGGGAGTTTCTGCCATAAAGAGGCTACATTCATCGGGTGGAATCCATCCACATCCTTACGGTAGTCGATTGCTGCGATAACTTTATCGCTATCGATATGACGAGGCAAAGGTAGCTGCACAAGGATACCATCCACACCCTCGTCGGCATTAAGCTCGGCGATAAGGTCGAGAAGAGACTCCTCGCTAATTGAATCATCGTGGCGGATAGTACGGTTCGAGATACCCACCTCCTCACACGCTTTGGCTTTGCCCGTAACGTAAGAGACGCTACCTGGGTCTTCGCCAATAAGTATAACAGTTAGATGTGGAGCACGTCCCCACTTAGTTGTAAGCTCCTGGGCTCTTACCGCCAATTCGCTCTTTATTGTCTTGCTAAGCTCACGCCCGCTGATTACTGTTGCTGACATAATTTACTCTATTTAAATGCTTTATATCCAATATCACGACGATAGAAAAGGTTGTCACACTCTATCTTCTCAATCTGAGTGAGGGCACTTTCGCGAGCCTCAAGAAGAGTTGCTCCACGTCCCACCACAATCATCACACGACCACCTGCGTTGGTGAACTCGCCATCTTTAAACTCGGTTCCCATGTGGTACATCAGAGCCTCAACTTTGTCGAGTCCCTTGATTGCTGAGCCTTTGGTGTAGTCGCCAGGGTAGCCCTTCGATGCTAGAACTATACCCAATGTTGCATCCTCGCTCCACTCAATCGAGGGAGGAGTCACTCCATCGGCTATCGACGAGAAGATATCGAAGATATCACTCTCTAATCGAGGTAGCACCACCTCGGTTTCGGGGTCTCCGAAACGAGCGTTGAACTCGATAACTTTGATTCCGTTACTGCTCTTGATAAGACCTCCGTAGAGCACTCCGCTAAATGGAGTTCCCTCGCTCACCATCGCCGCAGCTGTTGGGCGCATCACATTTTCGAGCGACCACGCCTCATCCTCCGACGAGATAATTGGCACAGGAGAGTATGCTCCCATACCTCCAGTATTTGGACCTAGGTCGCCATCGTATGCACGTTTATGGTCTTGCGAAAGCACCATCGGATAGACATTCAGCCCATCCACAAAGCACATAAACGAGAACTCTGGCCCATCCAAGAAATCCTCGATAACCACCTTGCCCTTACCGAACTTGGTATCGAGCAACATATCACGTAGAGCCTCCTCGGCCTCCTCGATATTTTGAGCTATAACCACCCCCTTACCCGCAGCCAGACCGTCATACTTCAGAACGGTCGGCATCGAGCCAGCACGTACATACTCCATCGCAGCATCGAAATCGGAGAAGGTCTCAAATCCCGCTGTTGGAATATCATACTTCTTCATCAACTCCTTGGCAAACTCCTTGCTCGCCTCAATCTGAGCCGCCGCCTTGTTAGGGCCAAAGATACGAAGTCCAGCCTCTTTGAATACATCAACTACGCCAGCGGCCAAAGCCACCTCAGGGCCTACGACCGTTAGGTCAATCTTCTCCTCAAGGGCGAAATCGCGAAGTTTTTCAACCTCTACCTCCTTGATAGGTACAATCTTAGCTATCTGTGCAATACCTGCGTTACCAGGTGCTGAGAATACCTCGCTCACCTTGCTCGAACGCTTCAATGCATCGATTATCGCATGGCATCTTCCGCCACCGCCTATTACAAGTACTTTCATATTTGAATTATGAATTATAAATTTTTGCAAGGTTTAATAAGTGGATGAGTTTTGGTGCTTCGTGATAACTCTAAAAGCGCAGTTTACTCATGGTAAATGAGCATTTTAGAGTTGAGGGAAGTGCCAAAAATCGCCGCTTATTAAGCCTTGATTAGTGTTTAAAGTGGCGTAGCCCTGAGAATAACATACTAATACCCAACTCATTAGCCTTAGCTACTGAGTCTGCATCACGCATCGAACCGCCAGGTTGAACAATCGCCTCGACTCCATACTGAGAGGCAAGAGTCACACAGTCGTCAAATGGGAAGAAGGCATCCGATGCCAAGACCAAACCAGAGGTGTGTCCCAATGCCGCAGCCTGCTTTAGAGCAATCTCAGCAGAGCCTACACGGTTCATCTGACCTGCACCAACACCTACCGTAGCACCATCTTTAACAACAGTTATCGCGTTGCTTTTCACGTGTTTAACCACTCTCATACCAAACGCCATATCCTTCAACTGAGTAGGAGTAGGCTTAGCCTCGGTAACACACATATCCAAAGTCAACTCCGCCATCTTCTGGTCTGCGCTCTGAGCCAACATACCACCAGGGATTGAGACATACTGCATATATGGCTCACCCTTCGAGCTCATATCGACCTGCATTAGACGAAGGTTCTTCTTCGCTGTTAGGATTTCGAGTGCCTCTGCTGTGAACTCAGGAGCTAGAACTATCTCCAAGAAAATAGGCTTGATTAGCTCAGCAACATCTGCTGTAACTACTTGGTTTGTAGCGACAATACCGCCGAAGATACTAACCTTATCCGCCTCGTAACACAACTTCCACGCCTCCATAAGGTCTGCGCCAACCGCTGCACCACATGGGTTCATATGTTTTAGAGCAACACAAGCTGGCTCGTCGAACTCACGAACGATAGCCAAAGCTGCCGCTGCATCCTGAATATTATTGTAGGATAACTCCTTGCCTGCCAACTGAGTAGCTGAGGCTAGTGAGTAAGGTACGCTCTTCTTCGATGCGTAGAACTTAGCCTCCTGGTGAGGGTTCTCACCATAACGAAGTGACTGTTTGATATCGTACTCAAGGTTCAAAATCTCAGGAAGTTGAGCCTTCTCGCGCATAAATGTCGAAATCATCACGTCGTACTCTGCGGTGTGGGTATAAGCCTTAGCAGATAGAGCAAAACGAGTTGCAAGAGTGGTGTCGCCATCAGCCTTCACCTCCTCGATAATCTGAGCGTAATCCTTAGGGTCGCAGACAACAGTCACGCTAGCGTAGTTCTTAGCACCACTGCGCAACATCGAAGGTCCACCTATATCTATATTCTCGATAGCATCCTCCAACTTCACATCACTGCGCTCGATAGTCTGCTTGAATGGATAGAGGTTGACACATACCAAGTCGATAAACTCGATACCATTCTCCGAGAGGGCAGCCAAGTGGCTCTCATCGTCACGACGACCAAGAAGAGCTCCATGCACCTTAGGGTGAAGTGTCTTTACACGACCATCGCAAATCTCAGGAAAACCTGTGATTTCGCTAATATTTATCACATCCACTCCGCTATCTGCGAGTAGTTTCATTGTACCACCAGTTGCGATAATCTCCCAACCTAGAGCCGTTAGCTCCTTTGCAAACTCAACAACGCCACACTTATCGCTGACGCTGACTAATGCTCTTTTTGCCATAATTTTATACTTTGTTTATATTTTACTTCTGTTCTTTACTGCTATCGTCATGCTGAACTTGATTCAGCATCTCACTCCTTTTGGTTCGAGATTGCGGGTCAAGCCCGCAATGACGTGGGGTGTTCGAGATTGCGGGTCAAGCCCGCAATGACGTGGAGTGTTCGAGATTGCGGGTCAAGCCCGCAATGACGTGGGGTGTTCGAGATTGCGGGTCAAGCCCGCAATGACGTGGAGTGTTCGAGATTGCGGGTCAAGCCCGCAATGACGTGGGGTGTTCGAGATTGCGGGTCAAGCCCGCAATGACGTGGGGTGTTCGAGATTGCGGGTCAAGCCCGCAATGACGGATTGGGCTGAGAATTGCTGAGTCTTTACTGAGAAATAACTCTTAATTCTTAATTACCAACTTATTTGTCTATCTCGGTGAGGAATGTAGCGAGGGTCTCGATGTAGAGTGGGTGCTCCACTTGGTGAACCTTTGCCTCAAGCTCCTCGACGCTCGAACCATCATAACGGAAAGCCGCCTGATTGAGTATCGCACCACTATCCAACTCCTCGTTGACTAGGTGGATAGTCACTCCGAACCACTTAACTCCATACGCCAACGCCTGCTCGATAGCGTGTGCCCCCTTAAAGGCTGGCAACAACGATGGATGGACATTGAGTATCCTATCGGGATATGCCTTAAGAAGGGTCTCGTCGATAATACGCATATACCCCGCCAAGACAACAACCTCGACACGTAACTCGCTGAGTCTCTCTAATATATCCTGCTCGTAATCTGCCTTGCACGCGAAGCTCTTAGGGCTCAGCACCAACGCCTCAATACCCAATCGCTCAGCCTTTGCTATAACCGCAGCGCCTGGTCTGTCACAAACCATCACCGCAACCTCAGCTTTGACACGACCATCGGCACAAGCACTAGCCAGAGCCTCGAAGTTTGAACCCGTACCACTCGCAAAAATCGCAATTCTGGTCGTCTGGTTCAACTCCTCACCGAAGTCGATTACGCTATCTAAATCTACGTTATTCATACCTTTTTATTTACTGCTCTTATTTAAGAGTGATTAACAAGAATGAGTTTTGGACTAAATGATATCTACGATACCCGCCTTGTCGGTAATACAACCAATAACAGATGCCTTCTCGCCATGGCTCTCCAACAGTGAGATAGCCTTCTGAGCCTCAGCCTCGTCGAGTGCGATAACCATTCCGATACCCATATTGAAGATATTGAACATCTCGCGATGCTCAACACCACCCCACTTCTCCAATAGTGAGAAGATAGGAAGAATCTCCCAGCTACCCTCCTTAATCTCAAGACCCATATCCTCGGTCATGATACGTGGGATATTCTCGTCGAATCCACCACCTGTGATGTGGCTAATACCGTGTACATCACACTGAGCAACAACATCCAACACTGGTTTGATATATATCTTAGTTGGGGTCAATAGCACCTCTCCCAAGGTCTTACCTCCCAACTCATCGTAGCTCTGCGAAAGAGATGCTGCGTTGTCGCTAACGATTTTACGCACCAAGCTGAATCCGTTTGAGTGGACTCCACTCGAAGCGACTCCAACCAAAACATCGCCCACCTTAACCTTCGAGCAGTCGATAAGTTTGCTACGCTCAACCACACCACAAGTGAATCCTGCGATATCGTACTCACCATCGCTATACATACCTGGCATCTCGGCAGTCTCACCACCAACAAGAGCACATCCTGCCTGGCGACAACCCTCGGCAACACCTGCAACGATAGCCTCAATCTTGGCTGGTTCGTTGTGTCCTACTGCGATATAGTCCAAGAAGTAGAGAGGCTCAGCACCCTGTGCCAAGACATCATTCACACACATCGCCACAGCATCAATTCCGATGGTGTCGTGTTTGTCCATCTCGAAAGCGAGCTTTAGTTTTGTGCCCACTCCATCGGTTCCACTAACCAAGATTGGCTCTTTAACACCCAATGAAGCTAGGTCAAACATACCACCAAAACCGCCAATATTACCCATAACACCAGCACGAGCGGTCGAAGCCACATGGCTCTTAATTCGTCTTACAGATTCATACCCTGCCTCTAGGTTGACACCTGCTTGTTCATAGCTTTTTGCCATACTATTATTTTTTTAATTATGAGTTAAAAATTATGAATTATGAATTATGAATTATGAATTATGAATTATGAATATTTCATAACTAAAAAACAACTCTTAACTCTTAATTTCTAATCTATCCCTTTGTTTCGAGATTGCGGGTCAAGCCCGCAATGACGTTGTGGATATTAATTCTTAACTCTTAATTTATATTTGTTATTTCTGTTTAATTATTTTACACCCTTTATCTGCGCCATACAAATCCGTTGGATAGCACCCCGTAAAGCAGGCTGTACATAGCTCCTCACGCTCACCTGCATGGTATAGAGCATCGACATGTAGGAACTCCAGGCTATCCGCCTCGATATATTCACACGCCTGCTCTGCATTCATCCTAAATGATAGCAGCTCATTCTGCGCTGAGGTATCAACACCATAGAAACATGGGTTGCGATACTCAGGGCTTGCGATACGAACATGCACCTCACTGGCTCCCGACTCCTTAAGCATACGGATAATACGCTTAGAGGTTGTACCCCTGACGATAGAGTCGTCGATAAGCACAACACGCTTACCTCGAACGATAGATTTAACCGCTGAGAGCTTCATCCTCACACCCTTCTCGCGAAGTGCTTGTGATGGTTGGATAAAGGTGCGACCTACATATTTACTCTTAATCAATCCCATCTCGTAGGGTATTCCACTAGCCTCGGAGTAACCTATCGCCGCTGACAAGCTCGAATCGGGCACTCCAACTACGATATCTGCCTCGACGGGTGATTGTGCCCATAGAGCACGACCAGTCTCCTTACGGAAAGAGTGGACATTGCAACCCTCGATATTACTGTCGGGACGTGCGAAGTAGATATACTCCATCGAGCACATATAGCGGTGTGTCGCCTCAGCAAAACAGGTCGAACGCATAGTTCCATCCCTCTCTAGTGAGAGAATCTCGCCTGGTTCGACATCCCTAACATACTCAGCACCAACAACATCTAATCCACAGGTCTCGCTACTCACAACCCAGCCACCCTCTAATCTACCAACCGACAAAGGACGCAATCCATATTTATCACGACATGCGTAGATACGGTTTGGAGTCATAATAAGGAAAGCGAACGCCCCCTCAATCATATTGAGTGCCTCGACAATAGCTGAGATACGGTGCTGTTGCAAGGTCTGTTTTTTGATAAGGTGAGCCAGAACCTCGCTATCCGAAGTTGACTGAAAGAGACTTCCCAAACTCTCAAGGTAGCGGCGCAACTCGTCCGAGTTGACAAGGTTACCATTATGAGCCATTGCGAAGTTGCCAGTGTGGTGGCGGAATAGGAATGGTTGAACATTCTCCAATGAGCCATCTCCAGTAGTTGAGTAGCGAACATGTCCTATAGAGCAGTCGCCCTTCAAATTAGCCATGCTGGCATCGTTAAAGACCTCGCTCACCAATCCATCACCCCTCTTACGAGCAAATTCACCCTCGACAGTGCTTGTGACAATACCACAACTCTCCTGCCCACGATGCTGCAAGGAGTGTAATCCATAATAGGTAAGCATAGCGGCATCGTCGATGCCTATCGCACCGAACACACCACACTCCTCGTGTATCTCCCTATCTGAAAAGATTCTCTGCATTATTTTTTTAGTGTTTGCAAACGAGCCAAAATCTCCTCATAAGCCTCACGCACCTTACCCATATCACGACGGAAACGATCCTTATCCAACTTCTCGCCAGATGTTGCATCCCATAGGCGGCATGTGTCTGGTGAAATCTCGTCGGCTAGAACTATCTCGCCACTTGCCAAACGACCAAACTCAATCTTGAAGTCAACCAAGTTGATATTAATCTTCGAGAACATATCGATAAGTACCTCGTTGATAAGTTTTGTCGCAGCGTAGATTGAGTCCAACTCCTCGTAGCTCACAGCACCAAGTGCCACGGCGTGGTGGTCGTTGATTAGTGGGTCACCCAACTCATCACACTTATAACATATCTCATAGATAGTGTTCGGAGCTTTAGTTCCCTCCTCGATACCTAGACGTTGAGCCATAGAGCCAGCGATAACGTTACGCACGATAACCTCCAATGGTACAATCTCAACACGGTGACATAGTTGGTCACGCTCGTTAAGTGTCTTGATATAGTGGGTCTTGATACCTGCCGCCTGCATCACCTCGAAGATAATAGTCGAGATGGAGTTGTTCAATAGACCTTTATTCTCGATTGTCGCCTTTTTGATATTGTTAAAAGCAGTTGCAGCATCCTTATAGTGGATAACGATTAAATCTTTGTCGTCGGTCAAGTAGACCTGTTTTGCTTTGCCCTCGTAGAGCATTTCCTTCATCTCCATTTTATTTATTTTTATTTTTAGTTAATTATTTGTACCAATTAAATCTTGAAAAAGCATTCGTTATTTAAGCTACTAGGCAGTAGAGGTCTAACGATTTTTCTTTTTTTATTTAATATTCTTACCCCACCCCTAATCCCCTCCCTCAGGGAGGGGACTTTGGGTCGCTAAAGCTCCTTTAGTCTATTTATTAAAGTATGCCACAGCTGCTGAGAAGATATCTTGTTTCTTCTCGCCCGATATGTTCTTAAATAGGTTTGGCTCGTAACGCTCGGTGTGTCCCATCTTTCCTAGGATACGACCATCTGGGCTTACGACTCCCTCGATTGCGTGTGATGAACCATTAGGGTTGTATGGCGACTCTAAGCTCACCTCACCCTTACCATCAACATATTGGAATGCAACCTGTCCTGCGGTAAATAGCTGCTCGGCTAGCTCCTCGCTCACCACGAACTTACCCTCACCGTGGCTCATTGCGATGGTGTGCTCATCTCCGATGCTCATTCCTGCAAGCCATGGAGAGTAGGTAGTTCCAACACGTGTTGTAACCATCAACGAGATATGGCGGTTGATATTGTTTCTAAACAGGGTTGGCGACTCAGGAGTCACACATCCCAACTTGCCGTATGGCAACAGACCCGACTTAACCAACGCCTGGAATCCGTTACAGATACCCAAAATCAGACCCTCACGAGCGATTAATCGCTCGATTGCTGCTCTGACATCCTCGTTATTGAGCGACGAGGTGATAAACTTAGCACTTCCATCTGGCTCGTCACCTGCGGAGAATCCTCCACTTAGAACCAAGATATTCGCTGCGTCAATCCTCTCGACCATCGTAGCGATAGATTGAGCTACGCTCTGCGAATCGAGGTTACAGAATAGAGAGGTAGTAACCTCAGCGCCAGCACGACGGAACGCCTTAGCGGTGTCGTAGTCGCAGTTAGTACCCTCGAATACTGGCAAATATGCCACAGGGCGCTCGATTGCCTCGCCACTATATTTAACCGCCTCACGCTCTACGCTGCTAACCTTTGGCTCATAAGCCTCTGCTCGGTTAACCTTATCGGCATAGACCTGAGCAAATTTAGCGCTGTTACACTCTCTAAGCTCCTCGACAGAGAACTCCTCACCGTTGAACGATACCGTAGGCTCTGAGATGGTCTCACCGATAAACTCAGCGTATGGCATCTCGATTGCCTCCTTAGACTCAACGACGATTGAACCGTAGTTATAGTTGAATAGCTCCTCTGCGCTCATAATAACCTTAGCTCCGACTCTGTTACCAAAGCTCATCTTCGAGATAGCCTCAACAACACCACCAAAACCTAGCGCATAGGCTGAAGTAACCACACCCCCCTCGATAAGCGAAGAGGTCATCGAGAACATCTCCTTAAGAGCGTCGGTGTCTGGCATATAGTTGCCAAGTGGAGTGTGACGAAGTAGGTATAGTTTGTTACCCGCCGCCTTCAAGTCGGTCGAGATAACACGGTTTGCATCGACTGTCGTAATACCAAATGCCATAAGCATTGGTGGCACATTGATATCGTGGAACGTTCCGCTCATCGAGTCCTTACCTCCGATAGATGGTAGACAGAGCTCCAACTGCATCTTCAAAGCTCCAAGCAGTGAAGATAGAGGTTTACCCCACGATAGTGGCGAAGAGGTCATACGCTCGAAGTACTCCTGGTATGAGTAGCGCATCTTATCATAGCGAGCACCCGCCGCAACAACCTTAGCCGCAGACTCAACCACAGCATACGCTGCACCGTGGTATGGACTCCAAGTTGAGATAAATGGGTTGTAACCGTGTGCCATAATCGAGGCGCAATCGGTATAACCATCAACTGGTAGCTTCTGAACCGATACCTGGGTCTCTGAATCCTGACTCTTACCACCAAATGGCATCAACACGGTCGATGCTCCGATAGTCGAGTCGAACATCTCTACTAGACCACGTTGCGAGGTGACATTATCATCCGAAAGGTTGTTAAGAACCCTCTCGCGGAGAGTCTCACCCTCGATCTCACGAAGGAATGGATCGCAATCCTCAACCTCGCCAACAACGGCTGAGGTGTAGTGTTTTGCACCAGCTGAGTCGATAAACTCACGTTTCAAATCGACAACCATCCTATCACCATAGAACATACGCATACGGTTCAAGTCGGTAACGTCGGCTACGTGTACACACTCCAAATTCTCCTCACGGCAGTACCCCTCAAACTCAGCTCTATCCTTAGCATCAACCACAACAGACATACGCTCCTGCGACTCGCTGATAGCCAACTCCGTTGAGTTTAATCCGCTATATTTACTCTTTACTCTATCTAGGTATATATCCAATCCATCGGTAAGCTCACCGATAGCTACACTCACTCCACCTGCTCCAAAGTCGTTCGACTTCTTGATAAGACGAGTAACCTCCGCACGACGGAATAGACGTGCAATTTTGCGCTCCTCAGGGGCATTACCCTTCTGAACCTCCGAGCTACAAGTGTCCAACGACTCTGCGGTGTGCTCCTTAGATGAGCCGGTAGCTCCACCAACGCCATCACGACCCGTGCGGCCACCGAACATCAATACGATATCGCCAACCACCGGACTCTCACGACGTACCGAGCTAGCTTTAACTGCTCCGACAACCGCTCCAACCTCCAATCGTTTTGCTACGTAGTTAGGATGGAATATCTCACGCACATGGGTTGTAGCCAGACCAAACTGGTTTCCATAGCTTGAGTATCCAGCCGCAGCCTTTGTCGAGATGATACGCTGAGGTAGTTTACCCTCGATAGTCTCACTCACTGGCTTGTAGATATCACCCGCTCCCGTTACACGCATAGCCTGATATACATAGCTACGTCCCGACAATGGGTCACGAATTGCTCCGCCCAAACAGGTCGATGCGCCACCAAATGGCTCAATCTCGGTTGGGTGGTTATGTGTCTCATTTTTGAACTGCAACAACCACTTCTCCTCTGCTCCATCAACCTCAACATCCACAAAGATTGAGCAGGCGTTATTCTCCTCGCTCACCTCCATATCATCAAGATATCCCTCCGCTTTGAGGTATCTAGCACCAATGGTTGCCAAATCCATCAAGTGGATAGGTTTCTGCTCACGTCCCATATCTTGACGTATCTTCATATAGGCCTCGATGGTGTTGTCGATATCGGCCTTGATGAAGGACTCCTCAACCTCGATTCCCTCCAACTCGGTGGTGAAGGTGGTGTGGCGACAGTGGTCGCTCCAGTATGTATCCAAGATACGTAGCTCGGTCTCGATTGGGTCGCGACCCTCCTCTGTGAAGTAACGACGCACCTCCTGCATATCCTTCAAGCTCATAGCAAGACCCATCTGCTTACCAAACACCGCCAACTCATCATCGCTCATATCACGCAACCCTTCGAGCACCTTGACTGGGATAACCTCAGCCTGCTCGATATCGTGAAGCTCCGCGAGGTTCTTCTCTCTCGACTCCACTGCGTTGATTACATACCCCTTGATACGCTCGATAGCCTCGTCAGAGGTTGAGCTGTCAAGAACGATAACTCTCGACGACTTGATACGCACCGATGATTGAGCATCCAAAAGCTGAACACAATCCACTGCTGAGGCTGCCCTCTGGTCGAACTGCCCTGGGAGGTACTCAATAGCGATATATCGGCTATCACCAAAATCGAACTCGTCGGTTACGATATCGGTAACTCTCTCGCCAAAGACTCCATAACGGCTCTTCTCCAAGAGAGCCTCACTAAACCCAAATAGGTCGTAGACCGACAACAAGCGTAGCGACTCTAAACTCAAATTTAGATTGTCATTAAGCTCACGGCGCATGCTCTCAGCCTCAACTCGAAACGACTCACGTTTCTCTACAAAAATACGAAAATTCATCCTTATAATGATTAACGGTTGGCAGTCGAAACTACCTATATCTAACTCTTAATTTCCAATTTATACTTAAACTCACTCACCCCCACAGCGGTTATATGTCCCATCTTACGCTTAGCTCGGCTCTCGCTCTTGCCATACATATGGATATATAGACCCTCTTCGGGAGTTAACTGCATAGCTGACTCCAGCTCCTCGCCCAACACATTCTTCATAACGGTTGGAGCTATGAGCTTCGATTCGCTCAGCGGCATATCCAGCAGATACTCACACAAAGCCCTATACTGCGACGAGGTTGTACCCTCGATTGAGTAGTGTCCGCTATTGTGTGGACGTGGTGCCATCTCATTGAATAGAGCCTTGTCGCCCTGGATAAAGTACTCGATAGTCAAGATACCCTCATAACCCGACTCCTCCATAAAACGCAGACTCTGAGCCTTAATCCTCTCCTGCATCGCCTCACTTAGGCTTGGTGCAGGAACTACGCTCAAATCGAGAATACCATCACGGTGTCTATTCTCGGCTATTGGCAATACAACGCTCTCATCCTTAGAGCGGATAACTATGGTGCTACACTCAAAGTCGTAGCTGATGAACTCCTCCAAGATACATGGAACACTCACCAAATCCTCCGCTGCGGCGATATCCGCCTCGCTGCGTAGAACCATCTGACCTCGTCCATCGTAGCCCAAAGTGCGACTCTTCAAAACCGCAGGCAGACCAACCACCTCCACCGCTTTACGCAGTGACTCCATAGAATCAACCGCCTCGAAACGTGGTGATAGCAGACCTCTTGCCACTGCGTTACTCTTCTCTCGTAATCTATCCTGAGAGTCGAGCAGAGGAGCGTAACCCTGCTTTATATTATACTTTTCACACAACGGAATAAGCTGCTCGGCAGGTATATTCTCAAACTCGTAAGTCACAACATCACTACGCTGACACAGCTCTTCGAGAGCCGCAGCATCGGTGAAACTAGCCACAATCCTCTCATCGGCTGCACCCAACACAAAGGCTGGTGCATCGCTTGATGGGTCGAGCACGATAGTTTGAGCACCCA
Organism: Rikenellaceae bacterium; assembly: GCA_047178865.1. Lineage (GTDB taxonomy): Bacteria > Bacteroidota > Bacteroidia > Bacteroidales > Rikenellaceae > Alistipes. The sequence goes on from JBCQSY010000008.1 coordinate 32,998, forward strand.
ACTCCTTGGCTGCCTGAGCAATCATCAATCCTAACTGGCCTCCGCCTATGATTCCTATCCTCTTCATTATAATTCTAAAGCCAATACTGTGTTGGTTTGAGCGGTGCGGAACGCCTCATACTTAGCTGCAAGAGCCTCGTCGCTCAACGCCAAGATAGAGATTGCGATAAGTGCAGCGTTCTTCGCTCCATTGATTGCAACGGTCGACACGGGAACTCCCGCAGGCATCTGAACAATCGACAAGAGTGAGTCCAGACCATTCAACGCTCGCGACTTCACCGGCACTCCAATCACGGGTAGTGGAGTTAGAGCTGCGACCATACCTGGAAGGTGAGCTGCACCTCCTGCGCCTGCAATAATAACCTCAAGTCCACGGCCTTTAGCCTCCTTGGCGTACTCCACCAAAAGCTCTGGTGTGCGATGTGCACTAACCACTCTCTTTTCGAACTCAACACCAAACTCCGAAAGAGTCTCAACAGCGGCTGACATCACATCATAATCGCTGTTTGAACCCATTATAACTCCTACTTTAACCATACTTAGAATCGGTTTAAATTTACATCATCTATTTTGCTAAGTATCTGTCACTTCGCTTTTCTCTTTTTGCACTGCGTTACATAGAGTCTACTATGCGCCTTGTCCAAAGAGAGAAAATCAAAGCAACATCTCTCTTAGCAAGTTTAGCGAGAAAACTTAAACAGATTCTTAAAAAACAAAAAAGTCCGCACAAGGCACTCCCTTTGCGGACTCTATATTAGCACATAAAACATCTTACCCTCACAGATACCCTCGTTGGATATCTCAACCATTGGTGCACCGCATAACCACTTGCTCGCTAGTTGTATCGCAAGGCAATCCATAGAACTTATACAATAACTACTTCTCATGGCTTGGGTAAATATTGTTGTAAAATATTTTTCGCCACAAAGATAACATTATTTTTTTAATCGACAATAAATTATCGCATGATTAATGATTAATTATTGTTTATTCGTGCCCAAAAGGGGTTTTAGCTGAGAGTTAAAAGTTAAGAATTATAAATTAAGAGTTAGTTCTGAGACTTTACTGAGTCATGCTGAGTCATACTGAGTCATACTGAGAATTTCTGAGACTCAGTTGTTCTCAGTTATTTTGACGAAAGGATAGTCCCAAAACACAAGAGCGGCTAACAAGGATGAGTTTTGGGGTTTTGTGAGCATTTTTAACCACAGCGTACTGAAGTACGTGAGGATTAAAAAGCGGAGGAAAGCACCGAAAATCGCCTTGTTAGCCGCTCTGCGCCTATCTACTCTGCCGAGAAGCGATAGATGCATGTATGTCGATAAACATCATTAGGACGAAGTATCGACGAAGGGAATGCGCTCTGGTTCGGAGAGTCGGGGAATAGCTGAGTCTCGAAAGCCAAAGATGAACGTTTTGTATAGCTACCCTTACCACTCTTTGAGACCATTGAGCCATCGAGGAAGTTACCTGCGTAGAACTGCATACCCACCTGGTCGGTGATAACATCCATAACTCTGCCCGACTGAGGCGAGCTAAGAGTCGCCACCTTGCGTAGACCCTCACCATTGAGTGCCCAAGAGTGGTCGTAACCGTTACCATTGCGTAGCTGCTCGTCGTCCTGCTCAATCCTCTCGCCGATAACCGTAGGTTTACGGAAGTCGAATGGAGTACCCTCAACTGGTGCGATGTGCCCAAGAGGAATCGACACCTCGTCGATTGGGATATATCCATCCGCCTCGATACACAAAACATGATCCATAGCCGAGCCTGAATCCTCACCCGATAGGTTGAAGAATGAGTGGTGTGTGATATTTACCGGGGTCGCTTTATCGGTGATTGCACGATACTCGATAACGAACTCATTACCCGAAAGACGATACTCGATATCAACGCTAAGAGTACCTGGATAGCCCTCCTCACCATCTACCGAGGTGTATCTAAATAGGATATGGCTACTACTACTCTCGACCACATCCCAGAACACTGAGTCAAAAGCCTTGATTCCACCATGGAGCGACTGCCCATTATTGTTGATTGCCAACTTGTCGTAGCTCACCCCATCCAGAGTGAATGAACCCTTTGCGATACGGTTCGCAAAACGACCACACACCGCTCCGAAGTAGCGTTCACCTACCCCATTGAGATAGTCATCTATCGAGTTGAAACCAGTCACAACATCCCCCATAACACCCTCTTTATCAGGGGTCAAAAGACGAATTACACGACATCCGAAGTTGGTTACATCCATCTCAATTTCACCACTTGATAGGTGAAAAATTTCAGCTTTACTCATAATATATGATTTTTAATTGATTTACATAATTAGCAAATGTAGATAATTTTTCTTAATAAAGAAAGATATTTAACAAAACTTTCTATACATTTGCTGCAAAATATATCGCTATGCTATTCTCAGATATCATTATTGGGCCTATCAAATCGCGACGTTTAGGGTTGTCGCTAGGGGTGAATCTACTCCCCACCACCTCGAAGATATGCAACTTCGACTGCATCTACTGTGAGTGTGGTTGGAACGCTGAGAATCGAGGTCAAGAGGGTTTTGCACAAGCGGATATGGCTATCGAGGCACTAGAGCAGAGGCTCTCGCAGATGGAGACCCCACCCGATGTTATAACCTTCGCCGGCAATGGCGAACCGACCCTACATCCACACTTCGAGCAGATTATCACCTCGACTATCGAGCTGCGTAATAAGTATGCTCCAAAGGCTCGTGTTGCGGTGTTGAGCAACGCCACAAGGCTCTGTGATGAGAGCGTGCGACGTGCGCTGCTTTTGGTCGACCAGAATATCCTTAAACTGGACTCTGTTCGCCCCCAGATGGCAGCTCTAATCAACAAGCCACAAGGTTGTTACAACATCGAAGAGGTTATCTCTCACATGAGGCAATTTCATGGCAAAATCACCATCCAGACCATGCTCCTAAAGGGTAGTTACCGAGGTGAGAGTGTCGACAACACCAGCGATGAGGATATCGCCCTTTGGCTCGATGCTGTCGAGTCAATCGCACCACACGATGTTATGCTCTACACACTCGACCGCACCCCTCCATGTTCGACCCTAGAGAGGGTATCTTTCGAGCGAATGGAGCAGATTGCCGAGCAGGTTCGCGCACTAGGTGTTGAGTGCTCGGTAGCAAAATAGTAAAAAATCTTATAAAAATTTTGTTGTAAAGAGATTTTATCCTAACTTTGTACCCAAGTTTTGGTGATACTCCTTATCCGTTCGTGATGGGTGTATAAAAGGGAATTTGGTTAAAATCCAAAGCAGTGCCCGCTACTGTAAGTTCGTAACAAACAATTAGTTGAACTCTACGCCACTGTTTTCATGTCGCTCTGTCAGGGAGTTGTTTTAGATAAAATGGGAAGGCATCAACTATGAGGAACAAGTCAGGAAACCTGCCTTAACTACTGAGTTATTTTCTCTCTACGAGGCATGGAGATATTATTGACGTATTTATCTTTCAACAAGATGAAATTCAACACAATGGCAGCATCTATTATGCTGTGTAGTTTGGCACTATGCACCCAGAAAATTATGGCGGTGGAAGTGGCTGAAAATCCAACTATTAACTCTGACAACTCAGAGCAATTCGTCACACCGACCTCCGACATGGAGCAGATTGTAGTGACAGCAACGGGCACTCCTCGCCGTTTGAAGGATAGCCCAATTCCAATCAGTATCATCACCAAAGATGAGCTGCAAAAGGGTAATATCCTAACCCTGGAAGATGCTCTTATCAAGCTCAACCCATCATTCTCGGTTATGACAAATGGAATGGGTACGACCATGTCGATGAATGGACTATCGGATGACTACATCCTATTCCTTTTGAATGGAAAGCGCATGAATGGAGCGAACCCATACACCCAGGTCGATATGAATAGGGTCAAACGTATCGAGATTTTGTCGGGTGCATCGGCTGTATTATATGGTACGAACGCTATCGGAGGCGTTGTAAATATCGTCACCGAGGAGCTTACCCAAGAGCAGGAGCGTGATATTTCGGGTTCACTTCAGAGTCGAGTATCGAGCTACGATAGATATATCAACTCGATGGACTTCACCGTAACCACTTCGCGCCTACGCTCGACCACGAGCTTTACCCACAACGAGTCGGGAGGCTGGCAATTTAGCCCCTATGTCGAGAGTGGCGATGAGTTGGTGGCGACCGAGAAACAGGCTTCGGTGGGTTACTCACGCAACCTGGCGAATCAGGAGTTTGAGTTTATCGCTTCCAACAAGCTAACAATCAATGCCAGAGGCTCATACTACGACAACACCACCAAACGCCCCTACTCGGAGTACACTTACGATATGTACCACGAGGACTACACCTACGGCATCGGTGCGGAGTTGAAACTCGAAAACTTCAACCGCTTAGAGTTCGACTTCTACTCCGACAACTACACCTCGGCTTACGACTATCTCAAGGCATCTTCGTCGGCTGGTGCTGAGGTGGGCGATAGGATAATGCGCACAAAGAGCCACTACTACAACGCCAATGTCAAGGGTTACTTCTTCGTCGGCGACCGCCACTCAATAACTACTGGCGTAGAGGCTGAGCAGAACACCTTAGAGAGTGTCTCGGATGAGTTGCCATTCACCACAGCCTACACCCTATCGCTATTTGCTCAGGACGAGATACGCATAGTGGATAACTTCTACGCACTTGCGGGAGTGAGACTCCTATACCATGAGGCATTCAAATGCTACGCTACACCTCACGCCTCGCTAAGATATAGCCTCGAACACTTCAACTTTAGAGCATCCTACTCTTCGGGATTCCGCACTCCGACCCTATCGGAGATATACTCCTCGACCGAGTCGACCTCGGCAGATAGGCTAAACCTTGCCAACCCCGACCTACAACCCGAAAAGAGCAACTACTACTCGCTCAACGCAGAGTACAACAATCGTTGGCTCTCGATATCGGCAACGGGATTCTTCAACGATATCCGCGATATGATTGATTACGAGACTATCCTCACTGGCGACGAGGCGGTTGAGCAGTATGGTTTCAGCACGGTTCGTATCCGCTCGAATGTGGCACGTGCTCAGGTTAAGGGAGCAACCATATCGCTCAACTTGATGTTGGGTGGTGGAGTGACTCTGGGTAGTGGCTACACCTTCACAGACGCTACGGATTTAGAGACTGGCGACCCGGTCAACCGCAGTGTTCGTAATGTGGTGACGGCTAACGCTATGTGGAGCAAGAGGTGGAACAACTATAACCTCAACATCTCGCTCAATGGACGCTACAACGACAAACGCTACTCATCGAGCTATGGATATGCTCCAGCCTATCAAATCTGGGACTTTACTACACACCACTCATTTAAGTTTGGTGAGATAACAATCGAACCAACCATCGGAGTGGAGAACCTATTCAACTACATCGACGATAGAGCCTGGAATAGCAACTATGCAACTCTAACAGCTCCTCGCTCGGTATTCGGTGCTGTGGTGGTTAAATTCTAAAATGAAAATGAAAAAGTTAACTCTTATATTAATGACTCTCTGCGCAACTATCAATCTCGCTGCGCAGAAGAGTAACTACACCCCATCCAAGATGGAGGTAGAGGGTGAGGATAAGTTAGCCATCGTAATGGCTCACTTTGGCACAACACACAACGACACTCGTGAAAAGACAATCGACGTAATAAATCGCAGAGCCGCAGAGGAGTTCTCCGATATTGCTGATGTATTCGTGAGTTACAGTTCACGCATGGTAATTCGTTCACTAGAGCAGCGGGATGAAGTGAAGATACTAAACATCCAAGAGATGCTCTCGAAGCTGCTCGACGAGGGTTACACACATGTTGTAATCCAACCCACACACCTTATCGAAGGGGTTGAGATGGAGGCTCTACGTCGTGAGGTACTGGAGGTTAAGGCTCTCTTTAAGGATATTCGTGTAGGTAGTCCGCTACTCACCACCCCCGAAGATTATAGCAAGGTGTTGGAGGCTTTTCGCGAAAAAAACAACCAAGGCAAGAACGACGCTGTGGTGCTTGTGGGGCATGGAACCTACACCGCTATCACCGCAACTTACGCCATGATGGACTATATCTTCAAGGATTACGGCATGGAGGATTGGCATGTGGGAACAGTTGAGGGGTATCCGACAATCGATAATGTCCTCAAAAAATTGAAGGCGAACAAAAACAAGCGAGTGCTCCTTATGCCCTTTATGTTTGTCTCAGGCGAGCATAGCAAAAACGACATCAAAGGCGAGTGGCGTGAGAGGCTCGAAGCCGAAGGTTACAGGGTCTCTATGGAGCTAGCGGGGATGGGTGAGAATCCATCTATTCAAGATATATTTATCGACCATATACGCTTCGCCCTCGATAATCGACAAGTCGATATCTTGGAGAAAAAGAGAGGATATCAGAACCCAACGGGGCTGTAGAGGAGGGTGTTGTAAAAAATAATTGAGCGAATGTGGCTGAATTTAACAATATTAGAGCTATCTTTGTGGGATATACAAATTAAGGAGGTTTATAATGGGTAAAATAGTCGTCGTAGGCATCGGGCCAGGTAGCTGTGAGGATATCACAGCAGCGGCAAAGCAGGCAATTAGCAGTTGCGATGTGGTTATTGGATATAACTACTACTTCCAATTTATCGAGGAGTGGTTATCTCCCTCGACTCGTTGTGTCGACACTGGCATGCGACAAGAGGAGCAGCGTGCTCAGGAGGCTTTCAAACTCGCAGAGCAGGGCGAAAGTGTCGTTGTGATAAGTTCGGGCGATGCCAATATCTACGGTATGTCGCCACTGATTTGGGAGATGAAACAGCGCACGGGTAGCTCAGTCGAGGTTGAGGTTATCCCTGCGGTGAGTGCTTTTCAGAAGGCTGCATCTCTGCTTGGTGCACCCATCGGGCACGACTTCTGTGTTATCTCGTTATCGGATTTGATGACTCCATGGGAGCGTATCGAACAGCGTATCAAGGGTGCAGCGATGGCGGACTTCGTAACGGCTATCTACAACCCCAAGAGCGTTGGGCGTTACTGGCAGCTACACCGACTAAAGGAGCTATTCTTAGAGTGTCGTGATGGAGCGACTCCTGTGGGGTATGTTCGCCAAGCTGGTCGTGATGAGCAGGTTGTGGCAACGACAACCCTCGCGGAGTTCAACCCTGAAGAGATCGATATGTTTACCGTGGTGATTATCGGTAACTCACAGAGCCAACTGCTCGACGAAAATAAAATCCTCACTCCACGTGGCTACTATCGTGATATCGAGCCAAAAGAGATGACCATTGGTGCGAAGATTATGAACAAGAGCTTCTCGACTATCGAGAGCGAACTCAAAGATAGAGATATCCCACTTGGTCGCAAATGGGCACTACTCCACGCTATCCACACCACCGCTGACTTCGAGATGGAGCAGATACTTCATGTTGACGAAGGGGCGGTTGAGTCTCTCCACCAAAAGTTCATCTCAGGCGAGATAAAGAGCATTATCACCGATGTCTCGATGGTTGTGGCGGGAGTTCGCAAAGCAGCACTCGAACGCTTGGGTGTTGAAGTGAAGTGTCTGCTCTATGATGAGAGGGTGGCGCAGATGGCTCAACAGCATGGTATTACCCGAACTCAGGCTGGTATTCGACTAGCCGCTGCGGAGTACCCCAATGCGCTCTACGTCTTTGGTAATGCACCAACGGCACTCATAGAGCTATGTACGCTGATGCGCCGTGGCAAGGCGACCCCTGGTGGAGTTATAGCCTCACCTGTTGGGTTTGTTAATGTCGAGGAGTCGAAATATATGGTTAAGAGCTTCGAGGCGACTCCTAAGATAGTGGTCGAGGGTCGAAAAGGAGGCAGCAACCTAGCAGCAACGCTAGTCAATGCGATACTCACCTTCGACGATGCCCAGGCGATGCAACCAGGACGTGATTTGTAAATACAAATAATTATGAATTATGAATTATGAATTATGAATTATGAATTATGAATTATGAATTAATAATATTTCATAACTAAAAAACAATTCTTAATTTATAATTCTTAATTATTAATTGAAATGAAATAAAATGAAGTTCCATGTTATAGGCATAGATGATAGCTCAGAGCTTAGGCTACCTGCCAATCTGAGTGAGGTTATCGAGAGGAGTAGAGTCTTTTCGGGGGGAGAGCGTCATCGCAAAATTGTCGAGGGGATACTCCCTGCCAACCACACATGGATAGATATAAAACCCCCAATGGGGGAGCTTTTCTCTCGCTACAGCCGCTATGATGAGGTTGTAGTTTTCGCTTCGGGCGACCCTCTATTCTATGGCTTTGGCTCGACTCTGCAACGCTATATGCCCGATGCCCAGATGGAGCTATACCCCACCTTCAACTCGCTACAGATATTAGCTCATAAAGCACAAATTCCCTACCACGACATGAGGGTCATATCGCTTACGGGTCGCAGCTGGGAGCGTTTCGACGAGGCTCTAATCATGGGCGAGAGGGTTATGGGAGTCTTAACCGACACCAAAGAGCACACCCCCGAAAAGATTGCGCAGCGCATGCTCCACTACGGTTACATCAACTACCGCCTAACCGTTGGTGAGCAGTTGGGTAACGAAAATAGCGAGCGTGTCGAGAGTTACTCGGTGGAGCAGGCAGCCGAGAGTTGTTTCTCGCACCCTAGCAATATTATAATGGAGCGCACCTCGCTCAGAAGGCGACCATTCGGGATTGCCGACAACGAATTTATCCCGCTCAATGGGCGCACCGCGATGATAACCAAGATGCCTATAAGGATGGCTCTCTTGTCGTTGATGGAGCTGCGTGAGAGCCAGACTCTCTGGGATGTAGGCTTCTGCACTGGTTCGGTCTCAATCGAGGCGAAGTTGCAGTTTCCACACCTTAAAGTTGTCAGTTTCGAAAAGAGGGAGGAGTGTCGTGAGATTATCGAGGGTAACATCACCCAATTTGGTGCTCTGGGGATAGATTACCATATTGGCGACTTTATGGAGCAGCCGCTCGATGGTGTGCCCTCACCCGATGTTATATTTATCGGAGGGCATGGAGGCAACCTTGCAGCAATTGTCGCTCGATGTGCCAAGCAGTTAAAAGAGGGTGGTAGGTTGTTATTCAACTCGGTATCGCCTGAGAGCCAGGCTCTATTTATCGACTCTGCCAAGCAGTGCGCTTTGAGCATCGAGAAGATGATGGATATCCAGGTCGATGAGTTTAATCGTATAAGAATTATTAAAACCGTAAAATAGATGGGACGTAGTGCAATAATATTGAGTTCGCAGGTCGCTTACAACACAGCTCTTCTGCTCGCTAGCGAGCTTTCGCAGGGCGAAGATGAGAGTGTGATTATCTCGACACACACCCTAGATGGGGTCGAGAGGGTCGATTCGCTAGCGCAGTGGTGTGAGCAGAACTTCAAACTCTACCCCTCGCTAATATTTATCGGAGCTGCGGGTATCGCCGTAAGGTTGATTGCCCCATATATCGAGGATAAATATAGCGACCCTGCGGTGGTTGTTCTGGATGTAGCGTCGAAGTTCGCAGTAGCACTTCTTTCGGGGCACATTGGCGGAGGTAATGAGCTGGCTACAAGGGTAGCGCACATCGTCGGAGCAACCCCAGTGGTGACTACACGTAGCGATGTTGAGGGTCGAGTGGCTCTCGATACACTCCCTGCGAAGTTTAATTGGGGGTGTGATGCATCGCCTAAAGAGATGAATCGTGCCATCGCTACACACCTCAACTCAGAGCCTGTCGCCCTGCTTCTCGAATCGAGAGACAAGGGGTGCGACTACCTCGAAAAGGAGTGCTCTAAGCAGATGGATATATACTACAACTTCGAAGATATCAAGCTCTCGAAGTATCAGCTACTTATCACCGTTTCGCCAAAGATATACACCTCGCAGGAGTGCGAAGTGCTGCGTTTCTACCCCAAATCGCTACACCTTGGTGTAGGGTGTCGAAAGGAGTGTCGAGCAGATGGCGTTGCTGCCTTTATCGAGGAGTATCTTCGCCGTGAGGCCCTCTCACCAGAGGCCGTCGCCTCGATTAACACAGTTGAGCTAAAGCGCAACGAGCCGCTAATCAAGGAGCTAAGCAATCACTTCAAAGGCTCTCTAATCAATATATTCAGCGCTGAGGAGCTATCGCAAATCGAAGTGCCCAACCCTTCACAGAGGGTAAAAGAGGTGACTGGAGCTGAGAGCATAGCCGAAGCATCCGCTATCTGCGCAGCGCAGGGTGGCGAGCTACTCCTCCAAAAAGTCAAAGGGGTGCTATCCGAGGGTAACAACTTCACCTTCGCCGTAGCACAAGATATCGCCTCGCTAAGGAGAGGACATATAGAGTTTGTCGGGGCTGGCCCTGGCGACCCAGATTTAATCTCGGTGCGAGGTCGAGCTATGTTGGAGAGGGCTGACTTGATACTCTACGCAGGTAGCCTAGTCCCTGTGGCACTAACCACCTGTGCCAAGAGCGGAGCTACGGTTCGCAGCTCTGCGGCGATGAATCTCGAAGAGCAGGTCTCGCTTATGAGTGAGTTCTACCGTCGAGGCGCTTTTATCGTGAGGTTACACACTGGCGACCCATGTATCTATGGCGCAATCCAGGAGCAGATGTCGCTACTCGACAGCGCAGGGATGTCGTACCATATCACACCAGGCATCTCCTCGTTCCAAGCGGCAGCGGCAGCTTTGCAGTCGCAGTTCACCATCCCCGAAAAGGTGCAGAGCATAATCTTAACTCGTGGTGAGGGACGAACGCCAGTTCCTGAAAAGGAGCGATTGAGCCTACTAGCTCGCTCCCAGAGCACGATGTGTATCTTCCTGAGTGCCTCGGTAGTCGAGAGCGTTCAGAGTGACCTTTTGGAACACTATCCACCATCGACACCCGTTGCAGCTTGCTACAAACTAACCTGGCCAGAAGAGAGAATATACCGAGGCGAGCTAAAGGATTTGACCTCGATAGTAAAAGATAATAACCTAACACTCACCACAATGATAGTGGTTGGCGAGGCGATTGATAACCGCAAGGGACTCTCACGCCTCTATGCCGATGAGTTTAAACATATCTTCAGAAGATGATAGATTTCAACATTTCGCCACTAGACGAATCGCTACTCTTGGCACTCAGAGCCAAGATTGATGACCTAACCAAACCCAAAGGTTCACTGGGGCTACTCGAAGAGATAGCCGCGCAGATTGGAGCAATTCAGGGGAGTCTCTCGCCTCAACTGCACAACCCCCACCATATCGTCTTTGCCGCAGACCACGGTGTAGTCGACCAGGGTGTGAGCCTCTCACCAAAGGAGGTGACTCAACAGATGGTTCTGAACTTCCAGCAGGGTGGCGCAGGGTGTAACTTCCTTGCACGCCAGCACAATATCTCGATGGATGTGGTCGATGTTGGTGTCGACTACGACTTCACCCCCGATGAAGCGCCGATGCTTATCAAAAGAAAAGTTCGTCGCTCAACTCGCAACTACCTCTACGAGGCGGCAATGACCCATCAAGAGGCGATGCAGGCGATGCAGGTGGGAGTCGACGAAGTTAATCGCTGCCACGCTAAGGGGTGCAACGTGATAAGTTTTGGCGAGATGGGTATCACCAACACATCATCTTCATCGCTCTGGATTTCGATGCTTATGGGCTCTTCGTTAAAGGAGTGTGTGGGTGCAGGTTGCGACCATTCGGGCGGAATTGTAGCACACAAATATAGTGTTTTGAAACGTGCTCTCGATAACTATTCGGGTAGTGGCGAGCCATTCGATGTGATGTGCTATTTCGGTGGTTACGAGATGGTTGCAACAGTAGGAGCGATGCTTCGAGCAGCCGAACTGAGGATGGTGGTTCTGGTCGATGGATTTATAATGACCGCATGTGTTATGATGGCTTCGAGGTTTAACCCTCAGCTACTCAGCTATATGGTCTATGGACATCAGGGCGACGAGACTGCTCACAAGGCGGCACTCGACTTCCTGGGAGCTAAACCGATACTCCACCTTGGGCTTCGCTTGGGCGAAGGAACAGGTGCTCTATGTGCCTATCCGATAGTCGATTCTGCGGTGAGAATGATAAACGAGATGAACTCTTTTGGTTCGTTCGAGGTGGCGAAGTACTTTGATTAATTCATAATTCATAAAAGGATGAATATGACAAACAAAATAGAGATAGTTTCGCTCGGAGCGGGCGACCCTGAGATGATAACACTCAAGGCGTTACGCTCGTTGCAGAGTGCAGAAAGGATATTCTGCCCCGTTACTCGACGAGCTGGCAAGGAGGTGTCTCGCTCCGCTGAGCTGCTACTCTCGTTGGGTATCGAGAGCCAGAAAATCGAGCAGTACTACCTCCCGATGAGCCACAATCGAGAACAGACTATCGAGATATATAACCAAGTTGCTATGCACTGCATCGAGCTTTGCGAGCAGGGGCAAAGGGTCGCTGTTACTGCCGAGGGGGATGGAGGATTCTACTCCTCGTCGCAATATATCAGCGAGATAATCACCCAAAAAGGTGGCCGCATCGAGCGAGTAGCGGGAGTACCTGCCTTTATCGAGTGTGCCGCCCTGGCTAATATGCACGTGGCAAGTGGTGAGCGTCCGTTGGAGGTTATCCCATCTGTGGCGAGTGCCGATGTGATTTTGGAGCGTGTTGCCCCCGATGCTGCACGACGAGCGAATTTGGTACTGATGAAGCTATCACAGTCGCAAGAGGCTATAAAAGAGGCAATTAAAGCCTCAAAAGATAGCGTCATAGTCCACTACTTCGAGAATCGTGGAACTTCCCAGGAGTTCTACACCAAGGATACCGAGGTGATTCTCTCACGCGAGTTTCCTTACTTTTCGATAATAATAATTGAGGTGCTATGAGATTGATACACAATATAATAGCACTTACACTACTCTCTCTTATGAGCAGCTGTATCTTCACGAGCAAAAAGGGCGTGGAGCAGAGTGGCAATATCGGTGAAGTCGACACTATCGAGGTGCGCCATGCCGAGGGTTTCACGGTGGTTAAAAGGGGCGATTGTCACTTTGTCGAGGTGAATGATATGAGCGAGAATAGAGATAAAGTATATCGCTATGCACTTATCCCACACTCAGAGCCAATCGACTCAATACCTGCCGATTACCAGATAATCCGCACCCCCGTAACACGAATTATCTGCATGACAACGCTGCAACTATCGCCTCTGCTCAAACTCGACGCAGCGGATAGAGTTGTTGGCTTGACAAGCACCCGATATCTCCACAATAAGCAGATTAAGGAGCGTCTTTCGCAGGGTGAGATTAAGCGGATAGGTATCGAGGGAGAGTTTGATAATGAGGTAGTTATGGCATCACGCCCTGAGGTTATCTTCACCTCACCATTCAAGCGAGGTGGGTATGATGGCATCGCCGATTTGGGTTTCACCACCTTCAACTACCTTGGCTATAAGGAGTCCTCGCCACTGGGTCAAGCGGAGTGGATAAAGTTGGTGGGTATAATGCTAGGTGAGGGTGAGCGTGCCGAGCAGATATTCAACAAAATCGAGAGTGAGTACCTGAGCCTCAAGCAGATATGTCAAGAGGTCGCCTCACGCCCCAAGGTTATGAGCGGCGAGCTACATTCGGGTAGTTGGTATGTGGTGGGTGGTGAGAGCTACCTTGCCAACCTCTTTAGAGATGCTGGTGCTGAGTACTTTATGGATAACGACAGCGAGTCGGGAGGCTTCTATGTCGACTACGAAACGGTCTACTCACAGGGGCACGATGCCGATTTTTGGCGCATTGTCAATAGCTACAATGGTGAGTACAGCTACGATGTGCTGCTCTCCTCGGATGGTCGATATGCCGACTTTAAACCTCTCAAAAATCGAGGTGTAATCTACTGTAATCTGCGTCAGAGTCCATTCTACGAGAGCACACCAATCGAGCCAGAGGTGGTTCTTTCGGACCTTATCAAGATATTCCATCCCGAACTACTACCCACACACGAACCCGTATATTACAAACTACTAAAATGAGACGTAACACCATAATATTCACAACGATAGCCGCCGCAGGAGTACTCCTACTTCTGTTGAATCTCGCGCTGGGTAGCGTGAGCATACCCTTCGATGCGATTTGGGGGATTATCACAGGTGATTATCAGGGGGATATTGTGTGGCAGAATATAGTTATTAAGTCGCGACTCCCGACCGTTATCACAGCGATATGTGCAGGCGCAGGGTTGTCGATTAGCGGATTACAGATGCAGACGCTATTCCGCAATCCACTGGCGGGCCCTTCCGAGCTGGGTATTAGTGCCGGAGCGAGTTTGGGTGTTGCTCTGGTGATACTACTTTCGGGGAGTATCCTCAACGAGGCTCTTATCAAGCAGGGTCTTTTTGGCGAGGTGGCACTAACCGTTGCGGCGATATGTGGTGCTCTGGTGGTGATGGTTATTATCCTCTCCATCTCACGCTACGCCAAGGGGAGTGTGACGCTACTCATAGTTGGTGTGATGATTGGATATATCGCAACGGCACTTATCGGAGTGCTCAAATTCTTCAGCAGCGACGAGGATGTCAAGGGGTATGTTATCTGGGGATTGGGTAGCTTCTCGAAGGTTTCGGGGGGTAATATCCAACCATTTGTTATCTGCTCGCTGATACTCATAGCCCTCTCGTTCCTACTTATCAAGAGGCTCAATTTGATGCTTCTGGGCGATAACTACGCACGAAGTCTAGGGCAGGATGTTCGCTCGACACGGCTATGGACCATCATCTCGTCGTGTTCGATTACGGCGGTCATCACGGCATATTGTGGCCCGATTATCTTCTTGGGACTTGCCGTGCCACACCTCTGTCGTATGATATTCGTTACATCGGATCATCGACTACTTATGCCAGCCGTAACGCTCGTTGGGGCGGTTCTGGCGATGTTGTGTAACCTAATTGCTCGTATGCCAGGCATCGAGGGTGCTCTACCGATAAACTCGGTGACGGCACTTATCGGAGCGCCGATTGTTCTATCGGTGATATTCGAGCGACGTTCATCAATTTCTTAGAGCTATGGAGAGAAGAGATGCAATAATTGAGTTGAAAGAGTTGACTATTGGTTACCGCTCGAAGGGTGATAGACGAGAGGTCGCTCAAAATATCAACGCCACACTCCGCAGTGGTGAGCTCACCGCGGTATTGGGTGCAAATGGAGTTGGTAAATCGACCCTTATACGCACCATAACCAAGGCTCAGAGGGCACTCAGTGGCGAGGTTAACCTACAAGGCAGAGCGCTCAGAGAGTACTCCGCACAGGAGCTGGCACAGATTATAAGTGTGGTTCTAACCGAGAAGTTGGAGCTTAAAAATACAACCCTCTTCGACCTGGTTAGCATGGGGCGTGCTCCATATACAGGCTTCTGGGGAGCACTCGAAAAGGGAGATATCGACATTGTCGAGGAGTCGTTGGAGAAGGTTAATATCTCGCACCTACGCGATAGGATGGTCGATACTCTCAGCGATGGAGAGCGCCAGAAAGCGATGATTGCCAAAGCCTTGGCGCAACAGACCGAGATGATTATACTCGACGAACCGACCGCTTTTCTCGACTTTCCAAGCAAGGTCGAGACCATGCACCTGCTACATCGACTAGCCAAGCAGCTGGGCAAGACTATAATGATGTCGACCCACGATTTGGATTTGGCGCTACAGATTGCCGATAGGGTCTGGATAATGGATAGCGGAGGAGTACATGTCGGAGTGCCCGAAGATTTGGCTTTAGATGGAACATTGAGCCGTTTCTTCCAGCGTAAAGGGGTTATCTTCGATATGCAGCAGGGTCTGTTTAGGATTGATTATCAGAGCAATAGAAAAGCGCAGCTGATAGGCGAAGGTGATAGTTACACCATGGCACGCAAGGCTTTGATGAGGTGTGGAGTCTCGGTTGTCGAGAGCCCTGCGGAGTTGGTAATCAAAGCCTTTGAGGGAGGTTTCGAGGTGGAATTTAATGGAAATAGAGCATCTGCCCAGACAATAGAGCAGATGTTAGAGTTGATTTTATAATGGTATTAATCTTTGGTGGTACAACCCAGGGGCGTATAGCTGCCCACGTCTGCGATAGCGCATCCAAGAGCTTCTACTACTCGACAAAGAGTGGCGAGGGGAGCTGTGAGGGTGTGAATCTATTGCCGATTTATGGGGGTATGAGCCAAGAGGATATCATCAATTTTTGCCGCGATAAGGGGGTGAAACTTATTATAGATGCATCGCACCCTTTTGCCGATATGCTCCATCGCAACATCACACAAGCAGCTCATAGTGAGGATATTCCAACTATCCGGTTCGAACGAGGTGCAGTGAATATAGAGGCGAAAAAACGTTGCGATTCACTCGACGAAGCCGCAGAGTTTATCACCAACGAGGGTTATCAAAAGGTTCTGGCTTTGACCGGTGTTAACTCCGCCGAGAGGCTCAAAGAGTTGGCTCTGAGCCGAGAGCTACACCTAAGAATTATGAACCGCAAGGAGTCGTGGGATATTGTCGAGAGGTGTGGATTTCCCAAGCAGAGGGTTCTTCTCTATGGCGAAAAGTGCGATAAGGAGCTATTTAGCGAGTTTGCCCCAGAGGTGATACTCCTCAAGGAGAGCGGTGAGAGTGGCGGAGTACCACAAAAAACGGAGCTAGCTCGAAGGCTAGGGATAGATGTGGTGGTGATTAATCGCCCACCGATGCCCGATTACAGCTCGGTTGTCTATGGTGAACATGGGCTGCGACGAGCCATCGATAGGCTGCTACCCGAATATTTCGAGCTATCAACAGGGATTACAACGGGGAGCTGCGCAACGGCTGCGACAGTGGCGGCTTTAGAGACGATACTAAGTGGCGAGCGGTGCGAAAGGGTCGTAATCGAGCTACCCAATGGCGAGCCGTTAGAGGTCGAAGTTGCCAAGGTCGAGGCGGAGGGTAACCGAGGCGTAGCAACCATTATAAAGGATGCCGGCGACGACCCCGATATCACCCACGGAGCGCATATTAGCTCTCAGGTGGAGACTCTCGCAGGTAGTGGGGTTGAGATATTGGCAGGTGAGGGTGTTGGAGTGGTTACACTCAACGGTTTAGGGTTAGCCATTGGAGAGGTTGCTATCAACAAGACCCCACGTGAGATGATTAAAAGCAGCGTCGAGAGGATGCTCCACAGAGCAGGTCTGGAGTGTGCGGTGAGGGTGACTATCTCGGTCGAGGGTGGAGAGCAGATGGCTAAACGCACCTTCAATCCACGCCTTGGAATCGAGGGAGGTATCTCGATTTTGGGCACTTCGGGCATAGTCTACCCATTCTCGATGGAGGCGTTCGTCGAGTCGATACGTCGCCATATCGAGATGATTACCGCGATGGGCGAGCGGAGGGTTGTGATAAACTCTGGAGGCAAGAGCGAACGCATAGTGCGAGAGCATCTACCCGATTTACCTGCTCAGCTTTTTGTCCAGTATGGCAATATGATAGGCGAGACATTGAAGATATGCCACGAGCTTGGTATCGAGGATGTTACCTTAGCTGTAATGATTGGCAAAGCGGTGAAACTCAGCGAAGGATATCTCGACACACACAGCCGCAATGGGGTTATGAATCGTGAGTTTATAGCCCAGCTTGCCCAACAAGAGGGGTGCTGCGAGGAGTCGGTGGAGCGAATCCGAACAATCATCACAGCACGTGAACTGTGGGATGTGATACCTCAGAGCGAGTACCGCCTATTCGAGAGGATAAAGGAGTGTTGCCTTGCCCACTGCCGCCGGGAGTACCCCGATGGAGAGCTAACGCTGCTGCTGGTGAGAGAAGAAGATATTTTTTTCAATTAAGAATTATAAATTAAGAGTTAAGAGTTGTGAATAATAATACACAAAAACAAGCTAGCTTGGAGATTGCGGGTCGAGCCCGCAATGACGTTTTTTCTAAATTACGAGCTAGTAGTTAAGAGTTTATAAGGTTAAAATTCATAATTCAAACAGTAAATATATAAGTTATGAAAAAGTTTGTATCATGGAGCGGAGGAAAAGATTGCTCGCTTGCGCTCTATAAATTTTTGCAATCAGGAGGCGATGGAGTTGGATGCCTTCTCAATATGAAACGCTCGAATCCACGTAGTGGACACCGAGTTAGCGAGGCTCTATTCCAAGCCCAAGCCGACGCTTTGGGGTTGCCCTTAGTGCGCGAGGTGGTTAACCCAGAGAGTGAGTATATCTACCACTTCGACAAAGCTATCAACGCCCTGAAAGAGCAGGGATACGAGGCTGGTATCTTCGGAGATATATACCTCGAAACGCACCGAGTGTGGATTGATGCACAGTGTGAGCGTCTGGGTATTACGCCCATCTATCCGCTATGGGATATCGACGTTCACCAGCTCTACCGCGACTTTGTCGAGGAAGGGTTCAAGTCTAAGGTTATCGCTGTGCTGCTCGATGAGAAGTATCGCGAGCTGCTCGGTGAGGATTTGACTATGGAGATTCACCAAAAGATGCTCACCTATGGCGAGGGTTACGATGTTTGTGGCGAGAATGGTGAGTTCCACTCATTTGTTCACGATGGGCCACTATTCTCTAAACCACTAGATATCAAGGTGGTCGGAGAGTACGAGAATGATAGGCTTCGTGGTATCGAGCTAGATATTAATAGGTAACGACCTATGGAGATTGCGGTAATACGTCACGGAGAGACACTCGAAAATATCGAGCATATATGCCAAGGGCAGAGCCATGGAACGCTTAGTCCTTTGGGGCGTGAGCAGGCACGTCAGCTACGAGAGTCGCTCACTGGCGAGAGCTTCGATTTGGTTATCGCTAGCGACCTGCGACGTGCTATCGACACCGCCGAAATCATCTTCTCCGGGAGCGGAGTGAGGATAGAGCACGATGCACGACTTCGCGAGAGAGGACTCTTACCGCTAGAGGGTGGTAAGCTCGACTCCTCGGTAAACTACTGCGCCCATATCGATGGATGCGAGAGCATGGAGAGTATGTTCAGCAGGGTTCGTTCGCTACTCTCGGAGATGGAGAGCCTCCACGCCAATAAGAGGGTTGCACTGGTGACACATGGACTAACTATCCGCGTTATCACCTCGATATGCCAAGGGGTCGATATCGCTGATACAAAGGTTGTTAAGAACTGTTCACTTATAAAATTTAAGGGATGGCAAAGGTAATATATGTAACAGGCGGTCAACGCTCAGGCAAGAGCGCCTACGCTCAGGCGAAGGCCGAGTCGCTAAGCTCGTCGCCGATATATCTAGCTACGGCTCGATGTTGGGATGATGAGTTCAGAGGTCGTATCCGCCGCCACCAAGCCGATAGAGGCGAGTGTTGGCAAACTATCGAGGAGAATATGGATATCTCTAAGCACAACCTTGAGAACAGGGTTGTTATGATGGATTGTGTGACACTCTGGCTCACCAATATCTATATGCACTTCGAGATGGATGCAGAGCAGAGTTTGGAGTGGGCTAAGGGTGAGTGGCGTCGATTTACCGAGCAGGATTGCACGATTATCGTCGTGAGCAACGAGATAGGAATGGGTGTTGTCGCAAGCGAGGCATCGACCAGAGCTTTTGTTGATATGCAGGGGTGGATGAATCAATTTATCGCCGAGCGAGCCGATGAGGCGTATGCTCTATTTTCGGGTATGCCACTAAAATTGAAGTAGTTATGAGAGGTGAGATTAACCTATTTTTCAACGCGCTACTCTTCTATTCACGCATCAGAGTCCCCAAGTGGGTGGAGTGCACGGAGAAGAGTCTAAACGGAGCATTTCGATACTTTCCGCTAGTGGGATTGCTGGTGGGAGCTATCGCTGCGGGCATCTTCTACACCCTCACTGAGTTGCTGCCCATTAGCGTTGCGGTGATGGGTGCGATGGTAGTGATGTTGCTACTCACAGGAGCACTCCACGAAGATGGACTTGCCGACTTCGCCGATGGATTTGGCGCAGGGGGCGACAAGGAGCAGATTCTTCGCATTATGAAGGATAGCCATATTGGCACTTATGGGGTGTTGACGCTAATCATCTCCTCGATGTTGAAGTTTATGTTAATCAGCTCATTAGGCGGTAGCGCGATGATAGCTCTGTGGCTTATTGCCGCACAGGGCGCGAGCCGAGTTCCCTCGGTTATTATGCTTCGAGTATGCCCTTATCTCAAAGGTGAGAGGTCGAAATCGAGCCACGCTTCGCTGGGTGTGAGCAGCACAAATATAGCGGTTGCGGTGGTTACTGGACTGCTACCTGCGGCGATACTAGGATGGGCTCAGACGGCGATATATATTGCGGTGATGGGGTTGCTTATTGCACTATACCGCAACTTTTTGCGAAGTAAAATCGGAGGGTGTACAGGCGACACACTCGGAGCATTGCAGCAGGTGAGCGAACTACTGCTCTACGCTGTGGTTATAATATACGCAGGGTTATGATATATTTACTGCGCCATACTACCCCCGATATCGAACCTGGCATCTGCTACGGCTTTAGCGATATTGGACTGCTAGAGAGCAGCTGCGAAGCTGAGCTAACTGCCGCTGTAGAGCGAGTCAAAGAGTTGTCTTTTAGCGAGATATACAGCAGCCCACTAAAGAGGTGTCGACTCCTTGCCCATAGAGTGGCGCAGGGTGGTGAGATAACCTTCGACGATAGAGCCAAGGAGATGAATTTTGGTGAGTGGGAGGGTGTGACGTGGGATGATATATTCCTAACCCCACAGGGCAAGGCATGGTTCGATAACTTCACCTCGACACCCACCCCAAGTGGTGAGTCGTTCGAGGATTTGATGGTAAGAGTACGTTCGTTGTTCACTGATATTGAGAGCATTGAGGGTGATGTTTTGGTTGTGACACATTCGGGCGTTATACGTGCGGCGATGGTGGTTCTTGGCAGAGCTACAAGCGGCGAGGTGTTCGATATGCAGATTGAGTATGGTGAGTTGATAGCGTGTGGATAGAGAGGTAAAAAACCTTAATTGGTACTAGATAGATGAAAAAATTAAAACCTATAATGTTTGTTGGGACTGGCTCGGATGTGGGCAAGTCGGTGATTAATGCCGGTTTCTGCCGTATTTTCAAGCAGGATGGCTACTCACCTGCCCCATTCAAGGCGCAGAATATGTCGCTCAATAGCTACCCAACCCCAGATAATTTGGAGATTGGACGAGCACAGGCGGTTCAAGCCGAGGCGGCAGGTGTCGAGTGCTCAGCCTTGATGAATCCGCTGCTGTTGAAACCCATCAGTTCACACTCCTCGCAGGTGGTGCTGCATGGTCGACCTATCGGGAATCGCAGCGCTGTGGAGTACTTCCGACAGGAGAGTCGCGACGAACTTTTTGTCGAGGTGAAGTCATCATTCGACAAGCTCAAAGAGGCCTACAACCCGATAGTTATGGAGGGTGCTGGGAGCATCTCGGAGATGAACCTTTGGCGCAACGATATCACCAATATGCGCATGGCGGAGTATGCCGATGCTGCGACGATTCTAGTGGCGGATATCGACAGAGGAGGCGTTTTTGCATCGGTCTATGGCTCGATTAAGCTCCTCCCCGAAGAGCAGCGCAGGCTTATCAAGGGTGTGATTATCAATAAGTTCAGAGGTGATATTTCGCTCTTCGACGATGGACGACGCATCATAGAGGAGATTACCGGAGTCCCTGTTATCGGGGTGCTACCCTACTTCAAGGATATATTTATCGAGCAGGAGGACTCCGTATCGCTCGATGAGGTAAAGAGGGTCGAGAAGGGAGAGAATGCTATAAATATTGCGGTGGTTCGACTTGCGAGCATCTCCAACTTCACCGACTTCAACACCCTGGCGATGTGTGAGGGGGTGAACCTTAAATATGTCGAGAGTAGCAGCGAGATTGAGGCTGCGGATATTGTAATCATCCCCGGCTCGAAGAGCACCATTTCGGATATGTTATATATGCGACGTATGGCTCTCGATGCTGCGATACTCAAACACCACAAGGAGGGAAAACCACTCTACGGCATCTGCGGAGGCTATCAGATGATGGGTGAGAGTATCTTCGACCCTGAGCGTATCGAGGGCGATGTTGAGCAGGTGGCAGGACTTGGAATAATACCCATCACCACCACCATCAAGGGTGGTAAGACCACTCGTCAATGCCGATTCTCAATGTTGAACTCCCCAGCTCACGGAGAGGGTTACGAGATTCATGCAGGCGAGAGCAAAGGCGACTCACCGCTGCTTGTTATGGATAGTGGTGAAAAGGAGGGTTACTACCAGAGCGATAGGTGCTGGGGTAGCTATGTCCATGGAATATTTGATAATCAGAGCGTTGTGGAGTCGGTGCTAAGATGTGTCGGGGTAACCGACACGATAGTCGAGGATTACCAAGCCATGAAGGAGCGCAACTATAACCTGCTCGCTGATGCTATCCGCGAGAGGGTCGATATGGAGTATATATATAAATTAATTAAGAGTTAAGAGTTAGAAATTAAGAGTTAGCACCCAAAAATATCATTCTGAGCGAAACGAAGTAAAGTCGAAGAATCTCAAGGTAGCACAACGTTTCAGTAAGAGATAATGGTAGGCGCTCTCCATTATTGGAGGAGATGCTTCGACTACGCTCAGCATGACAGGAAAAAAATGAGATTGCGGGTCAACCGACGACAAACCGAGTGCAAACGAGCTTGCTCGATTTGCCGAGGTGCGAAGGAGGAAGAGGAACTCAAGCCCGCAATGACGTTTGGGTTCTGAGAAGAACTGAGAAAAACTGAGAAGAACTGAGAAGAACTGAATCTCAGTAAGACTCAGTAAATTCTCAGCAACTCACAACTAAAAAAACAGATATAAATAATGGAGCTTTAGCGACCTAGAGTCCCCTCCCTGAGGGAGGGGATTAGGGGTGGGGTAAGAGTATAAACAACGATTACGCCACCACCACGTAACTGCTCAAATTACTTAATAACATTACAAAATCCAAATACGATGCTTCAAGGACACGGAAACGATAGATATAATTATGGCGGTAGAGTGAAGATTGACTTCAGCTCTAACATCGCCTTTAACAACCACTCTAGCAAGATAATAGAGCACCTTAAAACCACGCTCACCACCATCGAGAACTACCCCGACCCGATGGGGCAAGTTTTAAGAGAGAAGATTGCAGCCCACCACAACATCTCACCCGATTGTGTGATGGTGTGTAATGGTTCTGCTGAGAGCTTCTACCTTATTGCTCACCTTATCGCCCACAGGATAAATTATGAGCCACGCAGCTTGATTTTCACCCCATCATTTGCTGAGTATGAGGATAGCTGCTCGGTCTATAAACATCTGCTATACTTCTCGCCGCTAAATAATTTCTACAAAAATAAATTCGCAGTGTTCAACTCGGTGTGGATTGGAACACCCAACAACCCAGATGGTTTCAGAGTGCCCATAGAGGATATTGTGGATATAGCTCGCGATAGCGAACAGACGCTGTTTGTTGTCGACAGAGCCTACAACGACCTCTCCGCCTCGCGTGATGACTACACCCACGACTCCATAGCCGAGAATATGATAATGGTACACTCGATGACTAAATCGTTTGGAATCCCTGGTCTGAGGCTAGGCTATATCATCGCAGATAGAGAGATTATCAAGACGGCAATGGAGCTGCGTCCGCCATGGAGTGTCAACGCACTGTCGCTTGCCGCAGGTGAGTTTATTATGGATAACTACGCCTCGCTAGCACCCGATATTGATGAGCTACTCCTATCGTCGCAGTATCTACAAAGGGAGCTATCGAAGATTGACTACCTCGAAGTTACACCCTCGGATGCCAACTTCTTCCTCTGTAATATAGTGGATGGTCGAGGAGTCGAGGAGCTACACCGCTACCTGGTCGACGAGCACGCTATACTTATACGCAACGCCTCGAATTTCAAAGATTTAACACCTCAACACTTCCGCATCGCAGCACAGAGCAGCGAGCATAATAGAGAGTTAATAAAAGCACTTAACGCATGGAGATAGATAGTTATAGATGAGGGTGACTATTAATTATAAACCTCACCTATGCACGTCATTGCGGGCTTGACCCGCAATCTCATTCCAGCCTGTCATGTTGAGCGAGCAGAGCGAGTCGAAACATCTCCTACAATAATGGAGACCGATTACCACCTTGAGATCCTTCGACTGCGCTCAGGATGACAAAAAAAAGAGATTGCGGCTCGGAGGCCGCAATGACGAAATAGAGTGTTTTTGCAACTTATTAGTCATCTTCCTAGAGGAGGGGTAAGAATATAAAAAAGAAGAAAACACTAGTTTATTGCTCCGTAATAGCTCAAAAAATAAATAATTTTTCAAACCTTAATTCGCATGGAGATAGATAGTTTTATTATTGCCGCAATCATCGCCTTTCTGCTCGATTCAATGGTAGGCGACCCATACTGGATGCCTCACCCAATCCGCATCTTTGGAAGTAGCATATCACTACTGGAGAGGTGGCTAAACCAAGGAGCTATGCGCCGCCTAAAGGGTGGAGTGATGTGGCTCGCTCTGGTGGGTGGATGTTACACTCTGCTCTTCTTTATCAATAAAGCGCTGTTGCAACACCCCATAATGTGGATGATATTCACCACTCTATTTATCTTCTGGGGAGTGAGTACACGCTGCCTGATTGACGAGGCTCGCAAGGTGGAGAGGATTCTAAATCGTGGTAATATCACACGAGCACGCCAGCAGCTCTCGATGATTGTGGGGCGAGACACCTCTCAACTCACCCCAGCCAAGATACGCTCTGCGGTAATCGAGACACTCTCGGAGAACCTTAGCGATGGAACTATAGCTCCGCTACTCTTCCTCGCCTTGGGTGGAGTGCCCATGATGATGGCATATAAGATGGTTAACACGCTCGACTCGATGGTGGGGTACAAAAGTGATAGGTACAAAGAGTTTGGCTACGTCTCGGCGAAGATGGACGATGTGGCTAACTTTATCCCCTCACGCATCACAGCGCTACTAATCGCACTGGTCGAGTTGAGTCCCAAGGCGGTGAGGTCTATCTTTAAGTTCGCCAATCGACACACTAGCCCCAACGCAGGCTATCCCGAAGCGGCTATCGCTGGGGTGTTGGATTGTCAACTGGGTGGCGATAACGTCTACTTTGGCAAGGTGGTCGAGAAACCCTACATTGGCGACAACAACAGAGAGCTAACCCACAGCGACCTGGTTCGCAGCTGCTTGGTCAATGCAAAGGTCTCACTTGTAGGATATATCATCGTCATTGTAATCTTCCTTCTCTAGCGGTTGCATTATTTGCAAATTTATTATACTTTTGACAAAAATATAGACAAATATGGACTTTTTAATCTCTTACAACCTTTTAGGCATTGTTATTGGAATATCGACATTCCTAGTAATTGGTACGTTTCATCCTATTGTTATCAAGTGTGAGTACTACTTTGGCGTGGGTTGCTGGTGGTGGTTCTTGGTGCTGGGTATTGCGGCGATGATTCTGTCGGTTATTGTTACCAACGTTTTATTCTCAGCAATTTTGGGAGTCATCGGTTTCTCTTCGTTTTGGACTATCAAGGAGCTATTCGAGCAGCGCGAGAGGGTTGCGAAAGGGTGGTTTCCCAAGAGGAAATAGGCGCAGAGGAGCATATGAGTTAAAGCGAGGTTAATAACACCTCGCTTTTTTTTGTAGCGTTACACATTTGGGAGTCCTCTCCCGCAACATAAAAATAGGAGGTAAAGAGTATGAAAAATCACGATTTAATCACAACCACATCTGGGCGCAGGGTCTCAGATAATCAAAATGTTCAGACCGCAGGTAGCAGAGGTCCAGTTCTACTTCAAGACCCTTGGTTTTTGGAGAAGATAGGTCACTTCGACCGTGAGGTGATACCCGAACGACGTATGCACGCCAAGGGCTCTGGTGCGTTCGGAACATTCACCGTAACGGGAGATGTGCGCAACTATAGCTGCGCCTCGATTTTCGCTGAAATTGGCAAGCAGACCGAGTGTTTCATGAGGTTCTCGACCGTCGCTGGCGAGAGGGGTGCAGCCGATGCTGAGCGTGATATTAGAGGTTTCGCCATCAAGTTCTACACCGACGAGGGTAACTGGGATTTGGTGGGTAACAACACCCCTGTATTCTTCCTACGCGACCCATTCAAGTTCCCCGACTTGAACCATGTAGTCAAGCGCGACCCTCGCACCAACCTACGCTCACCCAACTCGAACTGGGACTTCTGGACTCTACTCCCCGAAGCACTCCACCAGGTAACCATCACAATGAGCGATAGGGGTATCCCCGCATCGTATAGACATATGCACGGATTCGGAAGCCACACTTATAGCTTTATAAGTGGTGAGAACAAGCGCACATGGGTCAAATTCCACTTCCATACTCAACAGGGTATCAAGAACCTAACCGATGCTGAGGCTGAGGCTCTAATCGGCAAAGATAGGGAGTCGCACCAACGCGACCTCTACGAGGCTATCGAGCGAGGCGACTTCCCACAATGGACGATGAAGGTGCAGCTTATGAGCGAGGAGCAAGCCAAGGAGTTTCGCATGAACCCATTCGACCTAACGAAGGTGTGGTCGCAAAAAGAGTTTCCACTCCACGAGGTGGGTGTTTTGGAGCTTAATCGCAACCCTGAGAACTACTTCGCAGAGGTCGAGCAGGCGGCATTCAACCCGATGAACCACGTTACCGGCATAGGTTTCTCGCCCGACAAGATGTTGCAAGGGCGACTATTCTCCTATGGTGATACCCAGCTATATAGGCTTGGTGTGAACCACCACGAGATACCCGTGAATCGCTCTAAGTGTCCGATGCTCAATATCTACCACCGCGATGGTCGAGGTCGAACCGATGGTAACCAAGGCTCGAAGTTAGGCTACGAACCCAATAGCTATGGGCTGTGGGGTGAGTCGCCAGAGGTTAAAGAGCCACCATTGGCTCTGAGTGGCGACGCTTACAGCTTCGACTTCCGCGAGGACGATAACGACTACTACACTCAGCCAGGCGACCTATTCCGCCTAATGAGCCAGGAGCAGCAGCAAGTTCTCTTCGATAATACCGCACGTGCTATGGGCGACTCGGAGAGCTTTATCAAGGAGCGACACGTCGAGAACTGCACCAAAGCAGACCCTCGATATGGCGCAGGAGTAGCTAAAGCACTGGGTATCACTCAGATGATGGAACAAGAGGCGTAACGATACGACATTCCCCATTCGGAAACTGTCTACGACGTTCCCCATTCGGGAACTGCCTCCATTGTTGGAGGAGATTCCTCGACTTCGCTCGGAATGACATTGCTTGTTTGAGATTGCGGGTCAAAAGCCCGCAATGACGTTTTGGCAACTAACAAGCTGCCTCTAAGCAGAGAGTGATTAACAAGGATGAGTTTTGGGGCTTTCGTGAAACCTCTTAAACCGCAGCGTACTAATTGTACGTGAGGATTTAAGAGGTGAGGGAAGTGCCGAAAATCGCCTTGTTAATCGCTCGATATTAAACGAATGCCTCTTCGAAATAGTTCCACAATCCATCATGTGATGGAGTTGGGGCGGTGATTGTTATCGACTCCTTACGCACGGGGTGGATAAAGGTCATTGAGCGTGAGTGGAGCATGATGCCTCCTTCGGGGAGGGTACGAGCTGCGCCATACTTAACATCGCCACGGATTGGCGAGCCAATCTTCGAGAGCTGCGCACGGATTTGATGGTGGCGACCCGTCATAAGTTCCACTTCGAGAAGAGTGAAGTTCTTACTTGCTCCCTTGAGGTTATATTTGAGTTTAGCTATCTTCGAGCTACCTTTAGGGGTCATATAGACTCTCGAACGGCGTGTTTTTGGGTCTTTCTCGATATAGTGAACCAGCTCGGCTGAGAGCTCTTCGGGACGCTCCTCGACCACAGCCCAGTAGCGTTTTTGAATCTGCCCATCGCGCAACATCTCGTTGAGGCGCACCAGAGCCTTCGAGCTCTTGGCAAAGAGCACCACACCACTCACCGGGCGGTCAATACGGTGAACCACACCGAGGTAGACCTCACCTGGTTTATTATCACGAACTTTGATAAAGCTCTTAATCTCGTTTTCGAGTGCTGATGCACCACTTGGGTCGGGTTGCACCAAATCGCCACTTCGCTTATTGACAGCGATAATGTGGTTATCTTCGTAGATGATATCTTTTCCTTGAAACATATTTTTATCTTTTTACAATTTTACAATTTAAAACTCAACGGCAAGAGGCTCTCTGCGCTTGGGGCAACAGTTGCACTACTCTCGCTACTCATTATCACTCTGATGGGTGAGCCTTGGCGACGCTCCATATCGAGCAGCACCTGTCGACACTCTCCACATGGTGAGCACTCCCTCTGCGATGGCGATGAAGCTATAGCCACGCTCTCTATCAGGTCGTTGGCATACTCCGAGGCGGTGTAGAAGAGCACAACCCTCTCGGCACACATCCCTGCGGGGTAGACCTCGCTCTCCTGGTTCGAACCATGAACCACTCGACCACTACTTAGGCGTACGGCAGCTCCCACCTTGAAGTTGGAGTATGGAGCATGGGCTTTACACAGAGCCTTACGAGCCTCGTTAATCAGCTCGATATCCTCCGCTACCATCTGCTCGATGGAGTTATATTTCATAAATTCACCACTACTCATTTCGCTCCAAAATTAGAACCACGCTGCCTTCACGAAGCAGCATTAACATCTCACCATCAATACTATAGCTATCTACGCTCTGCAACGCCTCGACAAAGCTACTCTCCATCTTAGCATCGGGACACATCGCACGAGTTGTAGCCAATCCACTCAGAGTTAAAGTACGGCTCTCGGAGCTCTCGAAGCTACCCATAATACGATTACAGTCGCCCTTTCCAGCAATCGAACCATCCACCCCAAAGGTTAAAGTATAGCTACCTTCATCGCTTGGTTGAATCTGTCGACTACCCATCTGAACAGCTCGCCAGCTACTCCCCAAATCGATATATTGAACCACCGACGAGGCCTTGCGACATGGGCAACAACCCACTACCATCACGCCCAATAGAGCGATTAAAAGCACAAAATTAATCTTTTTCATAAATTTTTTCCCATTTCAGTGGCTAAAATAGTAACTTTTATCTAAATTTGCACAAGAAAACAAAGAAACATTATGAAAAAAGTAATATCAACAGACAAAGCTCCTGCTGCGGTAGGCCCATATTCACAAGCTATCGAGGCTAACGGAACTCTCTATGTATCAGGGCAGATACCTATCAACAGAGCCACTGGATTGACCCCTGAAACCATCGAGGAGCAGACTCGTCAATGCCTTGAAAATATTAAGGCGATAGTGGAAGAGGCTGGTTACTCCCTTGAAAATATTGTGAAAACAACTGTTTTATTGGATGATATAGGCAATTTTACAGCTATGAATAGCGTTTACTCTACATATTTCACATCGCAGATGCCTGCTAGAGCTTGTTACCAGGTGGCTAAACTCCCACTCGCTGTGATGGTCGAAATTGAGGCTATAGCTGTAAAATAATTGATTATGAGAAGATTATATACTATTCTAACCCTTGGGCTGCTCATCTTGGGCAGCATTAGTTGTAAAGATGACTCGACATCGACATCAACGAGTACCGGCTCTATCACCTTGACAGGTATGACTCTCGACTACGAGACTCTCGATATGTACTCAACTATGGAGCAGACTCTAACCGCTACATACACCCCATCTGACGCCAATGCAATGAGTCTATCGTGGTCAAGTAGCGACACGAGCGTAGCCACTGTCTATGATGGTACAGTTGTCGCTGTCTCTGCGGGTGTTGCAACTATCACACTAACAAACGATATCAGCTACGAGGATGATGATGGAAATGTTTATGATGATGATAAGACCGTAACGGCGAGCTGTATCGTAACGGTCGACCCACTATTGACATTCACCCTATCGAGCATCCCTGATGATATCTCTGAGGTCTACTCAAACTACTGGGAGATAACCGATTCAGGCACTCCAACAGTTAACGATTTCGCAACTCTACGTACGGTAATCTACGACTTGGGACGCAGCATGAAGTTGGAGTTCCCAAATATCGAGGGATTCCCTGCCTACGCTCTTAAGTTTGTCGAGGTAGAGGATGATGATACCTCGGATGATGATGATGACGACGACGATGATGAGGAGATTTTCTCGTATCTATGCTCTGTGAAAGCTCCACTAGCTACAACTATCGGAGATGAGGCATTCTACGACTGTGCCCTACTTACAGAGGTGGATTTCAGCGCGGTAACATCTCTTGGAACTTACGCCTTTGCATATTGCGAATTGTTAGGTGCAATCGATATGCCACTACTCACCGAGATACCAGCCGGAGCGTTCTACTCGTGTGATAGCTTCACCTCGGTCGACTTCCCATTGGTGACATCTCTAGGCTCTTCTGCCTTCTACTCATGTAAAAAATTGGCTACCGTGGAGATGCCTTCACTGCTAGAGATACCATACGATGCATTTGGATGGTGTGAATATTTGGAGTCAATCAACTCTCCACTAGTCACTTCGATTGGCGACTGGGCATTTGGAGGTTGTAGGAAGTTAGCGAGCATCGAGATGCCTCTAGCTACAACCATCGGGGAATACGCCTTCTACAATAACATAAAACTTACGGATGTCAACCTCGCTGGTGCTGAAGAGCTTAGCGCAAATGTATTCTACGCATGTACTTCACTCACCAATATCGACTTAGCAAGTACATCAACCTCTCTTACTCTCGATTCGACATCGTTCGGAAGTGGATTAGGCATGATATATACCCGCAGCTGCGTGAACCTCACGACCAGCACCAACAACGGCTCGACCATCAATGGCAACTACTGGAGCGTTGGCAACAACACCTTCGAGTTCCTCTCGATAAGCAATGCCAATTAAGAAGCGGAGAATCCCTTAGCGAATATATAGAACGACAACATAGGTTTAATATCACCTATGTTGTCGTTTTTCTGTTTAGCTAGACAAATATTCAGAAAAATTAAGTAACTTTGGAGGACGATTATACAATAACCGAGTGAAATATGGCTAAAAAAGAGATACAGATACGCAACAGCACCGCCGAGTTCTTGATATTTACATCTCAAACGAATGAAGATGGCATTGAGGTTCGAGTTGAAAGGGAGACTATATGGCTAAGTCAAAAACTTATGGCACAGCTATTTGACTGCTCTACTGACAACATATCCCTACACCTGAAGAATATATTTGCAGATGGCGAGTTAGACCAAGATTCAGTTGCCGAGGATTACTCGGTAACTGCAACAGATGGCAAGAACTACAAGACCAAGCACTATAATCTTGACGCTATTATTGCTGTTGGGTATCGAGTAAACTCAAAGAGAGCTACCGCTTTTAGACAGTGGGCAACGGCAATCCTGCGTGATTTTGCAATTCGTGGCTATGTCATTGACAAGGAGCGGATGAAGAATGGCACACTATTTTCAGTTGATTATTTCGATGCTCTATTAGAGGAGATTCGTGAGATACGTGCGAGCGAAAGACGTTTCTACCAAAAGATTGCAGATATATACTCTACGGCTTTTGACTATGATGCAGGGAGTGAGACGACCCACAATTTCTTCGCTACAGTTCAGAATAAACTGCATTTTGCAATACATAACCACACTGCCGCAGAGCTGATAATGGAGCGAGCAGACAGCACCAAAGAGTCGATGGGATTAACAACCTGGAAGAGTGCCCCAAAGGGCAAAGTGTTAAAATCTGATGTCTCTATCGCTAAGAACTATCTAAAGGAGAGTGAGATTAAGGGTTTAGATCGCATTGTATCAATGTATTTGGATTATGCTGAAAATCAAGCAACACGCAAGATACCTATGACAATGGAAGATTGGGCGAAAAAATTAGATGCATTCTTGCAATTCAATGAGTATGAGGTGCTTAATAATATTGGTTCTGTATCCGCTGAAGTAGCCAAAGCCTTTGCCGAGAGTGAGTTTGAGAAGTACAGGGTTATTCAAGACAGGTTATTCGAGTCTGATTTCGATAGATTTAATGGTGGCTTGCTTGACTTTGAAGGTATAGATACTCTGAAATAGCTCAAAAAAACGAATAACTTTTCAACCCTTAATTGAGATGGCTACTACTAAATTATTAATATCAACAACTCTCTCGATTGCCATAAGTGGTGTTGGCATGGAGGCTGCTCAGGCGGCAGAGAGACCAAATGTTATATTTTTTCTTATCGACGATTTGGGCTATTCGGATATTAGTTTCGAGGGGCGCAGCAGCTTCTACCAGACCCCCAATATCGATAAATTTATATCGGAGAGTCTATTCTTCGAGAATAGCTACTCGGCGGCTGCCAACTCAGCTCCGGCACGTGCCTGTCTAATGACAGGAGTCTACACACCTCGACATGGGGTCTACACCGTAGGCACAGGAGATAGAGGCGATGCAAAGAGTCGCAAATTTATCGCTGCGAAAAATAGGGTCGATGTAGCCTCGGAGTTCTACACAATGGGCGAGATGTTCTCAGATGCAGGGTATAGGTGTGCTAGCATCGGAAAGTGGCACTTAGGCTCAGACCTCAATGGTGGCAACACAGGCCCTCTCTCGCAGGGTTTCCACCACAATATAGCGGGCGACAGAGCAGGAACACCATACTCCTACTTCTACCCCTACACCGATAAAAAAGGGCTCTCTCACATCGGTCTTGAAGAGGGCGACCAAGGCGAATATCTGACCGATAGATTGACCGACGAAGCGATAAAGTTCATAACCGATAATCGAGATGAACCCTTCTTCCTCTACCTATCCCACCACGGAGTCCATACGCCAATAGTCTCGCCAGGAGAGGAGCTACAACGCAAGTATGAGAGTAGAAAAGCTGACTCTCTCCACAATAACCCCACATACGCAGCGATGATTGAGAGTGTCGATATCAGCTTCTCGCGCATCATCGAGACCATCGAGAAGCTAGCTATCGAGGATGATACAATCGCCGTCCTATACTCCGATAATGGAGGCTCACACCCCACAAACTGCTACCCTCTAAGGGGTGGTAAAGGCACTCCATACGAGGGAGGTAGTCGAGTTCCTCTAGCGATAAAGTGGAGCGGTAAAACCACCGCAGGGAGTCGAACAGATGTCCCAGTTACGGGGGTGGACTTCTACCCAACATTCGCCAAGGCTATAGGAGCAGAGAGCCCCGAAGGGTTAGACGGAGAGGATATCTTCACCCTAATCGAGACAGAGAGCTACGATAGAGATATCTTCTGGCACTTCCCCGCATACCTCCAAGGGTATTCGGGCAATAAGGGCTTTAGAGCTACACCCTACTCCACCATCCGCTCAGGCGATTGGAAACTAATCTACCTCTACGAAGATGATAGCTGCGAACTCTACAACCTTGCAACCGATGCCTCGGAGAGCGAAAACCTATCCCAAACACGCCCCGACATCCGAGAGGAACTACTCCAGAGATTAAACGAGTGGCTAAAGGCAACCAACGCCCCAACGACCTTCGACGCTAACCCGGAGTACTCGCCCGCAATGAGCATAGAGTAACCCCAACCGTCATTGCTGCCTCTAAGTCAATCCTGTCCTAAATGAATTACAGAATAAAATTCATTATGTAATTATATCTATAATATACGTCATTGCGGCCTGAGAGCCGCAATCTCTTGGTTATTCCTGCTCCTTATAATCAAGGATAAATCCCTTCAAAAACTTGCAATGTATCTCAAAGAACGCTTTTAACCTACTAAGTGTTAGATTATTGGGCTCTTGGTTGGTTTGGATAACCATCTCTTGATAGAACCTCTTGAAATCCTTTTCGAGAGCCTCAATCAGTGGTCGCTCTGGGTAGTTGGGAATCCGCATATAGCGGTGGTGGAGAAGTGATAGAGTGATGTAGATTTGCTTAATCTCTTGAGGGTCTAGCTCGAACGAGTTAGAGGTTGTTAACTTAACGTTGTGTCTTTTATCCATTGCCTTAGTTTTTAGTTGGTTAAACATATCGGGCAGGAGAAAAAAAAGGGTGATTTCGCCTGACCCGTTGACTTTCACCACACAAGGCAGTAGGTACATTAATAGCCTACACGGGAGGTAAAACCACCCATGTATATAGTGAGCTACGAGCATAAAAATGCCCGCCTCAGCTTTTAAGGCAGGTTTCCCTACCTTGTGTGAATATGAAAGTCACTGCAAATATAAGAAAAAATATTGCGTTAACCAAATAATTTGCTCTGCAATCTCGAAAAACTGAGAAGAACTGAGTCTCAGCAAATTCTCAGACCGACTCAGTAAATTCTCAGTAAACCAGGAGATTCCTCGACTACGCTCGGAATGACATTTTTCAATTAAGAATTAAGAATTAATAAAAAATAATTCTTAACTCTTAATTCTTAATATTACTTCTTCTCGATATAGAGATAATACGCTGGGTAGATAAACCCTTGCGAGTCGACAAGGTTGGCGTAGAGGTCGTATTTGCCCTCTGAGATAGTCAAATCGAATGAAATCTCCTTATCACCCTGCGCAATATCAGCACTACATTTTTTACCTGCCACATAGAGCGTAGCCTTTGCGAAGTCATCTTTGGTGCTTGCTGGAGCGGTTGAGTCGTACTTGCGCTCCTTCTCTTGTGCTGGGAATGTAGCGTTGATTTCAAATCCACTCTCACGAGGGAATCGACACACTGAGATGGTGTAGTTGCCACTTTCGAGGAACTGAACTTTCCACAATCCTGTGCCTGGCGACACATTCAACACATGGTTTTGGTGCCACATATTGAAGTACTCACCGATATGCATATCGTGTGAGGAGATACGCACAGGGTTCTCCTTAGGTGAGCCAGCCATAATATATGAACTGCGCTCCTGCAAGTTATCCGCCATTAGAGAGTCCCACCAACGCTCATACCCCTCAGCTAGGCGCGCTGCAACCTCTGGATGCTCCTCGATAACGTTGTTCTGTTGTGCTCTATCTTCGTTGATATTGTAGAGCGCGTTACCATTAATTAGTCGCCAAGTATCATCCATCACCACATAGCTCTTATACTTAATGAGGTTCTGCTCACGCTGTGTATCCATATAGAGAATACGGTTCTCCCACTCAGCCGCATGGTCGTTAAACAGCTTTGCAAAGCTCTTACCATCGAGCGGTTTAGCTGGTGAGAAGTCGCTATCTGTGAGCTCCACAAATGTTGGGAGCAGGTCGTAGTGCGCGAGCAGATTGTCGATATCTTGTCCACCTGTAATCTCGCCATTAGGCCATCTTACGATAAACGGCACACGGTGTCCTCCATCGGTCACAGCACCTTTACCACCCTTTAACCCTGCGTTGAAGGTCGACGCACCTGCGGCAGTTCCGTTGTCGGTTGTAAAGATTAGGATGGTGTTCTCGGTGAGACCAAGTTTGTCGAGTTTGTCTTCGAGGCGCTTGAAATTCTCGTCGATATTGGTAATCATACCGTAGAAGCGACGTGTGCGCTCGCCAACCTTCTCGAACTCGTCTCCTTGATAGATATCGAGGTACTTTTCGGGGACGTTATATGGCGAGTGGGGCGCATTGGTTGCGATGTAGCAGAAGAATGGGTTCTCTTGGTTCTTCTCGATAAAGTCTAACGCCTCGTCGAAGAATACGTCGGTGCAGTAACCCTCGTACTTCTGCTCGATGCCGTTGTGGTAGTATGTGTCGTCGAAGTAGTCGTTACTCCAGTAGTCGGGTCCCTGCCCTACTCCACCACCACCGTGACGTACCACCTCGTGGAATCCCCTGTCTTCGGGGCGGTTGGGGTAGTTGTCGCCTAAGTGCCACTTACCATACATAGCATTAGTGTAGCCATTTTGAGCCAACACCTGAGCTAGAGTCACCTCGTCGTTGAAGATAATCGAGCGACCTGCGATGGTGTGGAACGCATTGACACGGTTACAGTGGCGACCTGTCATAATCGACGAGCGGCTAGGCGCAGAGGTTGTCGAGACGTGGTAGTTAGTCAAACGCACAGCATCTTGATAGAAGTTGTCGATATTCGGGGTCTTGATATATGGGTTACCCATACATCCCAAATCGCCCATACCCTGGTCGTCGGTGATTATAAATACGATGTTTGGTTTCGATGGTGTGGTGCTCTTTTTTGAGCTTTTAGCCAATAGCTGAGATGATGGCAATAGAGCCACAGCAGTTAGTGCCACAGGTAAGATTGGTCTTAGGTTCTTCATAGCAGAAATAGTTTAGTCCTTACAAAGGTATAAAAAAAATTAAAAATTACTGTTTTTATAGAAAAAATACCTACCTTTGTGGCTTAACCTATATATTATAGGTGTTCAAACAGATTTTTTAAATTAATATTTTATGAGTAGAACTTTCCCCTTTAAGAGAGCCTTCTATCTGATTCTAGCAGCTATCACCGTGCAGGGTGCTGTGGGTTGTTTCGACGATGAGTATGTCGATAAAGATATATCGACCCAGATACAGATTGGAGCGAGTGGATTAACAATTCCTATTGGCTATACGTTGCCTATCTATATCGACGATTTTATCGATGTGAATACCGACGATAGCGATTTTAGCACCAACGACGATGGAGTGATATCTATCGCCTATAGCGACTCGATGGATCAAACTATCGACAAAGTTGCAGCGGGTGGTATCAAGGTGTCGATTGGTAATATCGCACCTGTGGCTATCGATATCGAGAGCACAGATGTCACAATCGACCCTATCTCGGTGGAGATTAACGAGTCGTTCGACATCTCGTCAGATGGCTCGATTACAATGAGCAACTCGGTGATGAATATCAACGCTTCACCTGCTCCATCTAGCATTACTGGAGCGTGGTTGAAAATCCCTGAGGGAACTGTGCTATCGCCCAGCCTAAGCTCGGAGCTTTCGTTGGGTCTAGCGGATAGCAACTACAACGTAGAGTTCTCAACTGGCGTCAACGCAACAAACCTTCCAGACGCAACCAAGAGCATCAACACCATCACCTTCGAGAAGAAGCTATCGAAAATCACACTTGATTGTAGCATCAGCGACTACTTCAAAGCGGAGGCGGAGCTTGGCTCAGGAGAGCAGAAGTTCACACTTACCTACCCTGAGATTACCATCAAGTTCCCTTCGAAGTATATTATCGAGGCGTATGAAGGCTCTGGCAGCGAGGTTAGTGTAGACTCTTCGACCAACACCATCACCATCACCGACGCTGTGTCGTATAGTGGTGACTACGAGATAGCCTTCTATATCACAGGTTATAAAGCAGATGAGACAGTTGTAGATAATGCGGTAAATATCGATATCGCAACACCGGTAGAGGTTTCGGTTAAAGAGCCTAAAATCTATGGTACTAGAAATGGAGTTAGCAGTGCGGCATCGTCGCCTCAATT
Organism: Rikenellaceae bacterium; assembly: GCA_047178865.1. Classification (GTDB taxonomy): domain Bacteria; phylum Bacteroidota; class Bacteroidia; order Bacteroidales; family Rikenellaceae; genus Alistipes. Next base: position 70,343 of record JBCQSY010000008.1, read on the forward strand.
CCAGATGCAGTTCGTCTCAGAGCTTACATTCGACGATATCTCGGTTGGTATCGACGACTACGCCCTTGTGACCGATATCAGCGGTGGTGATAGTTCGACTATCGCTATCTCAGTACCGGACGAGGTGGAGAGTATTCTTCAGGTGGCTTTCGACCCAACGAGTAACATACTCGATTTGTCTATTTCGAGTGTTAACCTCGCAGGTTTAAGTGTTAACGCAGAAAAGAGTGACGATATCACACTTCTATTCAGCAACTTCGTGTTCAAGGATAGCGACTCGGATGTTGAGCTAACTTACGACTCTAATGACGTGAGCGGAACTAAGGTGACAATCCCAGCCGACCAATTTATCAGCACCGTAGGCTACACAAAGAGCCTTAAACTGATAAAGATTCTAGCGGACGACTTCAAAGCCGTTGGTAGCGAACCTAGCAGAGAGATATCTATTCCAATAGATGTTAGCGTAGTG
>JBCQSY010000009.1:0-69674 GCA_047178865.1 Rikenellaceae bacterium
ATTTGAGCCTGGCTCCGATTTGTTTCGCCTTTTCTTATGTCCCTATAGTTTCTTGACCTCAATTCAGTTGCATTTGCAGGTTGAATTCAGCATTTATTTTTTAGTAGTTTAATTATTTTATCTGTTTTTCGCTCTATTCAATCCCATAGCCACCGCAATAACCACCCCTGTTGAGAGTGCTCCAACTCCCCAACCAAGGAGGATATCCTGCGGGAAGTGAACCCCTAGGTATATCCTCGAATAGGCAACAAGAAGTGCGTAGAGTGGCATTACCACGTAGACCCAACGTTGAGGCACGCAGTAGATACTCCACGCAGCCACTCCCAAGGTGGTTGCAGCGTGTGCCGAAACTGTTCCATATCGTCCACCCTTTGCTAGGTTGTGAATCAAACCCTCCAACTCCGGGGTGTGTGATGGGCGTAGTCTTGCTGGGAAGTCGGGGAGTAACCCTTTGAGCAACCCAGTATGTTTAAATACCCCAGCCACCATATCCGATAGAGCTACAATCGCCACCGCACCAAGCAGGAAAAAGGTGACTCCTCGCCAACCTCCCTTGCGCCACACCACGTAGAGCAGCAGAAGGTATAGAGGCAACCATGTCAACTTGCCCGACGCAAATAACATCAAGCCATCCATGAAGCTGCCTCCATCGAAATTGAGCCAAAGAAATATATCTCTATCCCACATAGTTAGAAGATGTGAAGGTTACTCAACATAAGTAGCAGAAGTATAATCGGAGAGACGTATCTCAATAGAAAACGCAACACCTTGAATACTCTAAAGCGGTTCTCGCCACCATTTGTCAACTGGTCGTGGAGGCTCTTTTCGCTCATGCGCCAACCAACCAACGTCGCAGAAGCCATAGCGATAAGTGGCATAAGGGTGTTTGCGGTGATGTAGTCGAGCCAATCGAAGAGTGTTCTACCTAGTATGCTACCCCACTCAACTCCTGTGAGCGATAGCGATGCGAATACCATCAACACAGCTGAAAGAGAGGAGGTTATAGCTGCTCCCCATTGGCGTTTTAGTTTAAACTCCTCGATAAAGAATGCGGTTGCCACCTCGTGAAGTGAGATTGCGGAAGTTATCGCCGCGATAACCAACAAGGCGAAGAACAGCGACGACCATAACATACTCATTGGCAGAGACTCGAAGATAGTAGGGAGTGTTATAAATACCAACGAAGGTCCAGCCTCGTGGCTTAGCGCAGGGAAACTAAATACCGCAGGGAATATCATTACACCTGCCAATAGAGCAACCATCGTATCGATTACCGTAATCTGGATAGCCGAGCTGCCCAGATTAGCCTTTTCCGAGAAGTAAGAGCCGTAGGTTATATGTGCACCCACTCCCAGCGATAGCGAGAAGAATGCTTGTCCCAAGGCTTGAAGTATCACCTCGGAGCTTAACTTCGAGAAGTCGGGAGTGAATAGGAATTTAAGAGCTGCATCCCTGCCTGGCATCAGTAGTGAGTTGACACTAAGGACTATAAGCATAACAAATAGCAGAGGCATCAACACCTTCGAGAACCTCTCGATACCCTTCTCAACACCTAGTGCAACAACGGTATGGGTGATAAGTAGGCAGAGCCCTGCGAAGATGATAGGTCGAACGGGGTTTGAGATAATCGATTCGAATAGTAGGGTATATCCTTCAGCTCCATGTTCGTGGGTTAGAGCACCCGACACCGAGGAGAAGAAGTAGTCGAGAGTCCATCCCGATACCACATAGTAGAAACCCATAAGCAGCGTCACGGTCAACACCGCAAAGTAGCCACACGACCCCCATCTTTTATCTATGCGTTCAAATGCACCAAAGACATTACGGCGTGTGAAACGCCCTAATGATAGCTCTGCGAGCATAATGGGTAGTCCTAAAAGTAGGATAAATCCTATATAAACAATAAGAAAGGCTGCTCCTCCGCCCTCGCCCAAAACATAGGGAAAACGCCATATATTACCCAATCCAACTGAACCTCCAGCAGCAACTAAAACTGCGCCTATCTTGAGTCCAAGTGTTGCTCTTTTATCCTTTTTTATCTCCATAAAAATTAGTTTTAAATCTTTGGTAAATACTCCTTTGTTATCTTCGAGACCACTCCAACAAGTAGTATTAGTGATATTATATTGGGGATAGTCATCAATGCATTCATTATATCAGCTATATTCCAGATTAAATCCAACGAGGTTATCGCACCAATAAATGCAACAACCACCCAGACCACTCTAAAGTACTTTATCGCACCCTCGTTACCTAGATACTCGATAGCTTTCTCAGCGTAATAAGACCATCCCAGAATTGTCGAGAAGGTGAAACAGACCAGCGTTATGGTTAAAAATAGCGAACCGTAAGGCAACCTAGAGAAGGCTTGCTTGGTGAGGAGTGCTCCGCTACTATAGTCGATTGTTGGGTCTATTATCACGCTACTAACCAGGACAATACCCGTAATAGCACATATCACCACCGTATCCCAGAAAGTACCGGTCGAGGCGATTAGAGCCATCTTTACAGGGTTCTCGCTACGTGCCGCAGCTGCAACAATCGGGGTTGAACCCATTCCCGATTCATTCGAGAAGAGTCCTCGTGCGATACCATAACGCATCGCCATAATTACTCCGCCACCAACAACTCCACCACCAATCGACTCGGCAGAGAATGCAGCGCTGAATATCAGCGAGATAGTCTCACCCAACACCGCACTATTCATTATGATAATGGTCACGCTACCAATAATATAGAAGAGTGCCATAAATGGAACTAAGAAGCTGGCAACCTTAGCTATGCCCTTAACTCCATAGAGTATAACCAATGCAACAACTACCGCAAGAACTCCTCCTGAAATCGCAGTCGAGAGCCCAAATTCGGAGTGGAGCATCGTCGCCATAGCGTTCGCCTGGACAGTGTTACCTATACCCAATGATGCAACAATGGTTAGCAGAGCAAAAGTCACCGCTAACCACTTCATATTCAAACCACGCTCAAGTACGTACATAGCACCTCCTGCCATCTCTCCGCTACTGCGCTTAACTCGATACTCGACCGCTAGTAGAGTCTCGGCATAGCGTGTCGCCATACCCAGCACACCGGTCATCCAACACCAAAAGACCGCACCTGGCCCGCCCAGTGATACCGCAATCGCTACTCCGATAATATTACCCGTACCGATACACGATGCCAAGGCCGTAGCCAACGATGCAAAAGGCGAGATATCACCCTCGCTCTTATCGTTGGTGAAGTAGTACTTCATCGCCTTGAATAGGTGGCGCTGTGGGAACTTTAGGCGTATAGTAAAGTAGAGGTGAGCACCCATCAAGATAATAATCATAGGCACACCCCAAATGAAGTTGCTCAGCTCCAAAATCGTATCACCAAAACTCGCCATTGTCTTTATATCTCAAATTCTACACTAGCCCTCTCGACCTTACCCCCTAGCGGAGGCGAAAGTTTCGAGACCTTACACTTTACACCTTTAATTCGAGAGTCGCCCGCTTTGAGCGCCTCGATAATATTTAGAGCAACCACCTCGATGGTGCGTTGAGTGCGAGCCATCTGCTCGCGGAGAGTGTTGTAGGCATCCAGATAGCTAACCATCTGAGTAACATCATCCTGGGTGTTTGGCTCTAAGTGGCAACTCAACTCCAAATCAACCTCGAAACGGTTGCCCACCCTCTGCTCCAAGTCGTAACAGCCATGGTAGGCGTAGAACTCAGCTCGCTCTATCTTTACCTTATACTCCATCCTCTACTCAACGATAATTAGGTAGTAGTTCTTCTTTCCTCGCTGCACGAGTAGATACTTTCCCGCAATAAGCGATGATGGTTCAACCTTCATCAATCCATCCGCCACCTTCTCCTTGTTGAGCGATACGCCACCACCCTGAATAAGTTTGCGACACTCACCCTTTGAGGCGAAAATCGTAGCCTTCTCAACACAGATATCTGTGAATGTCGACTCTAAATCCTCTTTGGAGATGGTGAATTGTGGCACTCCCTCGAACACCTGAAGTAGGGTCTGCTCATCGAGCGATAGTAGGCTCTCGGATGTCGCTCCACCAAATAGAATCTGGGTCGCAGCAACTGCCTTCTCGTACTCCTGGGCAGAGTGAATCATCGTTGTAATCTCCTGAGCTAGACGCTTTTGTAGCACACGAGTGTGTGGTGCTTCACGCTGCTCGGCGATAAGCGAGGTGATAGTCTCAGAGTCCAACAGAGTAAATATCTTGATATACTTCTCGGCATCTTCGTCGCTTACGTTCAACCAGAATTGGTAGAATTTGTATGGTGAGGTGTATTTAGCTGATAGCCAAACGTTACCGCTCTCGGTCTTACCAAATTTAGTTCCATCCGCCTTGGTGATAAGTGGGCAAACTAGGGCAAAAGCCTCATTCTCGCCACCCAATTTACGGCGGATAAGCTCAGTTCCTGTCGTTATATTACCCCACTGGTCAGCTCCGCCCAACTGCATCTTGCAGTTGTGTGATTGGTAGAGGTGTAGGAAGTCGTAACCCTGCACCAACTGATAGGTAAACTCGGTGAATGACATTCCATCACCCTCGCCAGAGAAGCGTTTTTTAACCGAATCCTTCGCCATCATATAGTTTACGGTGATTGATTTTCCGATATCACGAATAAAATCGAGGAACGAGAAATCCTTCATCCAGTCGTAGTTGTTAACCATTACAGCAGCATTCGCAGCATCGCTATCGAAGTCGATAAGGCGTGATAGCTGAGCCTTGATAGCCTCTTGATTGTGGCGCAAGGTCTTTTCATCCAACATATTACGCTCCTGTGACTTTCCGCTAGGGTCGCCAATCATACCTGTTGCACCACCAATCAAGGCGATAGGGCGGTGTCCACACTCCTGGAAGTGACGTAGAATCATCACTCCAACCAAGTGTCCAATATGTAGTGAATCAGCCGTTGGGTCAATTCCTAGGTAGGCTGATGTCATCTCTTTCTCTAACTGCTCTTTAGCTCCTGGCATTATGGTGTGAATCATACCACGCCACTCAAGCTCTTCAACAAAATTCTTCATTTACGGTGTTAAAATTATATATGTTTTTTACTACTCTATAGTTAAATCAAGCTCCGACCTCAGCTTGTCGATAAGCGGGTTGGCTTTGATTATGTGTGCTACTCTATCTTCGAGACGAATGGGTCGTGATGCACGTATCGCCTCGTTAATCTCTATATTCAACTCAATTTTGCCCCTAATCTTGGCTATCTCGACCACCTTGGTGAGTAGCTCGGTCTTGGCTCGGAGTATCTCCTGCTCTAGCTCGGTTGTTGGTACTGCAATGCAGATACCCTCTCTCTCGAAGGTCATCGACTCGAAAGTCGCCACAAAACGAGGTCGCCATCTGGCGATAAACGATAGTATCGCCTCGCGCGCGAGGGTGAGTTTCTCGACATAGTCGCTATCCAACGACTCCTCGACCTCCTGCACTGCTGGCGTCGAGCTGCTCTCTTGGCTGGGAATCTCTCCCGCCATTAGTGACGAGAACGACAGTAGCGGCTTGAGCTTACTCTTAGGGGTTGGTTGACGCTGCTCACGCTTTGCCTCAACCTCAACCTGCTCCGTTTTAATATCAATCTTTACCTCTCTCGCCTCAGCTTTCACCTCAGCCACCTTCACCACCTCAACTTTCGCCTCAGCCACCTTAGCCAGCTCAGCGCCTAGTTCGGGGAGAGGGTACTCTTGGTCGAGGGTTAGATTATTTTTTTTTTGACTGAAGTCCTGATATTCTCATCAACCCCAGTTCAACTAGTAATCTCTCGTTTGAGGAGAGTCGTATCTTCGAATCAATATCCGTGAGTAGCGATATCGCACCGAATAACATCTCGACACTACAAGCGGTGGCTTGTTGCCTATACCTCTCGCGCATCGACTCACCATACTCCAACAGCGAGAGCGAGGCTGCATCTTTCGAGACCATCAAGTCGCGACAGTGGCGAGCCAGACCCGAAATAAACGTTTGAGCCGAGAATCCCTGCGAGAGGACTCTGTCGTATATTAGTAGAGAGGAGACGTAATCCCCCTCCAAAAGTTTATCAATAAGTGTGAAGAAGGTGTCGTAATCCAAGACATTGAGTGTCTTAGCGACCTGGTGATACTCCAAGCGAGCACCGCAGAACGATACCGCCTTATCGAACATCGAGAGAGCATCACGCATTCCACCATCCGCCTTTTGAGCTATCAAGTTGAGCGACTCTTCGTCACTTACCACACCCTCTTGTGAGGCGATATGGGCAAGATATTGCATAGTGTCGTCAACCTTAATGCGGTTGAAGTCATATATCTGACATCGCGAGAGGATGGTTGGGAGAATCTTATGTTTCTCGGTTGTCGCCAGGATAAATATAGCGTGCGCTGGCGGCTCTTCGAGTGTCTTTAGAAAGGCATTAAACGCAGCTGCCGAGAGCATGTGAACCTCATCTATGATAAAAAGCGAGTAGCGACCAATCTGTGGAATGATACGCACCTGCTCGATAAGCGAGCGGATATCATCCACCGAGTTGTTCGACGCAGCATCCAATTCGTGGATATTGAGTGAACGATTCTCGTTGAACGAGCGACACGAATCACACCTATCACACGCCTGGCTACCCTCACGCGAGGTGCAGTTTATGGTCTTGGCGAAGATACGAGCACAGGTGGTCTTACCTACTCCTCTAGGTCCACAAAAGAGGTAGGCATGCGCAAGCTGCTCGCGCTCTATTGCATTTTGAAGAGTCGAGGTGATATGTCCCTGACCTACAACCGAGGTGAAGGTGGCGGGACGATATTTTCGTGCACTAACGATAAAGTTGCTCATAATTTGCAAAGATAGCAAAAAAGGTTATCAATTCCAAATATATAGCCCGAATGAGAGGAGCGATGCCGCTAGGCAGTAGATGGCGAACCATACCAACTTGCCACGACGTATCGCCTCAATCATAAATTTACATGCGGCAGCTCCAACAGCAAAAGCTGCGAAGAATCCCACCACGAGCGGCATTAGTTCGGATGATTGCCAAACGACCTCACCCTTGACGATATCGACCACATCGAGCAGCGAAGCCCCCATAATGGGTATCAAGACCATCAAAAACGAGAACTCAGCCACTCTCTCCTTGCGTGCTCCAAGCAGGATGCCCGTTGCGATAGTTGCGCCAGAGCGCGATATACCAGGCATCACAGCCACCGCCTGAGCCACTCCCATAATGATAGCATCGCCCCAGCCGATATCCTCTCTCTTCTTAGGTTTGGCATACTGTGCAAAGCTCAAAAGTAGAGCGGTGATAAGGAGCATCGCTCCGACAATCAACATGATATACTTCGACGAGAGCATCTCGTTCAGAGCATCACGGCAGGTAAACCCGACGATAACCACAGGAATCGCCGAGAGTAGAATCTTCGCCACGTAGCTCTGCTCCTGGTTGAATTTGGTTGAGAATAGCCCCAGGAATAGGCGTTTAACCTCACTCCAGAGAATCACGATTGTGCTACAGACAGTACCTGCGTGCAGCGCAACATCGAAGGTTAGATTCTCCTCGATATGTACCCCTAGCAGCTCTTTGGCTATCTGGAGGTGTCCACTACTTGATACGGGTAGAAATTCGGTGATACCCTGCACCGCACCTAAAATTATCGACTCTAAAATTGTCATAGCTATTTTTTCATTATTGCGTAAATCTCGAAAATGAACCCTGCGACAACAACGATTGGCGCTAGAGTGATGCGTCTAAACGAGAAGATATTCTCGTTGAATGAGTCGGGGGTGGGTGCATCTCCTCCCACCATCAATAGAAACCCTAACACTATGATAGCGAATCCGATAGCTATAAGTATGTAGTTCTTCTTCGATAGAGGCATCGCCTCTTTTTCTAAATTATCTTTTTTCATCTTCTATATTTTATATCCTTGATTGTCATGCTTAGAAAAGATGAATCTTATTCGAACGCATGTTGATAAATCGGTTAACCGAGAATAGGGTGAATATCAGCGATATAAGTCCTCCGCTTAGAATCGTTACGCCCGATATCACACCTGCCTCGATAAGGTTCGAGAGTGGCATAATCTCAGGAAGTCGCACCCTTAATAGGTAGATAGCTCCTGCGAATAGCGAGGATGATATCACCCCTGCCAGGAGTCCACTTTTGAGTCCAGACCATAGGAACGGTCTCATTATAAACCACTTGGTCGCCCCGACCATCTTCATCGTGTTGATAAGGTGACGGCGCGAGAAGATAGCCAATCGAACCGTGTTGCCAATCAAAACAAGCGAGATAAATAGCAGAGCACCGCCAAATAGAATCATAAGGTATTGCCCCTTTTCGATTGTCGAGTTGATACTATCTACCAGCTCCTTAGGGTAGTAGAGTTTATCGACCCCCTGCATCGAGGATACTCGTTGGATAAACCTGTCGACATCTGCCCCATCTTTGGTCGATAGCTGCACCTCGAAACTATCTTGCAGTGGATTCATTCCGCTAAGTACGCTCTCGAAATCCTCGCCAAAGATTGTTCTGAAATCCTCATCTGCGAGCTTCTCCTCACGAGTCACCACCACCACCGAGACCGCCAAAGGGTCTTGGACAATGTTCCAACGGAGCTGTTCGAGGTGTTCGGGTGTTACATCCTGCGATAGTTCAATGTTGAGGATAGCCCCATCACGCAACCCATCAGCCATATCCAAGGCTCTCAGCATAACATAACCGACACTTCCCAGCAGAAAGAGTACCAGCGAGATACTGATGGTCGAGACCATATATGAGTTGCGTACTTTACGCTTTAATCTTCTCTCTTCGCGCATAATAAATTAGTGCTAAAATAAGTGATAAAATTATTATAATATTCGAGATAAGAGTAACCATCTCGACCTTTTCCCAATTCGGAGAGCGGAACTTCCACTCTATAACATGTTCACCTTGAGGAATATTCACCCCTCTAAGGATGTAGTTTGCTCTAAAGTAGGGGACGCTCTGCCCATCAATATAGACGCTCCACCCCTTGTCGAAGTATATTTCCGAGAATATCGCCACTCCATCCCCCTGCGAGGAGCTCTCATATCGTTGATAGTTAGGCTCATACTCGACCATCTCTATAGTGCCAGCCGCCAATCCGCTCTTGCTGCTCAGCCCGAACTCACTCTCGACCACCGCCATGCTCTTGGTGTCGATTTGAGCCAATGCCTCAATCTCCTCGATTGGTGAGTTAACTACCGCCAAATCAGAGACGAACCACGCTGCGCCATTGGCTTGAGGGCGTAGAACAACCGAGTCGCGAGTGATGGTGTACTTGGTGTTGAGCATATTTAGAACCTCCTCATCGCCTTGGTTGAGATAGTAGGTTATGATATCTTGGTAACGAGCCAACTTTGCTCCATGATATCCACCAACAGAGCGGTGAAAGTTGGATGCTGTAGCGTCGTTGAATGGCGAACGTCTCACGTCGAATACTCTGAATCCTAGCTCTTTATCACCCATTATTGCGGTGTCGGCAGCGGTTGGACGCACCTTCGTCACTGATGGCGCTTGGAAGTCGTCGTGTGATAGATATCGCCAATTTACCGATGCTATATCCGCCACTATAAGCCCTCCGAGTAGAGCTAACATCACACCTCTTTTAATCCACCCTGCAATCGAGGCGTAGACAACGCCACCGCTCAAAGCCACAAACAGAAGCGTTCTCAGTGCATCCGCAGCGAGGATATCGCCTCTCTCCTGAGCCATAGCTGAGGCGACACGTCGAGCTATCTCGTCGGGGAATCCTGCACCAACAAGTAGGCTGAGGGCATCACTGCGACCAAACGATAGAATCGCACCTGCTGCCAGGGCAAAGAGCAGTGCCACGCCTCCACTTATCGACAAACTCCATATCAACCCCTTGCGTAGGGTGAGTGGTGAGTGCTCCTCTTTAGACCATAGCGCTGCGACTCCATAACACGCCAGAAGCGGTAGAGTCCACTCCAAGATGGCGAGCGTGGTCGAGACCGCACGGAACTTATTATAGCCAGGTAATATCTTGAATGCCAGTTCGGTAAACCACATCAGGTTGTGCCCCCATGAGAGCAGTAGAGCCAGCGCAGAGATAGCTACAATCCATATCCACTGCTTTTTCGAGCTAACAAATAGAGCGAAGATAGCCAGGAAGATAACCACCGCGCCAATATATGTTGGGCCTGCGGTGTAGGGTTGTTTGCCCCAATATGTGGGTAGCTGCTGTGCGATGTGTGAATATCCGTATGGCGAGAGCGACTGCGCCACCGCTCCATCTTCAGAGAAACTATTCGCCGAGTCCGAACCCATAAAGTTGGGGATAAACATATTGAAACTCTCCCAACGTCCATAGCTCCAAGCTGTTGCGTACTCCAAATCGAGCCCCGATGAGCTGCTCTCGCTACCCATCTGAGTCAGCGGAGAGCCTCCACGTGTGGTCTCGGTGGAGTGGTCGTAACCATACCATAGTGGCGAAAAAGATGCTCCGACCGCTACAACTCCCGCCAGGAGTAGAATAGCTGTCCTTTTGGCGAAATCTCGCCATATCTCGCCACTGCCAGAGCGTGCTGTCTCGACGAGTCGATAGAGCCAGAATGCCGCCATAACCATCAAGAAGTAGTAGGTTATCTGAGGGTGGTTTGTGCCAATCTGTATCGAGGCGAATAGCGAGGTTAAGGCTGCGCCAATCCACATATTACGCGTTAGAGTGAAGTAGACCCCGCCAAACATCAGCGGAGCGTATATCATAGCCCACACCTTAGCGATATGTCCTGCGCCAATAATCAAGAATAGGTATGTCGAGAGTCCATACATCAAACCTCCGACGATAGCCACCCAGCTATTAAATCCCATCATCACCAACATCAACCACATCGCCGCCATCGCAAAGAGGATAAAGCTAGCAGGCTCTGCCATAAGGTTTTGCATCCACGATACCACAGGGCGCAACAGTCGACTCGGATATGAGACATTAATCATATATGCGGGCATTCCACCAAACATCGAACCATTCCACTGAGGGTCGACACCAGTGCGCTCGCGGCTCTCGATAATGTCTCGTGCCATACCATCATACTGCTCGACATCGTGCATCGAGAGGGTGTCGCCACGCAACTGAGGTGCGAAATATATCAATGAAAAGGTTGAATACAACGCAATCGCCGCAAGAAACGGTAGAAGAATACTCTTAATCTTAACAATCATACTATGCTTATTAAATAGCTACAAAGGTAAAAAAAATTAGGTAGATTATAAGTTATTGCAAGATTTTTTCAAAAAAATTACTACTTTTGCACACTACCAACGTGTGAAGAGCGGCTAATAAGTATGAATCTCGCCTATGTACGTCATTGCGGGCTTGACCCGCAATCTCATAATGCGCAGATAGTCAATAATATTTAGAGATTGCAGGTCGTAGCCCGCAATGACGAAATATATTGTTTTTGCGACTTGTTAGGCGTTTTCCTTAGGTTATTACAGAAGATATTAGAGAGAATGTTACAGAAAATTCGTCAACCAATTCAGAGTGAGCTAGAGCTATTTGATAGCTATGTCGCAGAGCAATTTAGCTGCGATTCACCTCTTATGGGCGAGATGTTATCCTTGGCTATATCTTCGAGAGGTAAGGGTCTGCGTCCTACTTTGGCGATGTTGTCGGCGGCGATTCACTCACCTCAGAACCATATCGGCGAGCGTGCCTGGGTGGCGGCGATGATGTCAGAGATGATTCACCTAGCCTCACTTATTCATGACGATGTTATCGACAACTCCTCTCTTCGACGTGGGCAATCAACGCTCAACGCTCAGTGGCAATCTCGCAATGCGATACTCACGGGCGACTATATCCTGGGAAGGACTCTTTCGCTTGGACTAAAGAGCGGATATTACGACGTCGTAACTCATCTAAGTGGTGTTATCTCAACACTTTGCGAAGGTGAGGTTATTCAAGCTCACTACGTCTCGACGCTCGACCTCGACTTCGAGGGGTATATCAATATAGTCGAGAAGAAGACCTCGTCGCTTATTGCAGCGAGCTGCTCGGCAGGAGCTATCGCATCTGTCGCTTCACCCGAAAAGGTCGAGGCGATTACCCGATATGGTAACTATATAGGTATTGCATTTCAGATGCAGGATGATATCCTCGACTTCTGTCCATCGTCAAAGAGTGGTAAACCCTCTAACAACGACCTGCGTGAGGGGAAGATAACTCTCCCTCTGTTGCTGCTTTTGGAGGAGTCCACCCCCCAAGAGAGTGCTCAGATTAAGGCGATGCTCTCGGCTTGTGGCGAAGATGAGTCGCAAGTAGCTAAGTTGCAGCTACTTATCGAGGAGAGCAGTGCTCTGCCTCGTGCTCGTGAGATTATGGAGGAGTATATCCAGAAGGCTCTCTTAATCCTTGAACAATACCCTCAAAGCGTATATCGCGACTCGCTCACCCTGCTCACCCGTTTTATCACCGAGCGTGAGGTGTAATACCTTGATTTATAGTTTTACCAGGTCGAATCCAGTTTGATAGTTGATGCCCTCTCTTGTGGCTCTCCAGGTCATCGAGTTGCCCGAAATTGAGATTTCCCAGGTCTCAGCGACCGTTGTCTGGTCGTCCTCACTCCACTGAGTCGAGAGTAGTGTACCCACTGTAGCGTAGGTGTTATCCTGCTCCAAAAGAACCCAATCGTTGTCCGAGCTCTCCTTTTTGTAGAAGTCGAAAGTGCCACCCGCCTTAAATTCGAGACGGATATTGTCGAAAGGTTCGCTTGTATCGCCTGAGATAACCTCTCCCTCCCACAATCCGATAATATCGTCGCTATAATCCGCCCAGGTGCGAATCGCAGTGAAGGTTCGATTCTCATTAACATCTTCGCCCTGCTGGACATTGATGCTCTCGCTGTAGATTAATATGTCGCCCATCTCGCCACAAAGCTCGCCGTAGTTAATTGCCCCTGAAATCTTAAGCTCTAAGATGCTGCTAACTAGGTAGATTGTGCCATCGGTGACGCTATATGTAGCGAAGTCTGTGTATGAGAAGTAGGATGAGCCATCTCCGTTGTCGACTATCGCCAGGTAATCCTGCATACCATTGCTATTGAATCGACACGCGAACTGCTCGTTGGTGTAGACCTCCTCATTGTCGATAGCCTTGATAATCCATGTTCCGATAATATTCTCCGAGGTAATCTGCTGTAGGGTGCTGCTCTCGTTCGAACAACTCAATATGATTAAGGCTGCTAAAAGTGAATAGATGAATTTCATAATAACGTGAATTAGGGTTTGGAAAATTATTTGTGTTTGAGAGATTGCGGCTCGTAGGCCAATCGTGTCCTAAACAAGTGTTTAAAATACTTATTATTAGAAAGTTACATATAGGAATCCCCCCTAGTATTAATTCCACAAAAAACACCCTCTTTACGTTATTAAAACCCACAAACGTCATTGCGGGCTTGACCCGCAATCTCTTCATTATCAGTGTGTTGAGATTGCGGCTCGGAGGCCGCAATGACGTATATTATAGATATAATTACATGGTGAATTTTATTCTGTAATTTATTTAGGACACGATTGGGCTACGACCCGCAATGACGTTTTTTTTGTCCGCAATGACGGTTTTAACTCTTAATTTATAACTCTTAATTCTTCTGTTATTTTATCGCGACCAGGAGTGCACCGAGGATAATCAACGCAACACCTGCCAGTTTGAGTGTGCCTATCCGCTCCCGAAGCGCCAGGTGCGAAAGGAGCATAGTCCAGAGGTAGGTGAGCGAGGTTAGAGGCAACACCTTTGAGTACTCCATAACCGTTAGCAGATATATATTAACTATCGAGGCACAGGCGTAGAGCGAGATGCCTAGGTATAGTTTCGACGAACGAATTGTCGAGAGGATATCCTCTCGGCTAGCGGCACTCTTTAGCAACACTGCACCCTGAGCACCTAGGTATGTCATGATTAAAATTAGTACGTAGTTCATTTTAGAATCTGTTTAAGTTTTTCTGCTTAAAAATAGTATGAGCTATTTTGCTTTGATTTTTGATTTTGATATCGAAGCTAATAGTTTATTCTATTAGCAAGATAGTAAAATTAGAGAACGAAGTGAAAGAGCCATAGTAGATTAAGTGAGAGAAATTTAAACAGATTCTTAATCCTCCGCCACAATTAGAACAACACCCAAAACAATCGCCGCAACACCCACTACATTCACCACCGAGATGCTCTCATCGAGCACGTAGTGAGCGATAAGCAGAGTGAGCACATAGCTAAGACTAAGAACTGGTTGGAGCTGTGTCAGCGGGGCAAACCTATAAGCTACGACCATCAACACAACACCCACTCCGTAGAGAGCAAAACCACCAAGCAGCAGCACGATAGAGCCTTCAGCGCCCAACTTCCAACATAGCTGTCCAAAGCATGTGCAGAGTGAGCATAACACCATTAAAGCTACGCCATACCACACCCTATTTATTGACTTTTCCATAGCTATCGCTTTAGTCGTAGTAGTTCGTAGAGCTGTCTCTGTCCCTTGACAATCACATCCAATATCACTCCACACACCCACATCAACATAGCGAGGATAGCCAACGCTGCACAGATGATAAGTGTCGGGAAACGAGGCACAAAGCCCGTTGATAGATACTCCATCAGAATCGGGATAAAGAGCAACACCGAACAGAGCAGCATCACCACCGCAACTATCGAGAAGAAGAGCAGCGGTCTGTAGTCTCTAAATAGCATAAAGATAGTCCCCAGCACCTTCGCCCCATCGCTATATGTGTTGAGTTTCGACTCACTCCCCTGGGGTCGGTCTCGATATGGGATAACAACCTCGCGAATCAGGAAGTTCTTGTCCAGAGCGTGGATAGTCATCTCGGTCTCGACCTCGAAACCCTTCGAGAGCAGAGGAAATCCCTTGACAAAATCGCGGCTAAAGGCTCTGTAGCCAGTCATTATATCCTTTATATCGTTGTTGAAGATAATATTTATCAGCTTGCGAACTATCAGATTACCAGCTCCGTGCAGCGCCCTCTTATTCTCCTTGAAGTATGTCGACGACAATCTATCCCCGATAACCATATCACCTCGTCCTTCAAGGACGATATCACACATCTGAGCTGCACTCTCGGCTGGGTAGGTATCGTCGCCATCGATGATAAGGTAGCAGTCAGCCTCGATTTCTCGGAACATCGAGCGGATTACATTTCCTTTGCCTTGTCGATACTCATAGCGCACAATCGCACCAGCCTGCTCAGCAAGCTGCGCGGTGTTGTCGCTAGAGTTGTTGTCGTAGACATAGATATCCGCTTGTGGCAGAGCCTTTTGAAAGTCTGCGACCACCTGTGCAATAGTCTCAGCCTCGTTGTAGCAGGGTATTAAAACGGCAATTTTACTCATCTTCTAAAGATTTTTTTCAGGTCAGTGGTGTAATATATAAATAGTAATATGCTCAGCAGAGAGACTAAAAGTGCACGCCAAGTAAACCAACGATGCATCACCGAGTGGTTGCGCAACATAAAGAACCACATCGGAACAAAGAGCGATATTAGTAGTAGGTAGGAGTGTTGAACGAACGCCTGTTTACTCTTTAACACCTTAGCATATAACAGTATAGCCAATGCCACAACAACACAAGCAACCACCACCAAGCCACATCGAGACTCAACGCTCGCCCACCCGACTTGCAGCAGATTACCCACCGAGAGGTCGAGGTGTTGATACGAAGTTGAGGTTCGCTCGCTCACCGCACCCAGAGCATCGTCGAAGATTGAGTTTGGTGTGAGCAGAGACAACATCCCCCACTTGCTCACCCAGAATAGAGCGTAACCCATAAACCAAGCAGTCGACAGAGAGATTGTCTCAATCCACCTACTCTGCGGATTTTTCGCTAGGATATAGATTATGAGCGGCACTCCCAGTGTAATTTGAGGCGTAGTTAGGAAGTCGAAGTAGCTACATATCGCCCCAATAGCGAAGAAGGTCGCTATCCGATTTGCTCGATTTTGGGTCAGTCTGTCGCTCGATAGTATCGCAATTATCGCCACAAACATAATGTGGAAACAGGTCGAAAATTGCATCGATAGAGGCACTATCCAGAAGTTCATTACAAGCAACGAAAGTGCAAAGATAAGTGCCACGGCAGTGGATATCTTCACCTTGATTAGGTAGAGTGACGTGGCAATTAATATACTGAAAACTACGAAGTTGAGCACTCTTATTGCGGATAAATCCATAATGGTTAGCAGTGGTCTGAGCACCACTTGATACCCATGCCAATATCGAGCATAGCTACTCCTTACAACCCCAGAGTCGTCGCCCTGAGCTAGTCGTGCGGTGCTTGGTGCAAAATCCTCTAACTCCTCATTTCTGAATCGATAGCTCATCATGGCGGCGTTGACAGGTTGAGAGCAATCCGCTCCAGCCATTACATTCAACATGTAGGTGTCGGTGAAGTTGTCGAGTTTAAGGAAGTTAGCTCCGAAGAATCGATGCTCGAATCCCTCCTTTTCGATAAGCTGAGTCGAGCTTATAATATTGTCGCAGATAGCTTGTCGAGGTATAAAGTGCACCGCAATAACCGCCAAAGTTAGCGTAACCAACAGAGTGATGTAGGTTAAAAGTATCTTTTTTATTATGTCGACGGCTAATTTCATTATCGTTTTTTACCTTGTCAAAGATAGTAAATAATTGCCTAAGAAGTAAAAAAATGGCAATAAATAGACAATTGTATAAAATTTAAAAAATGTAACACTTTTTTAACATCTCTTAACCACATGCGTAATTAACTATTAATCAATACTATATAAAATAACCAATAAATATTTTACAATTAATTTGAAAAAAGTTTATAAAAATATTTGCAAAGTAAAAAATCTTGCCGTATCTTTGCAGTGAAGTTTTAAGGTTCATTTAGGTTAATAGTTTTAGGTTGGTTGAGGAGATCGGCGGTTGTGGAGTAATCCACTAAAATTTTTGGGCTGTGGTGGCTTGAAGATTGAATACCACCGATTGACTCAATTTTTTTTGTGCCTATATCTCACCTATATACGTCTTTTTATTGCGGCCTGAGAGCCTCAATCTCAACCCCATCACGTCATTGCGGCCTCCGAGCCGCAATCTCAACCCCATCACGTCATTGCGGCCTCCGAGCCGCAATCTCAACCCCATCACGTCATTGCGGCCTGAGAGCCTCAATCTCAACCCCATCACGTCATTGCGGCCTCCGAGCCGCAATCTCAACACACTGATGATGAAGAGATTGCGGGTCAAGCCCGCAATGACATTTGTGGTTTTTAATAACGTAAAGAGGGTGTTTTTTGTGGAATTAATACTAGGGGGGGATTCCTATATGTAACTTTCTAATAATAAGTATTTTAAACACTTGTTTAGGACACGATTGGCCTCCGAGCCGCAATCTCAATCCAATCACGTTTTGAGTCTCAGAGACAACTCATAATTTTTCTCCTCTTAATTGCTCAAAAAACAAATATTTTTTCAAACCTTAATTCACATAAGATATTATTGTGTATATTTGTTCCAAATAAACTCTTTACAGAAGTCTAAATCATGAAACGATTCCGCCTTATTATATTTTCGCTACTACTCACGCTCTCATCTTGTCAAAAGATAGAGCTGTTGAAGGATATTATAGAGGAGTTAAATTCAAAAGTTACAATCCTCGACCCATCTACTGGAGAGACCCTAGTTGGTTTTGCAGCGGATGGAAGTTCAATCTTGGAGATTAAGGTCGACTTCAACTCCGACCTCTCGCCACAAACAGTAGAGCTCGCCCCTGATGGTAGTGCTTATGGTGAGTTCTCTACTTCACAAAGCTCCACAACATTGAGCACACTCTGCTACGAACTCACGCAGGAGGATTTAGATAGAGGCTACGCCCTATTCTACCTCCACTCTGACGAGACAGTGCCAAGTGCACTCTCTTCAAGCTCGGTGGCAACTATCGACTACGATATTGTAATCACCCTAGAGAGTGAGCAGAGTGTGTCGAAATCGTTCGAGGTTGAGGTTGTTCGACCTCCTGTGATATTTGTTCATGGATTTGGCAGTAGCAGCGAGACCTATGAGCCAATGTTGAGCTACATCACCCCGAAGGGTCTATATATCGACCAGGCTCTCTACGCCTTGGACTACTCCGCCACATCCTTGGCTAGCTATGATGTGAACAAGAGCGTTGTGCCCGATGCTATCGACCAGACAAAGGAGGCGATGTTGCAGGCGGGATACCTATTTAATAAAGCGGTGGTGGTTGGACACTCGATGGGTGGGGTGTTGACTCGTCTCTATATGCAGAGCTGCTACGGGGTTGATTACAGAGATGATATCTTGAAGATAGTCACTATCGACAGCCCTTTTACGGGAACTCAGTTGGCAAATTTCGGAGTCTCGTTGGCTGATAGATACCCCAATTCGCCACTTAAAGTTATCTATAATATAGGTGCTATAATCGACTTCCAGGTCGATAGCGAGGCTACTTTAAATGTCCTGAATGGAGAGTCGCTAAATAGCGTTATAGTGCCTACACACATAATCGCAGCTACCTTTGGCGACACCAAGAGCATTATGAGCCTAATATCGGAGAAGATGTATGTGCAGGCTCTCTTAACGTTTCTTGTTCAACATGTCGCCACCGAGAGCATCTATGGCGAGGATAACGACCTGGTAGTGCCTCTAAGCAGCCAGATTTGTGGTATTGAGGAGGGCATCCTGAAGAACTTCGTAACGACATATTCGGGCGAGTGGCACTGTAGCGTACACACTACCGAAGCGGCTGCCACAGAGATAATTGAGCTGCTAGAGACCCCATCGACCAACACCAAAACATTCTCAACGGCTGGGTTCAAACCTTCGTTCTTGAGCTACGACAACGCCGATTTCGCAGGCATCACGATGCTTGAGAGCAGCCTATCGGAGCTGAAATCTAGCTCGGATGTTCTAATCACACTAGGGCTTGATGGTGATGGTAATATCGTTGATATGGGCTACGAGTCTGATAGCGAACAGATTGAGATTACCAACACATCCATCGCTGAGCAATACACCATAGGAGTATCATCGTCACAGAGCAGCACTCTGCTCTTTTATGAGCTAAATTTGTAACTATAAACTATTTATCGTTAATATTATGTTGGAAAATAACTATCTAAAGGTCGAAATTAATCCGCTCGGAGCGGAGTTATTCTCAATTCAGGGCGTTAAAAGCGGAGTCGAATATCTATGGCAGGGCGACGAGAAGTATTGGAAATCTCGCTCACCAGTGCTATTCCCGATAGTTGGTGCGTTGTACAACTCCTCGTGCAAAATCGAGGGTGAGAGCTACTCGATGAGGCAACATGGCGTGGCTCGCCACTTGGAGTTTGCCATCGTCGAGCAGAGCAAAACCCATGTGATATATTCGCTAGAGAGCTCCCCCGAAACCAAGGAGAACTACCCCTACGACTTTACTCTTTATATAAAGTATGAACTGCTAGAGAGTTCAATCGTAATCTCCTACCAGGTGGTGAACCCATCACAGCAGAGTATCTACTTCCAACTAGGTGCTCACCCCGGATTCAACTTCCTCAACTTCGACCCACAAGCCCCAGTTCAGGGATATTTCCTCCTTAATGATGCAGCTCAAAATCATACTCTTACCATTAACCAAATTAATGGGTCGGGGTATCTAATTCCCGAACAGAGAGAGATGACGCTAGAGGGTGGCAAAATAGCTATAACCAAAGAGTTGTTCGACCACGATGCGCTTATCTTGGAAGATAACCAAAGCCACGATATATCGCTACTAACTGCTCAAGATGAGGAGTATATCCGAGTTAGGTATGACGCTCCGGTGGTGGGTCTATGGTCGAAACCGTGTGGTGGCTACGCTCCATTCACCTGCATCGAACCGTGGTATGGTCGCTGCGATAGGGATAACTACAGTGGCGAGTTCAAAGATAAAGATTGGATGCAACACCTCGCCCCAAATAGCTCGTTCTCAACCCAAATCCGCATCGACATAATAGAGAGTTAAGAGTTAAGAATTAGAAATTAAGAATTTAAAAAAACAAAATCGTCATTGCGGACTCCGAGCCGCAATCTCAAAAAAAGGAATGAGATTCTGAATCAAGTTCAGAATGACGAAAGAAAACCGTCATTGCGGACTCCGAGCCGCAATCTCAAAAAAAGGAATGAGATTCTGAATCAAGTTCAGAATGACGAAAGAAAACCGTCATTGCGGACTCCGAGCCGCAATCTCAAAAAAAGGAATGAGATTCTGAATCAAGTTCAGAATGACGAAAGAAAACCGTCATTGCGGACTCCGAGCCGCAATCTCAAAAAAAGGAATGAGATTCTGAATCAAGTTCAGAATGACGAAAGAAAACCGTCATTGCGGGTCGTAGCCCGCAATGACGTTCTTCTGCTCGCAATGACGTGCAAGAACTCTTAACTCTTAATTCACATACTCTATTGCGGCATGCGAGAGTAGTGGACATGCACCAATCGCCACTCGTTATCAATCTTCGAGAAGATAAGCGACTCACGACCTTTGGTTTGATGTTTCTCGCCATTCGCATCAATAGTGTCGAAAATCCAGTATAGCTGCACATTAGCTGAGTCGCCATAGATATTAATCACCTCGCTGATGCTGCTCAACTTGCGATATTGCATCTTCGAGAACGCCTTCAACAGGAAGTCGTTCATGATAGAGTCCGCACCAACAAAGTGACCTCGTGGGGTGATAATCGAGACATCATCACGCTCTGCCCACAACCCCTTTGCGATATCCATATCCAGGTTTGAGACCATATCGAAGTAGTCGTGAACACGCCCACGCACCGCCTCACGCTCAACGCATTGTGGCTCGTCGGAGTAGAGCTTCTTCGCCACAGCCTGGATATTCTCCGCCCCTGGCAGCGATGGATAGCTCATAAGTAGCTTTTGCGAGAAGATATCCGAATTTTCACACTCCGCAATCAACTCCTTAACTCGACCCAGGTACTCAATCATAAAGTCGACCTCCTCTAAAGAGGCAACCGCACCGTGAGAGCCAACAAAGAGACTGCATCCCGACTCTTTACCCTTTACCAGCTCGCCAAGGATGGCATCCACCGCTGCCGCAGAGTTTAGCTGCATGGGTGAAAGGTGCGACTTCGATGGTGCAAAATGGGTGTAGAAAACCTCGCCACCGATATTAACACTCGATGCTGGGAAGTCGCTATGAGCACCTGGCGAGAACCCAAACTCAACGCCCGAAAATCTCTGTTTCGATGCCGCAGAAATAGTTTTACGCACCTTAACTAGGCGTGTATCCATCGCACCTTGGAACACATTCGAGAACTTATTCATCATTCCCTGAGCCATCTCACCACCCATAAACTCAACCATCGGCTCAACCATCACAATTCGCCTTGAATCGTAACTCGCCAAACCTCCTGCGTGGTAATTGGCTACGACCCTATCGAGCGGCTTGCCAACGTATTTAATGTAGGTATTAAGCTCCTCGATGCTCTTGTAGAATGATTGAGGCTCTAACAAGGTAACACCCTTCTCGCCCTCGACCATAATAGTCACATCGCCCATCGCCTCAGGCGAGGTGTAGATATGAACGTTGAACTTATCAAACTCGAAGAGGTCAACTGTGCCCTCTAACTCATGGGCTGAGGCAGTCGCTATTGCTACAAGAGCCACTGCTGAAAGGATTAATTTTTTCATAATAGAATAGTTCGTTACAATCTTTTATAGTGCAAAGATAACTCACTGAAACATAATAAACAAGAGGGCACTCAAAGGTTCGATAGTTACCTCGAAGTAACTATTGTTGAGCCACAGAGAGTTATCGAAAAAAGAAATTATGAATTAAAAACCGTCATTGCGGCCTACGAGCCGCAATCTCAAAAAAAAGGAATGAGATTCTGAATCAAGTTCAGAATGACGAAAGAAAACCGTCATTGCGGCCTCCGAGCCGCAATCTCAAAAAAAGGAATGAGATTCTGAATCAAGTTCAGAATGACGAAAGAAAACCGTCATTGCGGCCTACGAGCCGCAATCTCAAAAAAAAGGAATGAGATTCTGAATCAAGTTCAGAATGACGAAAGAAAACCGTCATTGCGGGTCAAGCCCGCAATGACGTTTTGTTTGTCCGCAATGACGTTTTGTTTGTCCGCAATGACGTGTGGGGGCGACTCAGAAATTCTCAGTATGTCTCAGCAAGCCCTCAATAAAAAAAAACATTTGGTGAATAAAATATTTTTAGTTACTTTTGTAGCGTAACACAAAACATAAAGTTATGATTAATCGTTCGTTATTTCTCTTTTTGATAGTGGCATCACTATTTTTATCACCTGCATTTTCGCTATTTATGGGTATAGCCTATGCGTTGGTTTTCGAAGTCCCCTACAAGGAGCACACATCGAAACTCTCCTCGCTGCTGCTCAAAGTGGCGGTCGTGGGTATCGGTTTTGGCATGAATATAGAGGAGTCGTTGAGGTCGTCGTCGCAGGGTATTCTCTTTACTATCTTCTCGGTAGTTATAGTTATGGTGGCGGGAGTTCTTATTGGTCGAGCGATGAAAGTTGGACGACATGAAGGCTACCTTATAGCCTCAGGTACAGCGATTTGCGGAGGTAGTGCTATTGCTGCCGTAGCCCCAGTAATCGGAGCTAAAAGGGACGAGATGTCGATATCACTAGCTGTGGTCTTTACCCTCAACGCTATCGCCATGTTGATATTTCCATATATCGGGCGGGCGCTCGATTTATCGCAGTCGCAATTTGGAATGTGGGCAGCTATCGCAATCCACGACACGAGTGCGGTGGTTGGTGCTGCGAAGGCTTACGGTGAGGAGGCTTTACAGATAGCCACAACCGTAAAACTTAGTCGTGCGTTGTGGATTATTCCACTATCGCTTATCACGGCTCTGGTGTTTCGTCGCCAGGGCGGAGCATCGAAGATATCGATTCCATGGTTTATCTTCCTATTTATTATAGCGATGACTATCAACACCTACCTGCCTCTTGGTGAGGTGGTCTCGAATATTATAAAGGTTGGCTCACACAAGATATTAAACCTTACACTCTTCTTGATAGGTTCATCTCTATCGCTCGCCTCGATGCGTGAGATGGGTGTAAAGCCAGTTGTTCTAGGAGTTATACTCTGGGTGCTGATTTCGGTTCTCTCACTAAGTGTAATAATGTTATAATTAAAATATAAAGTCATGAATAGATTAAGGTTACAGGATGCCCACAATCCTTCATGTCCGGTACGTAATGTACTCTCGCGTATTGCCGACAAGTGGTCTCTACTGGTGCTCTACACGCTGCAAAATAGCGGCACAACACGTTTCAACGAGCTACAGAAGTTGCTCCCCGATATCTCGCAGAAGATGCTCACGGTAACTCTGCGAACATTGGAGGAGGATGGTTTTGTCACACGAAAAGTCTACGCGGTAGTCCCTCCAAAGGTGGAGTACTCGCTAACCGAGAGGGCTTATTCGCTGCTGCCTCATGTCAACGCTCTAACCATTTGGGCTAAGGAGAATA
Source organism: Rikenellaceae bacterium (assembly GCA_047178865.1). Classification (GTDB taxonomy): domain Bacteria; phylum Bacteroidota; class Bacteroidia; order Bacteroidales; family Rikenellaceae; genus Alistipes. The sequence goes on from JBCQSY010000009.1 coordinate 23,499, forward strand.
TGGGTGATATCATGCGCGATAGAGCCTCTGCGGTGAGTAGTTAAAGAGCATTAGAAAAAACTCTCTATTTAAAATTTTTATGTGAAAATTTTAAATAGAGAGTTTTTTTTCGTATCTTGCAAAACAGATTTTAATACAAAACTAGATAAACTAATAAATTTATGAGCAAAACAAAACGCTATCTTCTTAGTGAAGATGAGATTCCTACGCACTGGTATAACATCGTTGCAGATATGCCAACAAGACCTCTTCCACCTCTCCACCCTGGAACTAAACAACCTCTAAAGGCTGAGGATTTCTACCCTCTATTCGCCCAGGCTCTATGCCAGCAGGAGATGAACACAACCGACGACTTTATCGAGATTCCTGAAGAGGTTCGTAACCTATACAAAAACTACCGTGCAACGCCTCTAGTTAGAGCTTACGGATTGGAGAAGGCGCTAGGAACGCCTGCTCATATCTACTTCAAGAACGAGAGCGTTAGCCCTATCGGTTCACACAAAATCAACTCAGCTATCGCCCAGGCTTACTTCTGCAAGCAGGAGGGTATCACCAATATCACAACCGAGACTGGTGCTGGTCAATGGGGTGCAGCCCTATCTTACGCAGCGAGTGCATTTAAGTTGGATTTGGCGGTATATATGGTTAAGGTTAGCTACGAGCAGAAACCTTATCGTCGCTCTATTATGCAGACCTATGGCGCACAGGTTATCCCTTCACCATCTATGTCAACAAAGGCTGGTCGCAAGGTCCTAACAGATACTCCTAACAGCCCAGGTTCGTTGGGTATAGCTATCTCTGAGGCTATAGAGTTGGCGATGGGTACCGACAACTGTAAATATACTCTAGGTTCAGTGTTAAACCACGTTACTCTCCACCAAACCGTTATCGGTCAAGAGGCTATCAAGCAGATGGAGATGGCAGGAGAGTATCCAGATGTTGTTATCGGTTGCTTTGGTGGAGGCTCTAACTTTGGTGGAGTATCATTCCCATTCTTGCGCAAGAACATTAAAGAGGGTAAAAAGACCCGTTTCCTAGCTGCTGAACCAGCATCGTGTCCAAAACTAACACGTGGTATCTTCCAGTACGACTTTGGTGATGAGGCTGGTTACACCCCTCTAATCCCTATGTTTACTCTAGGTCACGGATTCTCTCCAGCGAGCATCCACGCAGGTGGACTTCGCTACCACGGAGCTGGCTCTATCGTCTCACAACTTATCAAGGATGGATTCGTTGAGGCTACAGCTATCAAACAGCTCGACAGCTTCGAGGCTGGATGTCTCTTCGCGAAGTGTGAGGGTATCATCCCAGCACCAGAGTCTTGCCACGCAATCGCTGCAACCATCGCCGAGGCGAAGGAGTGTATCGCCACTGGCGAGGAGCGTGTTATCCTCTTCAACCTATCGGGTCACGGACTTATGGATCTATCGTCGTATGATAGCTACCACGCTGGCGACTTGCAGAACTATGAGCTCTCAGACGAGGAGATTAAGAAAAATGTAGATGTATTGGAGAAACTAGTGTAATCCACTCCAATTTGCATAACAATAGAGCAGGTGGCTAATCTTCGGGTTAGCCACCTGTTCTATGTTATTAATTAAGAGTTAATTCTTAACTCATAATTCATAACTCTTCTCCAGGAGCTGGTTGGCGGCGATGTATGGGCTGATGCGTTGGTTGTAGATATCCTGTTCGATTTGTGGCATAGCCTGCTCGATGGCGGCGTTATTGTAGAACTTCGAGAGCAGAGCCTCGTTGATTGTCTCGCGCATGCTGAACTTTAGCTGAGTCTGGCGGTTGTGCTCGAAGTAGCCATTCGAGCGGGTAAATTCGATAAAATCCTCGACCCCTTGCCACACCTCTTTGAGACCTGTTTTCTTAAGCGAAGAGCAGGTGTAGACCTTAGGACGTTCGCCCGATTCGGGCATAGGGAATATCCTCAATGCGCTCTGGAACTGGCTGCGAGTGACCTCAGCTTTATTACGATTATCGCCATCCGCTTTGGTTATAACCATCATATCGGACATCTCCATGATACCACGTTTTATGCCTTGCAGCTCATCTCCTGCGCCCGATATCTGCAACATTAGAAAGATGTCGACCATCGAGTGAACAGCCGTTTCGCTCTGTCCCACACCCACCGTCTCGATGAATATGGTGTCGTAGCCCGCCGCTTCGCAGAGGATTATCGTCTCGCGTGTTTTACGAGCTACACCACCCAGCGAACCAGCCGAGGGTGAAGGTCGGATAAAGATATCTTTGTTTGCGCTGATGCTCTCCATGCGAGTTTTATCGCCCAAGATAGAGCCTCCACTTCGCTGCGATGATGGGTCGATAGCCAGCACCGCTAAGCGATGACCCAGCGAGGTTACGAACCCTCCGATAGCCTCGATAAAGGATGACTTTCCAGCACCTGGAACTCCCGTGATGCCGATACGTGTTGAGCGACCAGAGTGTGGTAGACACCTCTCGATAATCTCCTGAGCCTGAGTGTGATGTGCTGGGTTGGCACTCTCGACCAGGGTGATAGCTTGCGAGAGCAGAGTGATATCTGAGTGAAGGATTCCCTCGACATACTCTTCGGTCGAGATAACCCTTCTTGGTTTGCGTTTGAAGTGTGGATTGACGATAGGTTGAGATTCGACGCCTTGTGTGACCTCTAGTGCACTATCACCCTTATGATGGGTGTACTCATCTTCGAAATGTTTTATATCACGATATCCCATAATTTGGCTCTTTTTTTGTTTACGAAGGTAGTGATAAAATTTTAACCTACCACTATTTAATTATGAAAATTATTCTCTCAGGCAGTAATTCTAGCAAATTACACACCGAAAAAATCGCCACTATCATGCGACGACACGCTCCGCACCACAGCTATCACACCACCTCGCAGCTGAGTGGTGACTTGTGGCATCTCTTTACGCCATACCTCTCTACTACGCTGCTGTTGAGGTCTTCGCGCTCGATTGTTACCCTGCCTGATATATACTTTATAAAGTATCCACACCTCTACTCTTCCGTTGAGCGATATATCCTCCACCCCATTGCCATGGAGTCGATTCGTAGTGCGGTGAAGTTGATTGCTCGATGTCCCATCTCGAAGAGTCTGTTGGTGGATAAGTTGCAGATTGAGCCAGAGAGAGTGGTGGTCTCACCATCTATTATATCCCACCTTTCGCCCACCTCTAGAGTGTCGGATTGCTCATCGCCACTCTCCAACGAGGAGATGATGAGTGTGCGCAGTAAGTATGAACTACCCCAGAGCTTTATCCTCTCGATGGGGGAGCTGGATACTCGACACGGACAGGCGGCTCTTATCACCACTATCGTCGAGCGGGGTATTCCACTCGATGTTGTGATGGTCTCGCGCCACACCTCACACGCCGACGAGATACTAGCCTATGCACGTCGAAAGAAGGTGGCAACACGGGTGCATATCCTCTACGAGGCGGCGCCGCGCGAAGTTAAGGCTCTCTACTCGATGGCGATGGGGGTTGTCTACACTCCACTCGAAGGGGCATCCATCGAACCAATTATCGACTCGCTTAGAGCGGGGTGTGTGATGATGCTCTCCGACACTCGAATCAATAGAGAGGCAGCGCGTGGTGCGGCGATATATCTCGACTCTCTGCGCAGTGATGATATTGCAAATGCGCTGCGTACGCTGCTCTATGACGTCTCCTATCGAGACCAGATGTGTGCTCAGTCAATCTCCGAGGCTAAACGATTTAGCGAGGAGGGTGTGGCTCAGGAGCTAGCCTCGATATATGACGGGGTTTAGAATCTGTTTAAATTCTTCTCACTTAATCTACTATGGCTCTTTTAGAATCTGTTTAAATTCTTCTCACTTAATCTACTATGGCTCTTTTAGAATCTGTTTAAATTTCTCTCACTTAATCTAGTATGGCTCTTTCACTTCGCTTTTTAATTTTACTATCTTGCTAATAGAATAACTATTAGCTTCGATATCAAAATCAAAAATCAAAGAAAAATAGCTCATACTATTTTTAAGCAGAAAAACTTAAACAGATTCTTAGTAAAAAAGGTGCAGAGTGTAGGTAAATCGAGAAAAAATATTTATATTTGTGAACTTGCCGTATTTCGCATGGATTAGAAGGGGCTAACCAACCTTAATCGCATATTTACGGCTTGATTATAGACAAGGTGGTTTACCATCTATAAACTTAAAATTAAATGGTGAAGAGAATTATTGCATTTGTGCTTGTTGCAGCACAGCTATCTGTTGTGAGTGCAGCTAATTACTATGTTGATTCGAACAGTGGATCGGATAGTAACAAGGGGAAAGGGCCAGATAAGGCTTGGAAGAGTCTTGATAAGGTTAATTCAGTAACTTTTAAAGCGGGTGATGTTATCCACTTTATCAATGGTGGTGAGTGGTTTGGCTACTTCGAGCCTAAAGGGTCGGGTAAACCAGGCAAACCAATCGTGGTAAAGAGCTATGGTGAGAGTGTGAAGCGTCCAAAGATTGATGGGCAGGGTCGTGTTGGTAAGGGTGTAATCTACCTTAGCGACCAGAGCTATTGGGAGATTTCAGATTTAGAGCTAACCAACTACTCCGACCAAGAGGGTGATAGACGAGGAGTCTGGGTTGTGGCTAAAGAGGGGGCTGGTGTTCTCTCGCATATCCACTTGAAGAATCTCCACGTTCACCATATCAGAGGTATGGTTGGGCAGGGTAGAAACCATAAACGCACTTCGGGCATCATCTTTACCAGCTTCGACGATAAGGCGGAGTGTCGTTTCGATGATATCTTGGTTGATGGTTGTGTGGTTCACGACGTTAGTAACCAGGGTATCGTTACCGAGTTTATCGGTGGAGGTAGTAATCTCTATCCACAATCTCAAGGGTGGAAGAATGTCCGTATAACAAATGCGGTGATTACCAACAATTTGGTCTTTAATATCTCGAAGAATGCGATGATTATGCGCAACTTGGATGGCGGAGTTGTTGAGCATAATTTGTGTCACAATACAGCCATCGGGCATGGTGATGGAATGACTGGAAACACAATCTTCACGGCGACTTGTGAGGGTACTGTTTTCCAATTCAACGAGGGTTATCTCAACCGCTCGTCAGCCTATGATGGTTCGCTCTACGATGCCGACCTTCGCTCGCCTAACACTATCTGGCAATATAGCCTTAGCCACAACAACGCACATGGTCTATTCTGGTGTTGTACCGTAGCTGAGGATATCGGTGTGGTGTGTCGCTACAATGTTAGCTACAACGACAAGGGTATTATCTTCTGTGTGAACTACCCAGTTGCAGGGTTGGATATCTACAATAATACTGTGATTATCGGTGAGGAGCGTGCTCCAATCATCATCTCGGAGCGTGGTCGTGGTGGTAGCGGACAGCGTGTCTACTCATTCAAAGATAATGTAATCTATGGCGGTGAGCGCTACTTCACATATATCCTAGCCGAGGATAAATATACAAGAGATATCGACAATAACCACTTCTATGGAGGTTACTACATTCCTGCTCCAGATAATCGCCACGAGGAGTTTGGTGATAAGATGATGGAGAAGGGCGAGTGTGACTCATCACCTCTATTCAAGGATATGGGTGGTGTAGGTGCTTTTGTTCAGGGTGATGATATCCCCAAGGATTTCCTTGTGATGGACTTTATGCACAACTTCAGAATCGCAGGTGAGCATATCTACTCAGGCGAGGAGCTAACTATCGAGTCGGACTACAAGTCGAGTGGCGATGATATCGAGATTAAACTCTTCGACCCATCGGGCGAGCAGATATACTCTAAGAGCCAACCAAATAGCCAGAGCTACTCGTTGGGTAAAATATGCACTCAGCGTGGTCTCTACCTTATCGAGATAAGAGATGGCGAGCGTCAAATCAATAAAAAATTGTGGGTTTTATAGGTTGTACAACCCATCCAAATAATTACGATATATGAAAAAGATACTATTTTCGATATTTACGCTGCTTCTACCCATGGCAGTGGTAGCGTCAACTCCTGGCGAAGTGGTTGCCACTCCTCCAAGTGAGTATAATGCGATTGCAGCACATCCACGCCTATTTATGGATAACGAGCTCCAGGCGAGTGTTATGCAGGCGGTAGAGAGTGACCCTTACTGGTGTGAGGTGGATAAATTTATCCTCTATGAGGCTGCTATGATTCTGCGCGAACCACTTCCTGAGCGTGTGGTTGATGGTCGTCGTCTTTTGGCTACTTCGCGCGAGATTCTCGCTCGTGTAATCTACACCAGCTACGTCTATCGCACCACGGGAAACACCCTCTTTGCGATGTGTGCTGAGAATACTATGCTCAAAGCGGCTAAGTATGAGGATTGGAATCCAAGCCACTTCCTCGATGTTGCGGAGATGACAGCCGCTTTGGCTATCGGTTACGATTGGTTGTATGACTTCTTGCAGGAGGATTCTCGCAAAATTATCTCGGACGCAATTATCGAGAAGGGTCTACGCACATCCCTCACACATAGTAGCCAGAGCCACTGGAGCGAGAATAAGAATAATTGGAACCAGGTCTGTAACTCATCTCTTGCGCTGGGCGCAATGGCGGTTTGGGAGCTCGAACCGCAGATGTGCAAGCAGATTGTCGACCGCTCGATTACTAATATCCAGATACCAATGCGTAACTACGAACCAAATGGAGCTTTTGCCGAAGGTGCCGGCTATTGGGAGTATGGAACGCTCTTCAATGTGCTTCTGCTAGATGCTCTACAGAGCTCGTTTGGTAGCGATTTCGGGCTTGCTCAGGCTCACGCTGGATTCCGCAATACATACACTTATAATATGAATATGATAACTCCTAGCAACTATACATACAGCTACGGAGATAATCGAGATGTTGCGGCATACTTTATCGCTCCTTTCTGGTTCGCTAGGGAGTATGCTCAAGGCGAGAACCTACACTCTCTATTTAATATAGATGTCGAGAGGCAGCGTCTACTACCTCTTGCGCTTATCTGGGGGCATAAATTCTCGCCATCAAACGCCACACTTCCTAAAGAGAACTTCTACATCGCAGATGGTGAAACACCCGTTGCCGTGATGCGTAGTGAGTGGGGTAACCCCGAAGCTCAATATCTTGGTGTTAAGCTAGGTACATGTACCATCTCGCACTCTCACTTAGATATCGGTAGCTTTATCTACGAAGCTGATGGAGTGCGTTGGGCGATGGATCTAGGCTCGGATGTATATTCTAAGTTAGAGGCTGCAAAGGTCGATGTCTGGAATCGTAAGCAGGGTTCGCAGAGATGGAGCGTATATCGCTACCACAATAAACAACACAACATCTACACCCTAAACGATAGCGAGCAGAATGTAGATGTTGAGGTTAAGTTCGACCCAGCTAAAACCGTAGTTCAAGATGGTAAATATAGTGTAGGTTTTAACCTAACTCAATCATACTCGCAGTGGGTTAAGGATGCACGTAGAAGCGTGACTCTTCTCACCTCTAGCGAAGAGGTGGTAATCGAAGATAGGATTGTAACTCTCAATAAACCAGTCAAGATGGATTGGACTATCATGACAGAGTCTACCCCTGAAAAGGTCGATGGAGGATTGTTATTGAGCCAAGATGGTAAGAAGATGTTCCTTAGCGCCGCCACCTCGTTGAAGGGCGAGTGGAGCTTCGAGCAGGCAGTAGGCGAAAACGACTTCGACTCCGAGAACCCTGGGGTCTATAAAGTCACCTACACCGCCGACCTGGCCAAGGGCCGCACTAACACTATCAAGGTGACCTTCTCGAAGAGATAGCCTTATACGTTATTGCATATACGTCCGAAAGCGTCATTGCAGCCTACGAGCCGCAATCTCATCCACACACGTCATTGCGGGCTTTTGACCCGCAATCTCAACCACATACGTCATTGCGGGATTTTGACCCGCAATCTCAACCACATACGTCATTGCGGGATTTTGACCCGCAATCTCATAACACTGTGAGTTGGTAATAAATTGATACTCAATTTTATAAAGCCATTAAGAGGAGGTGTTTTAAAGTAAACTTTAACACCTCCTCTTAATGGCTTTATTTAAAAAAACTTCCAGTTTGTCATCCCCAACTCACTCCCTAACTTCTCAGTAATCTAAGTATTAATTCATATTTTTTTATTTTATATATTCTTACCCCACCCCTAATCCCCTCCCTCAGGGAGGGGACTCTGAGTCGCTAAAGCTCCCTGCTTGGAGCGAATTTGCAGCTTGAGAATTAAGCCTTAATTCTTACACGTCATTGCGGGCTTTTGACCCGCAATATCAACCACATACGTCATTGCGGGCTTTTGACCCGCAATCTCAACCACATACGTCATTGCGGGCTTTTGACCCGCAATCTCAACCACATACGTCATTGCGGCCTACGAGCCGCAATTTCGTCCACATACGTCATTGCGGGCTTGACCCGCAATCTCGTCCACACACGTCATTGCGGGCTTGACCCGCAATCTCTTCATCATCAGTGTGTTGAGATTGCGGCTCGGAGGCCGCAATGACGTATATTATAGATATAATTACATGGTGAATTTTATTCTGTAATTTATTTAGGACAGGATTGGCCTACGAGCCGCAATCTCGTCCACATACGTCATTGCGGGCTTTTGACCCGCAATCTCATCCACACACGTCATTGCGGGCTTTTGACCCGCAATCTCGTCCACACACGTCATTGCGGGATTTTATCTGGCAATGACGTTTTTTATTTTCGAGTATCGCCCTCATGCCGGGCAGGCACCACCAGAACTACGTTCTGTTTTAACACCCTATAGCTAAGAATCTGTTTAAATTCTTCTCAGTTAGTCTCAGTTTTTCGTTTGTGCTGAGAATTACTGAGAAATACCGAGTCCGACTGAGAAATAATTTTTAACTCATCATTCTTAACTCTTAATTCATAATTGGCATAACTTGTAATATATCAATATGTATAATCGCTGCTTATTGATTTGTGGTAATGCATAAGAAAAAAGAATAGAATTAGGGTTGAAAATGGGCTAAATGGCTGAAAAATTGAGTGTAAAAGGGTTCGAAAAGTTGGTGGATAAGAAAATAATGCCTATCTTTGCAACCCAAATCTGCCCGAAAAGGGTGGATTGGAAATGGATAAATTATTAATAATAAAGGACAAAACGTTTAAAATGCCAACTATTCAGCAGTTAGTAAGAAACGGTCGAGTGACAGCAATTGAGAAGAGTAAATCTCCTGCACTCGCGGCGTGTCCACAACGTAGAGGTGTTTGTACTCGTGTTTACACGACAACACCAAAGAAGCCAAACTCGGCTATGCGTAAAGTGGCACGTGTTAGATTAACAAACGGCAAGGAGGTCAACGCCTACATTCCAGGTGAAGGACACAACTTGCAAGAGCACTCTATCGTGCTAGTACGTGGTGGTCGTGTAAAGGACCTACCAGGTGTACGTTACCACTTAGTGCGTGGAGCACTAGATTCAGCGGGTGTTGATGGCCGCCATCAACGTCGTTCAAAGTATGGAACTAAGCGTCCAAAAGATGCGGCAAAAAAGAAGTAAAAATTAAATTGTAGATTGTTTAAACAATGAGAAAAGCAAAGCCAAAAAAGCACATTCTACTTCCTGACCCTAAGTTCTCAGATGTCGAGGTTACTCGTTTCGTGAACAACTTAATGTTAGATGGTAAGAAGAGTATTGCCTACACTATTTTCTACGATTCGTTAGATCTAGTAGGTAAGAAGATGAAGGATGCTGATAAATCTCCTTTGGAGGTCTGGAAACAGGCTCTAGAGAATATCACACCCCAAGTCGAAGTTAAGAGTAAGCGTATCGGTGGTGCGACATTCCAAGTTCCAATGGAGGTTCGCCCAGAACGCAAAGTTTCCATTTCTATGAAAAATCTTATCCTTTATTCACGCAAGCGTTCGGGTAAGTCAATGGCGGAAAAACTCTCAGCTGAGATAGTTGATGCATTCAACCAAGCAGGTGCAGCATTCAAACGTAAAGAGGAGATGCACCGTATGGCTGAGGCCAACAAAGCATTCGCACACTTTAGATTTTAATTTAAGCGTATAAAACGATGGCAAGAGATCTAAAATTCACACGTAATATCGGTATCATGGCACACATCGATGCTGGTAAGACTACCACTTCAGAGCGTATTCTTTTCTACACAGGAAAGACTCACAAAATCGGAGAGGTGCACGATGGAGGTGCGACTATGGACTGGATGGTGCAGGAGCAGGAGCGTGGTATCACAATCACATCTGCTGCAACTACAGCATTCTGGAACTACAAAGACAACCAGTACCAAATCAACTTGATTGACACCCCTGGACACGTTGACTTCACCGTTGAGGTGGAGCGTTCACTTCGTGTATTGGATGGTGCAGTTGCTACTTTCTGCGCCGTAGGTGGTGTAGAGCCTCAGTCGGAGACTGTATGGCGTCAAGCTGATAAGTATAACGTACCACGTATGGGTTACGTTAACAAGATGGATAGAACAGGTGCGGATTTCTACGCAGTATGTTCTCAAATCAAGGAGCACTTCGGAGCAACAGCTCTTCCAGTAGTTCTACCTATCGGTGCTGAGGATAAATTTGAGGGTTTGATAGACCTTATATATAATAACGCGATTTACTACTACGACGATAAGACCGTACGCGACAACTTCGAGTTGAAGGAGATTCCAGCCGAGATGGCTGCTGAAGCTGCTGAGTGGCGTGCAAAACTTATCGAGGAGGTTGCATCAACTGACGATGCACTTATGGAGAAGTTCTTCGAGGATCCAGACTCAATCACTCCTGAGGAGTTGTTGGCTGCTATCCGTACCGCAACAATCGCTATGCAGATTGTTCCTATGCTTTGTGGCTCTTCATTCCACAACAAGGGAGTACAGAAACTTCTTGACTACATCATGGCGTTCCTTCCATCTCCACTAGATCTTCCAGCCGTTGAGGGTACTAACCCAAAGACCGAGGAGAGTGAGAGTCGTGAGGCAACTGTTGATGCTCCATTCTGTGGTCTTGCCTTCAAGATTGCAACAGACCCATTCGTAGGTCGTCTAGCTTTTGTTCGTGCATACTCAGGTCGTTTGGATGCTGGTTCTTACGTGATGAACACTCGTTCATCTAAGCGTGAGCGTATCAGCCGTCTATACCAGATGCACTCTAACAAGCAGAACCCAGTTGAGTGTATCGAGGCAGGTGATATCTGTGCAGCGGTAGGTTTCAAGGATGTTCGTACTGGAGATACTTTGTGTGCTGAGAACGCACCAATCGTACTTGAGCAGATGACATTCCCTGAGCCAGTTATCGGTCTTGCAGTTGAGCCTAAGACTCAGAAAGACCTTGACAAGTTGGGTATCGCTCTATCTAAGCTATCTGAAGAGGATCCAACATTCACAGTTCACACAGACGAGGATTCAGGTCAGACTGTAATCTCAGGTATGGGTGAGCTTCACCTTGATATCATCGTAGACCGTTTGCGTCGTGAGTTCGGAGTTGAGATTAACCAGGGTGCACCTCAGGTTAACTACAAGGAGGCTCTTACAGCAACTGTTCAACACCGTGAGGTATTCAAGAAACAGACTGGTGGTCGTGGTAAGTTTGCTGATATCATCTTCGAGATTGGTCCAGCAGAGCAAGGACAGACAGGTCTTATCTTCGTTGACGAGGTTAAGGGTGGTAACATTCCTAAGGAGTTTATCCCATCTGTACAGAAGGGTTTCACTTCAGCTATGGCAAATGGTGCTTTGGCAGGTTACGTTATCGACTCGATGAAGGTTACCTTGAAGGATGGTTCATTCCACCCTGTCGATTCAGATCAGCTATCATTCGAGATTTGTGCTCGTAACGGATTCCGCGTTTCAGCTCCTAAGGCTGGTTCGGTTATCATGGAGCCTATCATGAACGTTGAGGTTGTTACTCCAGAGGAGAGCATGGGAGATATCATCGGTGACTTGAACAAGCGTCGTGGTCAAATCTCAGGTATGGAGAGCAAGGGTACAGCACGTGTAGTTAAGGCTAAGGTGCCACTATCTGAGATGTTCGGATATGTTACAGTGCTACGTACTATCTCGTCTGGTCGTGCAACATCATCTATGGAGTTCTCTCACTTTGAGGAGGTTCCAGCTGGTCTTGCTAAGGAGATTATCGAGAAGTCAAGCGGTCGAGTTAAAGGAATTGAATAAGTAAGTTACGATTATGAATCAAAAGATAAGAATTAAGTTAAAGTCGTTCGATCACAATCTCGTTGACAAGTCAGCCGAGAAGATTGTAAAGACAGTGAAGAGCACAGGCGCAGTAGTTAGCGGTCCAGTGCCACTTCCAACACGCAAGCAGATTTTTACTGTTAACCGTTCTACCTTCGTTAACAAGAAGGCACGTGAGCAGTTCCAACTCTGTACTTTTAAACGCATCTTGGATATCTACTCATCTACACCAAAGACAATCGATGCTCTAATGAAGCTAGAGCTTCCATCAGGAGTCGAGGTTGAGATTAAAGTCTGATACTAAAGATAAAGTCATTAGCAAAGAGAGGGTAGTAGGGTATAATCAGAGTTACCCTACTACCCACCTCTGAGCGATATGACAAAAGGGGTGATTATAAGAATTAACAATTAAGAGTTAAGAATTGTTTTTTTAGTTATGAAATATTATTAATTCATAATTCATAATTTTCCCCAAAAATGTTCACTATTTATTAACAAACGTAATTTGACAAAAATGTCAGGACTAATTGGAAAAAAAATCGGAATGACTTCCGTATACAGTGCCGAGGGTAAGAACATACCATGCACTGTCATTGAGGCTGGTCCGTGTGTGGTTACGCAAATTAGAACTCTAGAGAAAGACTCTTATGAAGCAGTTCAAATTGCCTATGACGACAAGAGTGAAAAGCACACCAGCAGCAGTTTGTTAGGCCACTTTAAAAAGGCTGGCACAACTCCTAAGCGCAAAATGGCTGAATTTAAGGAGATGGGCGAGACGAACCTAGGAGATGTACTTACAGTAGACCTATTCTCAGAGGAGGATTGGGTTGACGTAACAGGAATCTCAAAGGGACGTGGTTTTCAAGGTGTAGTTAAGCGTCACGGTTTTGCCGGAGTGGGTGGTCAAACTCACGGTCAGCACAACCGCCAACGTAAGCCAGGTTCGCTTGGTGCTTCATCGTATCCTTCACGCGTATTCAAAGGTAAGAGATTGCCAGGACGTATGGGTGGAGCACAGGTTAAGGTACTTAACTTGAAAGTATTAAAGGTAATCCCTGAGAGCAACCTAATTTTGGTTAAAGGCTCAATACCAGGGGCAAAGGGTGCTTATTTAACAATTGAGAAGTAGAATGGAATTAGCTGTATTAAACACACAAGGAGTAGAGACAGGTCGTAAAGTAGTACTTTCGGACGCTGTTTTCGGCGTGGAGGCTAATGACCACGCTATTTATCTCGACGTTAAGCAATATTTGGCTGATCAACGTCAAGGAACGCACAAAGCGAAGCAGAGAAACGAGGTTGCAGGTTCAACTCGCAAACTAAAACGTCAAAAGGGTACTGGTGGTGCACGTTGTGGTAGCATCAAATCGCCACTTTTCGTTGGTGGAGGTAGAGTATTTGGTCCAGTACCACGTGACTACCGTTTCAAACTCAACAAGAAGCTAAAGCAGGCAGCACGTCGTAGTGCTCTAACCTACAAGGCACAAGCAGGTTCAATCTGCGTAGTTGAGTCACCATCATTCGATGCCCCAAAAACAAAGGCTGCAAAGTCACTAATCGAGGCACTAAAGGTTGCAGATAGAAGAGTATTGGTAGTACTTCCAGAGTCAAACCAAAATCTTCAACTATCATGCCGTAACCTACCTTACGTTAGAACTATCAGCGCGGCAAACTTGAACACATACGAGATTATGCGTTCTACAACACTACTATTCGTAGAGGGAGCTGAGAATATTTTGAACACATTGTTAGCATAAAGTTAAGCGTTAAAGAGAATGGAAATTATTATTAAACCGGTTTTAACCGAGAAGATGACCCTTCAGGGCGAGAAGCTCAATCGCTACGCTTTTGTAGTTGATACGCGAGCTAACAAGATTCAGATTCGCTCTGCTGTGGAGCAGATGTACAACGTTGTTGTTACAGATGTCAACACGATTAACTACATGGGAAAGCTAAAGAGCCGTTACACTAAGGCTGGACTTTTGGTAGGTCGTGCAAATAACTTCAAGAAGGCTATTGTCACATTGAAGCAGGGAGACACAATTGATTTTTACAGTAATATCTAACGAAGATGGCAGTAAGAAAGTTTAAACCAGTAACACCTGGTACAAGACATAAGGTTATCGGCACGTTTAGTGAAATCACTACTAACACGCCTGAGAAATCGTTGCTAACTCCAAAGAAAAGCTCAGGAGGACGTAACAATACAGGTAAGATGACAGTTCGCTATATTGGTGGCGGTCACAAGCAGATGTATCGTAACGTTGACTTCAAGCGTTCTAAAGATGGAATGCAGGCAACTGTAAAGACTATTGAGTATGATCCAAATCGTACTGCACGTATTGCACTAATCATCTATGCTGATGGAGAGAAGAGTTATATCATCGCTCCAAAAGGACTAGAGGTAGGACAGACTGTAGTTAGTGGTGCTGGTGTTTCACCAGAGCTAGGAAACACAATGTACCTTAGCGAGATTCCACTAGGAACAGTTATCCACAATATTGAACTCTACCCAGGACAGGGTGCTGCAATGGCACGTTCTGCGGGTAGTTACGCTCAACTCTTGGCGCGCGAGGGAAAATACGCTATCATTAAGTTGCCTTCAGGCGAGACTCGTATGGTCTTGGTTACATGTCGTGCAACGATAGGAGTAGTTTCAAACGCAGACCACAACTTAGAGAGCTCAGGTAAGGCGGGACGTAGCCGTTGGTTAGGTCGTCGTCCACGTAACCGTGGTGTTGTGATGAACCCAGTAGATCACCCGATGGGTGGTGGTGAGGGACGCTCATCAGGAGGACATCCACGTTCACGTAAGGGATTGTTGGCTAAGGGATACAAAACACGTAACCCTAAAAAGACAACCTCTAAGTTTATTATTTCAAAGAGAAAAAAATAATTAAATAGAGTATGAGCCGTTCATTAAAAAAAGGACCATTTATCGACCCAAAACTTGATGCTAGAGTAATGGCACAAGCCGAGAGTAATAAGAAGTCTGTCATTAAGACGTGGTCAAGAGCAAGTATGATTTCGCCTGACTTTGTAGGTCAGACAATCGCAGTTCACAACGGAAACAAGTTTATTCCAGTATATGTTACTGAGAATATGGTAGGACACAAACTCGGTGAGTTTGCTCCAACAAGAAACTTCCGTGGTCACGCAGGTAATAAGAAAAAATAGTAGAATACAATGGGTGCAAGAAAATCAATAATGGCCGACAAACTAAAGGCCGAAAAGAAGCAGAAGGCGATAGCCGTTTTGCGTGACTGCCCTACCTCTCCACGTAAGATGCGTTTGGTGGCTGACATCATCCGCGGTGTAGAGATTAATAAGGCGTTAGGTATTCTTCGTTTCTCTAAAAAGGAGGCGTCTATCCGTATGGAGAAACTCCTTAAGAGTGCAATCGTAAACTGGGAGAGCAAAAATCCTGAGCTAAGATTGGAAGAGACGAAGCTATGCGTTAAGGAGATATTCGTAGACTCAGCTCGTATGTTGAAGCGTATTCAACCTGCTCCGCAGGGACGTGCGCACCGCATACGTAAACGCTCAAACCACGTTACAGTGGTTGTTGATAAAATGGTAACCGCAGAAAAAGAGTAAGAACATGGGACAAAAAGTTAATCCAATAGCAAATCGTCTTGGTATCATCAAAGGTTGGGATTCTAACTGGTTTGGTGGTCGCGACTTCTCAGAGAAGTTGGTAGAGGACGCTAAGATTCGTAAATATCTCAATGTTCGTCTGGCTAAGGCTAGTATCTCGAAGATTATCATTGAGCGTACACTTAAATTGGTAACCGTAACAATCTCGACAGCACGTCCAGGCATTATCATCGGTAAGGGTGGTTCTGAGGTAGACAAGCTAAAAGAGGAGCTTAAGAAGTTGACAAAGAAGGAGATTCAAATCAATATCTTTGAGATTAAGCGTCCTGAGGTTGATGCAGTTATCGTAGCAAACAATGTTGCTCGTCAGTTGGAGGGTCGTGTATCTTTCCGTCGTGCAATGAAAACCGCAATCGCATCAACAATGCGTATGGGAGCCGAGGGTATCAAGATTCAAGTTTCTGGTCGTGTGGGCGGCGCCGAGATGGCACGTTCTGAGACCATAAAGGAGGGTCGCATACCATTGCATACTTTCCGTGCAGATGTAGATTACTGCCTAACAGAGGCTCTTACTAAGGTAGGAATCTTGGGAGTTAAGGTTTGGATCTGCCAAGGAACAGTATATGGCAAACGTGATCTATTCCAGATTGCTGGAGCATCAGCTCAAGGTGGTCAGGGACAAGGTGGCGAGCGTCGTGGTGGCAAACCAGGTGCAGGCCGTGGAGCGAAACGCCGTAATAACAAGTAAGTTTAACCTTTAAAAGCAGAACAGAGATGTTACAACCAAAAAAGACCAAATTTAGAAGAATGCAAAAAGGTCGTATGAAAGGTATTGCTCATAGAGGTAATGAACTTGCATACGGATCGTTCGCAATCAAGGCGCTTGAGTCGTCATGGATTACAGGTCGCCAGATAGAGGCTGCACGTCAGGCTATCACACGTTATATGAAACGTGAGGGACAACTATGGATTCGAATCTTCCCTGATAAACCAATTACCAAGAAACCAGCTGAGGTTCGTATGGGTAAAGGTAAGGGTAACCCAGAGGGCTTCGTAGCCCCTGTTACACCAGGACGTATTCTCTTCGAGGCAGAGGGTGTACCGTTGGAGATTGCCAAAGAGGCACTCCGTTTGGGAGCTCAGAAGTTGCCAATCACAACTAAGTTTATTGTAAGACGTGATTACGTCGAATCATCAATTTAAGGAGGATTAATGATGAAAAGTGTAGATTTAAAGGATCTAACAGTAGCAGATTTGCAAGAGAAAATCGCAGCTCAGAAGGCAGAGCTTTCTAAGCTAAAGATTCAACACGCAGTCTCTCCTGTTGAGAATCCCTCAATAATTAAGAAAACTCGTAGAGAGATAGCTCGTATGCTGACAGCTCTGCGTCAAACAAACGCTAATAGTTAATTACCACTATGGAAAGAAATCTTAGAAAAGAGCGTATTGGGGTAGTTGTCAGTACCAAGATGGAGAAGACCATCGTCGTAGCTGTTGCACGTAAAGTGAAACATCCAATCTATGGCAAGTTCGTTAACAAGACTACAAAGTTTGTAGCCGAGTCATTGGATGAGTCAGTTCGTGAGGGAGATACAGTACGTATTATGGAGACACGCCCTTTGAGCAAGACAAAACGTTGGAGATTAGTACAAATCACAGAAAGAGCTAAGTAGTTATGATACAGCAAGAAAGTAGGCTTTCAGTAGCCGATAACAGTGGCGCAAAGGAGGTTCTTTGTATCCGCGTACTTGGCGGAACAAAGCGTCGTTATGCCTCAGTGGGAGACAAAATTGTTGTTACCGTTAAGAGCGCATCACCATCAGGCGATGTGAAGAAGGGTACAGTATCTAAAGCAGTTATTGTAAGAACAACAAAGGAGATTAGACGTCCAAATGGATCATACATCCGTTTCGATGACAATGCCGTAGTACTCCTTAATAACCAGGGTGAGATGCGTGGTACTCGTATCTTTGGTCCAGTAGCTCGCGAGCTACGTGATCAACATATGAAGATTATTTCACTTGCTCCTGAAGTATTGTAATAAATTAAAAATTAAGATTACATGTCAAGCAAATTGCATATTAAGAAGGGGGATATAGTCTTTGTTAATGCTGGCGATAGCAAAGGTCAAACAGGTAAGGTTTTATCTGTAGATATTGCTAAGGGTCGTGCTATTGTCGAGGGCGTTAACCTTTGCAAGAAGGCTCAAAAGCCATCAGCAGAGCATCCTCAGGGAGGTATATTAGAGCAGGAGGCTCCGATTAACATCTCAAATCTTCAGGTTCTTGATCCTAAGAGTGGTAAAGCTACTCGTATCGGAAGAAGAGCTGGTGAGAATGGTAAATTAGTTCGTTATTCTAAAAAATCAGGGGAGGAGATTAAGTAATGTCATACGTTCCAACACTCAAAACACAGTATAAGGAGCAGATCGTAGCTGCCCTTATGAAGGAGTTCGGTTACACAAGCGTTATGCAGTGTCCCCGTCTCGAAAAGATTGTTATCAATCAGGGTATGGGTCAAGCCGTTGCCGATAAGAAACTTATCGACGTTGCGCAAGAGGAGCTATCTCAGATTGCAGGTCAAAAGGCCGTACAGACTAAGTCTCGTAAGGATATCTCTAACTTTAAGTTGCGTAAGGGTATGCCAATCGGTGTTCGTGTAACACTTCGTGCTAACCGTATGTATGAGTTCCTTGAGAGATTAGTAGCTGTGTCTCTTCCACGTATCCGTGACTTCAAGGGTATTAACTCTAAGTTTGATGGTCAAGGAAACTACACTCTAGGTATTACCGAGCAGATTATCTTCCCAGAGATTGATATCGACAAGATTACTAAAATCTTTGGTATGGAGATTACCTTTGTAACGACGGCTAAGAGCGACGAGGAGGGTTACGCCCTACTTAAATCTTTTGGTCTACCATTTAAAAACGCTAATAACAACCAATAAGAAGATGGCAAAAGAGTCAATGAAAGCACGCGAAGTAAAGCGCGCGAAACTTGCACAGCGTTACGCTCACAAGCGTGAGGCAATTGCAGCATCGGTTAAGGCAGGCGAGATGGATCACGAAGAGGCATGGATTGCTCTATCTAAGCTCCCACGCAACTCAAATCCAATCCGTATGCACAACCGTTGTATGCTAACTGGTCGTCCTAAGGGTTACATGCGTCAATTTGGTATCAGCCGTATCCAATTCCGTGAGATGGCTTCAGCTGGATTGATTCCTGGAGTTAAGAAGGCGAGCTGGTAGTCTTGAGATTTGCAAGCTAGCAAATTTTGGCACTTCCCTTGTTTGAGAAATGCTCATTTACGATAAGTAAACTGCGCTTTCTCAAACTGCACGAAGCCCCAAAATTTATCTAGCTATCCAATCTCTGGGTTTGCGGTAGGGGAAGTATTCCTTCTGTAAATCTTTAAAATCACCATTTGGGTGATGATTGGATAATCTTACAGATAACAAGCGATAGTCCAAACAAACTACAAAATTATACCACCTTTGAGTTTTAGACTCAGAGGTGGTGTAGTAAAAAGGTTGAGTAGTCCGAGGGTGCTAATTTGTAGTGCCTAACGAGTGTTGCGACTCTACAACAGAACTTGCAACCTTAAACGACTCTCATCCCATACGCCCTGGTGGGGAATTTTGGGTAACGAAACTCAAGAAAAGTGCATCTTTGCTAAGGTGTAACTTCTGGGTTGGGTTATCTAAAGTTGAGCCATCGAGGTAGTTATCTAAAAGATAGCGATATATATTAGGGAGCACTATCCCAGTCTGTGTCGTTATCTTTTTTTCTTAATATCGGTTTATTTTCCTCAAAATATTTTGAGAAAAAGTGATTAACATGCTGATATTTGAGAAATTATGTTTATATTTGCAGGCTATTTCCGCCTCAATTTGTGTGTGGATAGCAAGCTAAGAGGTTGCGGATTAGGTTTAATTGCTTGATAGGCAACCGATTATAAAACAATTTTTTATTAATTAATTTTTAACTTTTAATTCATCATGACAGATCCAATAGCGGATTTTCTAACTAGAATTAGAAACGCAGTGAAAGCCAACCACAAGGTGGTTGAAGCTCCTGGCTCAAAAATTAAGCAAGAGATTACTAAGGTATTGTACCAACAGGGTTACATCCTTGCTTACAAGTTTGACACTAATGAGAAGGGTCATCCAACAATCAAAATCGCTTTGAAGTGGGATGCTAAATCAAAGGTCAACGCAATCAAAGGTTTGAAGCGCGTAAGCCGTCCAGGTCTACGTCAATACTCTTCAGTGGATTCTATCCCACGTGTATTGAATGGTTTGGGTATCGCAATCGTTTCAACATCAAAGGGTATTATGACTGATGCCGCAGCTCGTAGAGAGAACGTAGGCGGTGAGGTTTTATGCTACATCTACTAACAGTTTAAAAACTAGAAAAATGTCAAGAATTGGTAAATCACCTGTAGCCTTGCCAAGTGGAGTAACCGTAGAGGTTCTCGCAGGAAATGTGGTAAGCGTAAAAGGGCCACTTGGGACACTGAGTCAAAAAGTTGATTCAGATATCAAGGTAGAGGTAGGCTCTTACACAGAGAAAGATTCAGCAAAAGAGATTCCAGCTGTATTGCTAACACGTCCAACAAATCAGCCACGTCACCGCTCTCTTCACGGTCTATACCGTGCTCTAATCAACAATATGGTTGTTGGAGTATCAAAGGGATACGAGATTAAGCAAGAGTTGGTTGGTGTTGGTTACAAAGCAGAGGTTAAGGGTAAGGTATTGGAGTTGAGTCTTGGTTACTCACACGATATCCACTTCCTACTTCCAGCAGAGGTTGAGGCTATCGCCGTAACCGAGAAGAAGGGTAACCCAATCCTCACACTTAAGAGCATCGACAAGCAGCTTGTAGGTCAAGTTGCAGCGAAGATTCGCTCATTGCGTAAGCCTGAGCCATATAAGGGTAAGGGTATTAAGTTTGTTGGCGAGCAAATCCGTCGTAAGGCAGGTAAGTCAGCAGGTGCTAAATAGTAAATATTAGGTTAAATTATGTCACTAAATAAGACACAGAGAAGAGCGAGAATCAAGATGCGTATCCGCAAAATTGTTAGCGGAACAGCACAAATGCCTCGCATGACTGTATTTCGTAGCAACAAGCAGATCTACGTACAGTTTATAGATGACCTAGCAGGTGTAACATTGGCTGCTGCCTCTTCATTGGAGGTTGCCACAGATGCTGCGGGTAAGAGTAAGAAAGATGTTGCCACTTTGGTTGGTAAATTAGCTGCTGAAAGAGCTGTGGCTAAGGGTATTTCTACTGTCGCTTTCGACCGTAACGGATACCTATACCACGGTAGAGTACAACAATTAGCTGATGCCGCTCGTGAGGGTGGACTTAAATTCTAAGTTAAGATTATGTCAAATAGTATTAATAAAGTGCGCACAAACGACACAGAGCTTAAAGATAAGCTAGTTGGCATCCAGCGTGTTACAAAGGTAACAAAGGGTGGTCGTACATTCTCTTTCTCGGCTATCGTCGTAGTAGGAGATGAGAACGGAGTCGTTGGTTATGGTTTGGGTAAAGCCTCTGAGGTAACTACAGCTATCTCTAAGGGTATCGAGGATGCTAAGAAGAACCTCGTGAAAGTACCTATTATTAACGGAACAGTTCCTCACAAACAAGAGATGCGTTATAGCGGTTCTCTAGTGATGATTCGTCCAGCAGCTCCTGGTACAGGTATCATCGCTGGTGGTGCGATGCGTGCGGTATTGGAGTCGGTAGGAGTGAAGAACGTCCTAGCGAAGAGTAAGGGTTCGTCGAATCCTCACAACTTGGTGAAGGCTACAATCAAGGCGTTGTGCGAGATGCGTGATGCTTACACTGTAGCTCAACTACGTGGTATCTCTTTGAATCAAGTCTTTAACGGTTAATAAATTAAGAAGATGGAAAGATTAAAAATCACACTAGTTAAGAGCCGTTCAGGAGCAACTAAGCGTCAACTTGCCAATCTTAATGCATTGGGTCTTCGTAAGGTTAACTCGACAGTTGAGCATGATGCTTCAGCTATCATCAAGGGTATGATCGAGCGTGTAAACCACCTAATAAAGGTTGAGGGCGTTGTAGCTCAATAAGACAGAGTTAAAAAAGAAAAAAAGATTTAATAAAATGGAACTAAATAACTTAAAACCCGCAAAGGGTTCAACACACCACCAAAAACGTATTGGTCGTGGTGCTGGTTCTGGTCACGGTGGTACTGCCACACGTGGACATAAGGGTGCTCAGTCTCGTTCGGGTTACTCTCGCAAGTTGGGCTTTGAGGGAGGTCAGATGCCACTTCAGCGTCGTCTTCCTAAATTTGGATTTACCAATATCAACCGTGTTGAGTACAAGGCAATCAACCTATCTACGCTAGAGGAGTTGGCTGCAAAGCGTTCAATCGACGTTATCACAACTGAGGTTTTGATATCAGCAGGTTTCGCTCAATCTAAGGATAAGGTGAAAATCTTGGGTAACGGAACACTTTCAAAGGCACTTAAGGTTACTTCACACGCTTTCTCGAAGAGCGCGGTAGCAGCTATTGAGGCCGCAGGTGGTTCGGTCGAGACTCTATGCTCAGGAAAGAAGAGCAAAGAGTGTGCAGGAGAATAATGTGCTAAAGAGCTAAAAAAGCTAAAATTATGAGTACTTATATTATTGTTGCAATTTTACTAGTCTTGGTGGTGGCACTTCTTGTCACCAACAAGAAAGTAGTTGAAACAGTCAAGAACATATACAAGATTGAGGAGTTGAGAAACCGTTTGGTTTACACAATTCTTCTAATCTTGGTATATCGTCTTGGAAGTTTTGTGGTTATCCCAGGTATAAATCCTAACGCTTTGGGAGAGGGTTCGGCATTTGCCAATCAGATGAATGAGAATGGACTATTGGGTCTATTGAACGTCTTCTCTGGAGGTGCATTTGGTAATGCGTCAATCTTCGCCTTGGGTGTTATGCCTTATATCACAGCCTCAATCATTATTCAACTTTTGGGTATGATGATTCCATACTTTCAGAAGTTGCAGAAGGAGGGTGAGAGTGGTCGCCGCAAGATGAATCGTTGGACACGCTTGCTTACGATAGGAGTGTTGATGCTACAAGGCCCAGGCTATATCGCCAATCTACACTCTCAAGCAGCGTCTGCTTTTGTGTTTGGCAATAGTTTTGGTTTTATCGCATACGCTACTCTTGTCCTAATCGCAGGTACGATGTTCGTTATGTGGCTAGGTGAGAAGATTACCGACAAAGGTATCGGAAACGGAGTCTCGATTATCATCATGATTGGTATCGTGGCACGCCTTCCTCAATCACTTCTCGCTGAGGTTAATGTTCGTTTCGCATCGAGCAACATCATTATGTTGGTCGTGGAGCTTGCTATCCTCTTCTTGGTCTTTATGGCGACTATCGCTCTTGTGCAAGCAGTTCGTAAGATTCCAGTACAGTACGCTAAGCGTATTGTGGGCAATAAACAGTATGGAGGCGTTCGCCAGTATATCCCGCTAAAGATTAATGCGGCGAATGTAATGCCTATCATCTTTGCTCAGGCATTGATGTTTGTACCAATGCTATTTGTTAATGTGGCTCCAGGTTTCGCGAGCACATTCGCAAATACAGTAGGTTTCTGGTACAACTTCACCCTAGCACTTTTGGTTGTAGCATTTACATACCTCTACACTGCGATTATTGTCAATCCTCAATCAATGGCAGACGACATGAAACGTAACGGTGGTTTCGTTCCTGGTGTAAAACCTGGAAAGCAGACCGTTACCTACATAGACTCTGTTATGACAAGAATCACCCTACCAGGTTCATTCTTCTTGGCTATCGTGGCTATCTTGCCATCGCTAGCGATGAGATTCCTAGGTGTTGAGCAGTCGTTTGCTTACTTCTTCGGAGGTACTTCACTGCTTATCATGGTTGGTGTGGTGCTTGATACTCTCAAGCAGATAGAGAGCTACCTACTTATGCGTCACTATGACGGTCTGATGAAGACTGGGCGTATTCAAGGTCGTTAAAACGAAGTTTTATCTGTGAGTCGTTGTTGAATGATACATCTAAAGACTAAAGAGGAGATAGAGCTCCTTCGCGAAAACAATATCCTAGTGAGCCGCACGTTGGCTCTTTTGGGTAAGCATATTGCTCCAGGGGTCTCGACTAAGCGATTAGACGAGATAGCCGAAGAGTTTATCCGCGATAATGGAGCAGTTCCAGCTTTCCTTGGTTATCAAGGTTTCCCGGCGACACTTTGTGTCTCGGTTAACGACCAAGTAGTCCACGGAATACCATCCGACAAAGAGATTCTCAAGGAGGGAGATATAGTATCGGTTGATTGCGGTACATTTATGAAGGGGTTTGTTGGTGACTCGGCCTACACTTTCTGTGTGGGTGAGGTTGCAGATGAAGTAAAGCAACTCTTACAAGTCACTAAAGAGGCTCTTTATAAGGGTACGGCGGCCGCCAAAGCAGGCAATCGTGTTGGCGATATATCGTCAGCAGTACAAGATTGGTCTGAGAGATTTGGTTATGGCGTAGTTAGAGAGTTAGAGGGACACGGATTAGGGCGTAAAATGCACGAAGCGCCAGGTGTTCCCAACTTCGGGCTCAGGGGCAGAGGTCCACTTCTTCGAGAGGGGATGGTTCTCTGTATCGAGCCAATGATTAATATGGGCACTCGCAACGTTATCTTCGAGAGTGATGGATGGACAGTCCGCACTCGTGATGGCAAGCCCTCTGCACACTTCGAGTTTGCAGTGGCGATAACAAAGAGTGGTCCCGATATTTTGACCGACTTCAGTATTATTGAAAATAATTAAAAGACTCCATGGCAAAACAGACTGCTATTGAAAGGGACGGAACAATCATCGAGGCATTGAGTAATGCGATGTTTCGTGTAGAGTTGGATAATGGACACATTATCACCGCCCATATCTCAGGTAAGATGAGGATGCACTACATCAAAATCTTGACTGGAGATAAAGTTAAAGTAGAAATGACTCCTTACGATTTGAGTAAGGGTCGAATATCGTTCAGGTATAAATAAGAGGATGGCTCTGATAGTGGCTTGTTCATAGTGAGCTAGGGCTTGTGTAACGACTTTTAGGGTTAAGTTGCAAAAGTCTATTATCAGAGGAGTCCAATAAATTAAAAAGATTGCTTAGAAAATTATGAAAGTAAAAGCATCAATCAAGAAGAGAAGTGAGGATTGCAAGATTGTAAGACGTAAGGGTAAACTTTATGTTATTTGCAAGAAGAATCCTAAGTTTAAAATGCGTCAGGGTTAGTCGTTGATTTCCTAGACAGGTGGGCTTCGGGTCTGAGAGATTGGGCTGGGGTTTATCGGTTGAGGTTAGTCGTTGATTAATAAGACAGGTGGGCTTCGGGTCTGAGAGATTGGGCAGGAGTTTATCGGTTGAGGTTAGTCGTTGATTAGCATTGCGAGGATAGGCTTTGAGGCTAAAGGGATTTAGCTCAGGGTGTATCAAATAAGTTTTAAACAATTTTTTAAAAGAAGATTAAATTTATGGCACGTATAGTTGGTGTTGATTTACCAAAAAACAAGAGAGGCGAGATCGCTTTGACCTACATCTACGGAGTAGGCCGCAGCACAGCTCGCAAGATTCTCACTGAGGCGGGCATTAGCTACGACCTCAAAACAGATGATTGGGATGACGCTCAAGTGGCAGCAATCCGTACTACTATTGCCGACCTAGGCATTAAGGTAGAGGGAGAGTGTCGCTCAGTTGTTCAACTCAATATTAAGCGTTTGATGGATATCGGTTGTTACCGTGGAATCCGTCACCGTATCGGTCTTCCACTTCGTGGACAGAGCACTAAGAACAATGCTCGTACTCGTAAGGGACGTAAGAAGACTGTAGCAAACAAAAAGAAAGCAACTAAGTAATAGACGAGAGTTATGGCAAAGAAAACAGGAACTGTTAAGAAAAAAGTTGTTAAGGTTGGAGCAGTGGGTAACGCCTACGTTCACTCAACATTTAACAATGTTATTATCACCCTCACCAACGAGGTTGGCGATGTGATAAGCTGGTCATCTGCAGGTAAGATGGGTTTCCGTGGTTCTAAGAAGAACACTCCATATGCAGCACAGACAGCTTCGGCTGATTGCGCAAAGGTTGCTTACGATATGGGACTACGCAAAGTTAAGGTCTATGTAAAGGGCCCAGGAGCAGGACGTGAGTCAGCTGTTCGTACTATCCATGGAGCAGGTATCGAGGTGATGGAGATTATCGACGTTACTCCACTACCACACAATGGATGTCGTCCACCTAACCGTCGTAGAGTATAATCTATTGAAGTGAGTTAGAGAAACGAATTATTGACTAAAATTTAGTAAAACAATGGGAAGATATATAGGACCTAAATCAAAAATTGCCAGAAAGTTCGGTGAGGCAATCTTCGGCGCGGACAAAGTTCTCGAAAGAAGAAATTACCCTCCAGGACAGCATGGTTTGGCTCGTAAACGTAAGAAAATTTCTGAGTACGGCGAGCAGCTTTCTGAGAAGCAGAAGGCAAAAGCAACTTATGGACTTTTGGAGAAGCAGTTTGCTCGCACCTATGAAAGTGCTGCTCGTATGGGTGGTATCACAGGTGAGAACCTACTAAAACTTCTTGAGTGTCGTCTTGATAATGTAGTTTATCGTTTGGGTATTGCACCAACTCGTGCTGCGGCTCGTCAGTTGGTATCTCACCGTCACATCTGTGTTAATGGCGAGATCGTTAATATTCCATCATACTCTCTTAAGATTGGTGATGTAGTATCAATCCGCGAGAAGAGTAAGAGCTTGGAGGTTATTACTGAGTCTCTTTCAACTGCATCGAAGAGTCGTTATGCTTGGTTGGAGTGGGACAACGCTTCACTTTCAGGTAAGTTCCTACAACGTCCTGAGCGTGAGGAGATTCCAGAGAATATTAAGGAGCAATTAATTGTAGAGTTGTACTCTAAGTAGTAATCAAAAGAGATAAATAATTATGGCAATATTAGCATTTCAGAGACCTGAGAAGGTTATTATGCTCGAATTGAGCCCCTCGTTCGGAAAGTTTGAGTTCCGTCCGTTAGAGCCAGGTTTCGGTATGACCATCGGTAACTCTTTGCGTCGTATCCTTCTATCCTCACTTGAGGGTTATGCAATCACAACTGTGAAAATTGCAGGGGTGGATCACGAGTTTGCCGCCATTCCAGGAGTTATGGAGGGTATGATTGATATCATACTTAAACTCAAGCAGGTTAGATTTAAGCAGACAGTAGAGGGACAAGATGCTGAGACGGTGACTATTCCCGTAGCAGGTGTCTCTGAACTTACTGCTGGTTATATCTCTAATTTCCTCTCATCTTTCGAGGTTCTAAATCCAGATTTGGTAATCTGTCACCTTGCCTCTAAGGCTAAGATGCAGATAACAATCTCTATCGGTAAGGGTCGTGGTTACGTCCCATCTGAGGAGAATGCGCCTTCTGAATCAGAGTTCGGATTACTACCTATCGACTCTATCCACACACCTATCAAGAACGTTAAGTTCTGGGTTGAGGATTATCGTGTAGAGCAGAAGACCGACTATGAGAAGTTGAATCTCGAAATTACAACAGATGGCTCTATTCACCCTAAGGATGCACTTAAAGAGGCTGCTAAGATTCTTATCCAGCACTTTATGCTATTCTCGGATGAGAAGATTACAATCAACCTTGATGACAATGGCGAGGGAGATGAGTTTGACGAGGATGTGCTTCACATGCGTCAACTACTCAAGACTAAGCTAACGGATCAAGATTTGAGTGTTCGTGCTTTGAACTGTCTTAAGGCAGCTGAGTTGGAGAGTGTTGGGGATTTGGTTAAACTTAACCGTAATGACCTACTTAAATTCCGTAACTTCGGTAAAAAATCACTTACTGAGCTAGATGAGCTACTTCAGTCGCTCAACTTGAAGTTCGGTATGGATGTATCAATCTACAAACTTGATAAAGATTAATTATGAGACACAATAAAAAATTCAATCACCTTGGCAGACAGGCGGGACACCGTCGTGCGATGTTGGCTAATATGGCCTCTTCGCTTATCATGCACAAGCGTATCGAGACTACAGTTGCTAAGGCTAAGGCTGTTAGGATGTACCTAGAGCCACTTGTAACTAAGTCTAAGGAGGATACTACGCACCAACGTCGTATGGTATTCTCTTATCTTAAGCAGAAGGAGGCGGTTACGGAGCTTTTCCGTACAATCGCACCTAAAATCGCTGATCGTCCAGGAGGTTACCTCCGTATTCTTCGCACAGGTTTCCGTTTGGGAGATGCTGCTGAGATGTGTATCATCGAGTTCGTTGACTTCAACGACGCTTACACTTTGGGTGTTGCACCAGCTGCAGCAGCTGAGGCTAAGCCAAAGACTCGTCGTTCACGCAAAGCGAAGAGCACAGACGCAGTTGAGGATGCAACAGTTGTAGCTGAGGCTAAGCCAAAGGCTGCACCTCGTGCACGTGCCTCTAAAGCAGCTTCGGGTGCTAAGGTAGCAGCTACTAAGAGCGGCGTAGGTCGTAAAATGTAGTTTTTGATTATTAACTTCGTAGCGGAATATTGAGTTGCTTATGCAACTTATTATTAATCTGTTAGATGTTTAATATTTAAATAAAAGAAGAGAGAGTTCGAAGGGGTGACCTTTGGACTCTCTCTTTATAATAAGAGGATGGCTAATAAGTTGCAAAAACAGCATATTCCGTCATTGCGGGCTTGACCCGCAATCTCATAATATGCAGAGAATCAATGTTATTTATAGATTGCGGATCAAGTCCGCAATGATGTATATAGGTAAGATTTATACTTAATAGTCGCTCTCCTTAAAAAAATAAAGAGATGCAATTTAAATATCTATTTTTTAATGGTAAAGGGTTCAAGCCATACTACTATCTGGCTCGATATATAGCTCTTATGACTCCAAACTTCATCTATCGACAGCGTCGCCGTCGACTACTCGCTAAGTTCGAGAAGATGCCGCAGAGTCGCCAAGAGTATATCATGAATCGTGTGAACTACTATTGTAAATTAGATAGAGTCGAGGGGTTCACTCTCGCCAATGGCGTTAGTTCACTGAGGGAACATAAGTTGAGTAATCGAGAGAAGAGAGGGTATGCAAGTGTCTATTTCTTCGACACTTACGAATATGTCCGCTCCCTGCCACAGCATCTCAAATGGGCACATATCTTCGGAGATGTCGACTTTATAGCCCCCATCCCATCTATCACAAAGAGTCGCCCTATTGGTGACGACAACCAAAATTCGGTGATACTAAAGCTCAATAAATTGCGCCATTTTATCTGTGTGGATGACACGAAGAGTTTTGAGCAGAAGGATAAAGTGGCGGTATTTAGAGGTAATATCGTCGGTAAGCAGTGTCGTGTAGATTTTGTTGAGAAGTTCCACAACAGCACCCTCTGCGACGCTAAGGATGTCTCGACTTCGAGTGAGTTTCCTTGTGAGTGGAAGGGTGGTAAGATGACCCTGCCTGAGCAACTCGACTATAAATTTATCCTCTCGCTTGAGGGTAACGATGTTGCGAGTAACTTGAAGTGGATAATGTCCTCCAATTCGGTGGCTGTGATGCCTCGACCAACCTGCGAGACTTGGTTTATGGAGGGAAGGTTAATTCCTGATTTTCACTATATTGAGGTTGCTGACGACTACTCCAACTTCGAGGAGCGTATAAACTACTACCTCGAAAATCCAGACAAGGCTATCGCCATAGCTCGCAACGCAAATAAGCACTGGGAGCAGTTCCTCGACACCGAGGGCGAGGATATTATCTCGCATTTGGTGTTGGATAAGTATTTCACACAAACTTGCCAGAGGTAATTAAGAGTTAAGAATTATGAATTAAAAATTAACACCTAATTCTTAACTCTTAACTCTTAATTCTTCTATTTTATTGGCTTTTATAATTTATATTTATTAACTTTGAGCATTGATTTTTTTTGAAATTTATGGCAAAGGATTATAAATATTCGCAGAAGAACCGAGAGGCTTACCAGGAGATTACCGAACAGGGTGGTGTAGTGCCACCTCAGGCCGTTGAGTTGGAGGAGGCTGTGCTTGGTGCTCTGATTCTGGAGAGCGACAGCATTATCGCAGTGCAGGAGTATATCACCCCTGATGCATTCTACACTCAGGTGCACCGAACTATCTATCGTGCAATCGAGGAGCTATCACTTGAGCTTAAACCCATTGACCTCTACACAGTTACCGAGCAACTTAAGGTAAAGGGTGAACTTAAAGAGGTTGGTGGTGCAGC
Source organism: Rikenellaceae bacterium (assembly GCA_047178865.1). Lineage (GTDB taxonomy): Bacteria > Bacteroidota > Bacteroidia > Bacteroidales > Rikenellaceae > Alistipes. Next base: position 53,580 of record JBCQSY010000009.1, read on the forward strand.
ATATCTAGCGCAGCTTACCCAGAAGGTCGACTCTGCGGCGAATGTTGAGTTCCATGCCAAAATCATAGCTCAGAAGTATGTCCAGAGGGAGTTGATACGCTCCGCCACCGAGATACAACGTCGAAGCTACGACGAGTCGGTCGACGTGACCGAACTTATCGGATATGCTGAGGGTGAGATATTTAAGGTGGCCGAGGGACATGTGAAACGCTCGGTGCAGACCTCACGTGATATCCTAGCTAAGGCGTTGGCTCAAATCGAGGCAGCCAGCAAAAATAAGGACTCTTTCAATGGAGTCCCTTCGGGTTTCACCTCAATTGATAGAAAAACTTTGGGGTGGCAACTCTCCGATTTGATTATTGTGGCAGCGCGTCCCTCGATGGGTAAGACCGCCTTTGTGTTGACTATGGCTAGGAATATGGCTGTTGAGTTTGACCAAGGTGTTGCCTTCTTCTCGTTGGAGATGGCGACCGTTCAGCTTATGATGCGTCTTATTGTTGCCGAGTCGGGCATATCGGGCACTGCGCTCAAGAGTGGTAAACTGACCTCGGAGCAGTGGAAACATCTCGAATCGTCGACTAAACCCTTGGCGACAGCTCCACTATATATCGACGATACTCCCGCTCTGTCGGTCTTTGAGTTCCGCTCGAAGGCTCGACGATTGAAGATACACCACGACATTAAGATTATAATTATCGACTACCTTCAGCTTATGACGGGAACTAGCGACACGCGTGGTAACCGCGAGCAGGAGGTGGCATTTATCTCACGTACACTCAAAGCAATAGCCAAGGAGTTGAATGTTCCAATCATCGCACTTTCGCAGTTGAGTCGTGCAACGGAGATGCGTGGAGGCAATAAACGACCTCAGCTGAGCGACCTTCGTGAGAGTGGAGCTATCGAGCAAGATGCTGATATCGTGGCATTTATCCACCGTCCTGAGTATTACGGAATGCACACCTTGGATGATGGAACTCCTACGGCAGGTATGGCGGAGATAATCATGGCAAAGCATCGTAATGGCGAGGTGTGTGATATACCTCTTCGATTTATCAAGGAGCAGGCTCGATTTGCCGATGTGGATGATTTTGTGGCAAACCCTTCGCAGGGTGGTGGATATGAGGAGATAGCCAGCTCGTCGAATAGCGATATTGGAGGTGGTTTCTCAGCTGCTGCGGATAATTCGTTTGAGAGCGCAGCGGGAGGATTTAATAGCACTCCGCCAGCCAAAGATGATATAGCACCATTTTAAATAGCTTTGAGGGATGTTTATCAGATGTTTCGCAGGTGCAGTGGTCGGAATCGACGCAACCATCGTCACGGTCGAGGTTAACTTGGCAAGTGGTGGGTTGGGTCTATTCTTGGTTGGCTTGCCCGATAATGTGGTTAAAGAGTCTTTGGAAAGAATACGCTCTTCGTTTGAGAATCAGCAACTTAGATGGGTCTCTAAGAAGATGACTGTAAACCTCGCCCCGGCGGATTTGCGCAAGGAGGGTGCAGCATTTGATTTGCCTATAGCCATCGGTCTGTTGGCAGCAACTGGGCAGGTCGACGATAAATATCTCGAAGAGAGTTTGATATTAGGGGAGTTATCTCTGGATGGTTCAGTTCGAGGTATCACGGGTGTGTTGCCAATAGTCATGCGAGCGGCGCAGCAAGGTTTCAAGCGGGTTATCTTGCCCGAAGAGAATGCTCTGGAGGCGGCGATAGTCGAAGGGATTGATGTTGTTGGGGCTGAGTCACTTTCACAGGTGGTCGAGATGCTCAACTCTCAAGAGGAGTTCGCTGTAACACAACCTCTTAGCGAGGATTTAGAGACAACCCAAGAGGGGCAATATAGCGAAGATTTCGCCGATGTCAAGGGGCAGTATCAAGCAAAAAGAGCTTTGGAGATTGCCGCAGCGGGCGGACACAACGTAATAATGATTGGAGCACCCGGTTCGGGTAAGACGATGTTAGCGAGGCGTATGCCCTCGATTCTACCACCTCTGTCGGTTGGCGAGGCGGTTGAGACTACCAAAATCCACTCGGTAGCGGGTAAGCTGGGGGCACATCATGGAGTGATGCGTTCGCGACCTTTTCGTTCACCTCACCACCTCGTTTCGCAGGTGGCTCTCATAGGTGGAGGGCAGTCTCCTCAACCTGGCGAGGTCTCGATGGCTCATAATGGGGTGCTGTTCTTGGATGAGTTGCCCGAATTTGGGCGTAATACTCTCGAAGTGTTGCGACAACCCATGGAGGATAAGGTGATTACGATATCCAGAGCAAAATATACGGTGGAGTACCCTGCCAACTTTACGCTGATAGCCTCGATGAATCCATGCCCATGTGGTTTTCATAACCACCCGACACGGGAGTGTGGATGTTCACCTGCGATGGTTAGTCGATATAGAGGGCGTATCTCAGGGCCGTTGATGGATAGGATTGATCTGCATATCGAGATTATTCCTGTTTCGTTGGAGGAGATGTCGCGAGCCGAGTTGGCCGAGGCGAGTAGTGTTGTAAGGGGTCGAGTTGTGGCGGCGAGAGCTATTCAATCACGACGTTTCGAGGGAGTTAAGGGGGTATATACCAACGCGATGATGAACTCGAAGATGTTGCGTGAACACTGTACTTTGAGTGTGGAGGCACGTAGGTTGTTGGAGATGGCGATGACACGACTCAACCTCTCTGCCAGGGCGTATGATAGGATAATCAAGGTGGCTAGAACCATTGCCGACCTTGATGCAAGAGAGGAGATTTCGACTCAGGATATATCCGAGGCGATAAGTTATAGAACTTTAGATAGAGAATAATATATGAAAAAAGTGATACTTTCAGGAGGAGGTACTGCCGGGCATATCTACCCTGCGGTGGCTGTGGCGGAGGCTTTGAAGAGGCGATTTGGCGATGATGTTGAGTTACTGTTTGTCGGGGCTGAAGGACGTATGGAGATGGAGCGAGTTCCCGCTCTTGGATATCGGATTGAGTCACTACCTATCGCGGGATTGAAGCGAGGGTTTTATCTTAGTAACTTGTTGTTACCCTTTAAGATAGTGCAGAGCCTGTGGCGTGCATGGCGCATTATTAAGCGCTTTAAGCCCGATGTAGTTGTTGGCTTTGGAGGTTACGCCTCAGCGCCGATTGTGCGTGCTGCACAGTGGGAGGAGGTGCGCACGGTGATTCAGGAGCAGAACTCTTATGCTGGAATGACAAATAAAACCCTCTCGAAGAGGGCAGATGCTATATGTGTGGCATACGAGGGGATGGAGAGATTCTTCCCTGCAGAGCGTATTACGCTCACTGGCAACCCTTTGCGAGGTTCATTTGGGCAGAGTGTAGATAGAGTAGAGGCTCTCTCGCACTTTGGACTGAAGAGCGATTTGCCAACGATTCTTATCGTCGGAGGTTCGCTGGGAACACGTACTCTCAACGAGATGATGAAGAGGTGGATAGGCGATGGCGGAGCTAAAAAAGCGGTGCAGGTGATATGGCAGACTGGGCGTTACTATAGTGAGGAGATGACCCGTTTCGTCGAGGCTAATCCTGCGGCAAATGTTTGGAGTGGCCCATTTATCGAGAGGATGGATTACGCCTATGCGGCGGCGGATATAGTTATCTCGCGCAGTGGTGCATCGACCGTTTCGGAGCTGTCGTTGGTTGGTAAAGCGACAATTTTTGTCCCTTCGCCTAACGTCTCGGAGGACCACCAAACTAAGAATGCACAGGCTCTAGTCGATGTGGGTGCAGCGTTGTTAGTCGCTGATGCTCAGGCTGTAAAGGATGCTATGCCACTTGCTGAGGCGACCCTTGCCGATAGTGATAAGTTGGTCTCGTTACAGGCTAATATTCTCACTCTTGGTCGTGGTGATGCGGCAGATAGGGTGGTCGATATTGTAATTGAAAAGGAGTGCTTTTAAACCTCAACTTTAGGGAGCTTTAGCGACTCAAAGCCCCATCCCCAAGGGAGGGGGTTAGGGGTGGGGTAAAATATATAATAAGAGAGAATCTATACTCTGCTTGTTGAACGTTGGTAAATTTAATGTAGAACTTTTAAACCTTAATTGTGGTTTATGAACAATATATATTTTCTTGGAATAGGTGGTATTGGAATGAGCGCATTGGCTCGTTACTTCCTACACAATGGTAATAGAGTTGGTGGATATGATAGGGTGCGAACCCCTCTAACCCAGGAGTTAGAGGCGGCAGGTGCGACTATTCACTACGACGATAGTGTCTCGCTAATCGAGCAGGAGTTCCTCTCGAAGGAGTCGACAGTGGTGGTTTATACCCCAGCTGTGCCAGCGTCGCATAGCGAGATGCGCTACTTTGTCGACAATGGTTACAACGTTATAAAACGCTCTCGTATGCTGGGTTATCTCAGTGAGGGTAAGTATGTTATGGCTGTGGCTGGAACTCATGGCAAGAGCTCGACAACCACTCTGCTCTCGTGGTTGAATCATGCGGTATGTGGCGAGGGTTCTGCCTTTTTGGGTGCGATATCGCGTAACTTTGGCTCGAATATGGTGCTGGGTAGTGGTGCGAGGTTGGCAGTTGAGGCGGATGAATTTGACCGTTCATTCCTCCAACTACACCCCAATGTGGCTATAATCACCTCGACCGATGCCGACCACCTCGATATCTATGGAACGCATGAGAGCCTGCTCGAAGCGTTTGCTCAATTTGCCTCGCAGATTAAGAGTGGCGGAGCTTTGATTTTGAAAAATTCGTTGAGCCTTGATATCCCAAATGAGGCTCTCACAATCTACCGATATAGCTACGATGAGGAGTGTGACTTCTACGCTAAGCGTTTATCGCTGGGCAACGACGGGTTGTATAGTTTCGACATTGTCACTCCAAGCGGAGTGGTTGAGGGGTGTCATCTAGGTGTTGCGGGTAGGGTTAATATCGAGAATTGTGTGGCTGCTGTGGCTGCTTTGTGGGTTGCACAGAGGGCGGATGGTAAGGAGTTTGACTTCTCGTTGCTGCGCTCTGCAATATCTGAGTATAAGGGAGTTAAGCGACGCTTTGAGTTGTATGTTAATCGCGAGGATAGGGTCTATATCGACGACTATGCTCACCATCCAGCCGAGCTGTTGGCAACGATAACCTCTATCCGAGATTTATTCCCTTCTCGCCATCTCACCGCTATATTCCAGCCTCATCTCTACACCCGAACTCGCGATAATTACCTCGGTTTTGCCCAGGTGTTGTCGAAGGCGGATAGGGTGATTCTACTCCCGATATACCCCGCTCGTGAAGAGCCGATTGAGGGCATCGAGAGCGAGATGATTGAGGCTCTAATCAATGATGTACCTTGCCAGATTACACCACTCTCTGAGGTTGTGGAGCAGGTGGCGAAGATGGATAGCGACATAGTAGTTACATTTGGTGCGGGAGATATAGATACTCTAACCGGAGAAATAGCCTCAATATTAGATAAATAGAGGATGAATAAGTGGCTTAAATATCTGCTCTATTTCATTGCGTTGGCTCTGATTGTAGCCTATGTGGTCTACTCCTCTGTGGCTACAAAGCGACACCACACCTCGCAGCTATTGACCGATATCGAGATTAATATTCTCGATAGCACCTCTCGCTCGAATCTTGTGCGTGAACTCAAGGTGAGGGAGTGGATTAATAGGAGTGGATATGCCACAATTTCGCAACCCATTTCGCAGGTCGATTTAGTGGGTCTGGAGGGGATGATTCTATCGAACGGATTTATCTCGAAAGTGAAGAGCTATATCACCTATAATGGAGTTCTACGGGTCGACGTCGAGCAGCGTGAACCCAGGGTAAGATTGCGTTTGACGGGGTATGATAGTTACATCACCGACGATGGTTTCATCTTTAATTCACCCTCTGGTAGTGCACACTACTCGATGGTGGTTACGGGTAGCTATAAGCCTATCTTCTCGCCTGATTATGAGGGAGATATCGAGTCTTTATTCCAACAGAAATTAGCCGAGTATGACGCTGCGATAAACTCGATAGAGAGGGAGAAATATCCACTCTTTGAGCAGCAACGAACGCTGCGAGCAGATTGGCGTGAGTTCTATCGCACGGGCTATGTTGATAGGGGAGTTTTCGAGTCGAGAGAGAGCTACAATAAGAGACTTCAAGCCAAGCAGGAGTCCAACTCGATAAAGAGGCGTTCGCTCTCGTATCGTGGTAGGGCTCTGAGTGCAAAGATTGAGAAGATTGAACAAAAGAGAGTAAATCAAGAGAAAAAACGAAATATCTTCACTAAAAAGTATGAAGATTTCAAAAATCTGATTACCTTTGTAGAAACTGTTGAAAAAGATAGGTTTTGGGCATCTGAGATAGTGCAAATTATAGTGGAGAGTTCGCCCTCTGGTGATATCTCCTTAAGGCTTATCCCAAGAAGCTCAGACCATATTATTGTTTTTGGTACTCTCGAAAGGGAGCATGCCAAGCTTGATAAATTGGCGGAGTTCTATCGGGATGTACTAAAAAATGTTGGGTGGAGTCACTACTCTGTGATAGATATCCAGTATGAAAACCAGGTGGTTTGTCGCTAGGGTGCGGATAATACTCTTGCCGGGGGCGGCGGAGTTTTTTGTAATTAGGCAGTGAAGTTGCTTTTGATTAGGAGGCGAAGTTGCTTGTAATTAGGTGATCGAGATGTTTTATGTAGGCAGTGAAGTTACTTTTAATTAGTTCAAAAAAGAGATAAAAAGTGGTGGAAAAGAGATATATCGCAGCCCTAGATTTGGGCGATTCAACGTTACGCCTAGCCGTTGCAACTTGTGACGACGAGGGGCTGGTGTCGCTTATCGCATTAGTTGAGCGACCTTCTCAGGGTGTTAAGCGAGGCAAAATTGACAATATTGCCTTGGTATGCCAAACTATAAAGGAACTTTTAGAGGAGCTGCAAGAGGAGTACTGCTTGCAGGTTAAATCGCTATATGCTGGTATCTCAGGTGAGTTTATTCGTTGTGCTCGCCACAGCGACCATGTCTTTGTTGTTAACCCTCAAAGTGGTGTGAGCCACTCTGATGTTGAGGCTCTTAGCGATAGAATGGCTAATGTCCAATCGCCCGAAGGCGAGGTTATAATGGAGAGGTTCGCTCAAAACTATATGGTCGATGGAGTCACCGAGGTGAAGAATCCTGTTGGCTCTTTCGGTCGAAAATTATCTTCGGTCTACAACTTTATCCTATGCCAACAGACTCCAGCCCAGAGGGTTGACCTCGCTTTGAAGAATTGCGGTGTGAGTCTCGATGCCTCTCACTCTAACGCCTTGGTGCTCTGTGATGCGGTTGCGACCCCTGATGAGCGTCGCGAGGGTGTTGTTGTGGTTGATATGGGTAGCGAGGTGACCGATATCGCTATCTGTCAACATAATGTGGTGAGATATGTCGCTTCGATTCCACTTGGTTCGAACTCTATAAATGCCGATATCAAATATATGATGATTCCAGAGCGTTACATCGAACAGCTTAAGTGCGAGTTTGGTAATGCTGTGTCGGACTTGACCGATATCAAGAGGACGGTAAAAGTGCCAGGGCGTACTCCTCGCGAGGATAAGAGGATACTTCTTCGCAACCTATCGATGGCTATCGAGGCTAGAGCGTTGGATATCGCGGAGTTTATCCGCTCGGAGATTCGTCATGCAAGCTATGAGGGACGTGTTCCCTACCTTGTACTCACAGGAGGCTCTGCTAAGTTGACTAACCTCGATGAGTTGATGCATCGCACAACGGGGCTAGATGTACGTGTGGGTTATCCGATTAATGGATTTGACGAAGAGTCGCAGATGAGACTATCTCTTCCCGACTACTCGACCATCGCAGGGCTACTTATAAAGAGCGCAGCACATGGTTCATCAACAGTGGTGGAGCTACCTTCGAAGACGGAATCATCACCTTTGCAACTTGTTGAGGAGGTGATAGATGAGAAGTCATCTGCTGACAACTCGGTAATCGATCAGACTCTTCCTGAGTTGGATAAAATCGAGAGTGTGCAGACCCCAATAGTACCACCACGTGCTGTAGAGCAATCTGAACCAACTTCAGAACCGACTCCCGAACCAGAGACTAAACCAACCCCAGAAGAGCCTATCAACCAGGTCGATACCTCTACCACTCAAGAGCCTCAATCGCAGGAGTATTATGAGGATGAAGAAGAAGATGACGATGATAAACCAAAGAGAGGAATAAAGGGTCTGTTTGGTAAGCTAGCCAACTCGATTAATAGGAGCTTTGGCGGCGATGATAACGAGGATGTTTAATGGGGTTTGAAAACGGAATTTTTTTAGAAAAAAGAATATATGAGTTACGATATACTTAACGAGATAAATGTAAAGCGAGAGTCGAGTTCGATTATCGCAGTAGTGGGTGTTGGAGGCGCTGGTGGTAATGCTGTGAACCATATGTACGAGATGGGTATTCACGGTGTGGAGTTTATGGTGTGTAACACCGATAGCCAAGACCTTGAGCGCAGCCCTGTACCAAACAAAATCCAGATGGGTGATGGATTGGGAGCAGGCAATAAACCTGAAATCGGACGAGCTAAAGCGGTTGAGAGCAGTGATGATTTGCGCAGATTTCTAGAGCGCAACAACACCAAGATGCTATTTATCACCGCAGGAATGGGTGGTGGTACTGGAACTGGTGCATCGCCCGTATTGGCAAAGATAGCTCACGAGATGGGTATCTTGATAGTGGCTATCGTGACTATCCCATCTGTTAAAGAGGGCCCTGTGCGTTTTGCTCAGGGGCATAAAGGTCTCGACGAGTTGAAGGAGTGTGTCGACTCGTTGCTTGTTATCAATAATGAGAATATCGGTGAGTTGTATGGTGATTTGTCTATCCGTCAAGCCTTTAAAAAGGCGGATGAAATTCTCTGCTTAGCGGCTAAAGGTATCGCCGAGATTATCACCGTGCAGAACACCTTCGTAAATGTCGACTTTGCCGATGTTTCGAATGTTGTACGTGATAGCGGACGTGCCCATATGAGTGTTGTTAAGACTTCGGGCGATAATCGTGCGGTTGATGCAGCAGAAGCGGCTCTATCATCTCCACTTTTGGATTGCGACTCGATTGTGGGAGCGAAGAATATATTGCTTAACTTCTCAGCTAAGGATATCGACACCTTCAAACACTCGGAGCTTAATGCTGTGATAGATTATGTTCAGGATGTCGCCTCTATCGAGTTGGAGAGTGGCGAGATTCAGAGTGCAAATATTATCTGGGGAGCTAACGATAACCCCTCTTTGGAGGATGGCGAATTGGAGTTGATTCTCGTAGCTACGGGCTTCGACGAGCAGGATAGCCGTATGTCAAAACCGTTGACTACATTGAATAAATCTCGTCTTGAAGAGCCATCTAAGATTGTAACACTTGTAGATAATATCGAGGATAAGGTGGCAGATGTGGCTAACGAAGTTGAGATTTCAGCCCATATTGGCATATCTGACCTCTCTGGCGATGTCGATAGTGAAGAACCTGTTACTCTGGGTGATAGAGTGGGGCGTTACGATAATATCGACACCATCTTAAAACGTCCAGCCTACATCACACGACGTGCTAAATTTGTCACTATACACGCCTCTTCTCAGGCGGTATCTAGCGGCAAGAGCACAGGAGATACCTTATCTTTGGATGGAGGTAAATCTTTTGATAACTAATCCTACTTAGAGGTGGCACTTTCGTGGGGCGTGATATATAATGGATTTGCAACGGATGACATTGTTATGTTATTGGTTGTTATGGTTTTATTGGCTCTCTCAGCTCTGGTGTCAGGTGCGGAGACAGCCTTTTTTTCGCTATCACGAGCAGATGTCGACGAGATTTCTCAGGGTAATTCACACCAAGGAGGAACGGTTATTAAACTGCTTAGCGAGGTCGATTTATTACTAGCTACAATCCTTATAATCAATAATATAGTCAACATCGCAATAGTAATATTTACTGCCGATGTGCTGGATAATATCTTCACCTTCACCTACGGAGAGTTCTTCTTTAAGAGTGTTGTTGTTACCTTTATCCTTCTGTTTTTTGGCGAGATAGCACCTAAGGTATTATCTCAAACCTCACCTCGCTCCTTTGCCTGCTTTGCAGCCTATCCATTGTTATTTTTTCGCAGGATATTCTATCCGCTATCCTTCATCTTGGTAAAGGCTGGAAATAGAATCTCTAGCCGCACCTCTGCCGAAGAGATTTCTCTCGACGAACTAGCTGATGCAGTGGATATTGCAACTCCTACAAACGAGGAAGAGAAGGGTATCCTGTCGGGTATTATCAACTTCGTTAATACGGATGTGGCGGAGGTTATGCGCCCACGTGTTGATATAACGGCGATTTCATGTCGCGAGAGTTTTGCTAATGTTAAGAAGATAGTCGTCAAATCGGGTTTTTCACGTATTCCAATCTATGACGAGACTCTCGACGAGATACGTGGTGTGTTGTATGTAAAGGATTTGCTGCCTCACGCTTTGGAGGAGAGTTTCAACTGGCAGAAACTTATTAGAAAACCATATTTTGTCCCTGAACATAAGAAGATTAGCGACCTGTTGGAGGAGTTCCAATCTCAGAAAGTACACCTTGCGGTGGTGGTTGATGAGTATGGTTCAACGCTGGGTCTACTCACCTTGGAGGATATTATCGAGGAGATAGTGGGTGAGATATCCGACGATAGCGACACCGACGAGCAGTTCTATACACGCATCGATTCTAACACCTACATCTTCGAAGGACGTACCCATATCGGTGATTTCGAGAGGGTTTTGGAGCTAAAGGAGGATACCTTCTCTGATGTGCAGGGTGAGGCGGAGACCTTGGCTGGTCTTATTATTGAGTATAAGCGCAGCTTCCCGAAGGTGGGGGATAAAATCGAACTTCACTCCCTTGTGTTTATTGTCGAGTCGATGGGTGGAGCGAATGGTCGACGTGTCGATAAAATTAAGGTGATACTCCCTACCCATGGCTCTTAATGGTCGATTAAAGTTCGATGGAGGTGAGGTTATTATCGAGTCAAAACGACCTCTTCAAGAGCTTGAAAATCAAGTCTCCTCTTTCGAGTGGGTTGAATCTCAGCGGTTTAAAAGCCAGAGTAGGCGTTGCGAATGGCTTATGTCAAGGGCGACAGTTCGTCGAGAACTACGCTCGATGGGTCTGTCGGTAGACCAAGTAGCTCAAGTAATAGAGTATGCCCCTTGCGGAGCACCACTTTTGAGCCGAGAGCTAAACGCCAATCTCAATATCTCAATATCTCATAGTCGTGATTGTGTCGCTGTGGCTCTCAGCGAGCGCAGATGTGCCGTGGATATCGAACAGCCTGAGCGACGTGTCGAGCATCTTCTGAGCCGATTTGCCTCACCTCGTGAGGTTGAGATTGTCGAGTCGCTAGAGCTAAATCCTCTGGTTTTGTGGTGTGCCAAGGAGTCTCTTTATAAGATGGCAGGGCGTTCGGAACTCTCCTTTATCGATGATTTGGTTGTCGATTCAATGACAAAAAATAGCGATGGTACTATCTCTCTGGATTGCACCATCGCCCATGATTCTAAACTCAAAATGACCTCCCACCTCACCGACGACTACCTCCTGGTGGTCGGAGGAGTTAAGAATTATGAATTATGAATTATGAATTGTTTCTCAGTAATTCTCAGCAAATTCTTAATTTATAATTCATAACTCTTAATTGATTACTTTTATTCAGGTCGCATCACAACCTTCACGATATTTCCGCTTTGATAGATTTGAGCAGCGAGTGCCGAGACCTCCTCGGAGGTGATACCGTTTATGATATCGACGCTCTCGCCTAGGCGGTCGAGGTTATGGTCGTATAGCTCCCTGATAAGGTATATCCAGTTGTTGTTATCCTCCCTTTTATTCTCGAAATCTTTAAGTAGGAACTCGCGTGTCTTGTTCATCTGTTCGGGTGATACCCCCTGGTTGATTATCTCCTCGACACCTGCGAGAACATCCTCCATCAGTTCGTCTGCCATCTCGACGTTGGTGTCGAAGTTGATGGATAGGGTGAACTGCTCTTCGGGGCGACGTTCGTTGCCAACACTCACACCAACTCCATAAGTTCCACCCTTCTCCTCACGGATTCGATTGAGGTATATATCATCGAGGGCATCTTTGAGGAATGTCTTCACGATACTCTTGCGCAGTGTGAACGGCTCTTGGCTGTATATATGATACATCACCTTAACTTTAGGCTGCTCCATACGTGTTGAGAAGTCGTGGCTCACTTCGCCTCGAACCTTTCTCACCCCATCGTCGAGCCATTCGAGCTTTTCGCCAGCGGTAGGTAGCGAGCCGATATATTGCTCCACAAGAGGTTTGAGGGTGTCGAGGTCGACATTGCCGATGATGGTAAAACGGAAGTCGTTGGCATCCGAGAATAGAGCGTCGTTGATTGTTTCGAGGTGGCTGAAACTAACTTGTGCTAAATTCTCTAGGTTATTTATCTGCTTGGTTGGCTCACCGCCATACAATACATCTTGATACTCGCTATATGCCTGAATATTAGGGCTAAGAAGCTGATTTGCAATGTTGTTGCGCATCGTCTCCATCATATTATTATAGTCCGTCTCGTCATATCGTGGCGAGGTGAATTGCAGGTAGATTAGTTGAAGCATCGTCTCCAAATCTTCGGGGGTTGAACCTCCGCTAACACTCGATGTTTCACTGCCCACCGAGCGTGATGCCCAGGCATTTTTACCCGTTGTGGCACGTCTGAGATTAGTTGCCGAGAACTCACCAAGACCCATGCTACTTATCAGAGCGTTGAAGTATCGTCTAGCTGTCGCCGCCTCGTCGCGACCTGTGAATATACTCGAACCACCTTGGGCACTAGAGGTGATACGCACCTCGTTCTGCTTGAAAGTTGTCGGTTTTACCACCACCACGATGCCATTATCCAGAGTCCACTCTACGGCATCAACCTCCTCGACTGTGCGCTCAGCGACAACTGGCGAACCACCCAATATCGTACCCTCAGGGATAAGAGGTGGTAACTCCTCACGCTCTTCGAGTGGGGTAATATCCGAGGCTTGGATACTCTCCATCCAGGTGAGAACCTGCTCTTGGGTCGGAATCTCAACTCCATCCTTTTGGATTGAGTTGATAAGGATAACCATATTCTCCTCGAAGTTGAACCCCTTAACCACCTCGTTAATCTCGTCGAGCGAGATACTATTAATATAGGTAGTGTCGATTTGGTATCGGGTCAGAGCATCGGGAATAGCGGCATTTTCGCTATACGCAGCCATATACCTACTTATATAACTATTATTCTTCAGGTCGTAGCGACCATCATAGCGACTCTTCGCTGAGCTCAACATATCCACTTTCGCCCTCTGCCACTCGTCGGGGTTGAATCCATGACGACGCATGCGCTCCATCTCGGTGTATGTCATGTTGAAGGCATCAGCCATACGACCCTCCTTAACCCTAGTCCAAGTGTACTCAGCCGAGAGAGTCGGGATTATATATTCGCCTCTATCGAAGTAGATATATTGCAGAGGCGTCCCCTCCTGCTGCATTAAATCAGCAAAACGGTAGCTCATGATTTTGGTTATATAGCTGTCGAGAATATCCGCCCACGCCTGTTTGTAGGTGTTACGCTCCTCGATGGGAGTGGCGCTACCTTTTGCGATAATTGTGATGTCGGAGACAGTCATCTCAGGGTCGCTATATATCGAGATGATTGGCTCGTGGTTGTCGGGAACTATTACAGTTTGCTTCTGCGGAGCTGTTGCAGCTGCGGCTGGAATATCACCACATAGGGCGATAATCCTCTGCTCGATGTCGTCGACGTCGATATCTCCAACGATAATGAGCGCTTGGTAATCGGGTCGATACCAGTCGTGGTAGAAACGTGTTAGCGCCTCATAAGGAAAAGATTCCAAGAAGTCGAGGTAACCGATAATATTGCGCTCAGCATAGATTGTACCCATGCCGATAGACTTCATTTGCTCCATAAACGAACGCCATCCAGCAGTGTCACGAGTGCGCAACTCCTCCTTAATCACACCTCGCTCCTTGTCAATCTCTTCGGGTTTTGGGTCGATATAGTATGCCCAATCGTGGAGAATAAGTAGCGCGGTGTCGATAACCCCTTCGCGAGTTACGGGGACATCCTTCATCATATAGACCGTCTCATCGAGCGCGGTGTAGGCATTAAGGTTCTGTCCAAACTTCACTCCGATGCTTTCGAGGTAGTCGATAAGCTGCTTTCCGGGTAGGTTTTTAGTTCCGTTGAATGCCATGTGCTCCATAAAGTGAGCCAATCCCTGCTGGTCGTCTGCCTCCTGAATCGCTCCAACATCAGAGTAGATATAGAAATCTGCCTGCCCTTTTGGCTTATCATTTGCACGAATATAGTAGGTGAGTCCGTTGTTGAGAACCCCAATTCTCACCTCTTCATCCTGTGGAATAGGGTCGAGTGGTGATTGCGCCGAGGCAAAATTCGACGATAATTGCAAAAATATAACGGTGACTAGTAGCGAAAAAATGGCTCTTCTTTTCATTTCAATTCAATTTTATTGTTGTAAAAGTATGCATTCATCCGGGGAAATGCAAATATTATACACCTTTTCATCGCAATTTACCCCGAAGTATCGCACTATTGGTAACGGCGGAGTGGGTGGAATATTATCTGTTTTACCCCTCTCTATTATATATAGGTATATATATAACGAAAGGTCTGTTTTTTAATATGGTTGAAATCAGAGTGTTGGGAGAAAAGTTTAAAAAAGATTGAAAAAAGTTGTTATAATATTTGGATTGTAATATAAAAAGCCACATCTTTGCACCCGCAATCAGGAAGTCTGGTTGTTCAAGTTAATTGAAATATTGGAGTGCCGAATAATGTTTATCTTAGGGGCTGGGATTTTTGAGAAATCGAAAAAAGACAGTCAAAAAGAAAGTTTAAATTTTTTTACGAAAAATTTGGATATTAAAAATAAACTCTCTATCTTTGCACTCCCAATCGGATAACACTTATCGAGGATGGTTTTCACAAACCAGTTTTAGATAAAGATTGAAGATTGAACGATTAAGGTTTACGTTGTGAAATATTGCCTTAGTTGACAAAACAGAAGATGTTCTAAAAATATATAGGACACCGTTCTTTGAAGTAATTGAGCAGCTATTAGTTTAAATTCTCTACTGAGGAGTTCGCAGTAAACGGACTGCAAAACGATACAGTAGATTTTCAAACAATACCTTTGAGAAAGAGCTAAGATACAAAAACAAAACATTTAAATACAATGGAGAGTTTGATCCTGGCTCAGGATGAACGCTAGCGGCAGGCCTAACACATGCAAGTCGAGGGGCAGCATAATGAAGCTTTCGGGTGGATTTGATGGCGACCGGCGCACGGGTGCGTAACGCGTATGCAACCTACCTATAACAGGGGGATAACACTGAGAAATTGGTACTAATACCCCATAACACTAGATAAGGCATCTTATTTAGTTAAAAACTCTGGTGGTTATAGATGGGCATGCGTTGTATTAGTTAGTTGGTGAGGTAACGGCTCACCAAGACTACGATACATAGGGGGACTGAGAGGTTAACCCCCCACACTGGTACTGAGACACGGACCAGACTCCTACGGGAGGCAGCAGTGAGGAATATTGGTCAATGGACGCAAGTCTGAACCAGCCATGCCGCGTGCAGGAAGA
The DNA here is from genome assembly GCA_047178865.1 of Rikenellaceae bacterium. GTDB lineage: Bacteria > Bacteroidota > Bacteroidia > Bacteroidales > Rikenellaceae > Alistipes. Next base: position 69,226 of record JBCQSY010000009.1, read on the forward strand.
CGGCTCTATGAGTTGTAAACTGCTTTTGTACGAGGGTAAAATTGGGTACGTGTACCCAACTGAAAGTATCGTACGAATAAGGATCGGCTAACTCCGTGCCAGCAGCCGCGGTAATACGGAGGATTCAAGCGTTATCCGGATTTATTGGGTTTAAAGGGTGCGTAGGCGGTTAGATAAGTTAGAGGTGAAATCTTGGGGCTCAACCCCGAAACTGCCTCTAATACTGTTTGACTAGAGATTAGTTGCTGTGGGCGGAATGTATGGTGTAGCGGTGAAATGCTTAGAGATCATACAGAACACCGATTGCGAAGGCAGCTCACAAAGCTAAATCTGACGTTGAGGCACGAAAGCGTGGGGAGCAAACAGGATTAGATACCCTGGTAGTCCACGCAGTAAACGATGATAACTCGTTGTCGGCGATACAAAGTCGGTGACTAAGCGAAAGCGAT
>JBCQSY010000010.1:0-29711 GCA_047178865.1 Rikenellaceae bacterium
TATACATCAGTTGCATAACTAATTCGTAACCTATTGCGCTATGTCCCAACATTCACTTACTGAGGTTTAACGACTTAAACCTTTTTTGTAGATTCTATTTACAAAGATTCAACTTAGATGTCTGCTTAACCGCTCCTGTCGCTGCCCACTCGGTGCCACGCAACAGGGTCACTTTGAAGCCTTTGTTATTCATAGCTTTGGTGAAATTTTTCTGAGTGTGCCCAAGCACAGTGTGGAAGATGCGACCCTTGCCGTAGTCGACAACCATCATCACAGGCTCTTCACGACCCGAACCACCAGTCTCCGCCTGAGAGAATGCCGTAGCCAACACCTCCATATTCTCGCCCTCACCACGCAACAGCGAGTAGAGTTCATCATCATAGTGAGTCCAGACCGATGGCAGACCCTTCATTATTGGGTGATTCTCGCTGCGCACATTGATATCAAAAGGCACTCTTTTGCCATGTTTACCAGCGATGCCTGGGGTGTAGTCCTTCACGAACTCCCCCTCGCTCCAGTAGTAGTAGGGGCCATTCGACTCATCTCGACCTGCCCAGCCATTTATACCCATCATGCGGTTATACTCCCTCCACTCAGGGAAGGCACTCGCACCCTCATGCACAGCAACGACTCCTCCGCCCGACGATACATACTCCTCGAAACGGCTCTTTATCTCGTCGCTCCACTGCGCTACGCTGATAGTCATAACAACAACGTCGTAATCCTCGAAAATGGGGTTAAAGCTCTCGCCCTGCTCACACATCAAGAGGAAGTCTACGTCGAAGCTGTCGCAATCGCCATATATCTCCTCTAGTGAGGATACCATCATCTCCCAGTTGTGCCCATTAGCGGTCTGCCCTGAGATAACCAACACATCAATAGTGCGGCTACACGACGTTGCTCCAAATAGAGCAAGGATTGCTATTAATAGAAATTTTATATTTTTCATAATCTTTAGTTTAGGATAAAACAAAGATACTATTTTTGTCTAGAAATACAAAAAGAAAATAGGGAAAATTAAGAATTTAAACAGATTCTAAACCTTATATCACAAAGTTCACCTCGCCAAAGATATATCTTTGCTGCGAGCCATCTTCTAGCTCTAGAGTTATCTCACCCATTGGAGCAACATCGACAATTTTTGCGGCGAACTCCTCACCTTGAGCCGTACGGTAGCGATGAAATTCACCCAATCGATAGAGCGAGCGGTGGTACGGGAGAGCCAAATCCTCCCAACTATCCATCGAGAGGTAGTGCATCAAGTTATCAACCACCGAACCAAGCACCCTCTCACGACTAAATTCGCGCCCACTCTCACTCCTCATCGAGGTTGGGTTGGGGAGTTCAGGCGAAAACTCCATTTGATTGATATTGAGACCAATACCAATAATTGATTTACGAACAAAACCCTCTGCGATTCGATTCTCGATAAGGAGTCCGCATATCTTTTTATCCCCTACATAGATATCATTCGTCCACTTGATTTTGGAGTCGATACCATACTGCGCAAGGGTTGTAACCAGAGATAGCGCCGCGACTCGAAGCAACGAGAACTGCTCTCTGATATGTAGTGATTCGGGTTCAACCACCACCGAGAAGGTGAGATTGAGACCCGAACCACTAGACCAGTTATTACCTCTTTGACCACGTCCTGCGCTCTGACGCTCCGAGCAGATAACATCACCATGGTGATACTTATCGTCGAGGGCTACGTCGTTAGTCGAGCTAACGCAGTCAAAGTTGTAAAGCATTATTTACGCAATGTTGTAATCACGCAAAGCATCGTTCAACGACACCTTCTTATCGGTTGTCTCCTTACGAGTTCCGATAATCAAAGCACATGGCACGCCATACTCACCTGCTGGGTATTTACGAGGATAAGTTCCAGGTATAACAACCGAGCGAGCTGGCACATAACCACGATACTCAACAGGCTCGTCGCCCGTTACGTCGATAATGTGGGTCGAGCCAGTAATCACTGTGTTTGAGCCAATTACAGACTCGCGACAGATATGAGCACCCTCAACAATAATTGCACGAGAACCAACAAAACAGTTATCCTCAACAATCACCGGAGCAGCCTGAGCTGGCTCTAACACGCCACCAATACCGACACCTCCGCTAAGGTGTACGTTCTTACCAATCTGAGCACATGAACCAACCGTCGCCCAAGTGTCGACCATTGTTCCGCTATCGACATAAGCTCCGATATTAACATACGATGGCATTAGGATAGCTCCTGCAGCGATAAAAGCGCCGTAACGAGCAGCAGCTTGAGGCACAACTCTAACGCCCAAAGCCTCATATCCACGCTTTAGCTCCATCTTATCGTACCACTCCAACTCACCAGCGTTCATTGTGCGCATCTTCTGAGTTGGGAAGAATAGGATAATAGCCTTCTTCACCCACTCGTTTACCTGCCACTCGCTCTTCTCCAAATCAATTGGCTCTGCGCAACGCAAAACGCCTTTATCAACTAGCTCAACTACCTGAGCAATAGTCGCTTTTACTGAGTCGTCGGCTAACATATCACGGTTATCCCACGCCTTCTCAATTACATTTTTAAGTTCACTGTACATAGTTATACTATTTATAAATAAATTCTGGGCACAAATTTATACAATAATTTTTGATTTTATGTAAATTCTCTCAAGGATTTTTACTACTTTTGCACCTAAATAACAATAAATTAAATGTATAAGTTCTCAAAAAATAGGCTTTCAATACTAATTGTCGTAATATTGGTGGTGGCTACTATTTTTGTTAGCAGGATTTTAGATATGGGGAATAGAGTTGAAATAGGCGATTACCCTCTCACGCATAGGGGAGATGTGGTGGATAACTACTTCTCAGTCGAAGTTGCAGACCCCTATCGCTGGTTAGAAGATGACGCCTCGGAGCAGACCACCGAGTGGGTAAACTCACAGATTGAGTTTACCGAGAAGTACCTCTCGCAGCTCACGCATAGGGAGGCTATTAAGAGTCGACTCACAGAGCTATGGGACTACCCTACCCAGAGTGCACCATCAAAACATGGTGATTACTACTACTTTAGCTACAACAGCGGACTAGAGAATCAAGCCTCGATATATCGTAAAAAAGAGCTCGATGCAGAGTGGGAACTATTTCTCGACCCCAACACTCTATCCCAGGATGGAACATCGGCTCTTAGCTCGATAAGTTTCTCGAAGGATGGACTCTACTGCGCCTATGGAGTGAGTGAGGCGGGTTCGGACTGGGTTCAAATCAGGGTGATAAATTGCCAGAGTGGCGAGCTGCTAGAGGATAAAATCGACTGGATAAAGTTCTCGAAGGCGATATGGTCTCCCGACAACAAAGGGTTCTACTACTCAGCCTACGATGCCCCTGTCGAGGGGGTATTCTCGACCCAGAATCAATTCCACAAGGTCTACTACCACACCTTGGGCACGGCTCAAAGTGACGATAAGTTGATATATAGCGACCATAAAAACCCATTAAGCTACTTCTTTGCTGAGGTTAGCCGTGATGGAGAGTGGGAGTTTATCACCGCCTCGCAGGGTACTTCGGGTAGCGAAATACTCTATCGCAGAGCGGGAAAAGGTGTGTTCAAAACTCTACTCAAAGGGTTCGAGTGGGACTACGAGATTGTTGATTGTCGCAAGAATCAACTCCTTATCCACACCAATAACTCAGCGGAGAACTATCGCCTTATCTCCATCGATTTGAGCGCACCATCACAGATTATCGAGCTGATACCGCAAAGCGAGGAGTCGGCTATGGAGAGCTGTGTCACCGCTGGCGACTATATCTTCGCAACATACCTGCAAGATGCAACCAGCAGAGTCTACCAATACAGGCTCAATGGCGAGCTTATTCGCCAAGTTGAACTACCGTCGATGGGTACGGTGACAGGATTCGAGGATAGAGAAGAGGCTCAAAAGGTCTACTACTCAGTAAGTAGCTTCACCTCACCTGCGACAATCTACTCTTTCGACTTGAAGAGTGGCGAGAGCGAGTTATACCTCGCACCAGAGGTTAAGTTCAACCCCGACGACTTTACCACCGAGCAGATATTCTACACCAGCGCAGATGGCACTCGTGTTCCCATGTTCGTGTCGTACAAAAAGGGGCTAAAGCTCAATGGAGAGAACCTCTGCTACCTCTATGGGTATGGCGGTTTCCAGATAAATCTAACACCTCAATTCAACACCTCGGCAGTGATGTTAATGGAGGCGGGTGGAGTCTACTGCGTAGCTAACTTAAGGGGTGGTGCAGAGTATGGCGAGGCTTGGCATAAGGGTGGCATGAGAGAGAGTAAGCAGAATGTATTCGACGACTTTATCGCCGCTGCGGAGTACCTAATCGAGAATAGATACACATCATCCCACAAGCTAGCCATCGCAGGTGGCTCGAACGGAGGATTGCTAGTTGGTGCGGTGATGACTCAACGTCCCGAACTATTTGCCGTGGCACTACCTGCGGTTGGGGTGTTGGATATGTTGCGATACCACAAGTTCACAATCGGTTGGGGATGGGCTGTAGAGTATGGTTCGAGCGAGGATGAGGCGGAGTTTAAATACCTCTACGCCTACTCACCACTGCACAACCTGCGAGATGGAGTGGAGTATCCAGCCACACTAATCACCACAGCAGACCACGACGACAGGGTAGTTCCTGCGCACTCATTCAAGTTTGCCGCACAGCTACAACATAGCAATTGCGGCAGCTCTCCGATGTTGATACGCATCGAGCGTGATGCAGGACACGGATTAGGCAAACCCACCTCGAAGAGGATAGCAGAGGCGGCGGATGTCTACTCATTTATATTTGAGAACAGCAAAACAAAATACAATTACTAACCAAGAGGGAGGCGAAACCCTCGAAAAAAATTACACTAAAGTTTATAACAGATGAAAGTTTACAAGTTTGGCGGTGCATCCGTAAGAAACGCAGATGGAGTTAGAAATCTGCACAAGATTATCAGCGACGAGAAGTCTCTATTTATCATTGTATCTGCAATGGGTAAAACTACTAACGCTCTTGAGGCGGTATTCGAAGGTCTACAAAAGGGCGATAGCGCATTCTCAATGGAGCATGCAGCTCAGCTTAGAGCATACCACGCTGAGATAATCAACGACCTATTCCAAAAGGAGACTACCCTACCCACTATCGAGGATATCTTCGCTGATATGGAGGAGGTTATCCAGACTACTATCTACAAGGATGACGATGCAGAGTTGTGGTATGATAGAATCGTAGCTTATGGTGAGCTACTCTCGACTACCATCATCGCGGAGTATTTGAACTGGGCAGGTGTTAAGACCAAATGGATTGATATGCGTCAAGGATTCCTTACCGAGCAACGCCACAAGGATGCTTCTGTTGATATCGAGGGTTCAGCACTTCGTCTTAAACCTATGATTGATGGCGCTGAGGAGAGTGTATTCGTTGGACAAGGCTTTATCGGAGGTGCTCCAGATGGAACTATCACAACACTTGGTCGTGAGGGTTCGGACTACTCAGCTGCGGTTGTTGCCAATATCCTAGATGCTGAGTCGATGTCGGTTTGGAAGGATGTAGATGGTATCTTGAACGCAGACCCTAAAATCTTCCCAGATGCTGAGAAGATTAACGAGCTTGACTATATCGACACTATCGAGCTAGCTTATAGCGGTGCGCAGATTATCCACCCTAAGACTATCAAACCACTACAGAACAAGAATATACCTCTATACGTTCGTCCATTCGGTGATAAGTTGAAACCAGGTACTGTGATTCGTTCAACATCGGCTCCGGTTGATGTGCCTATCTTGATTCTTAAGCGCGACCAGGTGATGCTTACTATCCGCTCGAAGGACTTCTCTTTCGTACTCGAAGAGCGTTTCGGACAGATTTTCTCACACCTTGACAGCCACCGTATCAAGACTAACTTGATTCACAACTCAGCTATCAAGTTGAACCTATGTGTCGACAACTCATGGCGTCTTGACAAGGTTATCGAGGAGCTTTTGGAGGAGGGATTCGAGGTGTTGCGTCGCTCGGATATGGAGCTACTAACTATCCGTAGCTACAACGAGGAGCTACTAAACAAATATGCTAATGGTGATGGAATCTATATCCGTCAGCTAAATAAGACCACTGCACGTATCGTGCGTAAGGGTTAAAAAAACAATAACTCTGTGAGAGTGATTAACAAGTCGCAAAACACCCTAATACGTCATTGCGGCCTCCGAGCCGCAATGACGTATAGAGATAATATTTATACTTGTTAGTCGCTCTCATACAACTAAACTATAACCGATTATGAAAAGAACCCAACTCCTAAAATCGCTAGCATTGGCTACCACCATTGCTGCGCCATTTGCGACATCGTGTAGCGGTGAGACAAAACAACCCGACGTGTTGTTCATCTTTATTGATGATATGACATTCAAAGGGGCTAACATCTTTGGCAACCCCGAAATTATCTCTCCGAACATCGACAAACTGATTTCGAGCGGAGTAAACTTCACCAACACCTACATTCCAGGTGCATGGAACGGAGCGGTGAGTGTTGCTAGCCGTACTCAGCTAATGACGGGAAGATATGTCTGGAATACATACCACAACCAAGAGGCTTACAAGAGTGACCCTGAGAGTGTAAACAATACATTCCCAATCCTTTTAAAGAACGCAGGCTATCGCACATTCTTCTCTGGAAAATGGCACGACAGCTGCTTCAAGAATGAGGGCATCTTCGACGTGAAGGGAACACAACGTGGAGGAATGCCTGGCACAGTGCCTGAGGCATACAACCGTCCACTCAGCGAAGCTGATACAACTTGGCTATCGTGGGATGTTAATCGTGGTGGATTCTGGAAAGGTGGAACTCACTGGAGCGAGGTGCTAGTAGACGAGGCTGTTGACTATATGAGAGCTAACAAAGATAGCGAAGAGCCTCTATTTATGTACTGTGCATTCAATGCTGTACATGATCCACGCCAAGCTCCTAAGGAGTATCTCGATATGTACAACGTTCACGATATTACAGTTCCTGAGAGTTTCCTTGAGGAGCACCCATTCTGCGAAGAGATGGGAGCAGGTAAGGGTCTTCGTGATGAGAAGCTCGCTCCATTCCCACGCACTGAATACTCTATTCAGGCACACCTTCGAGAGTACTACGCACTTATCACGCACACCGATGCTCAGATTGGACGCATGCTCGAAGCACTTGAAAAGAGCGGAAGAGCCGACAATACAATCATCGTATTCTCAGCCGACAATGGACTATCGGTTGGGCAGCACGGACTACTTGGTAAGCAGAGTATGTACGACCATAGTGCAAAGGTTCCGTTGGCATTTATTGGCCCAAAAATCCCTAAGGGAGAGAGCCGCGACCAGTTGGTATATATGCAGGATTTGATTCCGACAATCCTTGAGTATGCCGGAGCTGAGTTGCCTCAGGATATGGATTTCAAATCGCTAGCTCCAGCCATCAAGAGCGCAAAAGCGAGCTCAGGTAGAGATGCTATCTATGCATCGTACGAGCTTGGTTCTCAACGCATGGTAACCGACGGAGAGTATAAACTCTACTTCATTCCACGTGCAAACCACATCTATCTATTCAACTTGAAGGATGACCCAAATGAGATGGTTAACCTCTACGGAGACCCTAAATATGATGAGGTTGTATCGAAATTGGCAGCTGAGTATTTGGAGCTTGCCGAAGAGGTAGGCGACATCTTCGATATCACAGAGGTATATCCTGAGGTATTTAAGAAGTAATACCTTTCTCATATCTTAACAAGTGCCTAGTAGATTATCTACTAGGCACTTGTTTTTTGTAACTCATACACGTCATTGCGGGCTATATGATATGAATTAAGAGTTAAGAATTATGAGTTGTTTCTCAGTTCTTCTCAGCAAGACTCAGTAAATTCTCAGTAAATTCTCAGCAATTCTTAATTCTTAATTCTTAACTGAAAAACCGTCATTGCGGCCTCCGAGCCGCAATCTCAACACACTGATAATAAAGAGATTGCGGGTCAAGCCCGCAATGACGTTTGTGGGTTTTAATAACGTAAAGAGGGAGTTTTTTTGTGGAATTAATACTAGGGGGATTCCTATATGTAACTTTATAATAATAAGTATTTTAAACACTTGTTTAGGACAGGATTGGCTCTCAGGCCGCAATGACGGTTTGGTTGTTGTTTGAGATTGCGGCTCTCAGGCCGCAATGACGTGTGGTGCTGAGAATTACTGAGTCATACTAAAAAATAATAATTCTTAATTCATAACTCTTAACTCTTAATTCCTTAATTAATGGTATTATTAAAACACCTCGCGCAGGATGTCGAGCGACTCGACACTATGGCGGATATCGAGGTGGTAGGAGTAATAATCGAGCAGCGACTCCAAGAACTCAACCCTCTCACGGCGCGAGAGAGGTATCTCGCCAAGATGGCGCACATCACACTCGATAAAGTCACGCAATCGCTCAGCCAATGGAGGCGTAAATTTCGAGAGACAAGAGGGTTCTTGCGCTGTAAAGAGACCCTCACTAGGGTCGAACCAGTCGCCATCGGAGTGGCTATTACCAGGGAAAAATCCCAAAAAACGGCTCAGATTAACTAGAAAATAGAGGTGAAAATTTGCAACTCCCTCGTCGATAAGGTCGAGGGTTTCGATTGAACTCCAGATAAAATCGAATAGGGGTTTGTTGCTCTCATCCTCACGCACAAGTCGATATATCACTTCGGCGATAAATAGCGAGATTGTCATACGCCTCACATCGAAGGGGGTCGAACGGAGTATCATCCCCGACTGCACCTCGCTAAAGCGATGGAGTCGACCACTACCCCACGAAGCGACAAATTCGAGTGGGTGGAGAGGTTGAAATAGAGCCATCTTCGACCCTTGTGAGCGTCGGCTCTTAACCCCCTGAACCATATAGCTCTGGCGGCCACACTCCTCACCGAAGAGTTGAACAATAATCGAGGAGTCACCATACTTCACTCTGGTGAGCACTACCCCGCGACTCTTGTAATTTTTAGCCATAAACTATACAAATAATTATTCGTTTTTTAAGCTACTGCATAATTGAAAATGCGGTAGTTTTCTATATTCTTACCCCACCCCTAATCCCCTCCCTCAGGGAGGGGACTTTGAGTCGCTAAAGCTCCTTAGCCATAGCCAATACAATTTACGCCTTACGGAGGTGTAACATTGCCCAGCCTTGGCGGCTCTCAACCGACACTCTACTCAGGCTCAGCGGTTCAGCTGCTGCGATAATTGCGTCGACATCCTCGGTGAAGAATCCGCTAAGCAGCATATCGCCACCACGTTTCAAGGTGAGGGCATATTGCGAAATCTGCGAGAGGATTATATTGCGGTTGATATTGGCAATAACCATATCATAACACTCGATGTGTTGCTCTGCGGCAGTGATATCGCCATGGATTATCTCGACTCTATCTGCCACACCATTCATCTCGACACACTCCTCACACGCCTCAATCGACCAGTTATCGATATCGATAGCCACAGCACTCTGCGCACCATATTTCAGAGCTACGATAGCCAAAACGCCCGTTCCACACCCCACATCAAGGAGCTTGAACCCATCGAGGTGCATCGAAGTTAGAGCTTGACATACGAGGTATGTGGTTGAGTGGTGTCCTGTACCAAACGACATCTTAGGCATTATCACCACCTCTTGGTTAAATGATGGGTCTGCGGGGTGAAATGGAGCACGTATTCTAAGTTCTGTGCCCACCTCAACCGATGGGTAGTTAGACTCCCACACCGAGTTCCAGTTCTCATCTTCGAGCATTATATATCGTCCACCGCCCCACTGTTCGATAAGCATATCGATATCATCCTTACACTCCGAGAGTGCCTCCTGGGGGATATATGCCTTGAGCGAGGTGGCACTATTTTGGGTGAAACTCTCGAATGGGAAGTCACTCAACAACGCCATCGCTATCTCGCCCTGCTCGGTTGACTCAACGGTAATATTTAACTCTACGTAGTTCATTTTGCTATTTTTTTGTTACTTTTGCCGTAAAGGTAGTAATTATATGGTAGAGTTGAACGATTGTTGGGATAAAATTTCACGCCAGTACCACACATACCTACTCCTCGAAAGACACCTTTCCAAGAGCAGTATCGAGTCATATATGCGTGATGTCGAGCAATTTGCGCTATTCACAATAGAGCAAGGCTCTGCATCGCCTCTGCTTGTTGAACGCTCGATGGTCGAGGATTTCTTGGCTCACCTCTACCACCAAGGACTCAGCGCCACAACCCAGGCTCGGATGTTGAGTGGGGTTAAGGGTCTGTTCAACTTTATGATAATGAGCAAGATGATAACCGCCTCGCCTTGCGAGTTTATCTCTGCACCGAAACTCAGCAGGACTCTACCATCGCTACTCTCTCTCGACGAGATTGATAGGCTTATCGCCTCGATAGATAACACAACGAGCAAGGGTCTGCGCGACAGAGCAATCATCGAGATGTTGTACTCGTGTGGGTTGCGTGTGAGCGAAGCTACTTCACTGAGGATAAGCGATTTGTTCTTTGCGGAAGGGTACGTCAGAGTTATGGGTAAGGGTCGTCGCGAAAGGCTTGTTCCACTTAGCGACATCGCCGTCGAACGCATCGAGGAGTACATAGAAGTTCGCGATACAAAGGGGCTTAATAGCGAGGAGCTATTCCTCAATAATCGAGGTCGTGCGCTAACTCGCGTTATGATTTTCACCCTAATTCGGGACTATGCCCAGAGGTGTGGCATCACCAAGAGCATCAGTCCACACACATTCCGCCACTCATTCGCTACACACCTACTCGAAGGTGGTGCAAGTATTCGTGAGGTGCAGCAGATGCTCGGACACGAGAATATCGTAACCACAGAGATATACACCCACCTAGAGAGTGAGGGTCTACTCCACGTTCTCGAAGAGCACATACTACAATAACCAAAAATAAGAAGATAATATGCGAAAAACAGCACCATACATAAAGATAATGGCAGGGATGGGAGTCGGCGTAATTATCGGCCTTATCGCCTCACACATGGGGTATAGAGAGGTCATAAGCCACTGGATTACCCCCTTTGGAGATATATTTATTCGACTCCTCAAACTAATTGCTATACCGTTGGTGTTAGTATCGCTAATCAAGGGGGTGGGTAGCCTCCAAGATATCAATAAGCTGGCGACAATCGGAGGTAAAACTGCTGCTCTATATATCGCCTCGACACTTCTTGCGATAACTCTAGGTGTGGCTCTAGTGATGACAATACGCCCTGGTGATATGGTCTCGGATGAGATATCGCAGAGCCTCTACACTCCTCTGAGCGGTTCAATGGAGCAGAGTCTCGCTCATATAGAGAGCGCAGAGTCGCTCTCGCCACTACAACCGCTAGTCGATATAGTCCCCGAAAACGCCATCAAGGCACTAGGCGACAATGCATCCATGTTGCAAGTTATACTCCTGGCTCTGCTTATAGGTGTTGCTACGGTCTTGGTCGGAGGTAAGAGCAGCCGCCCATTTATGGAGTTTATATCGAGTCTCGACGCCATTATTATCAAGTGTATAGATATCGTGATGGGCTTTGCACCAATAGGTGTGATGGCTCTTATCGCAGGTGTTGTGAGTAGTAGTTCGGGGGATGGTTCGCTGCTCTGGGCTCTGGGGTTATATATCCTCACAGTGGTGCTGGGGTTGATGTTGCTGATGGTTATTGTTTACCCTACGATTATCTCGCTAACCACAAATATCGGATATGTTGAGTTCCTGAGGGCTATGTTTCCAGTGCAGCTTATGGGTTTCTCGACCAGCTCTAGCGCAGCTACTCTCGCCACAACCATGAAGATGAGCCATGAGGTTCTACACCTCCCCAAGAATATCACCTCCTTCACCCTACCGCTAGGGGTAACTATTAATATGGATGGCACGAGTATCTATCAAGCTATCTTGGTGATTTTCATAGCCCAAGTTATGGGAATCGACCTCACCACCTCTCAGCTACTCACCATTATAGCCACAACTACACTCTCATCAATCGGCACGCCTGGAGTACCTGGAGGCAGCATAGTTGTCTCGATGATGGTTCTCACCGCAGCTGGTATTCCAGTCGAGGGGTTGGCTCTAGTTATGGGGGTCGACCGACCACTAGATATGCTACGCACATCGGTCAATGTCACAGGAGATGTAGCGGTCTCAGCAATCGTTGCTAAGAGCACTAAACTAGAGGAGCAAGAGTAAATTAAGAATTTAATTTGTCGATTATACGAGCTGCTATTGGGATATAGTACTCTCGTGTTAGAGGTGAGGTTGTAGCTAGTGAACCATCGTCGCAGCACTGCATAACACCCTGGATAATAGGTACTTCACCCAAAAACTCGATATCCAACGCCTTAGCATACCTACGACCTCCGCCCTCACCGAAGATATAGTAGCGATTATCGGGCAACTCGGCAGGGGTAAACCAGCTCATATTCTCGACCAATCCCAACACAGGGACTGCGACCTTATCATTGCGCAACATCTCGACACCACGACGAACATCCGCCAAGGCGATATTCTGAGGCGTAGTGACAATCACCGCACCCGAAATCTTCATCTCGGTAACAAGTGAGAGGTGTATATCGCCAGTGCCTGGAGGCAGGTCGACAAGCAAGAAGTCGATATCGCCCCAGAGGGTCTGCTCGATAAACTGTTTCAAAGCTGAGCACGCCATCATTCCACGCCACATCAACGCATCATCCTCGCCAACGAACATTCCGATAGAGATGATTTTCACACCATTAACCTCGGCAGGGGTAATCATCTCACGCTCACCATCTACCACCATCTCAGGTTGGAAACCCTCACATCCGAAGATTTTGTGCTGTGATGGACCGTAGATATCGGCATCGAGCAATCCAACCTTATAGCCCATATCGCGTAGCGTGACAGCCAACGAAGCCGTCAGAGTCGATTTACCCACTCCGCCCTTACCCGAAGCGACAGCTATTATTTTGTAGCTCTCCGCCTCACCCACACGATTAGTGGCGTTGGTTGGGGTTTTGACTTTAGGTTTAGCTGGTTCCGCCTCCTTGATTACAACGATAACAGAGTAACCCTCTGCCCCGTAACTCTCAAGGATAGCCTCCTCGACCATGCCCTTTATTTTAGAGGCAAATGGGTCACGGCGACGTGTAAAAGCCAAGTAGATTGTAATGCCCTTTTCGCGCACTACAATCTTCTCGACAACTCCACTCTCGACGATACTCTCGCCACTTTCAGGGTGTATAATAGAGCTTAGTAGCTCTTTAATCTCTAGTTCCATTTTTCAATCTCGTTTAGAGACTACTTAGCGTATGACACAGCACGGGTCTCACGTATAACGGTGATTTTAACCTGTCCTGGGTATGTCATCTCATCTTGGATTTTCTTAGCTATATCGTGTGATAGTGACTCCGACTCAACATCAGAGAGTTTCTCCGCTCCGACGATTACACGAAGTTCACGACCCGCTTGGATAGCGTATGTTTTAACCACTCCTGGGTATGATTGAGCGATATCCTCCATATCCTTAAGACGTTTGATGTAGCTCTCAACAACCTCACGACGTGCTCCTGGACGTGCTCCAGAGATAGCGTCACAAACCTGGATAATCGGAGCGATGATTGATTGCATCTCGGTCTCATCGTGGTGAGCACCAATAGCGTTACAAACATCCGCACGCTCTTTGTACTTCTCGGCTAGTTTCATACCGATAATTGCGTGAGGTAGCTCTGGCTCATCATCTGGCACCTTACCTATATCATGTAGTAGACCCGCACGACGCGCCATCTTTACATTCAGCCCCAACTCCGATGCCATGATACCCGCTAGGTTGGCAGTCTCACGAGAGTGCTGAAGTAGGTTCTGTCCATACGATGAACGATACTTCATCTTACCAATCAGACGGATAAGTTCAGGGTGTAGACCATGGACTCCAAGGTCGATTGTTGTGCGTTTACCCACCTCGATAATCTCCTCCTCAATCTGTTTGCGTACCTTCGACACCACCTCCTCGACACGAGCAGGGTGGATACGTCCATCGGTAACTAGTTGGTGGAGAGCAAGGCGTGCTATCTCACGACGAACCGGGTCGAAACCACTAAGGATAATAGCCTCAGGGGTATCATCGACGATAATCTCGATACCAGTAGCTGCCTCCAAAGCACGAATATTACGACCTTCACGACCGATAATTCGACCCTTAATCTCGTCACTTTCGATATTGAATACCGTCACCGAGTTCTCGATAGCGGTCTCAGTAGCAACACGTTGGATTGAGGCAACGACAATTCTCTTAGCCTCTTTATTGGCGGTTAGCTTAGCCTCCTCGATAGTCTCCGAGATGTATGTTGCAGCCTCAGCCTTAGCCTCGACCTTCATATTCTCGATAAGGATACCCTTCGCCTCCTCGGTGCTAAGACCCGAAATCTGTTCGAGTTTGCTATTTTGCTGAGCCATCATACGCTCAACATCCTCCTGCTTGGCGTCCAACTGTGAGATTTTCGCCTCAAGTTGCTCTTTTAATTTATCAGTATCGCGCTTCTTCTTCTCAACTTCACGCTGTTGATTTTGAAGATTTGCCTCGATTTGTTTAGCTCTCTGCTCGCTCTGCGCCACCTTTTGATTGCGCTCGTTGACACTCTTATCGTGCTCATTTTTAAGTTGTAGGAACTTCTCTTTTGCCTGCAAAGCCTTCTCTTTCTTTACCATCTCGGCATCATTTTCAGCCTTTGTGACGATAGATTTAGAGAGCGATTTAGCACCTAAGAAGCCCGCTGCACCACCTGCGGCAGCTGCTACAACCGCAGCTAACGCTGCGATGATTATAGTTGTCATCTCTATCTAGTTTGTTATGTTAAAAAAAATCCTGCAAAAATCCCCTCTTTATGGTTTGACGAATCCGCTGATAAGTCACGCTGGAGCTGTCGATTATCGCAATCTTCCAATGGTGCTGTAAACAACACACCCCGAAGGGTTAAGGCCTGATTTTGAACTATCTAAACTTACGCTCCAATATAAGAAGTGTTCAGTTTCGCAAAGCAAAAGGGATCTATGCAGGAGTAATAATATACCTATTAAAAAAGAACCTAATATATAATAAGCACCTCAATTAAAGAGGGCTCTCTTCTACTCTAAAAAGGGAGTGCACCCTAATACACACTCTCAAAAACCCGACCACTCTCTACCCAGTAGAGGCGTTTGGGTGAGTCAAAGGTAATAAAAAAAAGTTAATCTCAAGGATTTATCGCTCTTTTTTTTGAGTTGATTAGCTAGGAAAGTTCATTGAGATAGTCATCCAACTCACCATTCAGCCGCTCGATATGCTCTCTATCTTCATCTGTAACACTACCTTTACGCTGAAAATCAATCGAGTCTACAGCCAACATAAACGAAGCTATAGCGATATTATCCTGAGTAGAGAAATCGACAATTTTCTGCTGCTCGATGGTGGTAATCATCTCCGAGAGCCTACGCTCCGCCAGACGATACAACTCCTCGTTGCCTCGTTCGATGGTCATCGGATAGCTCTTTCCAGCAATTTTTATGGTTATTCGCTGCTTCATTGTTTAAGAAGATTTATACATTGGTCTACCTCGCGAAGGAGTCGGTTGACTCTCCCTCGTGCCTTATCACGAGAGGCAGCAGCGTCGCCACTACCCGCCAGTGCATCCGTTAGCTGAAGTCGAGATATCTCCTTCTGCGACTCATTCCTCTGCGCTTGAAGAGAGCGATTCTCCTCCTCCAAAGAGCGTATCTGAACCGCCGCCTCATGGAGCAGCGATTTCAACCGCTTGTGGTCGGCGATTAAGGTCTTTACCTTAACCTCAAGAGATGTTATATTATCGCCACTTTTCATCGTTTACTCCCCCTTAATTACTGCGTATAGGTCGTAATCCTCCGCCTGGGTAATCTCAACCTCATAGAGTTCGCCTATCTCTAGCTCCCTGCCTTGTGAGTCCACCAATATCTCGCAATCGACCTCTGGTGAGTCATACTCAGAGCGTGCCACCCACTCATCACCCTCACATCTATCGACTATAACCCTCATCACAGAGCCTACTCTAGAGCTATTCGAGTTGAGCGAAATTTCGTTCTGTAACCCCATAATATGCTCCACTCGCTGCTGTTTCAACTCATCAGGGATATCATCTTCGAGCTTCTCGGCGGAGTAAGTTCCCTCCTCGGCTGAGTAGGCAAAGACCCCAAGTCTGTCAAATCGGACATCCTCAACAAAGCGACAAAGCTCCTGAAAATCGGTCTCGCTCTCGCCAGGATAACCCACCAACATCGTGGTTCGCAGCGCGATAGATGGTATCTTCGCCCTCAGCTCCTCGATTAATTCATACGCCTGAGCCTTAGTGTGTCGGCGTTTCATCGAGCTGAGCTGACTATCCGAGATGTGCTGAAACGGAATATCGAGATATTTACAAATCTTATCTTCGCGAGCCATCACATCAATCACATCATGGGGAAACGAAGTTGGGTATGCATAGTGTAGACGAATCCACTCTATCCCCTCGACACGACACAGACGAGCGAGCAGCTCGGCGAGTCGTCGCTCACCATATAAATCGACTCCGTAATAGGTCGTATCTTGCGCCACAACGATAAGCTCCTTAACACCCTTCGCCGCCAACTTCTCGCTCTCCTCTATAAGCTCCTCGATAGGTACGGAGATATGTTTGCCACGAATAAGCGGAATAGCGCAATATCCACATCGCCAGTTACAACCCTCCGAGATTTTAAGATAGGCATAGTGCGAAGGGGTTGTCAACACTCTATCACACTCTCTCGATTTGCTATACTCACCGCCCAACTCCTCGACAATCTCTGCCCAGTTGTGCACCCCGAAATAGCTATCGACCTCAGGAATTTCACTACGCAAATCATCGGCGTAACGCTCACTCAAACAGCCTATTACGTATAGCTTAGATATCAAACCCTCGCTCTTAGCCTGGGCTGCTTGGAGGATTAAATCTATACTCTCCTGCTTAGCATCGCCAATAAATCCACAGGTGTTAATCACCACCACATCCACATCGACCCTATCCTCATCGAATATGATATCATACCCAAACGGAGATAGCTGAGCCATTAAGTGCTCCGAATCAACCACATTCTTCGAGCAGCCCAGAGTTATAACATTAAGAGTCCTACGCTTCATCACCAAACAGAGCATTTACAAAGTCATGGCGATTAAACATTTTGAGCTGGTCAATACCCTCGCCTATACCGATATACCTAACAGGGATACGGAACGTATCGCTTATTCCTATCACCACACCGCCCTTAGCCGTACCATCCAACTTGGTGATAGTTAGCGAAGTAACTTGCGTTGCTTGAGTAAAGTGTTTGGTCTGCTCTATCGCATTCTGCCCCGTTGAACCATCGAGCACAAGCATCACTTCGTGTGGAGCATCGGGAATCACCTTGCTCATAACATTTCTGATTTTAGTCAGCTCATTCATCAAACCCACCTTATTATGGAGACGACCTGCCGTGTCGATAAGGACAACATCTGCGCCATTCGCCACAGCTGAGCTAAGGGTATCATACGCCACCGAAGCGGGGTCTGAACCCATATCCTGTCGCACTAGAGTAGCTCCTGCCCTATCAGCCCAAACCTCTAGTTGGTCGATAGCTGCCGCACGAAAGGTATCCGCAGCACCGATATATACGCTCTTACCCAGGGCGGTCAACTTAGCAGCGAGTTTGCCTATGGTTGTGGTTTTACCCACTCCATTGACACCCACCACCATCATAACGTAGGGAGTACCCTCCTTTGCCTCGATACCAAAATCCGCAGTCGAGTCGTGAGCCTCTTCAAGCAGAGCACGAATCTCATCACGAAGGATATGTTGCAACTCCGAGGAGTTCATATACTTATCACGAGCGACTCTCTGTTCGATTCTCTCGATGATTTTTATCGTTGTATCAACACCCACATCCGAGGTTATCAACACCTCCTCCAACTCATCGAGCAGCGAGGCATCGACCTGCGAACGACCAACTATCGCACGTGAAAGTTTCGAGAAGATACCCTCTTTACTCCTCTTCAATCCCTGCTCTAGTTCGCTCTTTTGATCCTCTACTTGCGTCGACTCCTCGACCTTAGCATCACTCTCTAAGGCTGGCTCTTGGCTCTCTTGCGAGGGTCTCTTTTTGAATATATCGAAAAATCCCATATATATACTTATTAAATTACAGCTGCAAATTTACGAAAAAATTTTGAATTTTAAATTTCTAGCGTCTCTAACCACTCAACCAATCTTCGCTCCCAACCATCACTCGATGCCCCAGTTTTACGCAATCCATAACCATGCCCTCCATCGGGATAGATATGCATAGTGGCTGGCACACCCGCCTCTTTGAGTGCGTAGTAGTAGAATATCGCACCATCCACACAGTTCTTATCGTTCTGACTCTGAGAGATAAACGTTGGCGGAGTATCGGACGAAACCTTAACGTTTGGCGCAAGCGAGAATCCCTCACCTTTAAGGTAGGCTGGGTATAGCAGAATCGAAAAGGCTGGTCGACACGAGTAGTTATCAACCTCATCTAGTGGCTGATAACTTCTATCAGAGGTAGAACACATCACCGCAAGATGTCCTCCTGCGGAGAATCCGATAACACCAATCGCATCACCATCTATCTCCAACTCCTCAGCTTTGGCTCGAAGATATGATATCGCACGCTGAACATCCTCTAGCGGCGCTTCATGTATCTCACGACCTGGACGACGAGGCACTCGATACTTCAACAAAACAGCATTGAAACCGTAGTGGGTCAAGTATTCACAAATCTCAGTCCCCTCGGTATTGAGCGAGATGATATTATACCCTCCACCCGGACAGACAACCACCGTCTTTGCCCTGCGTGAATTGCTCTTGGCACGGTAGAAGGTTATAGTTGGCTCACCAACACCAGTCCAGCGAATATTCCCCTCACCACCCATATTGGGCTTAATCTCAGCACGATACTCGCTATATAGCGCCTTATCGGTGATGAAACCATCGGGGAAAATCTTCACCTCCTGCGCTATTGCAGCGCAGCTGACAACTAGCGTGATTGCAGTTAGGAGTACTCTTTTATAGTTGTGCATAGTGTTAAATATTATAAATCAATGGTGTTCAACCACTCAACTAGTTCCCGTTCCCATCCATCACTCGCCGCTCCCGTTTTACGCATTCCATATCCATGTCCTCCATTGGGGTAGAGGTGCATAGTGGCTGGCACTCCCGCCTCTTTAAGTGCGTAGTAGTAGAATATCGAGCTGTTGACATAGCTCTTATCATCCTGACTCTGAACGATAAAGGTAGGTGGAGTATCCGCTGATGGTTTAACCTCTTGAGCTAGTGAGAATCCCTCACCATCGAGGTAGGCAGGGTATATCAGAATTGTAAAAGCTGGGCGAGAGGGGTGGCAATCAGCTGAATCTTGCTGCTGATAACACCTCTCAGCTGTCGAACACATCACGCTGAGGTGAGCACCTGCCGAGAAACCCATAATTCCGATTTTATCGCCCTCTATCCCTAAAGCCCAAGCGTTGGCTCGAAGGTATGACATCGCACGCTGAGCATCCTCCAGTGGCGCTTCATGCTTCTCTAACCCTGGGCGACGTGGCACTCGATACTTCAACAAAACGGCGTTGAAACCGTGATGGTTCAGATACTCACAAATCTCAGTCCCCTCCAGGCTCATCGAGAGGATATTGTAACCTCCACCCGGACAGACAAGCACCGTCTTTGCCGTGCTCGAATTGCTCTTAGCTCGGTAGAAGGTGATAGTTGGCTCAGCAACATCGGTCAAGCGTAGATTTGGCTCACCAGCAGGCCCCTTTTTATTCTCGGTGTAATGCTCTTGATATTGGGCTTTGTCGGTGATAAAATCTTCGGGAAATATCTTTATCTCCTGCGCCAGAGCGGTAGATGAGATTAAGGTAATTGCCGCAATTAGTAGGCTCTTATAGTTCAACATAATTTGATATTTAAGATGATTTCCTACAAAGGTACAATTTTTTAGAGATAATTACTATCTTTGTTCAAAGAAAAGAGTAAATTATGAGCAGTACACGACTAGATAAATACCTTTGGGCAGTAAGGATATACAAGACACGCAGCGATGCAGCGGAGGCTATTCGCCAGAATAGAGTGGTGGTTAATGGTGCATACGCCAAACCTTCGCGCGAGGTGAAGGTGGGTGATAAGATTGAGGTTAAACGCCTCCCCATCACCTACAGCTACAAGGTTTTGGAGATAGCGTCCTCGCGAATGGGTGCTAAGTTAGTGCCCGACTACTGCCTCAACACCACTCCGCAAGAGGAGCTGGATAAGCTCAACGCACCACGCGAGACAATCTTCGTGACACGCGACCCCGGCACAGGTCGCCCAACCAAACGCGACAGACGCACCATCGACTCCCTGATGATGGGCTGGGAAGAGGAGGAGGATGAGTTATAAATTAAAAATTAAGAATTAAGAGTTAAGAGTTAAGAGTTAAGAGTTAGTAATATCATTCATAATTCATAATTCATAATTCATAATTCATAATTCATAATTCATAATTCATAATTCATAACTGATATTGACATTGAACTTTTGTTATTATACCTTTGTGACAACGAGCCACGACCACTCCAAGGTGGCTTGAAGTATCAATTTAATAACAAAAACAATGTATTTAACCGAAATTACTACGGTGGCTACGGCCATTGTGGCAGCCCTCACTGGTGGTGTTGGGTTGCTATTTCTGCGCGAGAGAAAGGTGCAGGAACAACTAAAAAACGAACTCACCCTATCGGGCGGATGGCAGGAGATGGCTATAAATCAACGCACCGAGGTGAAGGAGAAGGATGCCAAAATCCATGAGCTATACAAGCAGATTGGCGAGTGGCGAGAGCGTGATAATGAACACACTACACGAATTGCCGTTCTCGAACTACAGCGATGTGATGTGAATGGATGCGCAAAGCGTCAACCCCCTAGAGGGTTCTAACAGTGGGGCGTTTCTTCTCGATTATTGAGCTATCTCACTCTAACTACGCCACTGCTAAAGGGTGGAATAACGAACCCCCACAGCAGGTGGAACAGAGGCTCAAAGCTCTTATCACCCAACTACTTGACCCTATCCGTGAGCTATGGCAAAACCCCATCTACGTCAATAGCGGATATCGCTCCCCCAAGCTCAACAAGGCACTAGGCGGAGTGGCTACCTCGCAGCATATATTGGGCGAAGCGGCAGATATCACCGCAGGGAGCATCTCTCTGAATGAGGAGTTGTTCGAGGTGATTCTCGAAAGTGGTCTGCAATTCGACCAGTTAATCTGCGAAAAGGGTTACACATGGATACACATATCCATCAAAGAGGCGAGTAATCGCAATCAGGTACTCTACTTATAGGCTTATCCTACAACCACTTACGGTATCTAAAATACCACAACGAGGTGAGCGATGCCAGAACCATCAACACTATAGCGAAGATATAACCCAGAGGTATTGTCACACCCCACAGCTGAGCCTCCCAGCTCAGTTCGGGCATAATCTTGAAGTTCATTCCATATATACTCGCTATAAGTGTGGCTGGCATGAAGATTACCGATGCCACCGAGAAAATCTTAACTATCTCATTCTGCTCGATATTGATAAGTCCCATCACAGAGTCCTGGATATAGTCCAGACGTTGGAAGTTGAAGTCGGCGTAGTTAATTATCGAGTTAACATCCTTAATCATCATCTGCAATCGAGGATAGATATCGTTAGGGAATCGCTCCGAGCGCATAATCGATGATAGAACCCTCTGGCGGTCGAAGATATTCTCACGCAACATCATCGTATTCTCCTGCAATGCACTGATACGGTGGATGAAACCCTTGTCGATACTCTTATCGTTGTTGACATCACGGCTCAGCGCTGCGACCATCTTAACGGTGTACTCCACAAGGTCGGCATCGTAGTCGATACGTACCTCCAAAAGGGTGATAAGGATATGGTAACCAGTTGGATAGTTCCTTGGGCTCATCTGCAACCTCTTCTCGGTCTCGAAGATGGTGCGGAAATCCTTGCTACGCACACTCACCAAGACTCCCTCGTTGGTTATAACAAACGAGATGGGTTCGATGGTGAACTCTTCGCTCGATGAGATAAGGAAGTTGGAGTTGGAGAATATAGCATTCTCACTCTCCGAATATTTCGAAGTAGACTCAATCTCTGCTACCTGCTGCTGGCTCTGGAGGTTAATCTCAAGAAATGCCTCCACCGCCCGCTGCTCCTTGGCAGTCGGGTTGAGCATATCAACCCAAAGAATATCGTCGTAACCCAACTCATCGAAGAGAGCTGGATCTGCGCTCCTTATTATCTTGTTGTACTGTTTTAGATATAGAGTAATCATACCTGCTGAGTTTTAAAAGTGAATAAGGGAGTCTGATTCCCCTTAAAGTTTTGGTGGTCTCACGCCACGTCTGCCTCTATTCACCCCCTCAAGTGGGTATGCTCTTGGGTTCAATTTTAATCCCCGAACCAAGGAATTTATCAATAGCTTGACGCTTGGGTGCATCGAGCAGGAAGTCGATATTCTCGGTGAGGTATTGGTACGACTCAACAGTGAACCCCTCGCCTCGTAGCTCAAGTATCGCCTCGTAGATATGCTCCACACCAAAGGTTAAGGCGTGGTCTAACTCCGCCAAGAACTCCTCATCGAAGCCTTTACGTGCAACCCACACAGCAAATGCAAATGGTAGATTGGTCTGAGAGTACCACCCCAACGAGAGGTCGTAGGTGTACTCAAATTCACCCTCATATTCAAAGACTTTATCCCCGATAAGCAGGAAAGCATCACCATCTTTGGGTGAGTTCATCCTCTGCGCTGAGTCCAACACATACCACTCTGGCTCTATTTTCCATAGGTTTTTTGCAAGATAAGCTCCCAACTGCACCGAGGTACGCGACTCAGCATCGACATATATACGCTCAACTTTATCGATAGGCTCATCACTCACAAGAACCACACTACGCACCGCACCTTCCGCTCCGATACAGTAGCTCGACACAACTTCGCAATCCGGAACTTGTGGCAAAACAGCAGTAGGAAGTAGAGCTACATCTACTTCACCATCCATAAAAAGACGAGCACACTCCGCCGGAGATGCTATTACTAACTCTGTGTTAAGGGATGCCTTACGACTCTCGATACCATAGATGAATGGTATCGTATTGAGGTACGACACAGCAGCGATTTTTCGTATGATAGCCATCATCCATCTATTTTAGTTGTTAATTGTCAACTCTTTACACCCTCCGCCTTATATATAAAGCACTCAGACAGAGCGGTAGTAAATTACTTTTTCCACTGCAAATATAGCACTTTTTTCGCGAACTCAACCCTTTAGATTGATTTTTTTTGTAAATAGTTGATTTTCAGGCGTAGTTAAAAATAATTTGAAAATTTATCGCAAAAAATTTTGTAGTTATAAAAAAATGCCCCATATTTGCACTCGCAAAACCAATGGTCGATTCATCTAATGGTTAGGATACATGCCTCTCACGCATGACATAGGGGTTCGATTCCCCTATCGACTACAAAAAAATTGCAGTAGCGGCTTTTTAAAAGTCGCTATTTTTTATTTTAGATAGTGTTAATAAGTCTATTTTTTGCACACTCTACCTCTTAACTCACCATCAAAAAAGCCACTATGTTTCTACCCACTACACTAAAAGAGGTTAAAGCCAGAGGATGGGACTCGCTTGATGTGATACTATTCACCGGTGATGCCTACATCGACCATCCATCATTTGGCACAGCGGTTATCGGACGACTTCTCGAATCACAAGGCTATCGTGTGGCTATTGTTCCACAGCCAAACTGGCGAGACGACCTACGTGACTTCACCAAGTTGGGTGTACCACGCCTCTTCTTCGGGGTAAATAGTGGAGCGATGGATTCGATGGTTAACCACTACACAGCAAACCTGCGTCTACGCAGCGACGACGCCTACACCCCTGGTGGTAAGGCTGGAATGCGACCCGACAGAGCCGTTACGGTCTACACCAAAATTCTCAAAAAACTATACCCACACACCCCCGTAGTTATTGGCGGTATCGAGGCATCGCTTCGTCGCCTGACCCACTACGACTACTGGAGTCGCTCACTCCACCCCTCGCTACTTGTCGAGAGCGGAGCTGACCTTCTGCTATATGGAATGGGCGAAGGGGTTATCCTCCCCGTGGCGAAAGCACTATCGAATGGATTCAACGCCAAGCTGTTACGTCGCTTGAGCGGTGTGGCATTTGTTGCAGATAATAGATATGTCGATGGACTACCACAAGAGAGGGTTATCCGCCTCAACTCCTTTGAGAGGTGTTGTGAGAGTAAAAAAGCCTTTGGCGACAACTTTATCCAGATTGAGCAGGCATCAAATATGCTCCACTGCGATAAAATCATCGTCGAGCCAACCCACGACAAGGTGGTTGTGGTGAACCCACCACCTGCCACCATATCGACTCAGGAGCTAGATAAATCGTTCGATTTACCATATATGAGAGCACCCCACCCCAAGTACCAAGGGCGTGGAGATATCTCAGCGTGGGATATGATTAAACACTCGATAAATATACATCGTGGCTGTTTCGGAGGCTGTTCGTTCTGTGCCATCTCCGCACACCAAGGTAAACATATCGTCTCACGCAGCCAGGAGTCAATCCTCGCCGAGGTCGAGAGCGTAACCAAGATGGAGGGATTCAAAGGCACTATCTCCGACATCGGAGCACCCTCTGCCAATATGTATCGAATGGGCGGAGAGGATACCTCGCTCTGTGAGAAGTGTTTGAGGCCATCGTGCCTACACCCTCGAAAGTGTGCTAACCTCAACAACGACCACCGTCCGCTACTAAATCTATACGACAGAATCAGAGCCGCAAAGGGTGTAAAACACGCCTTTGTCGGGAGTGGAATACGTTACGATTTGTTCGACGACTCGCCATACTTGGAGCGAGTTATCCGCTTCCACACATCGGGCAGGTTGAAAGTTGCACCAGAGCACACCGAGGCTGAGGTGTTGAAGTTGATGCGTAAACCCTCATTCGAGCAGTTCGAGAGGTTAAACAACTCCTTCCTTGATATATGTCGCAAATATGGGTTGAAGTATCAACTTATCCCCTACTTTATCTCGTCGCATCCAGGGTGTGGACGTGAGGATATGCGTCGTTTGAGCGAGAAGGTTCTCTCGCGCCTGAACTTCACTCTGGAGCAGGTTCAAGATTTAACACCTACCCCTATGACTCTCTCGTCGGTGATGTTCTATATGGGTGAAGAGCCATACACCCATCGCAAGTTATACGTTGCCCGTAGCCAAGATGAGAAACGTGAACAGAAGTCCTACTTCTTCACAAAACCTACGAAAAAAAGTGGTCGCCCTGGTAGGAAGTATAAATAAAATGTTTAAATTTGCAGAACTATGAAAAAGAACAATGCGATTATATTTATTGTTACCCTGGTGCTACTAGACCAAATCCTTAAGATTTGGATTAAGACAAATATGAGCCTTGGGGAGTATATCACGGTTTTCCCTAACTGGTTTCAGCTACGATTTATCGAGAACAACGGTGCTGCATTTGGTATGCAGATATCCTCAGGAGGCGGATTTGATTGGGGTAAACTACTGCTGAGCTTGTTCCGAGTGGGGCTTATCGCAATGTTGAGCATCTACCTTAGAGGGCTTCTACGTGGGGAGAAACCCGATAATAGAGTGGTTATACCTATCGCTTTGATTATAGCTGGTGCGGTGGGTAATATGATTGATTGCGCCTTTTATGGATTAATCTTCACCGAGTCGACCCCATTCCAAGTGGCTGAGTGGGGAGGTGGATATGCTCCATTGATGATGGGTAAGGTGGTCGATATGTTCTACTTCCCACTGTTTCAATGGAACTCAGTCCCCGATGCGCTGAGGTTCTTGGTCGATGGCAACAACTACTTCTTCGGTGCGATATTCAATCTGGCGGATAGCTACATATCAGTGGCTTTTGTTCTGGTTGTAATCTTCAATAAGCATATCTTCAAATAGCGACCGACTATGTATAATATCGAGATAAAATCATCATTCGAGGGCTTTTGGCGATATAATATAATGGTTATGTGCGCTGGATACAACCACGCTGGCGAGCAGATATTCGTCACCTCAGGCGAGGATATCATAGCTCAAATAGGTGAGGAGTTAACCTCGAAACCCGGCGACTACCCATCGAACAGGGTGTTGCAGTTACAGACCCCACCAGCCTCCCAGCTCCGACTACTAATCTACGTTATTCCACACACTCTGCCATTGAGCAGCAATATGAATGACTCTGACCCTTTTGAGTTAAGCGTCGAGGTGTCATCTCGCTCCGAGCGAGTCTACATCTCAAAAGAGAGTGTTAATCAGTGGTCGGGTGATTCATTTGATATTGAAATATAACCACCACTTATGGATATCACACAATATAGTAGGCGAAAGAGTCACCCAGTGAAAATTGGTGGCTCTACAATCGGAGGCGATAACCCTATCGCTCCTCAATCTATGACCAACACTTCGACCATGGAGACAGAGGCGAGTGTGGAGCAGATTCTCAAAATTCAGAGCGCAGGGTGTGAAATTGTACGCCTCACGGCTCAAGGCGAGAGAGAGGCTAAAAACCTAGAGAGTATCGTATCAGCGGTGCGAGAGAGAGGCTCTTCTGTGGCGATTGTGGCTGATATCCACTACATTGCAAAGGCCGCTATCGTGGCGGCGGAGTATGTCGATAAGGTTAGGATAAACCCCGGCAACTTCCCTATGCATGGTGGATATTTCGAGCAGGTTATCCAGACGTGTCGTCGTCGAGGTGCTGCTCTTCGTATTGGGGTTAACCACGGTTCACTCTCCAAAAGGATTGTCGACAAGTATGGCGACACAGCAGAGGGTATGGTGGCTTCAGCTATCGAGTTCTTGGAGTGGTGTCAAAGGCTCGATTTCGACCAGGTTGTAGTCTCGATAAAGTCGAGCAACACACGAGTTATGGTACACACTTACAGGATGTTATCCCAGAGGATGGAGGAGCTAAATATGAGCTATCCACTCCACCTAGGAGTCACCGAGGCGGGTAATGGAATAGATGGTAGAATCAAGAGTGCGGTGGGTATCGGAGCACTCCTAGCGGATGGTATTGGCGATACGATAAGGGTATCACTAACCGAGTCGCCAGAGCGAGAGATACCTGTAGCACAGATAATTATCGACCACTTCAAGAGCCGTAAGGGCAACTTCCCGATTACCGACAGCAGCCAATATTCACCAACCAAATATCGTCGACGTAGCAGGGTTAAAACCCCTATTGTCCATAGCGAATTGAGCAGTGAGTTTATGGTTATCGAAGCAGTGAGCGAGAATCCAACAGCAGAGCTTAGAGCGGCGATTCTTAACCTGCAATCGACTCAGCCAATGGTTATTAAGCGCAGATATAACGACTCTGATATCACAACTCTAGCCATCAAAGCGGCGGCGGATTTAGGAGCTTTACTCCTCGATGGACTCTCCGATGGAGTGTGGATTGATGCACCTCAACACGATGCATCACAGATTGAGCAGATTGAGTATGCTCTACTTCAAGCCTCGCGAGTTCGTCAAACCAAGAGCGAATATATCGCCTGCCCTAGCTGTGGACGTACGCTCTTCGATATCGAGAGTCGACTCGCTGAGGTGAAGGCTCGAACCGAGCATCTTAGTCACCTTAAGATTGCGGTGATGGGTTGTATTGTTAATGGGCCTGGTGAGATGGCTGATGCTGATTATGGATATATCGGGGCTGGCGTAGGCGAAGTTACCCTATACCGAGCAGGTGAGGCGGTTGCTAAATCGGTGCCACAAGATGAAGCTCTCGATAGATTAATCGAGATAATTAAAGAGGCTGGTGACTGGACTCAGGGGTGTTAAATAGCTCGTAGAGGTAGCTATCGAGCAGAAGTAACTCCGCATCGTCCCCATATAGTTCACTGTAAAACTCATCACATATTTCACTACAATAGTCGATATTATCCATAAGCTAATCAAAAAAGTTTTCTACAAAAATAGTCCTATTTTCTACTCAATAGGATATCAATTCTATAATATCCCAACACCACTTTCAATATTGTAACGAAACTTATTTTCAATTATTATCTTACAAGCAAAAAAAATCCAGTTGACTTTTCGCCAACTGGATTTTTTTATGTTTAAAGTGACTCTGAGAACTACTCCGTTGGAATGTCTGTGTTGACGTTACGGCTACCAATTAGTGCATAGTAGACCATATATAGACAAGCTGCAACGATAACCCAGTATGATGACATATAGTTAGAGAGGTCAGCTACAACACCTTGAACAAGTGGCAACACACCGCCTCCAACTACCATTACCATAAAGAAACCTGAACCCATAGCTGTATATTTACCTAGACCCTCAGTTGCAAGGTTAAAGACAGAACCCCACATAACCGATGTACACAATCCGCAAAGTGCGAAGAATAGTACACTGATAGGCACCTCTGCCAAGCCAAACGAGATATCCGACATAAATACTGGCATATTAATCAATATCTGCTCCGAACTGAAGATACCAGCTACCGTAAGCAGTGTAGCCAATAGAGATACTGACAAAAGCATCATCTTAGGAGCTACTTTAGATGCAGCGAAACCACCCAAGAAACGACCTATCATCATCAAGAACCAATATGTTCCAACTACAGAGCCTGCGATTCCTGCATCATAAGCCAAGCCCGAAGGGTCGGTGAGGAATAGGTTGATGAAGTTAGGGATACCTACCTCAACACCAACATATACGAATACTGCGATAGCACCCAAGATAAAGTGACGGAACGATAGTGCGCTGTGCTCATCCTTAACCTTGCTGCTCTCCTTTTCAAGGTGAGGCTCTGGGATAGCCACGAACGATAGAACCACGAACGCCACAGCGAAGATACTCATCGCAATCAACAACGCAGGGATTGCATTCGATAGGCTCGCACTAGCGATATTACCGATAAGGTAACCACCCAAGATTGGGACAATCGTAGCAGATAGTGAGTTAAGCGAACCGGCGAACTGCATCAACTGGTTACCACCTTTATCACCACCACCTAGGGTGTTAAGAAGAGGACAAACCACAGTGTTAAGCATACACATCGAGAATCCTGAAACGAATGCTCCAAATAGATATACCAAGAAGATTGGCGTGAAGTTATTCTCACCTGGAGTGTATGGAATTAATCCAGAGATAAGCTGGATACCAACTCCGACGAAACCTACAGCAATAGCTGCAAGAGCTGAGAATTTGTATCCCTTTTTCTTAAGGATAACACCCGCAGGGATACCCATAAATAGATATGCCAAGAAGTTAGCGAAGTTACCCAACTGAGACATCCAGTTAGCTACACCAGGCTGATTTTTGACGATAACACCCATCGGATTCGATAATCCAGTAACAAATGATATCATCGCAAATAGCGCAAACATCATGATAATGGGCAGAAGATTGTTCTGTTTTTTTTGATTCATAATTTTAGGTATGTTTAGTTTATAAATTGATTGGCTTGTTGATTGTCTTGCGATTATTAACTACAAAGATACAAAAAAAATGTAAGAGTAGGAAATTTGGGGCAACATAGTTGAAAAAGAGTTGGTTTTGAGATTTTGGGTAGGTGGCGTTAGGTCAGGAT
>JBCQSY010000010.1:29721-33342 GCA_047178865.1 Rikenellaceae bacterium
TACATCAGTTGCATAACTAATTCGTAACCTATTGCGCTATGTCCCAACATTCACTTACTGAGGTTTAACGACTTAAACCTTTTTTGTAGATTCGCTAGACAAAGATAGAAAAAAATAGTGAAAAACAGCATGATTCAGAGAAAATTTAACATCTAAACGGTTATTTTAAACAGAACAAAAAAGGGTAACTATTAATTATGAATTTTATCCATACACGTCATTGCGGACTTGATTCAATCCTGTCCTAAATAAATTACAGAATAAAATTCATTATGTAATTATATCTATAATATACGTCATTGCGGCCTCCGAGCCGCAATCTCAACACACGCGCTGTCATTTCGAGCGAGTCGAAACATCTCCTCCGACAATGGATGCAGGATACCATTACGAGATCCTTCGACTCACTTCGTTCGCTCAGGATGACAAAGAAAAAAATGAGATTGCGGGTCAGAAGCCCGCAATGACGTTGTGACGTTATGAATTAAACGCCAGTGGTAATTATAATCCCTGGTTAACCTCTTTTAGAAAAACTTCTTCTTGGGGGTGGTTGCGATGAAATCCTTGAGGTAGAGTGGTTCAAAGTAGGCGACATCCTCTCTAGTGCCCTGCTCGAAGAGCTTTTGAGCCAGTGGAGCAAGACCTCTCACCGAAGGAGTTACATCTATCAATTTAGCCCAAGGCAACACCTCGCAACACTTCGCCGCACCATCTCCGAAGATAATAAATGGAGCGTCGCCTTGCCACTTTTTAAATGATTCCGAGTCGACAACCTCAGCACTAACCTCACAAAGAGGCTCGCCACAGCTATCAAATATCGCGTTATATACCTCCATCCTGCGAGCATCAATCATGGGTGCAAGGTGCGAACTCTCCCATCCATCTATCACCCCATACCTGCCTGAGGCGTACTCCTGCATAGCAACACTTACCAAACTATCGAGCGAGCCAACTGCAACAAGAGGGATATTCAGCCCATAGCACAACCCCTTAGCGAACGAGACTCCGATACGCAGACCCGTATATGAACCTGGCCCTTTGCTCACAGCTACAGCATCCAACTCCTCCGCCTTGATACTCAGCTCCGAGAGCAGCTCTTGGGTAAATGTCGCCACACGTCCTGCATGGTCACGACCCTGATGGCTCTCTCGTATAGCGATAACCTCACCATCACGAGCCACCCCAACAGAACAGACCTCAGTTCCACTCTCTATTAGTAGTATCAAAGACATTTTTTGAAAGATTTTTACTTAAACTTTTTGAGCGCCTTATCCATCTCACGCTTTGCATCACTCTCCTTGAGGTACTCCCTCTTATCGAACGATTTACGACCTCGACCAAGCCCAATAACCACCTTAGCCAGACCCCTATCGTTGAGAAAGAGCCTCAATGCAACAATGGTCATGCTCTTATCCTGCATACCTCTTTCGAGTTTGGATAGCTCCTTGGCGTTGAGTAGAAGTTTGCGATCTCGCTTGGGGACGTGGTTGTTACAGCTACCCCAGTGGTACTCCGAGATATTTATACCTCGAACCCACAGCTCGCCCCTATCGAAGAAGCAGTAGCTATCGACAAGGGATGCCTTGCCCAGCCTTATAGATTTAATCTCGGTACCGACTAGCACAATCCCCGCCACATATTCATCTATTATCTCATAATCAAATGTGGCTCTGCGATTGCGTATATTGATATTCTTGTAGTCCGACACCTATAATTATTCTTTCTGACAACGAATCTGCATACCGTTCGCTCTCTGAGCTGGATATTGAGGGTATAGCGCGTTGTTCTCGTAATCTGATAAATCGTATGTGAAGTAGAACGATGATGAGTAGTTGCCACTACTTGTTCCCAAAGTCCAGTAATTACCCACCCATGGCGAGTAGTCATCCTGAGGGAATACATTCTGAAATGTTCCTGTGAGGTAGTTCCAACGTCCTAGACCCATAAATAGCTCTGTTGTTGCACCATCGGTTAGCTCCCAACCATACGCCAAGGTGATATCTTCACGCTCACTCTCTGTTGCATACGGAGTGGCGATTGTCAGCCCTACATAGGCATCAGCATCTGGCACTCTCCAGCCCTTTGGACATGGGTCGTAGATGGTCTTAGTGCTACCCCAAAGGCTTGTGTCGTGGTCTGAATATAACCAGTCGTAAGATGACTCCTCAACACCGAGGATAAAGCTCAATGGATTCTCCATTGCATACTCCAAAGTACCAACATCCGCGTCACTCTCCTCGTATGAAATCTCAGCATAGACAAAGTTATTACCTGTTATAGAACCGATAGTACCACCCGATGCGTTGTAGGTCGATGGGTAGATAAATGGATGTTTACGCCCCCACTGATAGTAGAGTCCATACGAGTCCAGGATATCATCTGTCGAGTCATTCGAGTTGGCAAACGCTCCGAGGTTTCTATCCATATAAGTTTTACCATTGATTGTCACCTCGCCATAGTCGTTATCCGAGACCCAGATATGCCATGTCCACAAAATCTCATCATCCGAGTCATAGGCAGCAATCACAGCGTTACCATTGACAACCTCGTCGGTGACGCCATCCTCGTCGTAGTCATAAGAGTCATTCTTTAGGTATAACTCAACAGTATCATCATAGTAACCCTTCTTAGCATAAGCAAGGGCAGTTGGCGAAGTCTGCCACAAAACACTCACACTAGCAGGTGAGATTGTCTCTCCTCCAGGGACTGTCTGCGTAGCATCGAAGTAGTATATGTAGTTTGGGGTATTCAAGAATATCGAGTTGTCGACCTGTGAGTTGATATCAACCCTCTCTGCGAAATCGACGGTAAGAGTTGCCGTTGTTGAACTTCCCGAAGTAGTACCTCCACTTAGAACCACCGAACCGCTAAGATCCGACTCCGTATCATCCGAGATATCGTCTGGCGCGGTTACGTAGAGTGTCTTTGAGCTGAGATGAATCCATGCATCCCAACCCTCTGGAAATGAGTAAACATAGACACTAGTCATGTTCGAAGTGGCGAAGGTGATTGAGCTGGTCTCACCAGCCTCCGTAAAGTACAGAGTACTCTGAGATAGGGTGATATACCCATACTCATCATCATCACTACAGCCAATAGTCGCCAAGACCAACGCACTAAATATAAATAGGTTTTTCAGTAGTTTACACATGTTCGCAAATGTTAATTGTCATGAAAATTCTCCGCAAAGATATTAATTTTTGTATTAGTATAACTATTTTTCTAAAAAAATATTGCCCAGCAAGCTGGGTTTTATCTTTTGAGCACGAATTAGTCGTTTTTCATCACCCTGTCAATAGGGTAAAATAGCTCGAAACTCAACCTCGATACCACTTAGCAAGCTGGGTTTTATCTTTTGAGCACGAATTAGTCGTTTTTCATCACCCTGTCAATAGGGTAAAATAGCTCGAAACTCAACCTCGATACCACTTAACAAGCTGGGTTTTGCTGAGCAGAACTGAGCAATAAAATAATTCATAACTCTTAACTCTTAATTCATAATATTAGTTTTTCCAAAATGAAATAACTGCTGAATTCAACCTGCAAATGCAACTGAATTGAGGTCAAGAAACTATAGGGACATAAGAAAAGGCGAAACAAATCGGAGCCAGGCTCAAATTT
>JBCQSY010000010.1:33352-67845 GCA_047178865.1 Rikenellaceae bacterium
CAGCACTATCTTTGCGCTCAATTATGGATAATTTAGAAGGAATAGATTTCAGAGAGGGGTATATCGCCGTTATTGATAAACCTCTGAATTGGGGTTCAACGGATGTGGTGCGTAAGATTCGTGCCAAGCTCTCAGCCAAGGGATATCGCAAGATAAAGGTGGGACATGCAGGTACTCTCGATCCGCTAGCCACAGGTGTGCTCCTTATATGTATAGGTAAGGCGACTAAGATGGTCGATGCTCTACAGGCGGAAACCAAGGTCTACACAACAACCATCGAGCTAGGTGCAACAACCATAAGCTACGATATGGAACACCCTATAAGTGAGCGTTTTCCAACCTCGCACATCACCCGCGAGATGATTGAGCAGACCCTCCGCTCTTTGGAAGGTGAAAGGTTGCAGACCCCGCCAGTCTACTCCGCCAAGAAGATTGATGGAGTACGCGCTTATGAGATGGCTCGCCAAGGCGAAGAGGTCGTCATGCGACAAGCACTTATCAATATCTACTCCATCGAGCTGCTCGAAGTCGAGATGCCACGAATAACTATTCGTGTGACATGTAGTAAGGGTACGTATATCCGCTCACTTGCCAACGAGATAGGCGTGGGGTTGAATAGCGGAGGTTATCTCACCTCGCTGAGACGTGATGCCAGTGGTGGTTTTACTACCGCTTCATGTTGGAATCTGGAAGATTTTTTGAAAAAAATCGACCAAAAAGAAACAAATTCCTAATTTTTGCGTAGTATTAACTATATGGGGAGTTATAATTTCTCCCTAAAATACTTTTTTGCTACTAACTACCCCTTTTCGATTTTGTAAAAATCGGTAGTAGGAGTTGCTACAACCCACTTTTGCAAAATCAAAGATGGGCAATTATTAACTAAAAATTAAGTTCAGGGAGAAAATATAACTCCCCATAGACTATACTGAAAAAATATTAATTCACAATATGAAGTTATCCCAATACAACTACGAATTTTCGTCTGAACTGCTAGCTCAATACCCTGCCGACCACCGAGATGAGTCTAAACTAATGGTTATAAATCGCGCTACAGGAGAGATTCAACACCGAATTTTTAAGGATATAATTGAGTACTTCGACCAAGGCGACACTTTTGTCTTTAACGACACGAAAGTATTCCCTGCTCGACTTAGAGGAAACAAGGAGAAGACGGGTGCCGATATCGAGATATTTCTACTTCGCGAGCTAAATCGCGAGCTACGTCTATGGGATGTATTGGTCGACCCAGCGCGTAAGATACGTATTGGCAATAAGCTCTACTTTGGTGAGGGTGAGATGTTGGTGGCGGAAGTTATCGACAACACTACATCTAGGGGTAGAACCCTACGTTTCCTCTTTGATGGTACTCACGATGAGTTCAAGGAGTTACTCTTTAGAATGGGTGAGACCCCACTTCCTAAGTGGATACGCCCCACTGTCGAGCCAGAGGATGCTGAGCGTTATCAGACTATCTTCGCATCGAAAGAGGGAGCTGTCGCAGCACCAACTGCGGGACTACACTTCTCGAAACACCTACTCAAAAGGATGGAGATAAAGGGGATAGATAGCAGTTTTATCACCCTACATGTTGGCTTGGGCAACTTTAGAACTGTCGATGTTGAGGATTTATCTAAGCATAAAATCGACTCGGAACAGTATATCGTATCGCAGGAGTGTGTCGATAGCATCAACCAAACCAGAGCGCGCGGTGGCAAGATTGTCGCTATCGGAACAACAGTAACACGAGCTCTGGAGAGTGCCTCATCGACCAATAGATTGATTAAACCTATGGATGGATGGACAAACAAGTTTATCTTCCTACCATACGAATTTTCGACCCTCGATGCCATGGTAACAAACTTCCATCTACCTCAATCTACACAACTTATGATGGCGGCAGCATTTGGTGGTTACGAGTTGATATTCAACGCTTACGAGGTTGCCAAGAGCGAAGGATATCGCTTTGGAACATACGGAGATGCAATGTTAATTCTCTAAAAACTTAAAAACAGATTCTGATATTCAAAAAAAATTACTACCTTTGTGGTAATTTAGAACTATTTTACAATGGCAGAGAAGAAGATATTATACGTATGTCAGGAGATATATCCATATGTTGATGGTGAGATTGCT
This sequence comes from Rikenellaceae bacterium, assembly GCA_047178865.1. Taxonomy (GTDB): domain Bacteria; phylum Bacteroidota; class Bacteroidia; order Bacteroidales; family Rikenellaceae; genus Alistipes. The sequence goes on from JBCQSY010000010.1 coordinate 35,489, forward strand.
GAGCAGTGCCGCGAATTATTGCAATCGATTGGCGAGTTTGGAGTGCAGATAAGGACTTTTATGCCTAGGTATGGTATTATCAACGAGAGGCGTAATCAGCTACATGAGGTGATTCGACTATCGGGTATGAACCTTATCATCGACGATAACGACCATCAACTTATCCTGAAGGTGGCATCGATACCTTCGGCACGTATCCAAATATACTTTATCGATAACGACGACTATTTCTCTCGCAAGACGATGATGTATGATGCTCAAAACGAACAATTTGAGGATAATGACGAGAGAGCTATATTCTTCGCACGTGGCGTGTTAGAGACTGTCAAAAAGCTAAGATGGACTCCCGACATTGTCCATATCCATGGATGGTTATCGTGTGTTGTACCAATCTACTTGAAGAATCTATTTGCAGACGACCCAATATTCAAAGATGTCAAAATTGTAGTCTCGATATATGATGATGCATTCCCAAAACCTCTTAGTGAAGATTTCCGTCAGAAGATTGACAATGAGGGGGCTTCGGGCGAAGATTTATCATTATTAGACAATCCGACATACCAAAACCTCTATCGTTACGTTCTCAAGTATGCCGACGGAGTGATAATAGCATCAGAGAGTGTTGATTCAGAGGTTAAGGAGTATGCACGAGAAAATTGTAAGAACTTCCTAGATTATCTATCTCCCAAGAGTACAGATTATTATAAAATTTATAACTCATTTTATGACTCTCTTTAAGTTTAACAGCGAGTTCCTGCGCAGGGTAACAACTGCCGCAATGGTATTATTTATTGGAGCGACTTCGCTCTTGGGTTGCATGGAAGCTGACGCTCTTCTAGGTACTGATTTTGTCCCTGAGGAGCAAAAAATGCGTTTTGGAACAACCGAGTTTAACTCTTTAAACGATGGTGTTGAGTATTTCCAGACACGACTATTCATAAGTGATAGTATAACCACCTCGAATCAGAGTTATCTATATATGGGTGCTATGCATAGCGACACATTTGGTATGCGTACGTCGGGTTTCTATGTGCAGTACACCCCATCGATGTTCCTCGATTCAGCATTCTTCGGATACCTTCCAATAATTGACTCCGCTATTCTACTTATCTCGATGGCTGATTACATTGGCGACACTACCTACGTACAAGATTACGAGGTTTTTGCTATTGTAGATGACTCGTTTATCGATGGTAGCGTCGACTCGGTTTTCTTTGGTATGTCGGTTAATGGAGCGCAACCGCTCTTCGATATTGAGAACTACATAGATGAATCTGACCCAATATTCACATTCAAATTCCCTGACCAAGACAACGACGTATATACCGACGCAACCTATGTTCGACTTCAAGAGACCTCTTCGGGTCGTCAATTTATGCGTGAGTTGTTATTCTTGGACGATGATGGTGGCTACAAAATCGACACCGACTACGATGGTGATGGACAGATTGACACTGCCGATATCCGCGAGATATATGAGACCTTCGATTTTTGGTTAGATAAGTTCAAGGGTCTCTATGTTCGTCCTACATCCACTCCAACAGCATCGGGATATCAAGGTGCTATGTACGCATCTGATATTCTCTACTCAGGATTCACAATCATGGGTCGTAGCCTCGAAGAGGAGGATATCGAGATTGTCAAAGATACGGTAGGTATGGTCTACTACTTCTACCCGATGGAGGATATTAGTGATGTAGATGATGATACGGGTCTCTATGGAGGTGAGCTATCGATAAACAATATAACACACGACTACTCAACATCTAAATTCTTCAATTATGAGCAGGATGTATTGGTTGGAAGTGAAGCCGACAAGGAGAGCGTGGGTACAGTAAGCACTGTTTTCATTGAGGGAATGGGTGGTATTGTCTCGCAGTTGACCTTGAATAAAGAGATATTCCTCAAACTCGACACTATTCTCGATGACGAGTACGCCTCTTCGGGCGATGAGTTCGAGAGCCTATTCTTCAACCAGGCGGTACTTAAGATTTACCTCACGAAGAACACTGGAGTTGAGTCTAACTACCTGAACATCGACCCACTAACTATCACCCCTTGGCTCAATAGTGCACCCACTCAGCTTGGTCTCTACACCAAGTACACCGCATTCTACGACGATGACGAGTACTACACTCTAACGGGTATCGGTGACTACTACTACTACTACGAGCAGTTGGGTTATGATATAGGATTTGATGGAGCGTTGAATAGAAACTGGGGATGTTACTCATTCAATATCCCTAGCCAGTTGGAGATGGCATGGAACAGTTTCCTTACCGCTAAGGAGGCAGCAAATAATGTAGTTGACGATATTAACTGGGATGATGTAGAGTATAGAGATATCTATATCGCACCTGCTTACTACGAATTATATAGTCTAAAGAACGTTGCACTTCAAACCATGACTTGGAATGAGGGAGGTTCACTCATTGAGGATAACAATGTTCCAATGGAGTTGAGCTTAACCTACACGATGATAGATTAAAAGTGGATACTTAATAATAATAATGCGCGAAAATTTAGTAATAGTCGAGTCGCCTGCAAAGGCTAAAACAATAGAGAAATTTCTAGGTAGCGACTTTGTTGTGAAGTCAAGTTTCGGACATATCCGCGACCTAGCGAAGAAAAATTTGGGGGTAAATATAGATGGTGGTTTCAACCCTATCTACGAAGTCCCTGCCGATAAGAAGAAGGTCGTTGACGAGCTGAAAAAGTTGGCAGCCGAGGTTAAGACCGTATGGCTAGCATCCGATGAGGACCGTGAGGGAGAGGCTATCGCTTGGCACTTGACTCAGGTGTTGGGGCTACCCGTAGACCAGACCAAACGAATTGTATTTCACGAGATTACAAAGCGTGCAATACTCGCTGCGATTGAGACTCCACGCACAGTAAACATAGATTTAGTAAATGCTCAGCAGGCGCGTCGTGTACTCGACCGCCTTGTTGGTTTCGAGCTATCACCAGTGTTGTGGAAGAAGGTTCGCCCACAGCTCTCAGCCGGACGTGTTCAGAGTGTTGCGGTACGCCTACTAGTCGAGAGGGAGAGGGAGATTATCGGATTCGACTCGACTCCATATTGGAGAGTGGTTGGAGTATTCAGCAAGGAGGGTGACGAGACCACCTTCAAGGCTGAGATAGCCAAACGTTTCGAGAGCGAAGAGCAAGCTCAGAAGATGTTGCAGGACTCTATAGGTGCAACATTCACCGTTAGCAGAGTCGAGGAGAAACCAGTCCAGAGATACGCTGCTGCTCCATTCACAACATCAACCCTACAACAGGAGGCAGGACGAAAACTCTCGATGAGTGTCTCGCAAACTATGTCTATCGCACAGCGACTCTACGAGCAGGGTCTTATCACATATATGCGTACCGACTCGGTTAACCTTTCGAGCCAGGCTTTGGCGCAGTGCAAGGAGCAGATTACCGAGCTATTTGGCGAGCAATACTCTCGTCCGCACAACTATAAAACCAAGAGTAAAGGTGCTCAAGAGGCGCATGAGGCAATCCGCCCTTCATATATCGACAAGCGCGAAATCGAGGGAACAGCAGCCGAGAAGAGACTCTACGACCTGATATGGAAACGCACCGTAGCCTCGCAGATGGTTCCTGCCGAGCTTAGTCGTACAATCATAAATATCGAGCGTTCGAGCATCCCTGCTACCTTCACCGCAACGGGTGAGGTGATGCAGTTCCAAGGTTTCATGAAGTTATACACCGAGTCGAGTGATGATGATAACACGGAGAGTAGCAGCGATAGCGCAATGCTCCCTAAACTCTCGGAGGGTGAGGCGGTTAACTCCTCTGAAATCACAGCAACAGAGCGTTTCACTCAGCCACCTGTAAGGTTCAATGAGGCTCTATTGGTAAAACGCCTCGAAGAGTTGGGTATAGGTCGCCCGTCGACATACGCACCAACAATCTCGACAATTATAAATCGTGGATATATCCTCAAGCAGAATCGCGATGCGGTAAAGCGTGAGTACACCAAATACACCCTCAAGGGTGAGAAAATCTCGTCGAAACGCCTGAGCGAAAATGTTGGCAAGGAGAAGAATCGCCTCGCTCCAACAGATATAGGTATAATGGTTAACGACTACCTAGAGTCTCAATTTGCCTCGATTTTGGACTACAACTTCACGGCAAATGTCGAGAAGGAGTTCGATAGAGTGGCTGAGGGTAAAATCAGCTGGCAAGATATGATTGGCGACTTCTACGCTCCATTCCACCAGTTGGTTGATAGTGCGGTTGAGACCCAAACCAACGCTGGTAACAACGAGCGTGTGTTGGGAGTAGACCCTGCGTCAGGAGCTGAGATTAAGGCTCGTATCGGTCGCTATGGCCCGATGGTCGAGATGGCATCACTCATCGAGGGCGAGAAACCAAAATATGCAGCTCTGAAAAAGGGGCAGCTAATCGAGTCGATAACCATCGAAGATGCTCTCTCGCTATTTGCACTACCTCGTAATTTGGGTAGCTACCAGGAGCAGGAGCTTGTTGTGGGTATCGGTAAATTCGGACCATATATCCGTCAGGGCAAGAGCTTCACCTCGCTAGGTAAGGAGGATGACCCATACACCGTATCGCTAGAGCGTGCTATCGAACTTATCGAGAAACAACGTGCCTCGAAAGCTGCGGCAAACACACCTCTAAAGACCTTTGAAGAGGATGCCGATATGGTTGTGAAAAATGGAATCTATGGGCCATACATCGCCTTTAAAGGTAAGAACTACCGCATACCAAAGAGCAAAGATGCCCAAGCGATAACCTATGAAGAGTGCCAGAAGATAGTCTCTTCATCGAAGAAGTAGAGTGACTAACAAGTTGTAAAAACGCTATATCGTCATTGCAGCCTACGAGCTGCAATCTCGTTTTAGACTGTCATCCTGAGTGGAGCGTTAGCGGAATCGAAGGATCTCATGATAGTCGTAGCTCTCCATTATTGCAGGAGATTTCTCGACTACGCTCGAAATGACAGCGTGTGTGTGTTGGAGATTGCGGCTCTCAGACCGCAATGACGCCAAGCTAGCTTGGATTTATAAAATAGGAGACTTCGGTCTCCTTTTTTTTGCTAAAATGTTGTAAAACAGAAATTAATCTCTATATTTGTGCAGCACCTAAACAGGGCGGGAGTGATAGATATAAACCTAACCTAAAATTCGCTCCAAATAGGGAGCTTTAGCGAAGCTCAAAGTCCCCTCCCTGAGGGAGGGGTAAGAAAATAAAAGATAAAAATCACTAGTTTCTTGCTCCGTAGCAGCTCAAAAAACGAATAATTTTTCAAACCTCAATTGGCATGAAGAGATTAATTTTATCCTGTTGCATCTTTATGAGCACTGCTCTATTTGCAACCCAGATTGACAAGGCGACACTGCGCATTGTTGATGAGTCGTTAGATTTTGCGGTGGTTCAATCCATGAAGATGTATGAAACGGTTGAGCCGATGCAGGGACGTCTACCTCGAACCTCGAAAGATGGGAAGCTAGTCACCTCGACACCCTCTGCGTGGACGAGTGGTTTCTACCCTGGTCTGATGTGGTACCTCTATGAGTACACCAACCGAGAGGATATCCTCCAAGCTGCCCAAGAGATGACATCACGACTAGAGAAGCAGCAATACTTCACACAAGATCATGATGTAGGTTTCGTTATAAATTGCAGCTATGGCAATGGCTACCGATTAACTAAGAACCCAGAGTATCGTCCCATAATGGTTAACGCCGCTAAGTCGCTGGCTACACGATTTGACCCTGTGGTGGGTTGTACACGTTCGTGGAATCGTCGCGATTGGGGCTATGTTGTTATCATCGACAATATGATGAACCTCGAACTGTTAACCTCAGCGTCGGGGTTGGCGGGTGATGATACCTACTATAATATGGCTATCTCGCACGCCGATAAGACCCTAGATAATCACTTCCGAGAGGATGGTAGCTCATACCACCTTGTGGGTTACGACTCGATAAGTGGCAAGGCAAATATCAAAGCTACATACCAAGGCTACTCCGACTCTTCGTCATGGGCACGAGGTCAAGGGTGGGCACTCTATGGATTTACGATGATGTATCGCCAAACAGGCGAGCAGCGCTATCTCGACAGAGCGGTAAAGGTGGCCAAGTTCCTTATCAACCATCCACGCATGCCAAAAGATAAGATTCCATATTGGGATTTCGACCTACCGACATTCAAAGATGCACCAAGAGATGCCTCAGCTGGCGCTTTGATGGCATCAGCCTTTATCGAGCTGAGCCAGATGGTCGAGGGAGAGCTCTCGCAGTCGTGTCTACGTATTGCCGAGGAGCAGCTACGCTCGCTCTCTTCGTCGAAGTATCGTGCTAAGTTGGGTGCGAACAATGGTTTTATCCTTATGCACTCGACAGGTTTCTTCGCCAAAAACTCGGAGGTCGACAAGCCTCTGAGCTATGCCGACTACTACTATGTTGAGGCGATGATGCGCTATCGTCGACTGGCTCAAGGGCGTAATGTTGTCGATGTAGCCACCATGTATAGCACCCAAGAGGAGCGAGCTGTTTGGCTCGATGCTATGAATCAAATCTGCCGACCTGTTCTTGAGGCGATGAGCCGTGACGAGTTAAAACAGGATATGTTACTAGAGAGCCGTGATAAGATGAGCAGCCGCCGAGAGGTCGCCTACCTAGAGGCGTTGGGTCGCACACTTATGGGTATTGCTCCATGGTTGGAGCTGGAAGTAGACTCCACCCCCGAAGGTGCATTGCGCGGAGAGTATATCGATATGGCTATCAAATCTATAACCAATGGAGTCGACCCCTCGTCGAGCGACTATCTCAACTTCTCAAAGGGTCGTCAACCACTTGTCGATGCAGCATTCTTGGCACACGCTATACTACGAGCACCAACTCAGTTGTGGGATAATCTGGACGAAGTGACGCAACAACGTCTACTTCTTGAGTTGGCATCCACACGCTCTATCCAACCAGGACAGAATAACTGGCTGCTCTTCTCAGCGATGGTTGAGTGTACTCTGATGGAGCATGGTGCAGAGTATGATTCACGCAGGCTAACCTCTGTAATAGAGGCATTTACCGCATGGTATAAGGGTGATGGATGGTATGGTGATGGTGACACATTCCACCTCGACTACTACAACAGCTACGTTATACACCCCATGTTGATGCAGGTGCTCGACGTGATGAACAAGCATAAAATCAACGACTCAGGGCTTCGTGAGATAGAGGCGGCTCGTTATGGTCGATACGCACAGCAGCAGGAGATGTTAATCTCGCCAGAGGGTACATACCCGATGATTGGACGTTCGATGGCGTATCGTTTTGGAGCTTTCCATGCACTATCCGATGCGGCATATCGAGGTCTACTACCCAAAGAGATGACCCCTGCGCAGGTTCGTTCAGCACTCACCGCAGTTATCCAAAGACAGATTTCAATGCCCGACACATTCAACGAGGATGGTTGGTTGAGGATTGGATTTTGTGGCTCGCAACCCTATGTTGGTGAGAGCTATATCTCAACAGGTAGCCTCTATCTAAGTAGTGCGGTATTTATCGCCTTGGGACTCGATGCCCAGAGTGAGTTCTGGTCGGGGGAGCCTACCCCATGGTCGCAGAAGAGAGCTTGGTCGGGGGATAGTGATGTCAGAGTCGATAAAGCGATTAAATATTAATTTTATAGTTAAAGAGGTGACTAACAAGTCCATTTTTTACCTATACGTCATTGTGGCCTACGAGCCGCAATGACGTATATGAGTGAGGTTTATACTTAATAGTCACGCTCCTTTTTCTCTATAAGAGATAGCACTTTTTTGAAAAAAAATAGTGTAAAATTTCACCGAAAAGAAAAAAAATAACTACCTTTGTCCAAAATAAGGGTATATATAATAAAAAAATAGTTATGACCTATAATATCAAAATGCAATCAATGCCTCAAGCGGAGTCGCAACCTCTTGATTGTAACACTGTTATTATTAGTCATTTTATTTTTACTGGGGTAGCTGTTTAGCTACTTTTTTTTTACCACAACCTAAAAGTTTAGAGAACTAGATGGCTTATATTTTAAAAGGAGCAACATGTTACATAGATGGCGAGTTCACCAAGATGGACGTTGCCGTTCAAGGCGAGACGATTGTTCAAGTCTCACCATCCATTGAGGCGGGGAGCGAAGATACTCTACTCAACCTAGATGGGATGTTGTTGATGCCTGGGTTTGTTGATGTGCATGTGCACCTTCGCGAGCCTGGTATGTCATACAAGGAGACCATCGCTACAGGAACTGCCGCGGCAGCTCGTGGTGGTTACACCTCGGTTATCTCAATGCCTAACCTAAGCCCTGCGCCAGACTCGGTTGAGAATCTTAGGGTGCAGCTCGATTTAATCGAGAAGAGTGCAGTGGTTGAGGTTATCCCTACGGGTGCTATCACCTTGGGGCAGATGGGCGAGGGCGAGCTAGTCGATTTCAAGGCTCTATCTGCGAGAGTTGCAGGCTTTAGCGACGATGGACGAGGAGTTCAGAGTGGTGAGCTAATGCTTCAAGCGATGCTCCAAGCAAAACAGGCGGGCAAACCAATCATCGCACACTGCGAGGATGAGGCACTTCTTCATGGTGGATATATCCACGATGGGGAGTATTGCAAGGCAAATGGACATAAAGGAATATGCTCTGAGAGCGAGTGGGGGCAGTTGAAACGTGATTTGGAGCTTGTTGAGCAGACGGGAGTTCAGTATCACATGTGTCACCTCTCGACCAAGGAGAGTGTCGAGTTAATCCGCGAGGCTAAGGCCAAAGGGTTAAAGGTGAGTTGCGAGACTGCACCACACTACCTACTGCTCACCGACGACGATTTGCAGGAGAGCGGTCGATTCAAGATGAATCCACCGATTCGTAGCCGTGAGGATCAAGTGGCGATAATCGAGGGAGTGTTGGATGGAACTATCGACGTTATAGCCACCGACCACGCGCCACACTCATTCGAGGAGAAGGCTAAGGGCTTGGCGAAGAGTGCCTTTGGAATTGTCGGTATCGAAACCGCTTTTCCTCTGCTCTACACCTACCTTGTAAAGCGCGGCGTGGTGAGCCTAGAGAGGATAGCGCAGATGATGTGTGACACACCTCGCAGCCTGTTTGGTTTAGAGCAGGTCACCATAAAAGAGGGTAACAGAGCTGATATCGTGGTGATTAACACCGATTGCAGCTACGAGATAGACCCAGCAGATTTTGCCTCAATGGGCGAGGCGACCCCATTCGAGGGTTGGGAGGTTAAGTGTGCCACCCACCTGACGATGGTTAAAGGAGAATTAAATTACTATAAAAAGTAGAGTAGATAAATGAAGCCTTACACAAAGAAGATTGTATTAGAGAGTGGCCAAGAGTTTTTTGGTTACGGGTTTGGTGCTAATAAAGAGGTTGTTAGCGAGATTGTTTTCAACACCTCAATGATTGGTTACCAGGAGATTCTATCCGACCCATCCTATACCGACCAAGCGGTTGTTATGACATATCCGCTAATTGGTAACTATGGAACTGCCGAGGAGGATTACGAGACTAAGTTCCCAACTATCGGAGCGATGATTGTGCGTGAGTACAACGACCTGCCAAGTAACTTCCGTTACACTAAGACCCTTAGCGAGGTGTTCGAGGAGCATGGTATCCCAGCTATCGAGGGTGTCGACACTCGTATGTTGACTCGTATTATCCGCGACCAAGGTTCGCAGAGGATGATACTCACCGATATTGAGGTATCGACCCAGGATGCATTGGCTCGTATTGCTGCTACTCCAATCCCAACGGATATGGTGGCACGTGTTAGCTGCAAGAAGCGTTGGTTCTCACGCACCCCAAACCATCTATTCGATGTTGTTGCGGTGGATTGCGGAATCAAGTTCAACACTATCCGCAAGCTCAACCAGGCGGGATGTGACGTAACGATTGTACCTCACACAACCACCGCCGAGGAGATTATGGCATACCATCCAGATGGACTCTTCCTCTCGAACGGCCCAGGCGACCCTGAGTTCGTCACTCCAGTAATCGAGGTGGTTAAGCAACTTCGTGGACAACTTCCGATGTTTGGAATATGTATGGGACACCAGATGATATCGCTCGCTTATGGAGCTAAGACCTTCAAGACTAAGTTCGGACACCGTGGTGGTAACCACCCTGTGAAGGCTCTAAAATCGGGTAAAATCGAGATTACTAGCCAGAACCACAGCTACGCTGTCGATATCGAGTCGTTGAAATCAACAGATTTGGAGCTTACCCACATCAATATCCTTGACAATACTGCCGAGGGTGTTGAGTGCCGTGCCGAGAGGGTATTCTCAGTTCAATACCACCCTGAAAGTGCACCAGGGCCACAAGATAGCACATACCTTTTTGACAATTTTATTAAATTAATGGAGGAGCATAGAGATGCCAAAGCGTAGTGATATTAAGAAAGTTATGGTAATAGGCTCTGGCCCAATCATCATTGGACAGGCAGCTGAATTTGACTATGCAGGAACTCAAGCCTGCCTAGCCCTTAAAGAGGAGGGTTACGAGGTTGTGTTGGTTAACTCAAACCCTGCAACCATTATGACAGATATCCATATTGCCCACAAGGTATATATGGAGCCTTTAACCTTGGAGTATGTAGCGAAGATTATACGCTTCGAGCGTCCCGATGCAATCGTACCAGGATTGGGAGGTCAGACTGGTCTGAACCTTGCGGTGCAACTTGCAAAGAAGGGAATCTTGAAGGAGTGTCAAGTTGAAATTCTTGGTACTACATTCGAGAGTATCGAGCGTGCCGAGGATCGTGAGCTATTCAAGGAGTTGTGTGAGTCGTTGGGTGAGCCAGTGCTACCTTCGGTTATCACATCGACCATCGAGGAGGCTGTTGTTGCAGCCGAGCAGATTGGTTACCCAGTGGTACTACGTCCAGCCTTTACCCTTGGTGGTACGGGTGGTGGTTTCGCCGATGACGAGCCAGAGCTTCGTGAGATGATGCGTACCGCACTAGCACTATCGCCAGTGAGCCAGGTGCTCGTTGAGAAGAGTATCAAGGGTTACAAGGAGATTGAGTATGAGGTGATGCGCGATGCTAACGATACCGCCATCGCGATATGTAATATGGAGAATATCGACCCTGTGGGTGTCCATACGGGCGACTCGGTGGTTGTAGCTCCTAGCCAGACCCTAACCAACAGAGAGTACCAGATGTTGCGTGACTCTTCGTTGAAGATTATCCGTGAGTTGAAAATCGAGGGTGGATGTAACGTGCAGTTTGCACTCGACCCACTATCGTTCCAATACTACCTAATCGAGGTTAACCCTCGTGTATCTCGTTCGTCAGCTCTTGCATCGAAGGCAACGGGCTACCCTATCGCCAGAGTTAGTGCGAAGATTGCCGTAGGTCTACACCTCGACGAGATTGAGCTAGCTAACACCCCTGCCGCTTTCGAGCCATCTTTGGACTATATCGTAACCAAGATTGCACGTTTCCCATTTGATAAGTTCACCGATGTGTCAAATGCATTGGGTACTCAGATGAAGGCAACAGGTGAAGTGATGTCGGTAGGTCGTACTATGGAGGAGTCACTATTGAAGGGGCTTCGTTCGCTTGAGACTGGTGTGTGTCACATCTACCACAAGAAGTTCGACAAGTCGACAGTCGAGGAGTTGCTTGGCTACATCAAGGATGGAACCGACGACAGACTCTACGCCGTAGCGCAACTTATCCGCTTGGGTGTTGAGCTTGGATTTATCTACCGTGCATCGAAGATTGATATGTTCTTCTTAGAGAAGATTAAGAACATCATCGATATGGAGAGCGTAGTAGCTTCGGGAGTTGACTCAATTGAGGTGTTGAAAGATGCTAAGCTGATGGGCTTTAGCGATAAATATATCGGACAGCTGTGGGGCAAAAAGGAGAGTGATATATATCTTATGCGTAAAGCCGAAGGGTTATACCCAGTATATAAGATGATTGACACCTGCGCTAGTGAGTTCTCGTCATACGTGCCATACTTCTACTCGACATACGAGAGGGAGAATGAGTCTATCGTGAGCGATAGGGAGAAGATTGTAGTGTTGGGTTCGGGCCCTATCCGTATCGGACAGGGAGTTGAGTTTGACTACTCTACAGTTCACGCTATCTGGACTATCCGCAACGCGGGCTACGAGGCTATCATCATCAACAACAACCCTGAGACAGTATCAACAGACTACACAACCAGCGATAAGCTCTACTTCGAGCCACTAACCGTTGAGGATGTGATGAATATATTAGACCTCGAAAAACCTAAGGGTGTTATCGTTGGTCTAGGCGGACAGACCGCTATCAACCTAGCTGAGCCATTGGCTAAGTTGGGTATTCCAATCATCGGAACAGATGTTGAGGCTATCCGCAACGCTGAGGATAGAGGCTGCTTCGAGCGTATTATGACAGAGTTGGGTATCCCTCAACCTGAGGCTGAGGCGGTTACAGATATCGAGACAGGAGTTAAAGCAGCTGAGCGTATTGGCTACCCAGTATTGGTTCGCCCAAGTTACGTATTGGGAGGACGTGCTATGCAGATTGTTAGCTGCGAGGAGCGTCTACGCCACTACCTACAAACAGCCGTTGAGGTTAATGTTGACTCACCAGTCCTTGTCGACCGCTATATCGTGGGTAAGGAGTTGGAGGTTGATGCAATCTGTGATGGCAAGGATGTATTTATCCCAGGTATCATGGAGCATGTCGAGAGAACTGGTATCCACTCTGGTGACTCGATTAGTGTCTACCCTACCTTCTCAGTTAGCCAAACGGTTAAGGATAAGATTGTTGACTACACCAAGCGTCTTGGTCTACGTATCGGAATTATCGGTCTCTACAATATCCAATTTATCGTCGACGACAAGGAGGATGTATATGTGATTGAGGTTAACCCTCGTTCGTCACGTACCGTTCCATTCCTATCGAAGGCTACGGGAGTTCAGATGGCAGATATCGCAACAAGAGTAATTCTTGGCGACTCACTCCGCTCACAAGGTATCACCGAGGAGGTTGGACCACTCTCGAAACGTTGGTTCGTGAAGGCTCCGACATTCTCATTTGCGAAGATTCGTGGTATGGAGTCATACCTATCGCCTGAGATGAAGTCGACGGGTGAGGCTATCGGTTACGATAATCGCCTAACACGTGCATTCTACAAGGCACTTCAATCGTCGGGTATGACTGTGGCGAACTATGGAACTATCCTCGTGACTATCGCCGACCAAGATAAGCAGCGTGCACTACCTCTAGTTAAGAGGTTCTACGACCTAGGTTTCAATATCGAGGCGACTAAGGGGACTGCCGAGTTCCTACGCAAACACAATATCAGAACTCGTGTTCGCACTAAGCTCAGCATAAATGATGAGATTCTTCAATCTTTGCGCCAGGGCCATGTGAACTATATAATCAACACTATCGATGTTAATCAACACGCCACTCGTCTGGATGGACATGAGATTCGTCGTGCAGCCGTTGAGAATAGCGTAACAGTATTCACAGCGTTGGAGACTGTAGCCGTGTTGCTCGATGTACTCGAAGAGATTACTTTGGGAGTATCGACCATTGATGCTGATAAATTGTCGAATTAAGGTTTAAGGGGAGTTCTAATTTCTCCCTAAAATACTTTTAAGCTACTAGCCACGCCTTTTTAATTTTACAAAAACAGGTAATAGGAGTCGCTATAACCTACTTTTGAAAAATCAAAAATGCGCAATTATTAACTAAAAATTAAAATTAGGGAGAAAATAGAACTCCCCTTAAGAATTAAACCGCAAATTCGCACCAAATAGGGAGTTTTAGCGACCCAAAGTCCCCTCCCTGAGGGAGGGGATTAGGGGTGGGGTAAGAAAACAGAAGGAAAAACCAGTAGTTTTCCACTCCGTAATTGCTTAAACGACGAATATTTTTTCAAACCTTAAGCAGGCATAAATTGCAATAATGTATAAAAAAGGAGATTTCATAATCGAGAGCAATGAGGCTCTCTGCCAAGGAGTTTACCGTATGCTCTTAAGAGGTGATACTCAATATATCACCTCTGCGGGACAGTTCGTCAATATCTTATTGGAGGGTAAATATCTGCGTCGCCCCATCTCGGTGTGCGATGTTGAGCCTGGACTTTTGACTATCGTCTACAAAGTGTTTGGTGATGGAACTCGCCAGATGAGTGAGATGAGCGCAGGTGAGTCACTCAACCTATTGAGTGGATTGGGTAATGGATTCTCGCTCGATAATAGTGCAACTGCGCCTCTTTTAGTTGGTGGTGGAGTGGGTATTCCACCCCTCTATAATCTAGCTAAAAGGTTACTTTTGAAGGGTGTAAAACCTACTATCTTGTTGGGATTCAACACCGCATCTCAAGCCTTTATGGTTGATGACTTCACAGCTCTTGGGGTCGATGTTGTGGTAACTACTGCCGATGGTTCGTTGGGAATTAAGGGTCTTATCACCGCAGCACTCCCAGATATCGACTTCGACTACACCTACAGCTGTGGCCCAATCCCGATGCTAAAGGCGCTGAGCGATGCTACCACCTGCCTTGGTGAGTTCAGTTTCGAGGAGCGTATGGGTTGTGGATTTGGTGCTTGTGTGGGTTGTACCTGCAAGACTAAATATGGCAATAAACGTATCTGTAAAGAGGGTCCAGTGCTTAAAAAGGAGGAGATTATATGGTAAAGCGTAGTTATGATTTGAGTGTTGAGCTGTGTGGATTGACTCTAGATAATCCGATAATTCCAGCGAGTGGAACTTTCGGTTTTGGTGAGGAGTACTCCGAGTTCTACGACATTAATATATTGGGGTCGCTCTCGTTCAAAGGGACAACTCGCGATAGTAGATTTGGTAATCCGACGCCTCGTATCGCCGAGTGCGAGAGGGGTATGCTCAACGCTGTAGGACTCCAAAATCCTGGTGTTGACGTGGTTGTCGAGGAGTTGATACCTCGCATGGCGAGCTACTTCCATAAACCTGCCGTAGCGAATATTAGCGGCTTCTCGGTTGATGAGTATGTTGAGAGCTGTGCCAAGGTCGATGCCTGCCCCGAAGTTGGTATTATCGAAGTTAATGTTAGCTGCCCGAATGTAAAACATGGAGGTATGAGCTTTGGAACTTCACCTGCCGCTGCTGCCGAGGTTACTCGTGCGGTGAAGGCGGTGACTAAGAAGCCCGTTTTCATCAAGCTCAGCCCCAATGTCACCGATATTGTCGAGATAGCTAAGGCGTGTGAAGATGCAGGAGCTGATGGTTTGTGCCTGATTAACACGCTTCTAGGTATGCGTATCGACACGATGCGTCGTCGTCCAGTGTTGGCAAATACGATGGGTGGATTTTCGGGTGCTGCGATATTCCCAGTGGCTGTGAGAATGGTCTACCAGGTGAGCAAAGCGTGCTCTATCCCAGTTATGGGGTGTGGCGGAGTTAGCTCAGCGGAGAATGTTATCGAGATGATGATGGCTGGAGCAACGGCAGTGCAGGTTGGTTCGGAGAACCTCCGTAACCCTTACGCTTGTAAGGAGATAATCGAGGCGCTACCTGAGGTTATGGAGCGTCATGGCATAGAGAGCCTGCGTGAGATTATTGGTATAATCTAAATTAAAATAAGAGAATGAAAAGAGATGTAATTATAGCGTGTGATTTTGCTTCAGCGGAGCAGACACTATCATTTTTAGATAAATTCACTGGGCAGAAACCCTTCGTGAAGATTGGTATGGAACTATTCTATGCCGAAGGTCCATCGATTGTACGTGAGATTAAGGCGAGAGGACACCAAATCTTCTTGGATTTGAAGTTGCACGATATTCCAAACACTGTCAAGAAGTCGATGAGTGTACTCTCACGCCTGGATGTTGATATGTGTAACCTCCACGCAGCTGGTACTATCGAGATGATGAAGGCGGCAATCGAGGGGTTGACTCGCGAGGATGGAACTCGTCCGATGTTGATAGCTGTAACTCAGCTAACCTCGACTAGTGAGGAGCGTATGCAGCAAGATTTGTTGATTAACGCAGGAATCGAGCAGACTATTATCCACTACGCTAAAAATGCCAAAGTGGCTGGCTTGGATGGAGTTGTATGCTCACCGCTAGAGGCTGGAATGGTACACGAAGCGTGTGGTGATGAGTTCGTTACAGTAACCCCAGGAGTACGATTTGCCGATGGCGAAGTTGGAGACCAGGTTCGAGTAACCACACCTGCAAGAGCACGCGAGATTGGCTCTAACTATATCGTTGTGGGTCGACCAATTACCGCAGCAGCTGACCCAGTGGCAGCATACCAGAGGTGTATGGAGGAGTTTGTTGGGTAGGTTATCAACAACTTGTCGACAACTGTTAATAACTTTTCAACACTCAACAAGTAATTGTTAACAACTGTTTAAAAGTGGCGTTGAAATTGTAGATAGTGTGTATAAAAGTACTATTTTTGTCAATAAAATGTAGAGAACTATGAAAACGTTAAAGATTTTTTACCTTAAAAATTGCCCCTTCTGCAAGAAGGCATTCGCTTATCTCGAAGAGCTAAAGGCGGAGAACCCTCAATTCGCAACAATCCAAATCGAGACCATCGAGGAGAGCGAAGAGGCCGCAATAGCAGATAGTTACGACTACTACTACGTTCCAACAATCTACGCCGATGAGGTGAAAGTCCACGAGGCTGGCATCACAAAGGATGAGATGAAGAGCATCTTGGAGGCTGCTCTTTAGATTTGAAAATTTAAGACTTAGATAAAATGGAGAAACTTATAGCAAAAGACCTATTATCAATAGGTGCGGTTTTTTTGAAACCATCAGATCCGTTCACTTGGGCTAGCGGAATAAAGAGTCCTATCTATTGCGACAATCGCCTAACTCTATCATCTGTGGAGGTTCGCCGAGATGTCGAGCAGGGATTAGCTACGACAATCAAGGAGCGCTTCCCTGAGGTTGAGGTGTTGATGGGAACAGCTACTGCAGGTATCGCACACGCTGCAATCACAGCCGATATCCTCTCACTTCCGATGGGTTATGTGCGTAGTGGTTCGAAAGACCATGGACGTGGAAACCAAATCGAAGGTCGCTTGGAGAGCGGTCAAAAGGTCGTTGTTGTTGAGGATTTAATCTCGACAGCTGGCTCGTCAATCGAGGTTGTCGAGGTGCTACGTGCCGCAGGTGCTGATGTGTTGGGTATTGTTAGTATCTTCACCTATGGAATGCAGAAGGGTCTCGACCGCCTAGCTGCTGCCAATGTTACAAACTACTCACTCTCGAATCTTGATGCGTTGGTTGATGTGGCTGTTGAAGAGGGCTATATCAAGGAGGAGGATAAGGCTAAGCTCTTATCGTTCCGTGCAAATCCATCGGATGAGAGTTGGATGAACAAGTAAGAAAAACTCTCTCTGCACCCTAAAAACCTAACCTTATGAGACACTTAATTGACTCTACAGACCTAAGCCGCAGCGAGATAGACTCTCTAATCACGTTGGCTCAAGATATTATTGCAGCTCCTGAGATGTATAGTGATTCATGCCATGGGCGCAAGCTCGCCACTATATTCTACGAGCCTAGCACTCGAACACGCCTGAGTTTCACCTCAGCGATGATGGAGCTAGGAGGTAATGTTCTAGGATTCTCGGATGCAGCTTCATCATCCGCATCGAAGGGTGAAGGGATTGCCGACACTATAAGAGTTATCGACAAATTTGCCGATATCGTCGCTATGCGCCACTTCAAGGAGGGCGCAGCGTTGGTGGCAGCACAACATAGCGCAGTACCTATTATCAACGCAGGAGATGGTAGCCATAACCACCCGACTCAGACCCTGACCGACTTGTTAACAATCGTTCAAGAGATGGGACATGTCGATGGTTTGACGATTGGATTCTGTGGCGACTTGAAGTTCGGGCGCACTGTCCACTCGCTAATCAAGGCTCTGAAGATGTACCACGATATCAAGATTGTCTTGATTTCACCATCTGAGCTACAACTACCTAGCTATGTAAAGGATGAAATAGCTGGTTGTGATATGGAGATTACTCACACCGAATCGTTGGAAGAGGCTCTACCTCAGCTAGATGTGTTGTATATGACACGTGTGCAGCAGGAGAGGTTCGCAACTTTAGAGGAGTATGAGAGGTTGAAGGATTGTTATATACTCGACGAGGCGAAGATGACTCTAGCCAAGGAGGAGATGGTTGTTCTACACCCACTACCACGTGTTAACGAGATAACCAGAGGTGTCGACGCAGACCCTCGTGCGGCATATTTCCGACAGGTTGAGTATGGTAAATATATCCGTATGGCGCTTATCTTCACGCTATTGAAGTGGAAGAAAAAGGGTGAGCTACACTCCTATAAACACTACGTTGCAGGTGATGATGAACCATCGTGTGTCAATGCTAAGTGTATCACCGCCACCGAGGATGTTGACAAGTTGTTAACACTCGACGCCGCTAAGCGTTGTGCATATTGTGATAAAACGACAAAATAGGATTAATTAACAACGTCTTTAATCCGTTCTAGACCCGCTCGTTTAAGAGGAGTCGCCGCAAATTTTGTGGTGAACTCCTCTTCTTTCATCTCACGCCACTGCTGAGCGGTTGGTGGCGTATAGCTTGGAGTAAACTCACTATCTTCGCTCTTTGGAGTGAGGCGATTATATGGGCAGCAGCTCTGACACTCATCACACCCAAATAGCCAGCCATGTAGCGGCTTTGAGTCGGGATTACAGCTCTCGACAGTGAGTGCCGAGATACATCTACGACTATCGATGGTGTTGAAAAGTGGCGATGGGGTTGGTTGTATCGCGCCTGCCGGGCAGTTATCAACACACCTTCGACACTCCGCACATCCAACTCCTTCCAGTGGCGAGTCGTAAACATCACACTCCATATCAAGGAGCAGAACGCCCAATAAGATAAACGTTCCATGCTCAGGAGTCACAAGCAGAGATTGACGACCAATCCACCCCAGACCAGCATCTACGGCGTACTGTTTCTCCAAAATCGGTGCGCTATCGACACACACCCTACCCTTTAGATTGGGATAACTCGCCTGCAAAGTGCGCAGCAAGGAGCGCAGGCGACGACGTATTGTCTTGTGGTAATCTCGAAATAGAGCGTAGGATGCAACTTTGCAATCTGCTATGTCGCTCTGGTCTAAACTCCTATCACTCTTATAGTTCACCGCACAGACCACCACACTCTTAGCACCCTGAAGAAGGGTCGTAGCATCGAAACGCAGAGCCGTGTGTTCTGCCATATATGGCAACATCTGCGCCCTACCCGAATTAATCCACTGGAGGTAGTGCTCTCTATTCTGCTCAAAAGTACGCACAGGAGCTACTCCACAGAGCGAAAACAGCTCTATCTTGGCAGCTATTTTGATTATGTTAATTTTGAGCATTAGGTGATTTTTTCACAAAAATAGTAATTTTATATTAAAAAAATAGTATCTTTGCAATATAGGGGATATATATTCACAGAGAGATTTATCCCATTTTATTTACTTATAAAAGATTGTATGTCTATAAAAACTATTTACGACCTAGTTAACCACAGTGTTGAAAAGTTTGCCGATCGTATTGCCTACACAATGTTTGAGCGCACGGAGGTAACCTATGCTCAAGTCAAAGAGGAGATTCAAAAGGTGCAGGAGGAGCTTATTAATTCAGGTCTAAATCCAGGTGATAAGGTCGCTATACTTAGTACAAACATGCCCAACTGGGGTATTTGTTACTTCTCGATTGTGACGGCAGGTATGGTAGCAGTGCCTATTCTTCCCGACTTCTCTAGCGATGAACTAGCAATGATTATAACCCACTCTGAGGCCAAGGCTCTATTTGTTTCGGATAAACTCTACTCCAAACTCTCGAAGCCGACCCTCAATAGTCTCAATGTTGTTATCAGAACCAAGAACCTAGCTGTAATCGATAGAAATTGTAGCGATAAGGGTTCGATAGCTATTCCAAGCGAGGATGACCTCGCGGTGATTATCTACACTTCGGGAACAACCTCTAAGCCAAAGGGAGTGATGCTTAGCCACTACAACCTTATCAGCCAGGTTCATCTACTACAAGTACTATTCCCAATCTATTGTGAGGATAGTTTCCTCTCGATTCTACCCCTATCACACACCTTTGAGTGTTCACTAGGTATGCTCTTCCCATTCAGATATGGAGCACAGGTGACATACCTAGATCGTCCACCAACCGCATCGACTCTACTACCTGCACTAAAACATATACGACCAACGATTATGCTTATCGTGCCGCTGATTATCGAGAAGATTTTCAAGAGCCAGGTGCAGGCTAAATTCACATCTAACACCTTCTGGAGAACTATATGCAAACCACGTTTTATGCGCAACTACCTCTACGGTGTAGCTGGTCGCAAGTTGCATAAAGTCTTTGGTGAGAAGCTGCGTTTCTTGGGAATTGGTGGAGCGAAACTACACCCCGACACCGAGGAGTTCCTCTCAATTTCGAAGTTCCCATACGCTATCGGATATGGACTCACCGAGACCGCTCCCGTTATAGCAGGAGCTACCCCGTATAAGACTCGAATGGGTTCGACAGGACCTGCGATGAAGGGCGTTGAGATACGCCTCGACAACATCAACCAGAGCACTGGCGAGGGCGAAATCGTCACTAATACCCCATGTGTAATGCGTGGCTACTATAAAAATGAGGAGGCAACGCGCGAGGTATTTACCGAGGATGGATGGTTCAGAACTGGCGACTTGGGAGTTATCGAGCCCGATGGATATATCCACATCAAGGGTCGTTTGAAGAATATGATTCTTGGCCCTAGTGGCGAAAATATCTACCCTGAAGAGATTGAGAGTGTACTCAACTCACACCACTTTATCGCCGACTCCATCGTCACCGAGGAGCAGGGTCGATTGGTGGCACTTGTCCACTTCGATACCGAGAAGTTAGAGGCTCAGTTCGAGCAGTTTAAGTATGAGTTCCAGAGTGGATGGGAGAGCCACATGACTGAGTGGGAGGAGCGTAAAGATAAGATGATGAAGGAGATTCAGGAGTACGTCAATGAGAAGGTTAATCGCTTCTCGAAGATATCCGAAGTGGTCGAGGAGAAGGAGGAATTTGTCAAGACACCAACCCACAAAATCAAACGATTCCTCTATAATAAACCTAAAAGGGATAAGAAGTAAAAATAGTATATTTCGTCATTGCGGGCTTTAGACCCGCAATGACGTTTTTGGTTTTGATTCAAAAGAGCGACTAACAAGGCGATTTTTTACCAACACTCGATGCTATCGTTGTCAAGTTCGGGGATTGAGCTTTTGACAAATGTTGGGCTTTTGACTCCACGTTTAAGTTGCGAGCGGTAGTCGCGCAGCAGCAGCATCGCTTTGCGCCCCAGCAGAGTGATTGCGATAAGATTACAGATAGTCATCAGACCCATCATCAAGTCCGCAAATATAATAACATCGCTCAGCGACGCCAACGCACCGATAAAAACCATCCCCCCAACCATCACACGATAGAGAGTCAAGACCCAGCCACATTGGGTGATAAAGCGGATATTAGCCTCGCCGTAGTAGTAGTTACCAACGATGCTACTAAAGGCGAATAGGATAATTGCCACGGTGATAAAGTAGCCACCCACCGCTCCAATCTCCGAGATTAGCGCGCTCTGAGTAATCTGGATACCACTCAATTCGGAGTTCACCCCGCTATCCGAGAGGAGTATTATCATCGCAGTCGAGCTACATATCAACAGAGTATCGACAAAGACCCCAAGGGTTTGGATTAGACCCTGCTTAACGGGATGACTCACCGAGGCGGTAGCCGCAGCATTAGGCGCTGAACCCATACCTGCCTCATTACTAAAGAGTCCTCGTTTAACCCCCTCGTTTATCGCAACACCTACTGCTCCTGCAAATCCCTCACGCCAACCAAAAGCACTCCCGACGATATCTCGAATAAGGGATGGGATAGAGCTGATATTCAACCCCACAACAAAGAGCGCCAGCAGCAGATACCCCACCGCCATAATAGGCACGACAACGCTACTAAACTTTGCGATGCGGTGGATTCCTCCAAAGATTATGATAACAGTAATAATCGATAACACCACTCCGACCCAGACTCTATCGACTCCGAAACTTAAATCAAGTGCTCCATGTATCGTATTGCTCTGCACCGAGTTGAACGCCAGACCGAAGGTTATCGAGATAAGTATTGCGAATATCACACCCATCCATCTCACGCCCAATCCGCTCTCCATATAGTAGGCTGGACCTCCGATGAATGATTCACCATTGCGACGTTTATATAGCTGCGAGAGGGTCGACTCAACAAACGAACTTGCAGCACCCAATATCGCCACCACCCACATCCAGAACACAGCACCTGCTCCTCCGACAGATATTGCGATAGCTACACCTGCCAGGTTTCCACTACCCACACGACTCGCTAGCGATACGGTAAATGCCTGGAACGAGGATATCTGTTTAGCTCTACCATTCGAGGTCGACTCGCCCATTGTGCGAATCATATCGGGGAGCATCCTAAACTGAACGAACCTACTCCGCAAGGTGAAATATATGGCACAACCCAACAGCATCGCAATCAGGATATACGACCACAACACACCATTTACGCTCTGTGCGATTGATATTAAATACTCCATATTATGTATTTTTTTTATGCAGTTGACATCTTCTCAACAACTATATACAAGAGATAGAAATGCCTTTTACTATGGACAAAGATACGTTTTTTTTCTTAACTATATACCACCTAATCGTCGTCGAGCTACTATAGATTTTAATGCGTAACTGAAAAATAAGCATGAAATATTTGCATGTTAAAATTATATACATTACCTTTGTAGGGAATTAAAGAAAGAAAAAGAAAACCCCAGCGGTTTAAATAGAGGTGCTTATTCTAGGCACCTCTATTCTTTTGATAAATAGCATCCGAGAGTGGACTCTTTTACCCAACTATCGCTTTCGCAACTTTTTCTAAATAATTCTTTAATTCAAATGATAGCGAATAGATTCGGTAATCGACTCTTCTGTGGAGTTGATAAGCCAGTCCATGTCTGTGCGTACACTCGTATTAGACTTGGTAGGATTGAGTTTGTGCGTGAGCATTGTAGGTCTCGTTGGGGTACCTGCAAATAGTGAGCCACAGATAAATTAGGTAAGTATCTTCTCCCTCTCGGATTGCTATCTTTTTCACCTCTATTTACGAACACACCTTCTTAAAACAGGGTCGGTTCAACCTCCACTTCGGGGGCTGAGGCGGCGAGGTTGATTACCTCTTTGCAACTCCGTTTGGCTCGGTTAAAGGTGTACATCGTGCCACCCTTCACCCCATCGTAGTAGCAGAGCAGCACCGAGCTATTGCGGAGCATATAGTCGTTACGAGCCAGGTAGACCCTCTGATGGTAGTGAGGGCTCACCACCTCGACCAAATCCGCACCCTCGATAAGACTCGCATAGTGCTCTCTATCACACTCATCGAAATCCTTATCATACCCCTCGAAGGGTATCGCCACAACCAACTTCACATCCTCGTGTAGGCTCTTCAGACGAGCCACCGCAACGGTCGCCATCAAGTCGAAACCATCCGCTCCGCCCGTTATAAAGGTGTTGTAGCCTCGCTGATATAGAGCCTCAATCTCCTCGCCAAGAGCACGCTCAACGCTCTCCAAAGAGCCCTCTTCACAAATAGAGCGCATCAATTTCTGCTTGCGATAGCCCGAAAATGATACGCTCCTATATATATCGATATCCATCGATTACTGCTGTTTTGAGATATGCGCCATAAACTCCTCACGAGTGCGCAAATCCGACAAAAAGACACCTGAAAATGCTGAAGTGATGGTCGATGAAGATGACTTCTCGACTCCTCGCATCTGCATACACATATGTTTTGCCTCGATAACAACCGCTACACCCATAGGCGATAGAGCCTCGTTAATCGAGTCACGAATCTGGACAGTCAGCCTCTCCTGCACCTGCAACCTGCGTGCGAAACACTCGACAACACGTGCCACCTTCGAGAGCCCTGTGATATATCCGTTGGGGATATACGCCACATGAACCTTACCGTAGAATGGTAGCATATGGTGCTCGCAGAGTGAGTAGAGTTCGATATCCTTAACCAAAACCATCTGCTTATACTCCTCGCGGAACATCGCAGAGCGAAGTATCTCCTGAGGATCTTGGTGATACCCTTTGGTGAGAAACGACATAGCTTTAGCTACCCTCTGAGGTGACTTCACAAGCCCTTCACGCTCGACATCTTCGCCAAGTAGTTTAATTATCTCGGCGTAGTGATACTCCAACTTCTCGATTTTCTCGGCATCGAAAGAGTCCTCACGGCTATATATGCTGCTACTATCCATCTAAATCCAATTAAGATTAAAAAACATCTTCTTTTTGAGCTGCTGGGTGGTTGAAATATAATCGTTTTCTCTTTTATATTCTTACCCCACCCCTAATCCCCTCCCTCAGGGAGAGGACTCTGGGTCGCTAACACTCCATATTTTGTACGAATTTATCGTTTCGTCTCTAAAAATTGTACTAACTTTGCAATGGCACGTCCTCGGTGTGAGATTCGACCCTTCGCCTCGCTACTCATCTGAGCAAAAGTCACCGCCTCGCCCTCAGGTAGGAATAGTGGGTCGTAACCAAAACCCTGCTCACCAAACCTCTCACGAGTAATCTCACCTCGAACAATCCCCTCGAAGAGGTACTTCTGCCCATCGAGAATCAATGCAATAACCGTTCTAAACTGAGCTGCACGACTGTCAACACCCTCCAAATTCCTCAACAACAGCTCGTTATTTGCCTTTGGGTCGTTTCCCGAAGTGGCGTAACGTGCACTCCTAACTCCCGGTTCCATACCCAGAGCCTCGACCTCTAACCCTGTATCATCGGCAAAGCAGTCGAGCCCAGTGGCTTGATTCAGAGCTTGAGCCTTGAGCAGCGCATTCCCATCAAGGGTCTGAGCACTCTCCTCAACATCATCCTCAAAACCAACATCACGGGGTGAAAGCACCTCATATTTACCAGCCAAAAGCTCGCGAACTTCCGAGAGTTTATGGCTATTATTTGTTGCAAAAACTATCTTTTTCATCTCACAACCTGGAGTTTAGCTAGGCGATTATCCACCTCTATCTTATCGAGTATCGACTTGACGAGGGTATCTATCTGGCTACCCTCACGGTAATCCGCCGGGCAGATATAGCTCACCCTATTATCCTCGACCAACGACGCCAGAGAGTGGATTGCTCCATGGTTCGATGGGTTATGTACCGCAATGGAGTGACCTCCTGAGTTCTTAACCAACCTCATACATGGGATATCGGTAGTTCCATCGCCAATATATATCATATTTTTGAATGGTACTTCGCGCTTATCCTCAGGGATATAGCGATTAACCGCCTCGCAATCGTAGACCGACTCTATACCCTTATTAATCTTGAAGATAAATTGGGTTTTGTTGGTGTAGTTCACCGCCACAGCTGGCCAATAAGCTATCCCATCCACATCGTAGAGGAACGAGCAGGCGTAGATTTTACGGAACTCTCCAGCGATAGGAGTACCCTCAATCATCTCCTTCATTCCCGAAGAGTTGATGTAGTGTACGACCTCTATTCCATGCTCTGCTCCATAATGATTGATGCGCTTAAACCACTCGACAACACCCTCGAAGAGCTTAACTTTTGCTCCCGATTCGCGAAAAGCCTCACGTCGAAGAGAGAGCCCTTTGCTGCGTGCCGCCTGGATAATACCCGCTAAGTATGAGAGGATAACATCTGCATCTTGGCTGATAGCCACAGCGTTAGACTCAGCCCAAAACTCAGCACTACTCTTCCCCAGAGCAGGAATAAAATCATACTCCTGCATATTACCTGGTGAGAGCGTACCATCAAAGTCGTATATAAGCGCAACCTTTACCATAACATCAAATTAGAATTTGAACGTTTTATATATCAATTACGAGTTATAAATCTTAATCTGAAGATTTACCGACTCCTCGTGGATAGTTTGAAGAATCTCCTTCACAAACTCAGGACTAAGACCCAAGTGCTCAGCATCAGCCACACGACCCTGGATAATCTCCTCGTAACGATCGCTCTGAAGAATCTGGATACCATTCGCCTTTTTGTACTCACCGATACTTTGAGCTATGCCCATACGACGAGCCAACAACTCAATAAGCTCACCATCCGCTTGGTCGATACGTTTACGAAGTTGCGACATATCCTCGGTTGGGGTAGAGGCTACATCACGAATAGTCAACGCGCTCATAATCTCAGCGAGATTCTGGGGTGTAACCTGCTGCTTAGCATCGCTCCACGCCTCAGCGGGAGTGCAGTGTGACTCAATCATCAAACCTGCAAAGCCCAAATCCATCGCCTGCTGCGAAACCGACTCGATAAGCGAGCTATCGCCAGTGATATGGCTAGGGTCGCAGATGATAGGTAGCTCAGGATAGCGGCGGTGTAGCTCGATTGGTATAGCCCACTGTGGGTGGTTACGGTAGATAGATGTCTCATATAGAGAGAATCCACGGTGTATTGCACCAATACGCTTGATACCAGCATTGATGATACGCTGCAAAGCACCAATCCAAAGCTCCAAATCTGGACTCACTGGGTTCTTAACAAGAACTGGAACATCCGCTCCTTTAAGAGCATCAGCTAGCTGCTGAACCGAGAATGGGTTAGCTGAAGTACGTGCTCCAATCCACAACATATCGACCTTATATTTAAGAGCCAACTCAACATGTTCTACTGTTGCTACCTCGGTAGCCACCAACATACCAGTCTTGGCCTTAACCTCTTGAAGCCACTTAAGACCCTCTTCGCCAATTCCCTCGAAACCTCCTGGTTTGGTACGTGGTTTCCATATACCTGCACGGAATATCTTAATACCACTTGCAGCCAAAGCCTCGGCGGTCTCCATTACTTGTTCGCGTGTCTCTGCACTACAAGGTCCCGAAATCAAAAGGGGACGTTGCATCTCGCCCAACTCTGGGAAGAGTATTGGGTCAATCTCAAATTTACTCATTTTGTTACTTATATATATGTTAATACTTTTCTATTCTCTTAATCACAACCACCGCTCTATTCATCACAACAGCTGCTCTCCTCATCACAACCTCACTTCCTCTCGTCATCGCAATCTCACCCCTTCTCGTCATCGCAATCTCACCCCTCTCGTCATTGCGGGCTACGACCCGCAATCTAAGCATAGGGATAGTTTTTATTGAGATTGCGGATCAAGTCCGCAATGACGTTTATGGTTATCCACCCACGTCTCTATTCCAGTCTACGTCTCTATTTTCTATACATTTGGGTTCTCACACTCGGCATACTCGCCAAGGATTTTGAACTCGTTGGTTAGTGGTCTGGCTGCATCTATAGATTGGCGATATTTGGTGTAGTTGTCAAATATCACATCGACATAGAAGAGATACTCCCACTCTCGACCTATAATAGGTAGAGATTGAATCTTCGTAAGGTTCACATCGTAGAACGACAAAATTGTCAGAACCTTCGACAGTGCACCCTGCGAGTGAGCTAGCGAGAAACATAACGACGCCTTATTCACAGCCTTATGGCTAGATGTAAAGCTCTCAGCCACGCCCTCATTTGCAACAACCAGAAAACGTGTGAAGTTGTGTTTATTGGTCTCGACCCCTCTTTGCAAGATGTTCAACCCATATAGCTGGGCTGCCAACTCACCACAAATTGCCGCATGACCACGAAGTTGCCCCTCGGCGATATTCATCGCGCTGCTGGCCGTATCGCTATACTCAACAACCTTTAACCAGGGGTGTTTCTTCAACCAATCACGACACTGCATAAGTGCGATAGGGTGTGAACTAACCTCGCCAATATCCTCAATACTCTGCCCCGCCAAGGCTGCCACAACGTGAGAGATGCGTATCTTCTGCTCGCCTATAATCCTCAAGTTGCTCGACCTTATTAGCTCGTGATTCTGCAACAGAGAGCCTGCGATAGTGTTCTCAATGGCAACCACTCCCAACAGAGAGTTATCCTTAGACATCTTTTCAAATTGATGGTCGAAACTCTCACAGTTAACCATCTCGACATCACTATGTGAGAAGTAACTTCTGGCTGCCGCCTCGTGGTAACAACCTGCTACTCCTTGTATTGCTATCTTCATAAAATAAATTTCATCTCCCAAAACACCTCTACACCAAAATGGATAGAGGATATTTGGGCAAAAATATGTTTTTTTTTACTAAAAACCAAATTATTTGTGGTGTAAAAGTTGCGAAGGGGATTAAAGGGGAGTTCTATTTTCTCCCTAATTTTAATTTTTAGTTAATAATTGCGCATTTTTGATTTTGCAAAAGTGGGTCATAGTGACTCCTATTACCTGTTTTTGTAAAATTAAAAAGGTGTTGTTAGTAGCTTAAAAGTGTTTTAGGGAGAAATTATAACTCCCCTTAACGTAACTCTCTCAGCTATGTACACTCTCCGACACCTGCTATTATTAATCTGTTTATCGCTACTCTTTTCCCCTCTCTACCCCCAAGAGAGGAGCTTTAACGTCAGAGGTGAGGTTATCGACGTATCGACTCGTCGAGCCATCCCCTACGCTACGGTAGTGGTGCAGGGAGAGCCAACCAAAGGCGATGTGGCGGACTCGTTGGGACGCTTTATAATCGAGGGGGTAAATCCTGGAATATATCGCCTATACTCCTCGTCGCTTGGCTACACACCATCGCTCTCGCAGGAGTATATCGTATCGCTATCAACCCCACCCATCACCATCGAATTAAGGGCTGATACCACAAATATCGAGAGCATCGAGGTGAGATCGACCCTCTTTTCACGCATCGCACAGAGTTCGATAAGCAACCATAAAATCGGAGTCCAACAGATTGAAAAAAGCCCTGGCGCAAATCGTGATATCTCACGCATCGTGCAATCTTTTCCGGGTGTCGCCTTCTCGCCCATTGGCTACCGTAACGACCTGATAGTTCGAGGTGGCTCGCCCTCCGAGAACGCCTTCTTCCTCGATGGATTCCCCATCCCCAATATCAACCACTTCTCGACGCAGGGTGCTGGCGGAGGGCCTGTGAGCGTTGTGAATGCTGACTTGATTCGCGAGGTGGAGTTCTACACAGGTGCATTCCCCGCAGACCAAGGGGGTGCTCTAAGTTCGATGCTCGATATCGAGCTGCGTAGCGGCAATCGAGAGGAGCAGCGATTCAAAGCCACGCTCGGAGCATCGGAGGTGGCTCTAAGCGGAAGTGGGCACTTCACCTCGAAATGCAACTATATCTTCTCAGCACGTCAATCCTACCTTCAGTTCCTATTCAAGCTGCTTGGTCTGCCGCTCTTGCCCAACTATATCGACCTGCTGGGTAAGGTGGAGTACTCACCCACTTCGCGCGATAAGATAACTTTTCTCTCGCTCAACAACTTCGACGATATGACTATTAATATGGATAACAGCTCCACATTCACACAATATATCGCTGGCTACATTCCACATATCAAGCAGCAGAGCTACACGGCGGGGGTTAAGTGGCAACGCTACCTCGATAATGGGGTCTTTACACTACTCTCTAGCCACTCGACCCTCGCCAACAACTACCTCAAATATGAGGGCAACGACGAGAGCCGCTCCGAGGGCGTTATCTACTCGCTAAAATCGAGCGAGGGGCGGAGCTATCTAAAGGGTGGATGGCAGGGTAAAGTCGCCACTTTAACCCTAGGTTATGGCGCTGAGCTAAACTACACCACCTACCGCATGGACTCTTTCCAGAGACTATTCACAGGTGGCTACGACACCGATATCGCCTACGACTCTCGCTTTGGAATGGTTGGCTGGGGAGCATATGTTGATGGTGAGTGGATGGCTCTTGACAATCGTCTAACGCTGAGTGGTGGGGTGCGATTGGATGGGGTGAACTACAACTCAAAGACGGCGCAGATATGGCGAAACATCTCACCTCGAATTGGTGCGGAGTATGCCTTGCCCCACCAAATCACGCTCAAAGCTAGTGGCGGAATCTACTATCAGCTACCTCCGCTCACCGCACTTGGCTACGTCGAGGATGGCGAGAGGGTAAACTCCTCGCTAACCTATATGAACGTGCGGAGCATCGCAGCAGGCATGCAGTGGCAATATCGAGAGGAGCTGATACTCTCCGTTGAAGGGTTCTATAAACGCTACAACAACATCCCACTCTCAATCGAGGATGGCATCTCGCTAAGCGACAAGGGTAACGACTATGGGATTGTGGGTAATGAGGCTCTCACCTCGTCGGCTTCGGGAAGAGCCTATGGCGCAGAGTTTATGGTGAGGTGGAGTCGACCTTCGCAGCTCTCGGTGGTGAGTTCGCTCACTCTATTCCGCTCACTCTCTCGCACCTCGCCCGACGACTCTTACTACCCTTCGGCTTGGGATAACAGATTCATTATCAACACATCGGGGACATACTACCTCCCGAAAAATTGGAGTATCGGAGCGAAGATTAGTGCCATTGGCGGCTCGCCCTACACCCCTTATGATGAGGATTTAAGCTCGTATGTCATTGCGTGGGATTTGAGGGGTCAACCCTACTACGACTACT
Organism: Rikenellaceae bacterium; assembly: GCA_047178865.1. Taxonomy (GTDB): domain Bacteria; phylum Bacteroidota; class Bacteroidia; order Bacteroidales; family Rikenellaceae; genus Alistipes. Next base: position 66,066 of record JBCQSY010000010.1, read on the forward strand.
CACAACACAACACCCTCCGCCTTGAAGGTTATGCACAGTTGGATATTCGTCTCGATAAGAGTTTCTACTTCGAGCGATGGTCGCTGGGGTTGTATCTCGATATTCAGAACATCACCTACTCCACCCTGCAACGCCCCGATATCTATATGTCGAGCGGAGTTATACGCAACCCCTCAGCCGCACTCGAAGAGCAGCGTTACTATATGGGGTATCTCGAAGATATTAATGGCGCGGTGATACCTACGCTAGGGGTAACTATTGAGTTTTAACCCGTGATAATTATGCGAGTTAAGAATTATGAGTTATGAATTATTCTCAGTATGACTCAGTAATTCTCAGTAAATTCTCAGCAAACCAAATAGATTATTCTTTCCGTTACTTTCCGTTAAAGGCGTTCATGGTGAGCGGAGCACCCACCGCAGCAAATGATAGGATAGCCTTTGAGAATAGCTCCAATCGTTCGGGGAGTAGCTTCTGCTCCTCCTCGCTCCACTTGCCCAAGACGTAGTCGACTTGGAATCCTTGTGGAAAATCGCCTCCCACTCCAAACCTGATACGAGCATAGCTCGACGAGCCTATCAGAGCATTGATATTTTTCAATCCATTATGTCCGCCATCGCTACCCTTGGTTCGCATACGAAGAGTTCCAAATGGGATAGCGATATCATCCGAGATGATAAGGATATTCTCCAGAGGAATCTTCTCTGCCTCCATCCAGTAACGCACCGCCTTACCCGAAAGGTTCATGTAGGTGGATGGTTTCAATAGGATAATCGTGCGACCCTTATGTTTGAGGGTTGCCGTATCGCCATATCTGGCTGTAGAAAAAGAGATGTTGGATGCCTTAGCTAAGGCATCCAACACTTCAAAACCTATATTGTGGCGAGTCATGACGTACTCTGCGCCAATGTTACCCAGCCCCACAACTAAGTATTTCATAGTTTATACGAAATTACGTTTACTATTGAGCTCTCTGAGCAGAACGAGTAGCACGAGTTACACGAACCGCACATACCGCAGTAGTTGCTGGAGTTACGAACTTAACACCCTCTTGTTGAAGGTCGCCAACGAAGATAGTCTTACCTAACTCTAGTGGAGTAACATCTACAACAATCTCATCTGGAAGGTTTGCCTCCATTGCGCTGACAACCAATTTACGTGCTGAAAGAGTCAATTTACCACCGACTTTAACACCAGCTGCTGTACCCTCTAGGCGTACTGGAACTGCGATTGAAACTGGTTTACCCTCGATAACGCGGAAGAAATCCATGTGAAGAATCTGCTCACGTACTGGGTGATATTGAACCTCACGAAGTACAGCCTTCTCCTTCTTGCCGTTGATATCTAGCTCAACGATAAATGAAGATGGAGTGTAGATAAGTTTACCTGCCTCTTTCTCTGAAATTGAGAAAGATACGTTCTCACCACCTCCGTAAAGGATACATGGGATTGACTCGCTACGACGAACCTCTTTAGTTGCTTTCTTTCCATACTCGCTGCGAAGTGCAGCTGCAATTTGAATACTTTTCATCTCTTTGTTTTATTTAAATTACCACCGATGCCGCTCAGTCTCTTAATCCTCTAAGAGCCCCCATAACATCTGTTTAGGGCGCAAAGATAGATATTTTTTTTGTTTCTGCAAAAAAAAAGAAGGCAAATCAATTATGAATTATGAATTATGAATGCTGAATTCAACCTGCAAATGCAACTGAATTGAGGTCAAGAAACTATAGGGACATAAGAAAAGGCGAAACAAATCGGAGCCAGGCTCAAATTTATT
>JBCQSY010000011.1:0-67512 GCA_047178865.1 Rikenellaceae bacterium
TAATCGTCCTCGTAAAAGACTCGGATACCTCACACCAAATGAAAAATTTAAACAAATTATTAATATGAATTCAGTTGCATTTGCAGGTTGAATTCAGCAATTAATAATATTTCATAACTATAAAAACAATTCTTAACTCTTAACTGAAAAAACAACTCTTAATTTATAATTCTTAACTCTTAACTGAAAAAATAACTCTTAATTTAATATGAGAATCCGCTGCCGCCAATAAATTCACGTATTATCGAGGTTGAGGGTATCTCCTCGATTGAGATTGGGGTGAAGTTATCCAAGAATTTAAGCAGTCGACGTGCGTTATCGTACTCCGCCTGGGTATCGCTCACCTCACGCAGAATAGGCTCGACATAGCTTCGCAGAACTGAAATCTCGTAGAGCAGCGAGGTGTTGAAGATAAAATCAGCCTCGCCCTGATATGGGAATATATGTAGCTCCTCACCACGTCTCACACTCGCCCACCGCTCAAGAGTCATCTGCGCACTACACCCTCTTGTTCTGAAATCACGCGTTAGGCGGCGCAGCAGACGGTTGTCGGTTGTCGAGATACGGTTTGTGCTATCCATCGACATGGTTGTAATACACGAAGCGTAGATTTTGAACTTCAACGCTTCGTCGATATGTGGAGTCAGACCAGGATTAAGAGCGTGGATTCCCTCGACGATAAGTACCGCATCATCATCCAAAGTTAGAGGTTTCTCGTGCCATTGACGAGTCCCCGAAATAAAGTCGTAGCGTGGAATATCGACACTCTCCCCTGCGAATAGGCTCTTGACATCGGCATTAAACTGCTCGACATCTACCGCCTCCAACGCCTCGAAGTCGTAGTTTCCATCCTTGTCTCGTGGAGTCTGGTCGCGATTGACGAAGTAGTCATCCATCGAGATTAGCACAGGGCTAAAGCCCATCACTTTGAGGTGTATTCCCAGCCTCTTCGAGGTGGTGGTCTTACCACTCGACGAAGGGCCCGAAAGGAGTATCAACCTAGCACCTCTCCGGTTCGATGCCTCAACTATCGCATCTGCCATCCTTGAGAGCAACTTCTCATGAAGAGCCTCGGCGATTCTGATAATCTCGGCTGAGTCACCCGAAAGAACCCTATCATTGAGGCAACCCACCGTAGGTAGACCCAACACATCGACCCAACGCTGGTAGTCGTTAAAGAGATCGAACATCTTATCGCTGCGAGCTTTAACCACAACTTCGGGGGTCTCTTTGCTAGGTAGCAACAGAGCGAAACCTCTGCAACAAGGCTCTATCTCGAATATCGGAACATACCCCGTCGATGGAGCTAGAGCACCATATAGATACCCAACACAGCCATCAAGGTGGTAGATTTGGGTGTAGAGCCTAGGGCGTGTTTTCAGGAGTTGAACCTTATCGTGGTAGCCTCTCTTTTCATATATCTCACACGCTTTAGAGGTCGCCACACGCTCATCGGTGATGGGTAGATTCCGCTCGACTATCTCACGCATTTTGCCACTAAGCAGAGCTGCCTGCTCCGAGGTAAACGCCTCTACCCCCTCCACCTCGCAGTACAATCCACCCAACCCTAGCGATTGGCGGATATGCAGAGTCTGCCCTGCGAAGAGCTCCTCAGCGGCACGTTGCAACACAAACGAGAGGGTACGTTGGTAGACTCGAAATCCACCATACGAGGAGATATCCAGGAATCGAATAGTCGATGGTTCGTAGAGACGAAAGTGCATCTCACGAATACGATTATTGACATACGCCGCAAGTGTCGGGTATGGAGTCTGGTGGCGGATAATACTCTCCACCTGGCTCAGGGTGCTACCCATGGGCACTTGGTACTCTCTCTGGGTCGTTTGACACGTTATGGTAACTGTTGCGCTCATAATCTAGGTTTTCGACGGGGTTATCTTGAGGCGATATCCGACTGGGTTACGCCCTGGGTATGTTTTGCCCATCTGTCTTGAGAGCGGAGAGTCTGCTCGATAATATCACGAACACACCCCTTGCCACCCTTGAACTGGCTGACATACTCGGCAACGTCTAAAATCTCAGATGCCGCATCGGCTGGTGCTACGGGTAGTCCCACTCGGCTCATACATGCCAAATCGGGGATATCATCACCCATATAGACCACCTCGTCCGAGGTGAGTCCGCTCCTTTGGAAGAATAGCTCCATGGCCGCAACCTTGTCGACACAGTCGATAAATACATGTCTGATTTTGAGTGCCTCCATACGCAACTTCAACGAGACACCTCGCCCACCCGTAATAACACACACCTGATACCCCTGCTGAATAGCGTAAGCCACAGCGTAGCCATCCTTAGCGTAGTATTGGCGGATAAAGTCGCCATCCATAGTTGGGGTCAAACACCCATTTGTTAACACTCCATCGACATCGAAGATGAAACCTTTGACACGTGCTAATTTTTCTTTGAAGTTTTCCATATCATTGAACTTAATAGTTTATAAATCTCTCGCAACTCCTCATCCTCGATATGGGTGAGGTGGCGTTTTTGAGTGATTAAATCACCCCTTATCGCAGGGCCAGACTGTATGCTCGATGGGTCATCGCTATCCATCGCTTTATCGATAGTCTCTTCGAGTAGCTGTTTGAAAATCGAGAGGTGCAACCCGATAGAGTGTAACTGCTCGGCTGCAACACCCAGCAGTGCATTGGTGAAGTTCGAACCAAACACCGCCGCCACATGCAGCACCTCTCGCTGTTGCGATGAGAGCCTAGACACCTTATCCGGAGATAGTTCCTTGGCTATCTGCTCGGCTATTACGCAACACTCCTCCGAGACACCCTCGACAAAGATGTAGACGTTGTGCCAATCTACATGACGACCCTGAGTAAAGGTCTGCATCGGGTAGATAACAGCTCGGTTCTCAATCTTGCTGCTGATTAGTTTGAGTGGTGAGCTACCCGACACGTGAGCCACCAACGCTCCTTCGGGGAATGGAAGTGATTCACTAACCTCTCTGATAGCTCCATCGCTAACGGCGAGGATATAGACATCGGCTAGAGGCAACTCTTCAAAAATGTTAGTAGCAAATAGTCCAAAGTGGTCGGTTATCTGCTGAGCAGCCTCGCTGCGACGAACCCATACACCAACAATCTCAAAGCAAGAAGATTTTGATATCCCCTCGATAAGCGACCAGGCTAGACCTCCGCCGCCTACAATAATTATGCGTTTAGTTACCATATACATTAACATTAAGATTTCAAAATTATAGAATATAGTCTACCTAAAATCGTTGTAAAGGCGATACGCTGCTCGCCCCCTATCTTTACACCCAACTGCTTGGCGATTCGCTCGATAGGGTGTGGGAAGTCACGCTTTAGAATCTCGACTCCTTTCACGCCCCTCTCCTTTAGCACCCTTTTGAGCCGCTTGGGGTTATACTCCTCAACCGACTCTATTCTCTCGACTCGACCCATAACCTCTTGGGGTGGTTGGCTCATGCTAAAGGCGTATCCATTATTGCTCCATATCGAGCCATACCGACGCATTACATGACACGCCACACGGCTCTTTTGCAGGGTGACATCAGGAGTGATAAGATACTCCCACCCTTCAGAGCTAAACTCACCGCTCTCTGCTCGATTATCGACGCTATCCAGAGGAATCGACACCTCGCCCACTCCAATAGCGCAACACTTCAATATATTCTCACTGCTCGCAGTGGTCACAACCACCTCCTTACACTCCCCACCAAGCGAGACAACCTCGACCATCGAGGGTGAGAACAACCTAAACGCCTCGTCCACATCGAAGAGTGGCGAGAGCTTAATAGATACACGGCTTGATATCTGCTCCAAAAGAGGCATCAGCTCGATGATATTGGGCGAGCAATCCTCTATCCTCACAGCTCGCTCACCGCCCACAGCTCTCCTATCAGGGTCGACATAGACCACATCGAAACACTCGCTACACTGCGCCAGGTACTCCTGCGCTGAGAGGTTCACAACCTCAACATTACTCACACCTAGCCTCTTGAAGTTCAGACGTGCAACCTGCGAGAGTATCGCATCTCGCTCCAAGGCAACAACCCTATCGAAGCTCTTCGAGAGGTAGAGGGTATCGACCCCTAATCCGCAGGTAAGTTCCAAAAGCGAACCACCCGAAAGGCTTTTACTCATCGCTGTAGCCTCGCTCGACGACTGTTCGTATGCCCTCGAAGGGATAATGCATCGTGCAGCGTAGTAGCTAGGGAGTTTACCCTTGGCTCGTTGCAGATACTTCACCTGGGTGGCGATAAGTCGAGCATTAGCAACCCTCTTATCGAGAGCTATTGATGCAGGGTCTACCTCAATTAACTCCTCGATGGAGCGAATAGTCTCCTCTTGGCATAGTATATCTAATGAATCAATCATCGAGACAAATATATCTATTTTTTTCCATTTTTCCTACTAATCAGGTAGCTTATTGCAAAGAGAGCCAGATAAAAGAGCACCACACCCCACTCACTCATGCGAAAATCGACCCTCGATAGAGGTATCTGCGACACCCATGCAACTACAGCATGCTGCATCGAGTAGCTCCATTCGACTATCCACTCCGCCACAGGTTGCCACAAGGGTAGAGGCAGCACAATCCATAACAGCGAGGTCGACACAGTGATGTATATCAGAGGCAACATAGGCAGGGTCGATAGAGGCGAGAGCAGTGAGAAGTAGCCAAATGCTGCACTGACAATGGGCGTAACAGCCAAGGTCGCCACCACTCCAACGGTTACTACTTCGAGCGGTATGGATACCAAAGAGGGGAGTCGACCCCTTAAAAAGCGCTTTATCGGGTAGTGTAGAGTTAAAATCGCCGCTACAGCCACCATCGAGAGTTGAAATCCAACATCGTAGAGGGTTCGGGTGTTGATTACCAGAAACATTAACGCGGTCGCTGCCAAGCCGTTAATAGCGGAGTATCTTCGCCCCCACTCCATCGAGATGTAGAGCATAGTGAACATCACCGCCGCACGAATCAGACTCACAGGCATGGTGGTCGCAAAGACAAAAGCCCACAACGACAAAATCACCGCAACGGCTCGCCACAACTGCCCATGGGTGAGCAAAACCAGAGGTGTGAATAGGAGTATCGCCAGCAGAAGAACCACACCGATATGTAGCCCCGATATCGCCAGCAGATGCTGCACTCCACTATTTACATATAGTTGCCAGATTTGCCGCTCGACATTGGTACGCGAACCAAGCGTAGTCGCCTGGCTCAATGCCAACGCTTGAGGTGATACGTCGAGTCTACTCAACCGCTCCATCGCCCCTTGATGCATCCATGAGTTCACACCACCCTTCGAGCTCTGATGCTCGATAACCTCGCCACTATAGAACCTCAAAACACCCTTAGCCCCTTGGCGCATAACACTCCTCTCGAAGGAGGAGTATGGCTCACGCATAGAGGATAGCTCACCACACACGGTCAACATATCCCCTGCCGCCATATCGACATCGCCCGTAACTACAATACAAACCCTCTCATCACAGCTGTGCCACTCTCCATCGAAGGTTATCCATCCACGAAGCCTCGCCCACACACTCCGCTCATACTCAAAGGTGTATGCCACCGCCTTAGTTGCCTCAGCGGATAAATCACAAGAGCCTCTCGACCCGACCCCGTCGAGAGTCATAGCCATCGAGGCAACAACCACCAGAGCCAACCACCCTCTGCGCAGGATAATCAAGAGTAGCAGAGATAGAGTAAATGCCGTTGCGCATATCCACAACGGCACAGCAAACTCCGCAACAAGAACTACCCCTAAAGCAAAGGCGAGGAGAGCTACAACCATTGGATAGCTCTCCCCGACCCTGCCTTTATGAGGTTCTCGTTTCAAAAATATCAACTAAATTTTGAACAAATATTCGCTTTATTGAGCTATTACTTCAGGGCAAAACTACTGATTTTTTATACTCTTACCTCACCCCTAAAAAGATGACTAATAAGTTGCAAATCTTGCCTATATACGTCATTGCGGCCTCCGAGCCGCAATCTCATAATATGCAGATAATCAATAATTTTTGGAGATTGCGGGTCAAGCCCGCAATGACGAAATATATTATTTTACGACTTGTTAGTCGCCCTCCTTTGGGAAAGCTAAAGCTCCTATCGATATTACTACTTCATTGCGTAACGGATAACTTTTATCAGAGTTAACACTCCTGCCGCAAGAGCTACACCCCAAACCACTGAGATATTCTTAGCCCAGAAGTGGATGAAATATGCTCCGACAAGAATACCTGCCGAGAATATCGCCAACTTAAAAATCGCAAAATCGAATGGAGTGAAGTGCTTCACCGCACCCATCATTCTGTCAATTAAATTTTTCATCTTAAAAACTTTATTTACTATAGAGTGATTAACAAGGATGAGTTTTGGGGCTTAGTAAAGTCTCTTAAACCGCAGCGTATAGAGCATACGTGAGGATTTAAGAGGCAAGCCAAGTGCCGAAAATCGCCTTGTTAATCGCTCTAGTTTTAATTAACGTTGAGTGAAATGCAGAGATACTCCGCCACGTGGTTGAAGATTAAACTTCAAAACATCACCACCCTTGACTCTCTTCACTGAGCTACGAACGTTGGTTGTTGTATCTAGTTTTGGGTCATCCTCGTAGATAGAGACCTCATACTTAACACCCTTCTCCAAGAACTTCGATGTATCAATCTCGACACTTCCACCATCATTATTGATGATAGCTCCAACGAACCACTCATCACCGCTACGACGTGCTTGGATGATGAACTCACCAATCTTACCATCGATAGCACGACTATCATCCCACACAGTAGGGATTGCACTCCAGAACTCCAACTCCTTCTCGCCGCTATATCTAGCTGGGGTGTCGTACCAGTTCATAAATTGAAGTGGGCTATAGTAGATTACAGGTAGAGCCAACTGATGTCCCTTAGTGTTCTTCAACCTCTTGTCGAAGTAGCAGAAGGTGTAGTCGCCAGCTCCGGCAATCATACGAGTAAATGGAAGTGTTGTGTTGTGGTCTGCATCTGGGAACTCCTCGTTTCCTGCGATACCCTCCTGAGACATAAGGTTAGGGTATGTGCGGCTATATCCCGTTGGGCGATACTCATCGTGGATATCGACAAGCAAGCCATACTTAGCACACTTACGCACAGCCTCGTGCATCCAAGTGCTCCAATATTGGTTACCAATCTGAACAAACCCAAACTTGATTCCGCTCAATCCCCACTCCTTATATAGTGGTAGAATATCATCCAACTGCTGAATCAAAGCACGTTGGTTCACATATACAAATATACCCAAACCCTTGCTCTTAGCGTAGTCACAAAGCTCCTTCATATCCAACTCCAAATGAGGTTCAACAGTGGTAGCGTCCGACTTAACGGTCATCTCGTTTCCATACCATCTAGCATCAAGGTGAACATATTGGTAGCCCATCTGCTCAGCGAAGTCGACACCCGCTTTAGCCTCGACCATCTTCAATCCACTACGGAACACCTTACCTGGTTTAATCCATGAGGTATCCTCGATTTGGCAAGGCTCAGCTAGGTTCAAGACGATATCGTTCTTATTGATTAGACCAACTGCACTCTCCGAAGCGATAATCACACGCCAAGGTGTGTCGTATGGAGTGATGATATCGGCACAATCGTACATGCTCAACTGTAGAGTCGAAGGTTTACACTCCGATAGTTTGAACTTACCACGCACGTAGTCGACCATATTAGCCTCGGTTAACGAAACGAAGATTCCGCTAGGTAGCTCCATAGTTAGTGGACGCTCACTCTCATCCTTGCCCCATCCTTCGAGTGGGCGAAGTGTGTGGTGACCCTGTGCCCATGGCATAAAGTAGGCCATAGTTCCTTCGGGCATAGTGAAGCTAGTGCGCTCACCTGTGATGTGGATAAATAGACCATTCACCGCCTCAGGGAAGTGGTATCTGAAAGCGACACCTTGGTTATAGGCTCTCACCTCAACATTGAAGAGGTAGCACTGGCTACGGTTGTAATCCTTCTCGCCTGGGGTTTTATCCGTACCCTTAATAAATTTAAGAGTCAACTCGTTATAGTCCGCCTCGATTGTAGCACGCTCACCATAAACTGGCGACCAGCTCTGCTCTGTGTACGATGCAGTCTCGGTCTCTAAAAGGCGTAGATTCTCACACCAAAAATTAACCTGCTCGTTAGGTACTCCAAGAGCTGACTCCAACAATTTGTTCTCAATCTCAACACCCATCGCGCCCTCGATAACCACCTCGTTACCCTTATACCAAACCGAATAGGTCAACTCAGCACCACCAGCCTCAAGAGGTTTCTGATAGAACTCAAATTTAAAATCTCCATTTGGAGACTCTAGGGTTTGAACACCCTCTTTCGCCTCAACAAAAGAGATGGTAGCTACCAACATAGCTACAACTAGCAAGATTTTCTTCATAGTCTTATTTTTATTTAATTAGTTTCTTAGAACAAAAGTATAAAATTTTTCCATTACTACCAAAATAGAATACTATATCCTCTCGATTTTAGCACCCAGAGCGTTAAGCCTTGTGGCGATATCTTTATAGCCTCTATCTATCTGCTCGATATTTTGGATTATGCTCACACCCTGTGCACTCATCGCAGCGATAAGTAGTGCCACTCCCGCACGTATATCGGGTGAGGTCATGGTCGTTGCACGCAGTGGCATGCGGTGGTTCTGCCCGATAACCGTAGCACGGTGTGGGTCGCAGAGGATAATCTGAGCACCCATATCAATGAGTTTATCCACAAAGAAGAGCCTACTCTCAAACATCTTCTGGTGGATAAGAGTCGCACCATTAGCCTGGGTGGCTACAACCAAGAATATCGACAATAAATCGGGCGTCAACCCTGGCCAAGGAGCATCGGCAAAGGTCATAATCGAGCCATCTATATATGAGTCGATGGTGTAGCTCTCCTGCTTGGGGATATAGAGGTCGTCACCTCGCTCCTCGACTATGATACCGAGTCGACGGAACTGATTTGGGATAACTCCCATATTCTCTATCGAGCACCCCTTGATGGTTAGCTCCGAGCGAGTCATCGCCGCCATTCCGATAAAGCTACCCACCTCAATCATATCGGGAAGCATGGTGTGCTCCACTCCGCCCAGCTCATCAACTCCATCTATTATCAATAGGTTTGAGCCTATACCCTGAATCGATGCGCCCATTCCATTGAGCATACGACACAACTGCTGGAGGTATGGTTCACACGCTGCATTATATATGGTGGTGCGCCCCTGAGCCATCACCGCCGCCATAACAACATTCGCAGTACCCGTAACCGATGCCTCATCCAGCAGGATATACGTACCCTTCAATCCACCCTTACACTCAACCGTGAAGAACTCCTCGCTTGACGAGAAGTTGAACTCTGCGCCCAACTTCTGAAAACCTAGGAAGTGGGTATCTAACCTACGACGTCCAATCTTATCACCGCCAGGTTTGGGGATATACCCCACTCCAAAGCGTCCCAACATCGCACCGACCAACATAACCGAGCCGCGCAACTTGCGACAACGCTGCGTGTAGTCGGATGATAGAACATACTCCATATCTATATTAGTGGCGCAGAGGGTGTAGCTCTCCTCGCCAATCTTCTCTACCTCGACACCCATAGCCTCAAGCAGGTCAATGAGTTGGAGCACATCCACTATAGGTGGAACATTATGCAGGGTAACCTTCTGTGCTGTCAACACCGCAGCACATATAATCTGTAACGCCTCATTCTTAGCCCCTTGAGGGGTAATCGACCCACTGAGAGGGTTGCCGCCCTCGACTCTAAAAGTTGCCATAAGCTATATTTTTTACAATTAATTACTCCCACAAATATAGTAAAAAATCCATGGTTTTCAATTAAAAAAGAGAATTTTACTATTTTTTTATCAAAAAATTTTTGAGAATAACATTTTTGTTTTACCTTTGCACTCCGATATTGAGTTTAACATAAAAAATTAATAGATATAAAATGGGAACTAAGAGAACATACCAGCCATCTCGCAGAAAGAGAATCAACAAGCACGGATTCCGCACAAGAATGGCTACAGCTAATGGTCGTAAAGTATTAGCTGCTCGTCGTGCTAAGGGTCGTAAGAAACTTTGTGTATCTTGCGAGTCAACATTCAAGTACGCTTAATTCTTCCCTCTCTAGGTAATAGAGGGTGAGCTTTAACAAAAGCGTCAACAACCAAAACAGAGGTTCGGCTAATTGTAGTCGAACTTTTTTTTTGTGCCCTACCCCGAACCTTTTTTTCACTATTTTATAGACAATTCTCAGAATCTTTTACTATATTTGCCCTAAATTGTCCTGCAAAATGAAAAGTTCAGATTTCTACCTAGACCTTATCGAGGGGTATATCTCTCAGATTGAGCTACCCTCCGAGCCTGAGAATCTATATGCACCAATACGCTACTCCATTTCGGGAGGAGGCAAGAGGATACGCCCTCTGCTATTGATGTTAACCCATTCGCTCTTCGACGACAACTATAGCGAGGCACTACCTGCTGCCGCTGCAATCGAGGTGTTCCACACCTTTACCCTACTTCATGACGATATTATGGATAACGCTCCGATTCGTCGTGGTAAGGCTTCGGTTCATGCTCAATGGGGAAGCAACGTGGCGATTTTGTCGGGTGATGTGATGATGATTAACGCATACAAACTCCTCTCGCAGGTGCAACCTCAATATATAGGACAGGCGCTCGAAGTGTTCAATAATATGGCATCGGAGGTGTGTGAGGGTCAGCAGTATGATATGGACTTCGAGACTCGACCAAAGGTCTCGGTGGCGGAGTATATGACAATGATTGAGCTAAAGACCTCGGTTCTACTGGGTGGTGCGGCGTATATCGGAGCGTTGCTAGGTGGAGCAACTATTGAGCAGTGTAAAACACTTCAGAAGATTGGAACGGTCTTGGGTCTAGCCTTCCAGCTACAGGACGACCTGCTCGACTCCTATGGAGATGAGCAGTTGGGTAAGGCCATCGGAGGAGATATCCTCGAAGGCAAGCAGACTTTCTTGATGATTACGGCGATGAGCCGTGCGGATGAGCCAACACGTGAAATTCTACGCAATACACACCGTGACGAGAGCCTATCCAACAAGGAGAAGATAGCTCGTATCAAAGAGGTCTACGACAAATTAGATATCGTCCACCTCACCAAGCAACAGATTAAAACTAAATTCGACAGGGCGCTCGCCATGCTCGATTCACTCAATATAGACGAAGGTAAGCTCTTTACCCTTAAGGAGTTTGCTCAGAGCCTAATAAACAGACGTAAATAATTGAAACGTAGCGATATAGAAATTATGGCCCCAGTGGGGTCGTACGAGTCGTTGGTGGCAGCTGTGAAGGCTGGTGCTAACTCGATATACTTCGGCATTGGCGAGCTTAATATGCGCAGTGCCTCAGCGGCGAACTTCGGCGTCGACGACCTAGTCAAGATTGCCACATACTGCCGTGAAAATGGCGTCAAGAGCTATCTTACGCTCAACGTAGCGCTCTACCCAGGTGAACACGAACGCATGCACGAGATAGTCGATTGCGCTAAGGAGCAGGGGGTTAGTGCAGTTATAGCATCTGATTTTGCGGTTATACTCTACGCCCACTCGATTAGTATGCCAGTCCATATCTCCACCCAGTGTAATATATCAAACGTCGAGGCGGTGAGATTCTACGCCCAATGGGCAGATGTTGTGGTACTAGCCAGGGAGCTAAGCCTAGAGCAGATAGCCCAAATCAGCCAAGCAATTAAGGATGAGGATATTCGAGGAGCTAGTGGCGAAGTTGTACGCATCGAGATGTTTGCCCACGGAGCGCTATGTATGGCTATTTCGGGCAAGTGCTACCTAAGCCAGCACGAGAGTGGCAACTCAGCCAACAGAGGAGCTTGTCGACAGATATGTCGCCGCAAGTATCTAATCAAAGATGTCGACACAGGCGAGGAGCTGAGCGTAGATGGGCAGTATATCCTCTCACCTAAAGACCTATGTACCATCGAGATAGTCGATAAATTTATCGAGGCAGGGGTTCGAGTTCTCAAAATCGAGGGTCGAGCACGTGGTGGCGAGTACGTAAAGCGAGTGGTCGAGAGTTACAACTCAGCACTGTTAGCCTTAGAGAGCCAGGAGTACACTCCACAACTCTCAGCAGAGCTTCGAGAGAGGCTATCCACAGTCTTTAATCGTGGATTCTGGCAGGGTTACTACGCTGGTAAACCACTCCCAGAGCACACCTTAGCGCATGGTTCATCAGCTTCACACCGCAAGGTTTACGTTGGTAAAGTGACAAACTTCTTCTCGAAACTCTCCGTAGCCGAGGTGCTTATCGAGGCAACTCCGCTGCTAAAGGGGGATGAGTGTCTATTTATGGGGGCAACAACGGGCGTTGTCGAGCAGATTGTCGATGCTCCGGTTCTAGATAACAAGGTGGTCGAGCGAGTCGAACAGGGTGTGAAGTGTTCGATAAAGACCAACGAGCTAATTCGTCGAGGCGATAAACTATATAAAATGGTGGCGAGCAGCTAACCACCCACAACCATGCAGGAGAGATTAGGGCAGAGCAGATTCAGCGGAATAAGCCGCAATAGCTACATCGCAAGGCGCAGAGAGTTAATGCGTCGTGTTGGAAGTGGAGTTATTCTACTCCCTGGCAATGAGCTATCGCCCATGAACTACCCTAACAACGCATACCGATTTCGTCAAGACTCAACCCTCAGATACTACTTCGGGGTGAATCGCCCATCGCTCACCGCGCTAATCGATGTGGAGAGTGGCGAGGATTACCTATTCGGTGATGACTACACCTTGGAGGAGGTGATTTGGTGTGGCACTCAACCCACTATCGAGCAGTTAGCCCAGGAGGTTGGAGTAAAAAATGCACTCCCTAAGAGCCAACTTAAACCACTTATCGACAAGACACTAAAGCAGGGTCGCAAGATACACACGCTCCCTGCATACCGTGCAGAGACCAAACTACAACTCAGTGAGCTGCTTGACATTACACCCCACCAAGCCACTCAAATCAACTCCCCAGAGCTACTCTTTGCCGTTGCCGCTATGCGCGAGGTGAAGAGCCAAGAGGAGGTTGCAGCTGTTGAGGATGCTATCACTATTGGCTACCAGATGCACACTCAAGCCATGAAGATGTGCCGAGTGGGTCGAAGTGAGAGGGAGATAGCGGGCGCTCTTGAGGGTATCGCTTGCAGCTGGGGAGCTGGGGTTTCGTTCAACACTATCGCCACACAAAATGGAGAGACACTACACAACATCTCGCAAGATGGGGTGCTCGAAGATGGGCGAATGTTCCTGCTCGATGCTGGCGCAGAGTCGCTACATGGCTACTGCTCAGACCACACCCGCACATACCCTGTGAATGGACGATTCACTTCGATTCAGCGCGAACTATACAACATAGTGCTCGATGTTCATAACCACATAGCACAAATTGCTCGACCTATGCCATACGTCGAGCTACATCGACTCTCGCAGCTACGCCTAGCTCAAGGGCTTCTTAGCGCAGGGTTGGTCGAGGGTAGCGCAGAGGATATCGTCGAGTCGGGTGCAACGACCCTCTTTATGCCACATGGATTGGGGCATGGATTGGGGATGGATGTACACGACTGTGAGAATATCGGGGAGCGAAGTTTAGACTTTAGCCACCTTATCGAACAAGCCAAAGCGAGCCAAACGGCTATCTACCGCCCATCGTGGCAGCTGCGCCAAGGAACAATCTTAACCAACGAACCGGGACTCTACTTTATCCCCTCGCTAATCGACGCGCGACGCAGGGAGGGGGCATATCGAGGCGTTGTAAGGTATGATAAGCTAGAGTCGCTCTACAACTTCGGAGGCATACGCATCGAGGATGATATCCTAATTACCGAGGATGGATGTCGGGTACTGGGTGAGCAGAGCATCCCAAAAAGCGTTGAGCAGATTGAGGAGGTGATGCAATGATATATATATTCCCAACTGAGATGGAGGCGAAGCCTCTTCGCCAGGCACTACCCGCAGCAAAGATTGAGATTTGCGGAGTGGGCTTAGCTGCCGCCGCTGCGGCAATTAGCAGCATTATCGAGAGAAGCGACAACCACGAAAAGCTCGTTTTGTGTGGTATCGCAGGGAGCTACGACTCGCAACAGGTTAGCGTAGGCGAGGTGGTCGAGGTTATCGAGGAGAGTATCGAGGAGCTACCCAAACAGTTCGCACAGAGCTATAAAGTAGAGCCAACAACAACCCTTAAAGCGGTGAGCTCGAACAGCGTAAATAGCTCAAATCACACCTCTCACACCGCCCAGATTGAGAATATGGAGGGTGCATCGTTTATGGCTCTATGCCAGGCGCACTCACGCCAAGGGGTCGAGATTAGAGCTATCTCCAATATGGTTGGCGAACCGGTCAACAAGTGGCGAATTGACGAGGCGTTAGAGAGCCTAACTCGCTACCTAGTATCGCAACACACCCACCACTATTCACTTGCGATTTCACCCTGCCCCAACGACACATTTATCTTCGATGGGCTCGTCAACCAACGTATCGAGATGGAGGGCATGGAGTTCGATGTTGAGTACCACGATATCGAGCAACTCAACGAAATTGCCACCACAAAAAGGGTCGATTTTATTAAGGTTAGCGCTGCGGCGATTCCTATATTATATAGAGATTACAAATTATCACGCAGTGGCTCCGCCCTGGGCTGGGGTAATGGACCTCTTGTAGTTCGTCGCCAAGGCGAACAAAATCGAGCGATGAAAAGGGTCGCCATACCTGGTCTCTCAACAACCGCAACGCTCCTACTTAAACGATATTTTCCAGAGGTCGAACAGGTCGAGCCGATGCTATTTTCGCAGATAGCTCAAGCTGTCGAACAAGGCGAGGTCGATGGTGGAGTGTTGATTCACGAGGGGCGTTTCACCTACTCGAAACATAACCTCGAACTGGTTGCCGATTTGGGGGAGCTGTGGGAGGTGCAGATGCAAACTCCACTCCCTTTGGGCGTTATCCTAATGCGTCGAGATATCGACCCCACGATACAGAGCCGCTTCGAGGATGGAGTGGTGAGGAGTTTAGAGTTTGCGAGAGCCAATCCCGACTCTTCGCGTGGGTTTATCACGGAGCATGCCCAGGAGATGGAGAGCGGTGTTATCGAGAGTCATATTGCTCTCTTTGTCAACGACTTCTCACTCTCGCTAGGTGATAGAGGAGTCGCTGCGATAGAGGCTCTAACGGGGGTTAAAAGGGCGCTATTTTTTTAAAAAAATAGAGAAATTAGACTCCGCACCTAGGGGGCAAAACTTTTTTTTACATAAAAATAGACAATTAAAAGTGTTTTTTTTGCTTTTGGTTTTGCATAAGAGATTTTTTTTTTATACATTTGACACAGTATTAAGTCACATAAAAACCCAAAAGAGAGGCTTTTGTTATATAACACGCTGATTTTAAGTAGCTTAGTTAAATTACCAAAAATCGTATTTTGGAGTGTGGAAAATCTATTTATCAGGTTCTTTAACTGAAAATATTACGCAACCAACCCTTTTTCTCTTAGGAGAGGGAGATTTAACGAAATATTAATTTAGAAAACAACTATTAAAATTTAATTTAGAAAACAACTATGAAAAGATTTTCAATTATGGCTTTTGCCATGGTAGCTCTTAGCTCGCTTAACGCAGTAGCTCAGGAGGCAGCAGAGGTAGCAGAGACTCTAGCAGGAGACAGCATGCACCAAGTTCTTATGAAACAATTCCTTGATGGAGGTTGGGAGTGGATGCTTCCAGTACTTGTTTGTTTGATTATCGGTTTGGCAGTAGCTATCGAGCGTATCCTTTATTTATCGCTTTCGACAATCAACACAAAGAAGTTTATGGGTAAAATCCAAACTGCTCTTGATGAGGGTGGTGTTGATGCAGCTATCGAGATTAGCCGCGACACAAAAGGTCCTATCGCCTCTATCTACTTCCAAGGTCTCTCTCGTAACGAGCAAGGTATGGACGCAGTTGAGAAGAGCGTAGTATCTTACGGTTCAGTTCAAACTGGTCTTTTGGAGTCAGGTCTTAGCTGGGTAGGTCTATTTATCGCACTTGCTCCGATGCTTGGTTTCATGGGTACTGTAGTCGGTATGATTGGTGCGTTCGACGCAATCCAGGCTGCTGGTGATATCTCTCCAACTCTTGTGGCTGGTGGTATCAAGGTGTCTCTTCTTACTACTCTTATGGGTCTTATCGTTGCGGTTATCCTTCAGTTGTTCTACAACTACATCATCGCTAAGATTGACTCTTTGGTTAATGATATGGAGGACTCTTCTATCATCCTAGTAGATATGCTTATCGCATACAACAAGAAGTAATTTACATCTAAAAATTAGATTATTAAAATGAATACAATATTAAAAATGCTTCTTGGTGCACTGTTGCTAGCTACAGTAATTATTCTGGGCTACACAGTCTCAACAGGAGGTACATATAGTGCAGTTAGCCTCTGTTTGATATGGGCTTATGCATTGGCTGGGTTGACCGTAGCCTCTGTACTATTCTGTACAGTATATGGTCTAATCCTATCGCCAGGCGGACTTATTAAATCACTTCTATCAGTTGTTGGTGTAGCCGTAGTTATAGGCGCAGCTTATTTCTATGCATCATCACACGAGATTTTAATCCCAGATGTTCAGAACGGTGGAGTATATTCAGCTGTTGACACAGTTATCACCGAGGCATCTATCGTCGTAGCGTATATACTTGGAGCAGGTGCAGTTCTATCTGCTATCTTCTCAGAGGTAATAGGTGCTTTAAAATAATAAGGAGAGCATACTATGGCAAGTGATAAAAGAAAAGTAACAGAGATTAATGCCGGTTCTATGGCCGACATCGCCTTCTTGCTGCTTATCTTCTTCTTGGTCGCTACAACTATGAACGTCGATACTGGTATTGCTCGACTTCTTCCTCCAATGCCGGAGGATGATGTTCAGCAAGAGGATATCAAGATTAAAGAGCGTAACCTCTTCTTGGTGTTCGTAGCTGGTAACGGTAGTATCATGGCTGGTGGAGAGCAGATCGACATCTATCGTCTTAAGGAAAAAGCTAAAGAGTTTATCCTTAACCCTTATGGTGACGAGAACCTTCCAGAGTCGACAATGACCGAGATTGAGATGCCTGATGGCAGCATGTGGCAATACCCTGTATCTCAGGGTGTAATATCTCTACAGACAACCCGTGAGACAGACTACAAAGTCTACATCATGGTTCAAAATGAGTTAACTCGTGCCTTTAATGAGGTGAGAGATGAGGCTTCGATGAAGAAATATGGTAGAAAGTTCGAGGATTTATCCGCTGACGACAGAGGACCTATTACCAAAGCGATACCTTTGAAAATCTCTGAGGCAGAGCCACGTCAAATTAATAGATAGAAGAGTATGGCAGTAATGAAAAAGAAAGGTGGCAAAGGCTTACCACCGATTTCAACGGCATCTTTGCCTGACGTTATCTTTATGATTCTCTTCTTCTTCATGGTCTCAACGACTATGCGTGAGCAAGAGCTACTCGTAAGATACGTGCTACCTCAAGCTAGTGAGGTACAAAAGCTAGAGAAAAAGTCGCTAGTTAGTTACATCCACGTAGGTCCTCCAAGTATCGCCCACCAGGCTAAATTTGGTACTGCGTCTCGTATCCAGCTAAACGACTCTTACCACACAACAAGAGATATCTTGGACTTCGTTGCAGGTGAGCGTGATAAACTCAGTGAGATGGATCGCGCATCTATGACTGTCGCTTTGAAAATCGACGAGAAGACTAAGATGGGTATCGTAGAGGATATTAAGCAGGAGCTTCGTCGTGCTAATGCCCTCAAGATTACTTACGCTTCGCAAAAATCATTGGGTTACTAACCTTCAATGATATATATAGCAACTCCTCTGGTCGAAACACCAGGGGAGTTTTTTTATATTACTCTCTGGTAAAATTGATGATATAAAATAGCCTCTATACGTCATTGCGAGCTTTTGACTCGCAATCTCTTCCTTTTTTGTCATCCTGAGAGGAGTGAAACGTAGTCGAAGGATCTCAAGCTAGTACTCGGTTTCCATTATTGCAGGAGATTCCTCGACTTCGCTCGGAATGACATTGTGTATTGGAGATTGCGGGTCGTAGCCCGCAATGACGCCAAGCTAGCTTGGTTTTATGAAAGAGGAGTGACAAGCAGATATTTATCTTACCACAATACTCAAAACGTAAAGCACGGCTTGCCTTGGGGTTATTAATAGAGAATGTAATTCTCGGTATTGTGGATGTTGATATGGGGTGCTAAAGCTCGCTTTAAAGCACCCTATATCAATAGCCGCAAAAGATTGTGAAACAATCCACTTAATAACCCACAGCAAAACGATAAAAACGAAAGCACCAGCGGGGGTGCTATCCCCGCCGCTGCCCGCGTAGGGCAGTTTCTGAAAAGAAAATGCCGTAGGCAGTTTTTTATATTACAACTCTTTATGAACAAATTAATCGAGATATGTAGCTCGAAGCTACGAAACAGCATATTCCAGATGGATGGAATCGAGGGTCTATCCATCGACAAGGGTGAGCAAATAACCATCATCGGGGATAACGGTGCAGGTAAAAGCATCCTCGTCGGTATTCTAACGGGGCAATACCCGATGGTCGCAGGTGATGGGGTGAGGTATAACTTCGAGGAGCAAAATGGTAAGAAACTCTACCAAAACATCAAGCAGATAACCTTCCGTGACTCATATGGGCAGGATGATGGCGACTACTACCACCAGCAACGTTGGAACTCCTTCGATGTGGCAGGACGTCGCAGGGTGTGTGATGTGCTCGATGAACTAAAGGAGGGGTGTGACGATGAGTTTCGAGAGAGGCTCTACAAGCTATTCAACATCGAAAAACTACTCGACAAGGAGCTTATCCTACTATCGAGTGGCGAGATGCGTAAATTTCAACTAACATCTGCCCTACTCTCGACCCCGAAGCTGCTAATTATCGACAACCCATTCATCGGGCTTGATGCACCATCACGAGATATGCTCCAAGATGTTCTCTCGGATATCGCCAGCGATGGTCGCACACAGCTTATTATTGTGGTGTCGCGTAGTGCCGATATACCACGTTTCACCACGCATATCATCCCTATCGAGGAGATGAAGTGCCGAGGCAAAATCCCCCGCGAGGAGTATATCGAGAGCCTCAAAGTAAAACACATCGAGCAGAGCATCGCAATGATTAATGCCCTCGATGAGCCATCAACATACCAAGATATCGCTGTCGAGATGCGTGATGTAGCTATCGCTTATGGCACGAAACAGATTCTCAAAGGGGTTAACCTCACAATCCGCAAGGGCGAGAGCTGGGTGATATCTGGACGTAATGGCGCAGGTAAATCGACCCTGCTATCGCTCGTATGTGCCGACAACCCACAGAGCTACCGCTGCGATATATCCCTGTTTGGGCGCAAACGTGGCAGCGGAGAGTCTATCTGGGATATCAAACGTCGCATAGGCTATGTCAGCCCTGAGATGCACCGCTCGTTCAACGTCAGCATGCCTGCTGTGGATATCGTCGCGAGTGGCCTCTACGACACTATCGGTCTATATGGTAAAATCAACGAGCCTCAACGCGCCATGTCGCTCCACTGGATGGAGATATTCAACATCTCACACCTCGCTAATCGGAACTTTATTAAGCTCTCTAGCGGAGAACAACGCATCATACTGCTCTGCCGTGCTTTTGTTAAAAACCCCGAACTCCTTATCCTCGATGAACCACTCCATGGACTCGACGAAAATTACCGCTCCCTCGCTGTGGCAATCATCGACGCATTCGCCCGCAAAGAGAGCAAAACAACCATCATCGTCACCCACTATATCGACGAACTCCCAATAAAAATAACCTCCCGATTTAATCTGTAATCATACGGCGTTATCCATTCGGAAACTGCCCTACGGCGTTATCCATTTGGAAACTGTCTCCGACATTCTCCATTTGGAAACTGCCCTACGCGGGCAGCGGCGGGGATAGCACCCCCGCTGGTGCTTTCGTTTTATGACATGCAGTAACTTCTCCTCTACGCCCCTCAGTCGCAAAACAGAGCTTGCTCTGCGGCGGGGTGCTCCCCGCTGAGCTATTTGTTTTTATCGTTGAGGTTAGGGTTATTAAGTGGATTGTTTAACAATCTTTTGCAGCTATTGATATAGGGTGCTTTAAAGCGAGCTTTAGCACCCCATACCAATAGCCACAACACCGAGAATTACATTCTCTATTAATAACCCCCACTATGTCATTCAGAGCGAACGAAGTGAGTCGAAGAATCTCCAACACACCCAAAACGTCATTGCGGCCTACGAGCCGCAATCTAAAATCTACTCATTTTCCTGAGTTTCATACTCCTTAACTATCTCTGAAAGTTTGCGGTGATGCAGCTCAAAAAATGTCTTTATTCTGGTGAGCATCAGATTATTGGTATCTCTTTCAGTTTGATGGAGTAGCTCCAGATAGAACTTTCTGAAATCCTTTTCAAGTTGTTCGACAAGGCGCCGCTCAGGGTAATCGGGAGTTCGCATATAGCGATATTGAAAAAGGGAAAGTCGAATGTAGAGCTCTTTAATCTCTGATTTTTCTAAATTGAAAGTGTTTTGAGGGGTTAACTTTACTCGGTGTTTCTGCTCCATAGCCTTAGTTTTTAATTGGTTAAACATGCTGGGCAGGAGAGAAAAAAGAGGGTGATTTCACCTGACCCATTGCATTACACCGACGAAGGCAGAGGACGCATTAACGTTCCTACATGGGAGGCGAAACCACCCATGTATATAGCAAGCTACGAGCATAAAAATGCCCGCCTCGCTGTGAAAGGCAGGTTTCCCTACCTCCGTCGTATATGTAATGCACTACAAATGTATGGAAAAATATTGAATCGACCAAACTAGTTTGGATTTTTATGTCATTGAGAACCAAGTCAAGGAGTGAGATGATGGTTTAGAGATTGCGGCTCGGAGGCCGCAATGATGCCAAGCTAGCTTGGTTTTATGAAAGAGGAGTGACAAGCAGATATTTATCTTACCACAATACTTAAAACAGAGCTTGCCGTGGGGGTAGCACAAAAAAAGCGGGGTCGAAATTCGACCCCGCTTGTAGTAGATTCTAATTTGGATTAGAATAGTGGTTTAAGGTTTACGTCACCCTCAGCCTTAGCTTTAAGAGATGCGTCCTTAGAGATTGCGCTGTTAAGTTGCGCCTCGGCAACCTTAAGGTCACCTGTGCGAACTGCGATAGCTGCACGTAGGTAGTCTGCATCAGCTGATTTGCACTCAGCGATTGCGCTTGATGCTGCTGAATAATCCTCTCTCATGAATGCTGCGATAGCTGCGTTGTAACCCTCAACACCTTTAGCTGAGTAGTCACCTGTAGCCATTGCGATTGCGCTCTTAGTTGATGGAGTAGCTGCTGACTGATACTTTTTAGCCTCGTCAACATCGCCATTGCTAAGGTTTACAAGAGCTAGGTTGTTGTTAACCTCCTTAGAAGATGCACCCATTTTAGCTGCTTTCTCGAATGCTGCGATAGCCTTGTCGGTTTTGCCACCACAAGTGTAAAGGATAGCAAGGTTGTTGTAAGCACGAGCATCATCGAAGTTAGAAGCTGCATACTCAAGAACTGCAACTTTCTCTTTACACTCAGTCAATACATCTGCTGCAAGGTGAAGAAGCTCCTCTACTGTCAACTCGCTAAGAGAGTTTGACTTAACTAGAGCTACCATCTCCTCGTCGTTCTTACCAGTTACGTCTGAAGAGTTAACCATCTGTGTACGACGAAGTTGTGGAAGGATATCGCTCTTAAGCTCACCATATACAACTGAAAGATTCTTAATCTCAGCCTCACGTTGTGCTGAAGATGAGTATAGGCTAAGAACCTGAAGAATCAAGTTTTTGTCTTTGATATCAGAAGCTGCAACCAACTCCTTGAAGCCTTCCCAGTCCTCACCATAAGCTGCTACGTCGATATCTAGACCGTAATCCTTAAGGATTTTGTCCATCGCTTTCTTAGCAGATGTAGAACGAGCTGTAGATAGTTTATCGTTGAACTTCTCTGGTCCGTCTGGAGAAGCGTAACCGTTAGCGAATAGGTTCTGCTCGATACGGTCGTTACCTGTTTGAGCATCTACCTTTGCTTTGAAGTCGTCAATCTCAGAAGATTTAAGAGTTGAGTTTCTTACAAGTGAAGAGCTGATGTTGAAAGCGATGTCAGCCTTAGTAACCTCAGTTAGAACACGTTGGTAGCTGTTGTCGATTGGCATCATAAGTGCGCCATACTTGATATCTTGTTGCATAGTGTTAACACCCTCTGCTACAAAAACACCAGCTACGGCTGCTGCTACATCCTCTTTAGAGATAGAACCAGTTGATGCGTCATAAAGAGCGTACTCATCTTTACCATCACACTTGAACTCAACTACAGCTACAAGCTGGCTAAGTTTCATACCCTCTACGTAGTCAAACTCAACACTCTCGGTGAATGAACCACCATTCTCACCAACTACTTTGTAGTTATCCTTAACGCTAACACCTTGGTAGTAGATAGGAGCTGCTGCAACCTCGCCACCATCAAATACGATAGTTGGAGTAATCTTAACGACACTCTTCTTGTTGAAGTAACCAGCTGGGATATTAACAGTTACATCTGCGGCAACTACACCGTTATTAAGGGCTAGAACCTCAGGTGCAGATACAAATGTTACAGATGAACCATTTGAGGCCATCTTTTTGAAACAGTTACAGCTAGTCAAAGTAAGAGCTGCTACTGCCAATGCTAAAGTAAAATGAAATACTCTTTTCATAAAATTTGAATTATTAATATTGTTTTGTTTATAGTTTCGTGTAATACTATGCCTGCTTAAGGTTTGAAAAAATATTCGTTTTTTGAACAATTACGGAGTGGAAAACTAGTAATTTTTCTCCTTTATTCTCTTACCCCACCCCTAATCCCCTCCCTCAGGGAGGGGACTTTGGGTCGCTTTACTCCCTATTTGGAGCGAATTTGCGGTTTAATTCTCAAACCTTAATTCGTGTAATACTCATTCTTAACAAGATACCACTCAATCCTCCCCACCCTTAACAACTACCTAACCATCTAACTCACAGACAAATAGCTGACAAAAGCACCTTGGGTTAAAAAATATCCCTTTTAGTTATGCAAATATAGTATAAAAAAGTACAATAAAAAAAATAAATCAGATAAAAAATGTTAAATATATAAAAAAAACGGTAGAAGTATTAAAACCTCTACCGTCCCTATTATTTACCTGTCGCGTCTTTCGCGTCTTTCGCCTCTATCACGAGGTCGTCTTTCGCGCTCGACCCAACCCTCTGGTTTCTCCAAAAGCTCCTTGCGAGATAGTTTCAACTTGTTGGTCTTAGGGTCAACTCCGATGAGCTTAACATCAATTGAATCACCCTCTTTGATACCAGTCTCGTCCATAGTCTCGAAACGTTTGTAGTCAATCTCCGAGATGTGTAGAAGGGCATCCTTACCAGGCATAATCTCGATGAAAGCACCAAATGCTACTATCGACTTAACAGTACCTTTATATACCTCTCCAACCTCTGGAACAGCTACGATGCTCTTGATTCTACCCAACGCTGCGTCGATTGCCTCCTTATTAACTCCGAAGATATCAACAAGACCCTTTCCATCAACCTCGGTGATGGTAACGGTAGTTCCTGTGCTCTTCTGGATATCCTGGATAATCTTACCACCAGGGCCAATAATAGCACCGATAAAGTCCTGAGGAATAGCCAATTGAACAAGACGTGGAACGAACGTTTTATAATCCTCACGTGGTGCAGGCATACAATCTGTAATCTTACCCAAGATGTGTAGACGTCCAACACGAGCCTGCTCCAAAGCTGCTGCCAAAATCTCGTACGATAGACCATCAACCTTGATATCCATCTGAGTTGCAGTGATACCATCCTTAGTACCAGTCACCTTGAAGTCCATATCACCCAAGTGGTCCTCATCACCTAGGATATCTGAAAGAACTGCCCATTTACCCGATGCAGAGTCAGAGATTAGACCCATTGCGATACCTGAAACTGGCTTCTTAAGTTTGATACCTGCATCCATAAGTGCAAGAGTACCAGCACATACTGTAGCCATAGATGAAGAACCGTTGCTCTCCAAGATATCCGACACTACACGCACTGCGTATGGGTTCTCCTCGCCTAGTGGAACCATTGGCTTAAGACCTCTCCAAGCTAGGTTACCGTGACCAATCTCACGACGGCTCAAACCACGTACTGGACGTGCCTCACCTGTCGAGAATGGAGGGAAGTTATAGTGAAGAACGAACTGCTCAGTACCCTGAACAAGTACCTCATCCTTAACCTTCTCGTCGAGCTTAGTACCCAAAGTCACTGTTGTAAGTGATTGAGTCTCACCACGTGTAAAGAGTGCCGAACCGTGAGCCGCAGGTAGGTAACTAACCTCGCAGCAGATTGGGCGAATCTGATCAGTGGCACGTCCGTCAAGACGTTTACCCTCGTCGAGAATCATATTACGCATCGCCTTTTTAAGGACGTTGTCGTGGAAATATTTCTTAATCAAAGGCTCTTTTACCGAGAGCTCCTCCTCTGGGAATGTTGCGATAAACTCAGCCTCCAAAGCCTCGAAAGCGTCGCTACGCTCATGCTTAGCTGATGCGCTAGTTGCGATAGCATAAGCCTTATCGTAAAGTTGCTCAACTACATAAGCGCGCAACTCCTCGTCGTTATCCTCGTGGCAGTACCCTCTCTTAACATCCTTACCCAACTCCGCAGATAACTCAACCTGAGCTTGACAGTGACGTTTAATCTCCTCGTGTGCTACACGGATAGACTCCAACATAACCTCTTCCGACACCTCATGCATCTCACCCTCGACCATCATGATGTTGTCGAGAGTACCCGCAACCATGATATCAAGGTCTACACCCTCCATTTCAGAGAAGCGTGGGTTAATCATAAACTCGCCATCCTTGCGCACTACACGTACCTCAGATATCGGGCCATTGAATGGGATATCCGATACTGCAAGAGCTGCCGATGCTGCCAAACCAGCCAATGAATCTGGTTGGATATCTTTATCTGCTGAGATTAGGTTTACAGTGACAAATACATCTGCGTGGTAATCCTCTGGGAATAGTGGACGAAGTGCTCTATCGATAAGACGAGATACCAACACCTCAGCATCGTTAGCCTTAGCCTCACGCTTCATAAATCCACCAGGGAAACGACCGCATGACGCGTACTTCTCCTTATACTCCACCTGCAAAGGCATAAAATCTACATCTGGCTTAGCGCTCTTAGCTGCTACTACAGTCGCTAGAAGCATTGTGTCGCCCTGCTTAAGCACTACAGCACCATCTGCTTGCTTAGCCAATTTTCCTGTCTCGATAAGAACCTCCTCACCCGATGGGAGTGTGATTCTCTTTTGTACCACATTGTACAATTTGTTCTCTTCCATAATCTTTATTTTCGTCTAATTCTGTGTGTCAAATAAAAAATAGAGTCGTAGGCAGAGATTGCCTACAACCCTATTTCGTAACCTCTTACTTACGTAGGTTAAGCTCTTTAAGAATTGCACGATAACGCTCGATATCGTTGTTCTTAAGATAAGTGAGCAACTTACGACGCTTTCCTACCAAACGCAATAGTGAGCGTTGAGTACCGAAGTCGTGCTTGTTCTTTTTAAGGTGCTCTGTAAGGTGGCTAATACGGAATGAGAATAGTGCAATTTGGCTCTCTGGAGAACCTGTATCGCTATCGCTTTTACCGTACTTACCGAAGATTTCACTCTTCTTCTCTGATGTTAAATATGCCATCGTTTTTTAAATAAATTAGTTCCACTCTACGACGCATCATCCTTACTGTTGTATGATTACGTCAGAGCGTGGCGCAAAGGTAGTTATAATTACTTAATAAACAACAAAAAATATAAAATTTTTCACTTTATTTTCACCTTAAACATCAGAACTGAAAATAGATAAAGGGTTGCAGCTCGGATGTGGCGACTTGTGCCACTAACCATATCATAAAGAGCATGACGAGCATCTGCACCACCACAGGCGACTTAACGTAGAGCCCCTTAGCCCATGAGTCGACCTTAGATGGGAGCAAGTGGAGCGTAAAACCCAGCACCATAAGCAGCGAAGTTGAGGCGTAACCTTGAATCACCTGCCACGCCGCCTCGCCATTGAAGTTGTAGAACACTTGGTGAAGCATCAACTCCGCACTCTGCCACGATTCAGCCCTAAAGAGCAACCACCCCAACGACACCAGATTAAAGGTTAGAAACACCCCCAAAGCACGTTGCAATGGGTTCATGTCTCGACCCAACACCTTCGACGATGGGAATATCTCCATCCACCCCTTATGCAGAGCTAGAGCCACTCCGTGGAGTGCTCCCCAGAGTATAAATCGAACAGCTGCACCATGCCACAATCCACCCAACAGCATAACAATCAGTAGGTTAATGTAGGTTCTAATGCGCCCACGTCGACTTCCGCCAAGCGAGATATAGAGGTAATCCCTAAGCCACGACGAGAGCGAGATATGCCATCGTCGCCAGAACTCGGTGATGGTGGCTGATTTGTATGGTGCATCGAAATTCTTCGAGAAGTGGAAACCCAACAACATTGCCAATCCGATAGCCATATCGGAGTATCCCGAAAAGTCGCAATATATCTGCAAAGCGTAGCCATATATGGCCATAAGCGACTCAAAACCAGTGTAGAGCAGTGGTTCATCGAAGATTCTATCGATAAAGTTGAGCGAGATATAGTCCGAGATAACGCACTTTTTGAATAGACCCGTCAAGATAAGAAACATCGCCGACGAGAACCCCTCACGCGTCAAGGGGTGTGGCTTTACAATCTGAGGCAGAAACTCCCTGGCTCGCACTATAGGTCCTGCCACCAACTGCGGAAAGAAGCTCAGAAAGAAGATATAGTCACGCCACCTACTAAGCGGAGTCAACGCTCCACGATAGATGTCGATGGTGTAGCTCATCGACTGAAACAGAAAGAAGGAGATACCCACAGGCAGAAATATACTCTGCATCTGGAAAGTTCCATCGCCCATCACAGAGTTAAGCGAGTCGAGCAGCAGATTGGTGTACTTGAAGTAGCCCAGCAGCAGCAGGTTAATCGCCAAACTCAGAGCCAACAGCAAATCTTTATACACTCGACTAGAGCTGCGATGAATCGCTGCGCCGATAACGAAATCACTCACCGAGACCGTGAGCAGCAGCATAAAGTAGAGTCCGCTCGATTTGTAGTAGAAGTACAACGAGAAGGCTATAACATACCACACACGAGCGCTATAGCGACCTTTAAGTGGAGCATATATAGCATAAAAGAGCGTAAAGAGCACCAAAAAGAGACCACTACTAAATAGCATTGGAGATGTTGAATCGTAGCTCAACATTGGTAGAAACCTCTGTACCAACTCCTCTATCATCTCCTATCTCTTAATCTGTGGGTAGGTTTATCACCCACGCTCTTGCGTGGAAGGTTATTATTATAGAGTGGTTTAATACTGAGATTTGAATCAAACTCCACACTATCTATCTCGATATCGTCGGGGATAACGAGTTCAAACTTTTCGTCGTCAACCACCACTCTCTGGCTATACTCCCACCCCGCCAAAGCGATAGCGTCGAAGAGGGTGTGACCCACCTCACGACCTCCGTTGAAGTTGATGTGGGTGTAGTCCTTACCTGCCCAACCCTGTTCGACAAAGTGGCGCATTCCGCCCCTTATGGTAAAGGCATCTTTGGTTGCCCAGAACGCAGTGCCCATATCTTGAGCCACAGAGCGTTGCATCTGAGAGAATTGCTCGATTGAGTTCATCGCCGAGTAACCCTCACCCGACTTGACATATCGCTCACTCACCCCCATAATCATAACCGCAGCACCTGGGAAACAGCCCCTGACATACTCCACCATATCTTTAAGGCGCAGAGCGTAGCTGTCGTAGTTGTAGACATCCTGCGCCATAATATTGAGTCCATACTGTAGAATCACAAGGTCGTACCCTCCGATAGCGTGCCCTATCTGAGCATTCAAAGAGGCATTACTCCAAAACATCGCCTGACCGCTATTACTGCGCACCGAGTAGTTATCGACACAGACACCACTTCCACCATCGAAGATTGCTCCATACCCTGCAAAGCCCTCGCCTCCTGAGAGAACGGTGAGTTTCAACGAGTAGATAGAGTCCGCCTGGATATCTATATGACGAAGATATTCGCTCGCCTCGAACGAGAAGCGGCGACTATGCTCACCATTAACCTCGACCTCGACCCTAGAGTCACGCTGCGCCACAAATAACAACTTAGCACTGCGAGCAACCTGATTACCACGCTTTGCTGTAACCATCTTCCACTCGACCGATGCCCCAGACGAGAGGCTCGGACGTGACAACCAACCCGATATTGTGAACATATCCACATCCGACGCTGATGCACTCTTACGTTGCATCACATTGTTGCTCTTCCAGCTCTTTGAGGTGGTGCTCACCGTGCGTCTGAATTTGGTTAGTGGCGATGATACTGGTGCAAATCCGCTGCCTACACCTCCGTAACGTAGCTGCATCATCTCGCGAAGGTCTCCCGTGAGGATATCACCCTCGATAAACGAGTCGCCCATAACGGCAATTCGAGTCAGAGAGTCGCTATGTAGGAGTTTATGGTAGAACTTATCGAGCAATTTAAGGTTCGTCGTATCGAAATCCTCGATTGGAACAGCCCCATCCGCAATGAGTGGAGTTGGACAACTCTTAACAACCCTCTCTAAATCCACATCAACGACCACCTCAACCGAGTCGATAATCCAGCTATAGGATATACCCTCCTTAGAGTCAATCCCTGCGCTCTCTTCGAGCATCGAGTTGATACTCTCGATATCGAACTCATACTCCACATTATCAATAAACACACCCTCGCACTCCGCCTCGTTGAGAAGTGAGTAGTCACTCTCGAATAGCGACAGCATATCGACACGCCTAAGCTCCAGTCCAAAGAGCTGAAATGGAGGTATAGCTCCAAGCAACACCACAGCTACAAGAAGTAATCCTATAGCCGCCGCCGCACGAGATGTGTAATCTTTCATAATTGTTTTTTTTAGAATCTGTTTAAGTTTTTCTGCTTAAAAATAGTATGAGCTAAAAGAGCCATAGTAGATTAAGTGAGAAGAATTTAAACAGATTTTAATCCCTACGACCCATTATAAGCATAACATAGTATAGCAGTGTTGCGATAGCCGAGAGAGCTGCAACTAGGTAGGTACGTGCTGCCCACTTAAGAGCCACACTTGCACCCTGCACCTCAACGTTTGTTGCAACTCGACTACTCTTCATCCACTCCAAAGCCCTAGCCGAGGCGTTATACTCCACCGGAAGGGTGATGAGCGAGAATAGAGCCGATGCTCCAATCATGGCGATACCCACCCAGCAGACCATCTCGCCAACTCCGCTAGAGATAAGCAGAAGTCCTGCGATAATAACCCACGTAGCCATACGCGACGAGAAGCTAACCAAGGGAACAAGAGCCGAACGCATCTCTAATGGAGCGTATGCTCTGGCGTGTTGAATAGCGTGTCCACACTCGTGACAAGCCACCGCCACAGCCGAGAGGCTGCGTTGTGAATAGACACTCTCACTAAGGTTTACAGTGCGAGTTGCAGGGTTGTAGTGGTCGGTGAGGTGTCCTCTAGTTGAGGTAATCTTCACACCATGTATATTGTTGTCACGCAACATCTTCTCAGCTGCCTCCGCGCCACTCATCCCCTGAGGAGATGGAACTCGTGAGTATCTATTAAAGACCGACTGTAACTTGCTCTGGACTACAAATCCCAAAATTCCAACGGCAATCATCAAGAAGAATGCACCCGTTGAGGTGAATGCAGCGTATGGAGAGGTTGCTCCGTAGAGACCATTAGCAGCGTAATCACCTGCTTGTAAAATTGTTAGATATAACATCACTTTAAAAATTTATATTTATCACAATAAATAAACCGCTTTACTTTGCCAAAAATAAGAAAAATTGTGTTACTTTGTAGCAATTATTGCTAATTTATTTTTTCATAGATAAAAAACGTGAGGTTAGAGTACTTTATTGCCAAGAGAATAGCCACCCCCTCAGGAGGTAGCAAACCCAGTGTTATAGTGCGAGTTGCAGCTATATCAGTGGCTCTATCGGTGGCTGTGATGATACTCTCTTTGGCGATAATCTTCGGATTCGATAGCTCGCTGCGCTCAAATCTTATGAGTGTCGATGCACACGTCACAGTGAAGGACTTTAGAGGCACAACGCAATCTTCATCTCCACCTATTAAATACAGCGATGCTATAGTCGAGGCTATAACCTCCACACCAGGCTACCTTCACCATAGCTGCTATGGAGTTACCAACGTGATGTTTCGCCATGGTGGCAACGTCGAGGGTGCACGACTTACCGGGGTCGATTCACTCTTTGATTGGAGCTTGTACCAAAACGAAAACCTCCGTGGCGAGCTACCTAGGCGCTCACTTGGTGATGGTGTGAGGTATAAGGATATACTCCTCTCCGAACCACTCGCCCAAGCTATGGGGGTCGATATAGCAGACCGGCTAGAGCTACTCTACTCCACTAATGACCAGAGCATTAGCCGCGACCTATACAGGGTGTGTGGAGTCTACTCGACAGGTATCGAGGAGAGCGACAAGGTAAGTGCACTCTGCGATTTAGGCTCACTGGCAAGGACGATGAACTGGGAGGCGGGAGGTATCACTGGCTACCATATCACAACCGACAACCTAAAGCAGATTCCGAAATATGCAGAGTCGCTCAACGATAAACTCTTCCACCTTGACGACCAGAGTAGCGACTACCTGGGAGCATACACCTTCGAGGAGCTGAACCCCTATGTGATAAATTGGCTCAAGACCCACGATGTCAACGCTGCGGTTATCATCACGATAATGTTGATAGTTGCAGCATTTAATATGGCTTCGGCGCTACTAATTATGGTTCTAGAGCGTAAACAGATGGTCGGGGTGTTGAAGTCGATGGGTATGAGTAATCAAAAGCTGGGGAGGATGTTTATTATCCGCTCGCTCTATATCATCGTTGCAGGGGTTGTGTGGGGTAACGCAATAGGTATCGGGGCAGCTCTTATCCAGAAGTGGTGGCAGGTGATTAAGCTCGATAGTGGAGGTTATCTACTCTCCTCGATACCCATAGAGCTGGATGCTTGGTGGATTATAACGCTCAACTGTCTAGTTATCGCAGCGATAGTTATACTTATAACCATTCCATCACGTTTTGTAACCAAAGTTGAACCTTGTGAAGCCATTAATAGATGAAGCCGTACAATAGAGATAATAGTAAAAAGAGCGAAGAGATTGAGGAGATGTTCGACAATATCGCCCCGACATACGATATGCTCAACCACACCCTATCGTTCAATATCGATAAGTTGTGGCGAGCGAGGCTTATACGCATAATCAAAGCTCACAAACCTCGCCGCATACTCGATGTTGCAACAGGTACTGGGGATGTAGCTATCGCTCTAGCCAAAAAGATAGAGGGTGTCGAGGTGGTCGGAGTAGACCTCTCGGAGGGGATGTTATCCTACGCCAAGCAGAAGAGTGAGGCAGCAAATCTCGACTCGATAATATCATTCGAGCAGAGCAAGGCTGAGGAGCTAAAGTTCGAGGATGGCTCTTTCGATGTTGCAACCGCAGCGTTTGGAGTGCGTAACTTCGAGAGTGCTCAGGGTGGCGTTGCTCAGATGTCAAGATGCGTGAGGAGTGGAGGCATGGTTGTTATCCTAGAGTTCTCAACACCCAAACGCAGCATCTTTGCTTGGGGCTATAAGTTCTACTCCTACAAGATTCTGCCACTTATCGCCTCGATATTCGCCAAGGGACATCGCTCTGCGTATGACTACCTCCCAGCATCGGTGGATGAGTTCTACTCACCCGATGAGTTCCTCACACTGATGCAGAGTGTCGGGCTGAAAGAGTGTCGCAAAGAGTCGCTAACATTTGGTGTAGCACATATTTATATGGGAATAAAGGGGGAGTTATAATCTCTCCCAAAATTACTTTTCAGCTACTAACCACCCCTTTTCGACTTCACAAAAATCGGTGGTAGAGCTACTACAACCCACTTTTGCGAAATCAAAAATGGGCAAATATTAACTAAAAATTAAAAATTGGGAGAGAATAGAACTCCCCCTTAACTAAAATGAATAAAGTAAAGTTTTTCGCACTAATATTAACCCTGCTCACGGCGGTGTCGTGTGGTGGTTCTCTCGACGAGAAGGTTAATATACACAACGCCCAGGTAGTGAGGCTGACGGGGTTAAACTCCGCGATTATTGATATCGAGGTGGAGAATAGCTCACGCCTAAATATCGACGTCGACGAGATTGAACTTATCGTAAAGGCTGCCAACAAACCCCTCATCAAGGCAAAGTTGAGCGAACCTCTCCAAATCGAGAAGGGTAGCCACCAGACCATCTCAACCAAGTGGTCGATATCCTCACAATCGCTACTCGGAGGACTCTCTGCGGTGATGAATATGCAGAACCCATCGAGCATCGAGAACTACACCATCGACTACGATGTCAAGGGTCGAGCTGGTCGATTCTCTCGCTCATTACAAGGCAAAGACCTCCCAATAAAAAGTCTAATCAAATAACACAACAATATGAAAACCAGGTTTTTAACACTGCTGATACTCGCCTCAATAACATCCCTTCCACTATTGGGACAAGATACCGAAACACCCATCGAAGAGGTCACCATCGACACCCTAGAGGTCGAGGAGAGAGTGTCAATAATCGATAGACTATGCTCAACAGAGGGCTCACAAGGCTCAATCGAGATTAATGAAGTAGCTGATGCAAAGGTGATTATGGACTCTATCAAGATGTCGCAACGCTCCGACTTTGTACGTGGCTACAGAGTGGGTATCTTCTTCGATAATGGACAGAGCGCACGTAATGGCGCAATCACCGTTCGCAATAGATTCGTTGAGCTACACCCCGATATCAAGGTCTACGTGACATACGAAAACCCATACTTTAAGGTGGCAGCAGGCGACTGCATTGAGCAAGAAGAGGCGGTTATCCTCCTCGAAAAAATCCGCCACAACTTCCCCAAAGCATTCATTCAACGCGACAATATCGCAATCGAAGCGCTGTAACGTTATTTCTGAGAAAAACTGAGACTCAGTAAAAAAGAGATTGCGGCTCGCAGGCCGCAATGACGGGAAAGAGAAGAGATTGCGGCTCGCAGGCCGCAATGACGGGAAAGAGAAGAGATTGCGGCTCGCAGGCCGCAATGACGGGAAAGAGAAGAGATTGCGGCTCGTAGGCCGCAATGACGGGAAAGAGAAGAGATTGCGGCTCGTAGGCCGCAATGACGGGAAAGAGAAGAGATTGCGGCTCGCAGGCCGCAATGACGGGAAAGAGAAGAGATTGCGGCTCATAGGCCGCAATGACGTTTTTTCAATTAAGAATTATAAATTAAGAGTTAAGAATTTGCTGAAAATAACTCTTAACTCTTAACTCAAAATCATAACTCTAATAGACGTACTCTTTACCTTGGGCATCGAGCCAGATATCAACCGTTGGGGCTGAGTCGAGGTAGCCTAGATTCATCAAGAAGTCGTGTGCCTGGGTCAAAGAGCGGTAGAAGTTACGTTTATTACTATTCGTCGCTGACGAGCCAAAGTGGTAGAAACCATGTTTCTGGTTCTGGAAGAGGTGCAAATCGCAGCGTCCTCCCGCCTCTTCGATAAGGCGTTTATACTCCTTAGCCATCTCAACAGAGACTAGGTGGTCGTTTGTTCCAACCATAAAGATTGTTGGTGGAACTCCCTCCCTGATATTATATATAGGTGAGAACTCCTTATAGTAATCCTTCACCCTATCGTAACCATAACCTTTATAGCTACCCATCGTGTTTGGACCATTACACACAACAGGGTTAAAGAGGATAACAGCTGCCGCCTCTGAGCTAACACTCAAATCGTCGTTAGGGTCGTTAATCTCAGGGCACATAGTCACCGCTGCGGCGAGGTGTCCACCCGCAGAGCCTCCACTTGTGATAATCTTATCGGGGTCGATATTGAACCTCTCGGCATTAGCACGGATAAAACGGATAGCTGACTTAGCATCCAAGAGTGCCTCGTAAGGGGTTGTCTTATTCTTATTCTTCAGGCGGTAGTTCACCGAGAAGGTCACCAAACCCTTAGTTGCAAGGTATCGAGCGTGGTTCTCGAACGAGGCGTAGCTACCATTATTCCAACCGCCACCATGGATAAAGACCACAGCTGGGCGCTTCTCACCTTTGGCGATACCATCGGGAGTTACAACGAACATATCTAAAGTTACGGTGTCAATCTGTTTATACTCAACAAACTCGGTTGAGTAGTTGCAATCCCCTTTGGGGACTGCAACATTTGGAGTAAGCTCCTCTGCTGAGAGCGAAAGCACTACACAGCAGATGGTTATAAGTGATATTAGCTTTTTCATCTTACAAGTTTTTGAAAATTCTTATTGCGTTAAGCACTGGGATTCCCTCCTTTGGAGTGAATTGGATATTTAGACCCTCACCATCACGCACGACAACCATAAATCGTAGAGTCACAGCACTTGAACCTCCATACTCCTTAACGATTTCCAAATTCTCACGCTGCAATATATCGTTGATTGAGA
Source organism: Rikenellaceae bacterium (assembly GCA_047178865.1). Lineage (GTDB taxonomy): Bacteria > Bacteroidota > Bacteroidia > Bacteroidales > Rikenellaceae > Alistipes. The sequence goes on from JBCQSY010000011.1 coordinate 34,741, forward strand.
TATCGAAAATACGAGGAGTGTATGCCTCATTAATAACGTCATTACCAAGGTTATAAGCCAATGCCGCAGCTGGCTCGTTACTCAACAACTCTGAAAGAAGCAACTCAACTGTGTAGCGACCATCTGGCACATCAGCACGGAATCCCTCGATATCGATACGCTGAGTCTGGTAGATTGGGTCGTTTCCGCTACCCATGATATCATTCATCGAACCTAGAAGAGTTCCATAACGAGTCTTACCACGGAATGGCTCACCACCGATATAACCCCAGCTACCCTCACTATACTCCTGCTCAGGAATCCAACATACATCGTTGTCTCTATCCTCGAAATAGCGACGCGAACCAAGCATCACGTTCATCTCTCGGAATGTGGTCTTGTCGTCGGTAAAGTTCGATGGAACAAGCATATAGTTCACAACAACGTGGTCGCTAGATTTCACTCCATCCTTATTCGATATCGCAAGGATTGTGTTATCACCATTAACGAACTCAACATCGTCGAAGATGATAGAGTGGTCTACTGGGCTCTTGCTACCGTAGCTCTTACCATTAACGAATAGCTCGACGCTCGCCTGGTTAGTGTAGACCTCAACAAAGTGGTTGAAGGTGTTGTCGCCAGATGCAACATCCGAGCGAACCTTCCACGCTTTATTAACGATATGAACAACAGGCTCATTAGAGATGTATGCTTTGTAGAGGTAGTATGTATCTTTACGCTCACGGTCTAGACCTGTGATACCCTTATTATTTACGTAAGGCACTGCATCACGACGATACTCCGAGTAGAAGTCGTTGAGATTCCAGATGTTACATCCTGCGATGTAGTCACGCTCAAGGATAGCTTTCAAGTAGTGTTTGTGGTATAATACACCATACTCTGAGGTGAAGTCGAAACGCTCGGCATCAACAAAGCAGTGCAGGCGTGGGTCAACATCGGCTCCATACTCGGTGAGCATGTGAATCTTGTCGGGGAACTCCGAACGATATTGATCTATCGCTTGCTCAAATCCTTCGAAAGAGTTGCTATACCATCCGTGGTATAGGTTCCAACCCAAGATATCGGCAACCGACGTTAGGTTAAACTGGCTATAAACCTGTGAATTACCATGACACACAAACATAGTCTTACGACATGGATCAATCTCCTTGATACGGTCGTTGATGCTCTTTGTTATCTTATAGAGGAATGCTCCATACTCATCCTTATCGATTGTGGTGTCGGTAGCATAAGGAGGACGAAGCATAATTTCGTTCATATATGCCCAAATCAACACAGATGGTGAGTTGTAGCTCTGGTAAACCATCTCGGTAGCCATCTCAACACCGCGGTTAAGGTGCTCCTCGCTGATTGTGATAGCGTTAACCATAGGTATCTCAACCGAGGTGATGATACCCAATCTATCACACATCTCAAGGATTGTTGGGTCTTGAGGGTAGTGAGAGATTCTCAAGAAGTTACCACCCATATCTTTAAGTAGGTTGATATCTTTAACGTGCATTGCATCTTCGAGTGCACTACCTTTACCCTCGAAGAATTGGTGGCGACATGTTCCCACCAACTTAACATACTCGCCATTGAGGTAGAATCCGTTGTTAACATCGAACGAGTACCATCTAGCACCCATCGTGTTAGCTACACCATCAATCTCCTGCTTTGAGCTATCCAACACACGGGTAAATACCTGGTATAGGTTTGGATTATCGATGCTCCAAAGAACTGGGTTTTTAAGTGTAATCTCCTCAGTGTGAGTAGACTCACCAACCTCGGCTTTGAACTTAGAGGTAACCCTAGCAACCTCTGCACCCATTGGGTCAACGATAACATTCTCAACGAAGATACTCTGCTTTTTCGCCTCACGGTTAACCACTTTAGTGCGGATTTTAACCTTCATCTGCGATGCATCCGATATCTCGGTGTTAATCAATACACCCGACGAAGCGTACTCCTCGTCGAAGATAGTAACCTTTGGAAGGTGTACTAGATATACATCACGATAGATACCACCGAAGAATGTGAAGTCGGCACTCAATGGGAAGATATCTGGGTCGTGGCTATTGTCGACCTTGATTACAAAGTCGTTAGCTCCATCCACCACCAACTCCGTAACATCGAAGTTGAAGGCTGTATATCCCCCCTTGTGAACACCTGCGCTCTTACCATTAACAAATAGCTCGGTCACCTGGTTTGCCCCCTCGAAGTGTACATATATAATCTCTTCAGGGTTAACCTTGACGTTGAGTGTGCGTCTATACCAACCCTCACCACGATAGTATCCATCTATCTCATCAACAGCATCCTCGGCATTCCAAGTGTGTGGAAAGTTAACAGCCTCAGAGTCGGTAAATTCCGAGCACTTAGAGAACTCCCATAAAGTGTTGATTCCATACTGCACTCGCTGAGCAGAGAGTAACGACTGCGTACAACATGCTAGAAATACGCCTACTAGAAGAAAAATTTTTACTGGTTTCATATTTAGTTATTTAGTTAAAATTATAGTTTTAATCAACCACCTCAGCTACAACAAAGCTGCTGCCTCCAACAAAGACCATATCCTCTGCGGATGCCATCTGACGAGCCTTCGACAGAGCCTGCTTTACCGAGGGTTCCAACTCGTAGCTTAACGAGAGAGCCTTTGCCATAGGTTCGATATCCTCCAATGGTTTACCCCTTGAAGTATCCGCCTTGGTGAAGATATAGTGTGCATCCCTAGGGAATAGTGGCAATATGTCGGAGAGGTCTCGCTCCTTGGTGAATCCCAACACGGCGATAAGTTTGCGGTGTGGCGTTGCGGCAATTTGTCGAGTCACCAACTCAAGACCTGCGGGGTTGTGTGCCGTGTCGCAAATGGCTAGTGGCGACGAAGATAGAGTGTGCCATCGACCCATCAACGAGGTCGCCTCACGTGCCTGGTTAACACCCTCGATAAAGGCTCTGCGAGAGAGATTAAGAGCGGTAAAGTCGCTCAACACATCACACGCTGCCGCAACCGTGAGTAGGTTTTTGCCTTGGTACTCACCCATCAAGTCGAGCGACACACAGAACTCATCTCCATCGTGGCTGCGCACAACGGTAAAATCCTGAGACTCACGACTCAGGGAGTAATCCTTGATTGACATACAACGCTGAGCGTAGTGTAACGGAGCAGATAGACTCTGAGCTATCTGCTCAAATTGAGCATCACTCTCAGGATTCGACTCTCCGATAATCACGGGCACTCCCGCCTTGATTATACCACCCTTTTCACGAGCGATACTCTCGATACTCTCACCAAGGAATTGGGTGTGGTCTAGTGATATATTGGTAATAACGCTCAACAGCGGCGTTACCACATTGGTAGCATCGAGCCTTCCGCCAAGACCAGTCTCGATAACGGCAACCTCCACCCCACTCTTTGAGAAGTGGTCGAACGCCATAGCTGCGGTCATCTCGAAGAACGAGAGGTTCAATCGCTTGAACAGCTCCATATTCTGCGACACGAACTCCGTTACTCGTCTCTTAGGTATCATCTCCGAGTCGACACATATGCGCTCACGAAAGTCGACCATGTGTGGCGAGGTGAATAGACCTGTCGAGTAGCCAGCACTCTGCAACACCGAGCATATCATGTGCGAGACTGAACCCTTTCCATTTGTTCCCGCCACATGAATCACCTCGAAATCACGCTGAGGGTTATCCAACACCTCACACAGCTCCTCGATACGCTCCAATCCTGGCTTATAGGCAGCCGCGCCTATATCCTGGAATGAGGGTAGCGAGTGGTATAAAAAATCTAAAGTCTCTTCGTAGGTCATAGCGGCAAAATTTAAATTAGGTTATTTTTCTGTTTCACCCTCACGACTATATAATAGAGTACAACCAGCAGCGAGATAAACACCGCGACTCTAGCTATATAGTCACCATATATCGTATAAAATGTAGTGCGTGAATTTAGAGCGACATCGTCTGTGTAAACTCCTCTTTCGTCCCATTTACTTCTGAAGGTTGCATCACCTCGCGCGGTGATAAATCCCGATATTCCAGTGTTGGCACTTCGTGCGATGGCTCGACGATGCTCCACCGCGCGCAGCGCTGAGAGCGTAAAGAGGTGTCGATAGCCTGGGGTATCACCCCACCAGCAGTCGTTCGAGATGACAAATAGCGCCTCAGCTCCACCCTTTACGAACTCGCCACAATAGTCGCCATATAACGCCTCGTAGCATATTGCAGCACCGATAACACCCTTGTCATGGCTAAATACTCGACGTTGTGAGCCTCGTCCCATCTGCCCTGTAGCACCACCCAAATCTATCACAAAATCATCCAACAGCCCCAACAACCATGGCAGCGGAGTCGACTCCGTTCCCACAACCAACTTGGCTTTATGGTGGTAATCCATAGCCCCTTGCGAGGGGATATATATCGCACTATTGAAGATATCGTAGTAGACGTCACCTCGATTTCGAGCAGTCTCACTCTCATAGGGTGAGGTGTAGTATTTGAGAGTCGATGCTCCAACCACCGCCGCACTCTGAGGGTAGTGCTCACGGAGCAACTCCTTGATACTGCGCACAACGGGCATATTCAAAAGAGCCGACATATTGAGTAGCCCAGGGGTTGAGACCTCAGGGGTTACGATAAAGTCGACATCTTCGGGTGATTGCGCCATCAACTCCAGCAGGTTAGCCGCCTGCTCGCTATCGCTCGGACGTTGCTCAAGGAAGTGGATATTAGGCTGTACTACAGCGACTTTAACCGTTCCATGGCTCTCATCTTTATAGCTGAAGTAGATAAATAGCGACAACAACAGAGGCACTACCGCCACAGCAATAGAGGTAATCCACACCCCACGTCGCTTCGAGGTGATAGCCTCAAAGAGGAGGATATTCGTAGCTAAAACCCACAACGAACCACCGAAAATCCCCGTATATTCATACCACTGAACCGCCCATATATCGTTCGAGAAACCATTACCCAGCAGCAACCACGGCCACGAGAGGCTATGGAAGGTGTGCCAATACTCCATAGCTATCCATATCGAGATTAAAGCGGTGTAAGCCAAGGCTTTACTCGCCCTCTTCGAAATGGTGTGGTAACACATAAAGGCGAACAGCGAGAACGACGAGCAGACCACCGTTGCGGCGATAGGACCAACTGGCGTAGCGAACCATATCCACCAGACAGTCAGCACATTCCACAACACAAAGCAGAGCAGCGCCCACCAGAACATACTCCACCATCCACTCCTCCCCTGCGGAGTTGAGCGGCTAATGAGCAGTAGCGGCACGAGTGCTCCGAGCAGAGGTAATCCGCTCAGCGACAACCACCCCGGTATGAGCAGTAGTGTCGAGAGTAACACCAATATCAACTTCTCCTTCTTCCCCATTCTATCTTGCTAAATTCCCGCCAAGTGAGCCTCTACTTCGCGGTATATACAACCTTTTTAGTATCAAAAAACTCCTCCTCGAAAAACTCCGAGATAGAGTAAATATCCCATCTGCGACGTGTTAGAGCCAACTCTTCGGCCAAATCACCCCCCTTTAGATAGATGATTCCATTGCGAAGAGTTCCCTTTTTACCTCGCTCAATTTTGTTCCATATCCAATCGACGAACTTTGGCATCTCGGTCACAGCACGCGAGACGACATAGTCGTAGCGACTCTTCAAACTCTCAACCCTTACACACTGCGCATCGACGTTGGTTATCCCCAACGACTCGCACACACCTTCGACCACCTTAATCTTCTTGGCGATAGAGTCCGCTGATGTGAACTGCACCTCTGGCATCAATATCGCAAGTGGCACAGAGGGGAAACCTCCACCACAACCCACATCCAAAACTCTCGCACCAGCCTCAAAGTAACACACCTTAGCGATAGAGAGCGAGTGGAGCACATGCTTTAGGTAGAGTGAGTCGAAATCTTTGCGCGACACCACATTTATCTGCTCATTCCACTCTTTATAAACGTCGAAAAGCTGCTCAAATTGTTCGAGCTGCCTAGGGGTTAAATCGGGGAAATATTTTTTTATCAATAACATAATCTACATCTATAATCTTAGCTTATACGCCCCACGTTAATCGTTGGCTATAAGCAATTTACACATCTTCGCTCTTGCTCGGTATATATTGGTTTTAACCGTTCCCATCGGCATATCGAGCTTCTCGCAAATCTCCTCGTAGGAGAACTCCTCAAAGAACCTCATCTTGAAGAGCTGCTGCTGCACCTGGCTCAACTCGCCCATACAGCTCTCGATATTTGCCCTCTGCTGCGAGGAGATAATGCTATCTTCGGGCGAAGGTAGCGTGCTCTTCTCGACAACCATATGGCTCTCGTCGATGGGTAGCTCCTCCTTGTGTCGACGTTTATAGTCGATAAAGGTATTACGAGCGATGGTGTATATCCACTGCCCAAAGGTATATCGGCTATCGTAGCGCGATATATTGAGGTAGACCTTAATGAAGGTCTCCTGGAGAATATCATCTGCATCCTGAGCAGAGCCTGTTCGCGCAGTGAGGAGTCGGTAGATACCCTCACGATACCTTATAAAGAGGTATTCAAAGGCGATATCATCACCTTCGAGCACCTGCTCAACAAGCTGCGAATCTTCAGCTATGATATACTCCTCTATCTCCACGCACGTCTATCTTTTCTCATCATCACTATCGCCATAAAAGCGATATAAACAAGGCTCAACATATCGTAAAGAGGAATAAACATAGATATATCCTGCTGCCCTACCCTCTTCGACATAGCTGAAATCACACTCATCTGAACCCTCCACTTTATCAACAACAACACAACAGCCAACAGGGTAAACTGCCAGGGCATAATAAAAGCTGAGGCTATCGTAGCACTAAACATTCCGAAACGTGCCCAACGTTCACGTCTCACATAGCTCTTAACGCTCTTAGGGTAGAGCTTAAAGGATGTATTGTAGAGTCGATATTGGTCTGTTAACCAATTCAATCCACCCCAAACACGCTCAACTACCACCGACTCTGGGGATAGCACAACCTCGGTGTTCCCTTCGCGAATAAGCATCTGAAAGAAGAGGTCATCCAACCCCACATTCAAACGCAGGTTATTAAAGCCTCCCGCCATAAAGTAGAGCTCACGTCGAAACCCAATATTTGAGCGAACACCTCGATAACCCCTATCCTCAATGGCAGCGGTCAACCACTCCAGACTCTGAGAGAGACGATAGCTACGAACAAAGGTGTTTTCAAAACCCGCTCTCTGCTCCACAGCGCTATATCCAAGAACCACCTCAGAGCAGACGAACCCTTTAGCCATAGCTGCCAGCCACATCTGCGATGATGGGTAAACCTCTGGCACTGTGAATATTATATTGTCATACTGAGCAGATTTTATTCCAATATTCAACGCACCCTTAACCGACATTGGGAATTGAGGATTAAGCTCGATACGCTTAAAAATCAGATTGGAGTGTTGATGCTTAAGGCTCTCCATATCGGCAAAAAACTCCGCATTATCGCCCACATATATCACCACAACCTCATACTTCACATCTCTTTGAGATAGTATAATGGGTAGGTGCTCGGTGACAAATCTATCATCCTCACCAAGCAGAGGAACTAAAACCGAGATGGTAGGATTAGCCACCGCTTCACTCTTATCCGCCTTGCCGCTATATTTAGATAACTTAAACCCACGGCATATATAGCGCATTTCGATGTAGAAACAGCTTAAAATCAATATCAACAGCAGAACTCCAACATAGCCATAATCTTGGAAGAGTCCTATTACCACAGAGCCTAAATCACTCATAACCTATATAAATTTAACTCCTAAAATATCCGAAAATATAAAAACTATTCATTTCGACAAAGTTACACTTTTTTTGGGATATTTCAGAATCTAACAGCTATTTTTTTACCTCAAAAATAGTATTCCACGTCTAATGCGCCTGTAACCAATCATCGCCTACGCCACACTCCGCAAGAAGATGAACCGATAGCTTAGCGGCTTGCTCCATCTGCTCGACAACTATCCTCTCAACTCTCTCACGCTCAGAGATTAGCACATCAACTACAATCTCATCATGCACCTGCATTATCATCTTCGAAGATAACCCCTCCGCCTTAAGACGTGAGTGGATTGCCACCATCGCCAACTTCATGATATCGGCGGCGCTGCCCTGGATGGGAGCATTTATCGCATTACGCTCGGCGATACCTCGTGTCACGGCACTGCGCGAATTGATATCGACCAACTGGCGGCGGCGACCATAGAGAGTCTCGACATAACCCACTTGACGAGCCGTGTCGATAGAGCTATCCATATACTCCTTAACTTGGGGGTATGAGCGGAAGTAACCCTCGATAATCTCCTTAGCCTCAGTGCGTGGGATATCTAATCGTTGGCTCAGACCAAAGGGCGAGATGCCATATATAATTCCGAAATTAGCGGTCTTAGCACGCCTACGCTGCTCGCTTGTAACCTCGTCGATAGTGGTGTGGTAGAGGAGCGCCGCAGTTGCGCTATGGATATCTTCACCCTTGGCAAATGCCTCCAACATCGCCTCATCGCCACTCAAGTGAGCCATGATTCTAAGCTCCACTTGCGAGTAGTCCGCAGAGAGCAACTTACACTCAGGCGAGGATGGGATAAAGGCTCGACGAATCGGGCGACTAAGCTCATCACGAATTGGGATATTTTGCAAATTAGGGTTGGTCGACGAGAGTCGCCCCGTTGCTGTTACCGCTTGATTATATGAGGTATGCACCCTGCCAGTCACCGGATTAACCAGTTCGGGAAGTGCCTCGACATAGGTCGAGAGGAGTTTCTTCACCCCTCGATACTCCAATATATCCGCCACCACCTTACACTGTTTGGCGAACCCTTGGAGGTACTCTTCATCGGTTGCGTACCTCTTGGTTTTGGTCATCTTTGGTTTGTCGGTAATCTTCAACTTACCAAAGAGAACCTCACCCAGCTGCTGCGAGGAGTTGATATTCAACTCTGGCGAGTCGCACTGTTGGCGGATGCTCTCTGTCAAGATATCGAGCTTGGCGTTGAGCTCCTTAGCGTAGAGGTCCAGTGCTTGGCAGTCGATTTTCACCCCCGCCATCTCCATATCTAAAAGCACACGTATCATCGGCTCTTCGATATTGTTGTATAGCTCTGCAAACCCTGCACGCTCGACCTCACTCCACAACACATTTTTGAGTCGCAGAGTGACATCGGCATCTTCGGCGGCGTACTGCGCAACTATCTCAACAGCAACCCTATCCATAGTGAGTTGACGCACACCCTTACCGATAAGGGTCTCGATTGATATGGGGTCGTAGTTAAGGTATCGCTGCGATAGGTAGTTCATATTGTGGCGCGACTCGCTATCGAGTAGGTAGTGAAGTATCATAGTGTCGATTAATCGACCCTGCACCTCGACTCCAGAGGTGCGCAACATCGAGATATCGAACTTGATATTCTGCCCGATTTTCACTATCGTCTCGCTCTCGAAAAGGGGACGTAGAGCCTCAATCAGCTCAGCGTAGCTATCCTTGTCGAATGGAATATAAAACGCCTCGAACTCCTTGACAGCGAACGAGATACCAACTATTTTATCTTTGAAAGGGTCTAACCCCGTAGTCTCACAATCGAAACAGAGCTCATCATGCCTCATCAGCTCAGCGCATAGTTGCTGCACATCCACCACTCCGCTCACCACCTTGTAGTTGTGAGGAGTCGACTCGATGGTTGCCATCTCCACCTGCTCCACATCCTCTTGATAGATAGGCTCTTGCGGCTCACTCACCTGCGCCACTGTTTGTTGCACAGGGGCGAATAGGTCTAACTGCCCTGAGAGCGAGGCGGGAGCTGAGAACAAATCCTGCGGCTCTTTGGGTGGTTGCGGAGTGCTACTCTCTACGTTGTAGAGGTTACCCTCGAAGGCTCGAATATCGAGTTGCGAGAAGATAGAGTGAAGTCGCTGGGCATCGGGTGAGGATATCACCAAATCATCTGACGAGAACTCCACTGGTACATCCAACGATATCAGGGTCAACTGTTTAGAGAGTCGCAGCTGCTCCACCGAAGAGGCGATACGCTCACCCTGTTTACCCTTTATCTTATCAACATTTGCGATAATGCTCTCGATATCACCCCACTGCTGCACTAGCTTACATGCACCCTTCTCGCCAATACCCATAACGCCCGGAATATTATCCGAAGCATCGCCCCATATCGCCAGGATATCACTCACCAACGCAGGGTTCTCGATGCCATATTTTGAGTTAATAGCCTCGACGTCAACTATCTCGACCAGGTTGTCTTTCTGCTTATATATCTTACAGCGGGGAGTCACCAGCTGCCCATAATCCTTATCTGGGGTCACCATAAAGACCTCATATCCAGCCTCTGTGCCCTTTTTCGAGAGAGTTCCGATAACATCATCCGCCTCATAACCAGCAACTTGAAGAATCGGAATACCCATCGCCTCGACCACCTCTTTGACGTAGGGAACAGACTCGATTATATCTTCGGGAGTAGCACCCCTATTCGCCTTATACTCAGGGTATAACTCACGACGAAAACATCCACCCGGAGGGTCAAATGCCACACCCAACATATCGGGCTTTTCGCGCTGGATAATATCCCTCAGGAACTTAGTAAAACCAAAAATAATCGAGGTGTTCATCCCCGATTTGCTCCTCATTGGTCTATTGATAAAGGCGTAGTAGTATCTGAAAATCAACGCATAAGCATCGATTAAATAGAGTCGTTTCATGATGTTTACGATTTGAAAAATTATCTGTTATCCTCGGCGTACCACTCAGCATACGAAGTTGCCGTTTCATAGAGTTTAAGAGAGTGAAGTTCAACCCCTTGCGGTAGTCTCGACGAGATACGCTCGGCAAAATCGACAATCATATTCTCGCATGTTGGTTGGTAATCCACACTCACCAAATTACAAAACTCCGCATCGAGTAGAGCCGCGGGAGTATCGCCCTTGCGCACAACAAGTGCGTGGTCGAGCCTATCGACAACCTCCTCATTGACAATCTTTTTCAACTCTTTGAAGTCGACAACCATCCCATACTTTGGCGATAGAGCATCGCCATTTGGCTCGCCCTTAACGGTTACAAACATCCGATAAGAGTGTCCGTGGATATAGCGACACAGACCATCATATCCACCCAGAAAATGAGCCGCCTCAAAGCTAAACTCCTTAGTTAAACGTATCTTTGCCATAGATTTACATCTTGCTACCATAAGCCAAATCACCAGCATCGCCCAACCCTGGCACGATATAGCACTTCGAGGTTAACTCCTGGTCGACAGCTCCAACCCAAAGAGTGGTCTTTGAGCTATCCATCGCACCTTTAATAAAGTCGATACCCTGCTCGCTCGCCAATATCGAGGCGATATGCACCTGCTTAGGCTCGCCACCCCTCTCACACAACGCCTTATACGCTATCTCCAACGAAGCTCCCGTTGCCAACATCGGGTCGACCAAGAGCAACACTTTGCCCTCGATATCGCCACACGATACATAGTCCAACTTCACCTCGAAGGTGTTATCCTTGTGGCTCTTACGATAGGCTGCGACAAACGCCGCAGACGAAGAGTCGAAGTAGTTCATAAAACCTTGGTGGAAAGGGACTCCCGCACGAAGTATAGTCGCTACAACCACCTCGTCGCTACACGAATCAACCTGCAACTCACCCAGTGGAGTCTCGACCAATTTCGACTCGTAACCAAGGCTCTGAGATATCTCATAGGCCATAATCTCACCTATACGCTCCATATTACGACGAAAACGCATAGAGTCTCTCTGGATATTTACGCAACGCAACTCCTCGATAAATCGACTAAGCAGCGAAGGGGTAGATGTTAGAACTTTTAGCATGGTAGTTTAGTTTTTAGTTTGTTTTAAACACTTCTAATACAAGAAGTTATTAAATGGATAACGTCCCGAATGAATCTCACGCACCATGGCGTAGAGGTCGGTTCTGAACTTATCTATATTCATTCTCTCCACAGCTGAAAGGAAGATTGCCGGGGTCGTCGAGTCGTTGGCTATCCACATACTCTTCAACTCTTCGAGCGATAGATTCTCACGCGTTGCCGGGGTCAAATCATCCTCCTCCTTTTTGATGTAGGTGTAGGCATCAATCTTGTTGAACACCATAAAGGTCGGCTTATCACCCGCACCAATATCTTGCAGTGTCTGCTTAACAACGGCTATCTGATCCTCGAACCCAGGGTGCGAGATATCGACAACATGTAGCAGCAAATCAGCCTCACGCACCTCATCAAGGGTCGACTTGAATGACTCGACAAGCTGCGTTGGGAGCTTACGGATAAAACCTACGGTGTCCGACAACAGGAACGGCAGGTTATCAAACACCACCTTACGCACCGTAGTGTCGAGCGTTGCGAAGAGTTTATTCTCGGCAAAGACCTCGCTCTTGGCTATAAGGTTCATAATGGTCGACTTACCAACATTGGTGTAACCCACCAACGCTACACGAACCATGCCTCCTCTATTGGAGCGTTGCACCGCCATCTGCCTATCAATCTTCTTAAGATCCTCCTTTAGCTTAGTTATTCGCTCACGCACAATACGCCTATCGGTCTCAATCTCACGCTCACCCGCACCACCGCGAGTTCCCGTTCCACCCCTTTGACGTTCGAGGTGAGTCCACAAACCAGTCAAACGAGGCAGCATATATTCGTAATTCGCCAGCTGCACCTGGGTCTTAGCATACGCTGTTGTGGCACGCGAGAGGAAGATATCGAGAATCAAACGAGTCCTATCCAGCACCTTGCAGGGTAGCTCCTTCTCGATATTTCGAGTCTGCGATGGTGATAACTCATCGTCGAATATCACCAAATCTATCTCATTCTCCTTGGCGTACTCCGCTATCTCGCGCAGCTTACCAGGCCCCACGTATATGCGAGAGGATGGCTGAGGGAGTCGCTGAGTAAATACCTTGACACTCTCGATATCGGCAGTAGTTGCCAAGAACTCAAGTTCATCCAAAAACTCCATCGCCTCACCGGGCTCTTGTCTGTCACGAATCACAGCCACTAGCACTGCTCTTCTTGCTCTATACTCTATATTTTGCTCTTTTTTCTCCAAATTAAAACTCTATTTTTGACAGAATTAGGGTATCACGTGTTTAACGAGATACCCTATATTTATTCTTAAACGTAGTAAATGACACCTCTACGCCTATACAGACTTCTTTGCAACCTCTTAGTTAGCGATACGGAAATCAACAGGAAGGTTATACTTCACACGTACGCTCTGGTTACGTTGCTTACCAGGAGCCCACTTTGGTGAAGTCTTCAACACACGAACCGCCTCGTCAGAGAGTGAACGGTCAGGAGTTTGAAGTACCTGAATGTTAGTCAACGTACCATCCTTCTCAATCACGAATGATATAGTCACACGACCTGAGATACCATTCTCCTGAGCGATTGCAGGATATTTAAGCTGCTTTTGAACCCATGCACGGAATGTCATGATATCACCACCTTGGAATGAAGGCATAGTCTCAGCGAATAGGAAAATCTCCTCCTCGACTACCTCTTCAACAATCTCAACTTGCTGAATAACATCCACATCCTCGTCGAACTCGGCGAAATCCACCTCAGTCTCGACTTTCGTGTCGTTGGTTACAACTTGAAGCAGGTCAGTGATAACCTTCACCTCAACCTTCTTTGGAGGCTCTGGTGGTTTCTCGTCTTGACGAGTAATCTCTGTAATCTGCTCCTCTACTGGTCCATAATCCATCTCAACTGACTCGATACGATACTCTTTCGGAGTGTAAGCAAACGCGAAGATTACCATACCCAAAGCACAGATGAAACCAATCTCTAGTAAAAGACCTCTTTTATTATTAAGGTCTGCTTTTGGAGTTTTTTTCTGTTCCATTGTTAATATTATAAGTTTTTAATTCTTGTACTACTTCGACATAAAACACAACCGACAAACTCTGCCAATTCAATCTACCATACCTCACAAAACACACAATAGCCTAATTACTAGCACTATAAGGCTCAACCACAAAACAAAACGGGCGGAGAGTGGGTGGATGGGTTATATATCCAACTACAAATATAGAGTTTATTTTTTACAAAACGAAATTTATTTGTGTTAAATTTGAGTAAAAATTAACTATTTTTGCGATATAAAATATTTTTACGAATGAATTGCGATAAAAAGCCACTATACGGCAAGAGTCTCACCGGACTTAAAGATATCTGTTTACAACTTGGGCTACCAGGTTTTACAGCTAAGCAGATGGCGGATTGGCTATATAAAAAAGGTGTCACCTCTATCGAGCAGATGAGTAATATCTCAGCCAAAGGGCGCGAGGCTCTATCACGTGATTATACTATAGGAGTAACTCCTCCCATCCAGGAGAGCGTGAGTGGCGATGGCACAAAGAAGTATCTATTCAAAACCGCCGATGCGCTCTATATCGAGAGTGCGTATATCCCCGATAGGGAGCGAGCTACTTTGTGTCTATCGACTCAGGTGGGGTGTAGGATGGGTTGCAAGTTCTGCGCTACGGCTCAGCAGGGACTCACTCGCTCGCTCACCGCAGGCGAGATACTCAACCAGGTGGCTTCACTTCCCGAACGTGATAAGTTGAGCAACCTTGTGTTGATGGGTATGGGCGAGCCTTTAGACAACATCGAAGAGGTGCTAAAAGCGCTGGAGATAGTCACCTCGCCATGGGGCTACGGATGGTCGCCATCACGAGTAACGCTCTCAACGGCGGGAGTAACCTCCAGAATCAAGCAGCTCGTCGAGGGTACAAAGGTGAACCTAGCGGTCAGCCTCCACAACCCATTCTCCTCTCAGCGTGAGGCGATTATGCCCATCGAGAGGGCATATCCAATAGCCGAATTAATCGAGGAGTTGAAGCAGTGGGATTGGTCTGCGCAGCGCAGGTTATCCTTTGAGTATATATTAATGAGTGGACTCAACGACTCCAGAGAGCATATCAAGGAGCTGTGTCGACTGCTCAATGGATTGAAGTGTCGAATCAATATCATCAAGTTCCACAAAATCCCATCGTCGCCCTACTTCTCACCTGCCGAGGCTAAAATCTTAGCGTTCCGTGATGCGCTGACTGCCAAGGGGATACATACCACAATTAGGCAGTCTCGTGGCGAAGATATAAAAGCGGCTTGTGGTTTGTTATCAACCTCTTACATGAACGAAAATTAAACACCTAATACAATGAAACGAATAATTCTATTTGCAGCAGCTATGTTGCTCTGCGTAGCAACAACTACAGCACAGGTTAAATTTGTCGAGGGCGACACCAACGTCCTTAAAGAGCTATCGCACAAGAGCGGAAAGCTCGTCTTTATCGACCTCTATGCTGATTGGTGTCCTCCGTGTGTTGCCATGAACCGCAATGTATTCTCACGCGAGGATGTTGGCAAATTCATGGGCGAGCACTTTATCGCAGCTAAGTATAACGTCGACCACCAGACAGGCAAAGCACTCTCACGCGACTACCAGGTTAGCTCGATACCAACCTACTTGGTCTTTAACTCCGAAGGCGAACTAGTCGGTCGCATGAGCGGCGGTATGAGCTCCGAGGAGTTTATCGAGAATATGAAGAAGATGATTGCTCGGATTAAGAAGTAAGAGTTATGAATTATGAATTCTTAACTAGTCGTTGTACTTCGAATAGTGCTCCCACTTCTCAAGCAGTGCCACGAAATCATCGGGTAGTTCGCTCTCGAATTGCATCTGTTCGCCAGTTATCGGGTGAACGAATCCCAGCATCTTGGCATGGAGAGCGTGGCGTGGCATTATCGCGAAGCAGTTCTCGACATACTGTTTATACTTTGTGAAAGTTGTGCCTTTAAGCACTCTATCGCCTCCGTAACGCTCGTCGTTGAATAGGTGGTGACCCTTCCACGCCATGTGGACACGGATTTGATGAGTACGTCCGGTCTCTAGTTGACACTCCACCAAGGTGACATAACCAAATCGTCGCAGCACACGGTAGTGAGTCACAGCGTGTTTACCATCTGAGCCATCCTCGAATACGAACATCTTGAGCCTATCGCGGACATTGCGTCCGATATTTCCGATAATCGTACCCTCTTCCTCCTCGACGTTACCCCAGACCAAAGCGATATATTTACGCTTTGTCGAGTGGTCGAAGAACTGTTTTGCCAGGTGTGCATGCACCCTCTCGCTCTTGGCGATAACGAGTAGACCTGAGGTGTTTTTGTCGATTCTGTGAACCAACCCTGCCCTCATATCGGCATCCTCGGTGAGTTCGCTGTCACCCTTCAAATGGTAGGTTAGCGCATTGACCAGAGTCCCCGTGTAGTTACCATGCCCTGGGTGGACAACCATTCCAGCCTCCTTATTCACCACCAGTAGAGCATCATCCTCGTAGACGATATTGAGTGGGATATCCTCGGCGATTATCACATTCTCATACTTAGGGTATGATAATTTTATGGCGATTTTATCTTCGGGTTTAACCTTATAGCTCGACTTCTGCACCTTATCGTTGACATAGATAGCTCCCGCATCGGCAGCCTCCTGGATACGATTACGCGAGTAGTTGCGCAACAACGGGGTTAGATATTTATCCAACCTAATGGGCGATTGACCCTTATCAACCTCGAAACTAAAGTGTTCAAACAACTCCCCTGTGGGGTTCTCTAACTCGTCATCGAGTTCGATTATATCTAAATTTTCTTCTAACATTCTTTCAAATTTGTAACTACTCCTTTAAGACCACCTCGCGAATAACACGCTCGGATGGGTAACCTAGAGTTAGGTTTACACTACTACCCCACGAGGCACGCTCCTCTGGGTTGATGGATTGTTTGATAACCACCGCTCTGGCTTCATCTTCAAGATTGAACCCCGGCGAAAAGTTTACGCTTCCTACATTTACACCTGCACCCCATAGAGTAACCTTCGCACGAGCAAGCGATAGTCCCTCGACCATCGGCATTGTGGTGTATTGGTATTTGGCTCTATCCACACCCACCACCAAGGTGACAGCTCCACCAGCCTTCGCCATCATCTGGCTCTCTTTATTAACGCTGCGACCTAGGTACTTCTGCGAGAGGATATAGTTTGTTGCGATATCCTGCTGATACTCCAATCTGTCGATAGTAAGCGATGCTGCCTCCAAGGTGTTAATCGCCTGGCGCAGAGAGTAATCCGCAACGTATGGCATGTTAACCAACCTATCGCCAAAGGCGTTAATCACGATATAGATTGTGCGGTCGGGTTTAACCTCCACACCGCTCGAAGGTTGTTGGTCGAGCACCGCACCCTTAGCCACAGAGTTGACATAGAGCGAGTCGTTGATACAGAGATTCAAGTCGCTCTTCTCGGCCAACGACTTCGCCTCGCTTAGAGACAACCCCCTGAAATCGGGCACTTCGACCCTCTGCTGCGAACGTGTCATCCAACGCAGAGAGAGGTGTGAGACAGTTAGTAGCGCAGCTATCGCCACGATAATTGCCACAATATTTAATCCAACATATAGAGAGGCACTCCCCTTTTTCTTGCTCTTTTTCATATATTTTTATCTCGTTATTACATTATAATGTGTATCACGCTCATGAGGTTCGAAACCAGCTCGTCGCACCATCGACTCCATCGCTGAAGGGGTGAATCGAGGTTTCTGCTCCTGAGAGCCTGCCATCGAGAATATCTTGGTGGTGTCGTCGATAGTTCCATCAATATCATCCACTCCATAACCCAGCGATAGCTCGGTATTCTCCTTGCCATACATCACCCAGTAGGATTTGATATGTGGCACGTTATCCAAAAAGAGCCTCGACATGGCTAACATTCGCATATCATCCTCTACCGTGCTCTCCTGCTTAACGTCGAGTTCGTTCCCTGCGGAGCGATACTTTAGTGGGATAAAGGCGTCAAATCCGCCACTCTCATCCTGCAACTGGCGCAACCTATCAAGGTGGTCGACTCGATGCTCCAGGGTCTCGACGTGTCCATAGAGAATCGTCGCGTTGGTTGGGATTCCCAGCTTATGTGCTGTGCGATGCATCTCTAACCACATCTTAGTCGAACCCTTATCGGGGCATATCTGCCCTCGCAGCTCCTCGTCGAAAATTTCAGCTCCACCACCTGGTATAGCCTCCATCCCCGCCAGTTTCAAGGCGGTGAGCCCCTGTTCGAAACTCAGCGACGAGTCGGTTATCATCTCCGCTAGTTCGACTGCGGTGAATGCTTTGATTGCAACATTTGGCAATATGCTCTTCACCCCCTTAATCATCTCTAGGTAGTGGTTGAAACCACGCTCAGGGTGGACTCCGCCCACTATATGTATCTCGGTTATTGGGCTATTCTGGTAGCTGCGAGCGATGTCGTATATCTCGTCAAGCGACAAATCCCATGCACCATCCACCCCCTTATCACGACGATACGAACAGAATCGACAGTGGAATCGGCACACGTTCGTTGGTTCGATATGGATGTTTTGGTTGTAGTAGATTTTATCGCCACTCACCCGCCTCTTAGCCTTAAGGGCATACTCACCCAACAGCTCAAGCGGAGCATCACTCCACAGCTCCAAAGCCTGCTGAGGGGTTATTCTCACTCCATCGAGACGTGCACGGAGTATATTTTCGAAGTAGCTACTACCCATTATTTCGGAGCTTTTACATAGAGGTATATCGCCACAAAGAGGTAGATGATATTTGGCGACCATACAGCCCACCCTGCATCCAACGCTCCTCCTCTAGCGAACTCCTCGAAGAATCTACTAATTAGGATATAGGTGAAACAGAGCGTTACACCCACTCCAATATGCGCACCAGTTCCTCCCCTCACCTTTCGCGACGAGAGCGACACGCCTATCAGTGTCAAGATAAAGGTGGAGAATGGATAGGCAAAGCGCGCATGTTTCTCAACCTCGATATAGTTTATTGTGTCCGACCCCTTCCGACGCTGCTGGTCGAGGAACTCGTTCAGCTCCTCGATATTCATCGCCTTAACAATCTCGAACACACGCCCCAGCTCGTTACGCTCGATATTTATCAGGGTATCGAGATTGCGGTGTTGGGTGAAGTGCTCAGTTGCATCCTCGTCAAAGACCCTATTGGTGTAACGTGGTGCACTCCAACGCTTTGTCTCGAAATCCATCTGAGCATTTGCCGCCTCTAGCGATGAGACCATCGAGCCATCTTCATACTTTTCGAGAACGAAGAACGAAGTAGTTCCGTTGCTATTATAACCCCTAAGATAGAGGAATAGACCAGGCTCAATCTGGCGATATATATGGCGATCGAATTGATTATTCTGCCTCTTTTTGAGATATTTCATCTCGAAATCAACAACCGACTGCTGCGATATGGGGATAATCCATAAATTGAGCACCAGCGAGAATACTGATATAATTAGTGCACCAACAAAGTATGGCCACATTAGACGTTTGAAGCTCACACCCGCAGATAAAATAGCGATAATCTCGGTCTGATACGCAAGCCTCGAAGTGAAGAATATCACCGCAATAAAGGTGAATAGTCCACTAAATTGATTGACAAAAAATGGGATAAAGTTGAGGTAGTAGTCGAAAACCACCTCGTTGAGTGGAGCTTTCTGTTGCAGGAAGTTATCCGCCTTCTCGACATAATCAAAGACCACAACGATGACGATAATCATCGCAATAGCAAATACATAGGTCGACAAAAATTTACCTATGATATATCTGTCAAGAATCTTTAATCCTGGAAAACGAAACTTCATATCTACAATCGTCTACTTAATTTCTCAACTGCCTCCCTCTTCCACTGAGCAAAATCACCTGCGATGATATGCTCACGTGCCGCCTTGACTACTCTAAGGTAGAAGGCGATATTGTGCAGCGATGCAATCTGCGCTGCCAACATCTCACCACACTTGACAAGGTGGTGGAGATACGCCTTCGAGTAGGTGGTATCGACAAATGCATCACCCTCAGCATCGATTGGAGAGAAGTCGTCACACCACTTGCGGTTGCGGATATTTATAACACCCTCCCATGTGAATAGCTGCCCATTACGTCCGTTACGCGTTGGCATCACACAGTCGAACATATCGACACCTCTGTCGATAGCTTCGAGGATATTGATTGGAGTTCCCACTCCCATCAAGTAACGAGGTTTATCTTGTGGTAGGATAGCGTCAACCACCTCGACCATCTCATACATCACCTCTGTCGGCTCACCCACAGCCAACCCGCCAATAGCGTAACCATCAGCGTTATACTGCAATACATCCTCTGCCGCCTTAGCCCTCAAATCGGGAAACGAACACCCCTGAACAATCGGGAATAGCGACTGCGAGTGCCCCCATTTAGGTTGGGTCGAGCTAAAACGATTAAAGCATCTTTCGAGCCATCGCTGAGTTAGAGCCAATGATTTTGCGGCATATTCATGTGTCGAATCACCCGGAGGGCACTCATCGAATGCCATCATAATATCCGCACCTATGGTGCGTTGGGTATCCATCACACTCTCAGGAGTGAATAGGTGTCGCGACCCGTCGATATGCGACTGAAAGTGACACCCCTCCTCCTTTAGCTTACGACATCCCGAAAGCGAAAAGACCTGGAAACCGCCGCTATCCGTGAGCATCGGTCTATTCCAAGTCGAGAAACGGTGAACTCCACCTGCCGCCTCGATAATATCCATACCTGGTCTGAGGTAGAGGTGGTAGGTGTTAGCCAAGATAATCTCAGCCTTCGCCTCCTGCTCGACGTCACGATGAAAGATACCCTTCATCGCCGCCGCAGTACCTACGGGCATGAATATCGGGGTGTGGAACACTCCATGGTCTGTTGTTACTTGACCTGCTCGTGCCTGACTATCGGGGCAACGACTCTCTAATTTAAACTCCATTACACTCTTTTAATCAGGTAGCAGTTAGTGGTAAATAAACACCACCAACTGCCCCTAATATATAAACCTTTTACTCTCTACTTCGAGAGTTTATACTCTAGTGGTTCGTTGAGAACAATCTCCTGCTCACGTACGTGTGCGAACCAATCATCTGCCGTGTCGAAACACCATCTGTTCCAACCTGCTCCCATATAGTAGCTCAAAGTCTCGCCTGGTTTGAGAACGCCCTGCGTGAGGATATGTCCCGTTGCGCTACGATCCTTAGCCTCCTCTTTCGAGAAGAACTTAACGCTTGGAGTCATACTCTCAGGGAAAACCGCAGCAACATAGGTCTGCCATCCATACTTATGCTCTGGCTCGGCGTAGGCGATAGAGATATCTCTAACTTGGCTCACCTTGGCATCGTCATGTGTAACAAGACCGACAACCACATCCGACTCCGAAGTTAGGTTCTTGAAGTTAACCTGAACCAAGTTGAAGTGTTGGCCTGCATCCAAAGAGATGATTCTCTCCTCGACAATCATATCGTCGCCAATCTGCACTGGGTCAAACGTTGTCTTAAAGGTGAAACGCAAACCACCCTCGTCCAAAATCTCATAGTCGCGGAAGTACTCAGGGTAGTAGATTTCGCCATCTCTAACCAGAGCGGCAGTTCCACAACCCAAAGTCTTACCTACTGGGTAGTAATCCATACCCTGTCCGTGGTCGATATGGTAAGAGATTGCAGCGTGAAGAATCTTGGCGTCAAGCTCATTTCCTGCATCGCGCAACTTCTTGATATATGCTCTGGTGCGTTGGTCGCACTCGGCAGCATAGAGGTCGTCGAGCACTGGGCGCGAACCAATCTTGGTGAATACATCATATCCGTAGAGTGTCCATCCATCCGCTCCGGCTCTCTTCGAGTAGACACGGTATCCGATTTTATCACTCTCCCAAGCGATATCATCGAGACGATTTGGGTAGATTCTACCCGACGCAATAGCTGCAAATGGCATACGACGTGCCGCTTTAACCAATGAGAAGTACTCATGCTCGCCTGAGGCTACGGTCGCTTGGAAAAGTAGCTTTCCATCGTAGGTAACCTGTGATGGAATCTCGAATCCATCCGCTCCCAGAACGATAAACTCTTCGGGATTCTCCAACTCGCTCACTGCAACAACCTCCGCCTGGCGGTCGATTGTTGAGTTATTCGTAACTACTAATGAGTACTCCTCTGCTCCACATGAAGCGAAACAAAGGAGTCCTAGTAGTAAGATGCTCTTTAAAGTCTTCATCTTTACTCTCTATTTTATAGTAGATTATTTCATATCTGAAACAGCAACCTTGTCTACATCACCGTAGTCAAGATTCTCACCACCCATACCCCAAATGAAGGTGTAGTTAGTAGTACCTGCAGCACCGTGAACGCTCCACTCTGGGCAGATTACCGCCTCCAAGTTCTTCATCCAGATACCACGAGTCTCTTGTGGCTCACCCAAGAAGTGACAAACCGCTTGTGACTCAGGAACTTCGAAGTACAAGTAAACCTCCATACGACGGTCGTGTACGTGGGTTGGCATTGTGTTCCAAACGCTACCTGTCTTAAGCTCGGTCATACCCAACTGAAGTTGGCAAGTCTCCATAGTTTGGTTAACGATATATTTGTTGATTACACGGTGGTTAGACTCCTCCAATGAACCCAACTCAACTGGTACTACATCATCCAAACCGATAAATTTGGTTGGGAACTCCTTGTGTGCTGGAGTTGAGTTGAAGTAGAATAGAGCTGGTGCATCTGCGCTGTTCGAAGTGAATGTAACACTCTCGTTACCACGACCGATATAGATAGCCTCTTTGTAACCCACCTTGTAAGATTTCTTACCTACGGTGATAACACCCTCGCCACCAACGTTGATAACGCCAATCTCGCGACGCTCCAAGAAGTAGTTAGCCTTCAATGGGTCGATGCTCTCCAATTTGATAGTTTTGCCAACTGGCATAACACCTCCGACAATCATACGATCGTGCATAGTGTAGACCATGTTAACCTCATTGGCAACGAATAGATTTTGAATCAAATACTCGCTACGTAGCTCCTGAGTGTCGTATGCTTTAAAACCCTTTGGGTTGGTAGCGTAACGAACCTCATAATTTGTTGTCTGTGCTGTAGCTGCTGCAACTGAAAGAACAGCTGCTACGATAAGAATTAATTTTTTCATTGTTGTTTATTTTTTAGTCTTGTTTTTCAGATTTAATGATTCTGCAACGATTGATATACATCATCACAACAGAGATGATAACCAATATGGCAGGGCCTACAATCTTGAATGAGTGTGTTAGGTGGTATATAACCCAAGCGAATAGGCTCGATGCGAAGTCGATAGATGCACCCTGAGTAAATCCATCAGGAATACGTACCGTTGCGTCGCCTGTCATCTCAAACACCTTAGCCGCAGCCAAAGAGAATGATGGAGCCAAGTCCGTAACGAAGTATAGACCCACAACCAAAGAGACCAAACCGATAATTACGCTCTTCACAACATTACCTTTAGTTATCGGAAGAACCATCACAAATACGTAGAAGATACCAGCCAACGATGCCAATGGCAAGAACTTATTGCCTGGAAGAACCACCGACAATAGGATGATGATAGGTATCGAGATTAGCGACGAAACCAAGATAGTTGGGTGTCCAATAACCAAGGCTGGAGTCATACCGATATTGAGACCTGCAGAGTTCTTGAACTTCTTGGCAATAAGCTCTTTGGTAGCTTGAGAGATAGGAGTCAAACCCTCGATAAAGAGGCGAGTGATACGTGGAATAAGCTCCATAACAGCTCCCATCTTAACACCGACAACCAAGATATTCTTAATCTTATCGGCAATCGATGCTCCATCAGCTGCGCCAAACTCGGCAACGCCCGAAATGATTCCACCAACGATAACACCAAGGATAAGTGGTTCGCCCAAGATACCGAACTTCTTCTTCATACCCTCGGCATCGATATTCAACTTGTCGAAGCCTGGGATTGCATCCATCGCCTTGTTTAGCACAATCGCGAATGGCACGAAGCCCTGAACAAATGGCTGTGGTAGAGAGATTCCATCCACATCACCATAGAACTCCTGAAAATGTTTTGCGGTGAAATCCGCCATAACCATGGTGATGGTGTAGCAGATAATCGCTGCGAACAGACCCCATCCAATGCTATCGCTTGCGAAGTAGACAACTGCACCGATAAAGGCGAAGTGCCAGTAGTTCCACAAGTCGATATTCACCGTGCGAGTGGTCTTTGTCACAAGCATCAACACGTTAACAGCCAAACAGATAGGGATAATCAACGCTCCGACGATTGGTGCGTTGTAAGCTACCGCCGCAGCCGCTGGCCAACCCATATCGAACACTTCGAGTTCGAGTCCATAGTTCTGAACTATAGCACTAAGCACTGGGCCTAGAGTCGAAGTTAGAAGGGCTGTAATTACACCCAATCCCACAAAACCGACACCCACAAAGAGTCCCGAATGGAGTGCCTTAGCTGGTTTGATACCCAAGCAGATACCCAGAATAGTGAAGATGATTGGCATCATCACCGCAGCACCTAAACCGATGATATATTCAAATATTTCCATCTTTTATTTAAGTTTTAAGTTTATATTTATTTAAACCCTAAATGGGTGGCGATAAAAATCGCCGCCCATTTAGAATCTGTTTAAATTTCTCTCATCTACTTTGCTAAGTATCTGTCACTCTGCTTTTCTCTTTTTGCACTGCGTTACATAGAGTCTACTATGCACCTTGTCCAAAGAGAGAAAATCAAAGCAACATCTCTCTTAGCAAATTTAGCGAGAAAAACTTAAACCGATTCTTAGAGATTAATAAGTTGATTTAAGAGATGAGATTTTGTGCTTCGTGCAGAGTTTGAAACCGCAGTGTACTAAAGTACATGAGGATTTTAAACTCAAGGGAAGTACGAAATATCGCTCTTAAAGAGAGTTTTATTTAGGCATTTTACCAATATACGCCAAGATACCACCATCAACATACAACACATGTCCATTAACAAAGTCCGATGCCTCAGATGCTAGGAATACAGCTGGACCTGCAAGGTCTACTGGAGTTCCCCAACGAGCAGCTGGAGTCTTTGAGATAATGAACTGGTCGAATGGATGACGGCTACCATCAGCCTGTAGCTCACGAAGTGGAGCAGTCTGTGGAGTAGCGATATAACCAGGGCCAATACCATTACATTGGATGTTGTACTCACCATACTCAGATGCGATGTTGCGAGTAAGCATCTTCAAACCACCCTTAGCGGCAGCGTATGCAGATACAGTCTCACGACCAAGCTCTGACATCATCGAACAGATGTTGATGATTTTACCAGCGCCCTTCTTCATCATTGATGGGATAACCGCTTTAGCCATGATGAATGGACCATTAAGGTCGATATCGATAACTTGACGGAACTCAGCTGCTGACATCTCGTGCATTGGGATACGCTTGATGATACCTGCGTTGTTAACCAAGATATCAACCATACCTACTGTTGACTCGATATCTGCAACCATCTCAGCTACAGCAGCCTCATTAGTTACGTCACAAACATAACCCTTAGCCTCGATACCATCAGCCTTGTATGACGCTAAACCTCTATCTACAGCCTCTTGGTTGATGTCGTTGAAGATAATTTTTGCTCCAGCTGCAGCAAGTGCAGTAGCTAGTGCATATCCAATTCCGTAAGTTGCTCCTGTTACTAGGGCTACTTTGCCCTCTAATGAAAAGTTAACCATCGTTTACCTATATTTATTAATTATTGAAATTGCCTCTACACACATCTTAGAGATTTTCGCCCAGTCACCAGCCTTAACAACATCTGCTGGGAATAGCTGAGAACCCATACCCACACAGTGAACACCAGCCTTAATCCAAGCTGAAAGGTTCTCCTCTGTTGGCTCTACTGCGCCAGTAGCCATGATGTTAGACCAAGGCATTGGAGCTTTAACGTTCTTAACGAATGAAGGACCACCAACGTTACCTGCTGGGAATACCTTAGTTACGTCACAACCCAACTCCTGAGCATAACCTACCTCGGTTACGCTACCACAACCTGGGGTGTATGGAATCAAACGACGGTTACAAACCTTAGCCACCTCAGCGTTAAGGTATGGACCAACTACGAAGTTAGCACCATTTGCGATATATAGAGCAGCGGTTGGAGCATCAACGATTGAGCCAATACCTAGAATCATCTCAGGGCACTCTACCTTTGCATACTTAACCAACTCGATAAATACCTCGCTAGCGAAGTCACCACGGTTAACAAACTCGAAAACACGTACTCCACCATCGTAACAAGCCTTTAGAACCTGCTTTGAAATCTCTACATCTCCGTTGTAGAATACTGGAACCATTCCTGTGGTGTACATAGCCTGCATCACCTGCATTTTATTAAATCTTGCCATCTTATTTTTCTATTTAGAAATTAATTATCTCTGAACACGACCCGATGCATCACCACCAACTAGAGCCTCAACCTCCTCAACAGATGCTAGGTTGAAGTCACCATTGATTGTGTGTTTAAGAGCCGATGCAGCTACTGCAAACTCCAAAGCCTCGCCCTGAGTTGGTTTAACCAACAGACCGTGGATTACACCACCAGAGAATGAGTCACCACCACCTACGCGGTCGATGATTGGAGCGATATCGTAACGCTTAGATACGTAGAACTCCTCACCATTATAAATCATAGCCTTCCAACCGTTGTGTGTTGCAGAGAATGACTCGCGAAGTGTCGAGATAACATATTTGAATCCGAACTGTTTCATCATCTGCTCGAAGATGCCCTTGTATCCCTCAGCGTCGGTGTGTCCACCCTCGACGTCAGCATCTGGTTTGAAACCTAGACACAACTCTGCATCCTCCTCGTTACCGATACAAACGTCAACATACTGCATAAGTGGACGCATGATTGATTGAGCCTTCTCCTTAGTCCATAATTTCTTACGGAAGTTAAGGTCTACAGATACTGTTACACCATGACGCTTTGCAGCCTCGCAAGCCAACTTAGTTAGCTCAGCAGATGAGTCTGAAATCGCAGGAGTAATTCCCGACCAGTGGAACCAAGATGCTCCCTCCATGATTGCATCGAAATCAAAATCCTCAGCTGATGCCTTAGCGATAGCTGAATCAGCACGGTCGTAGATAACCTTTGAAGGACGCATTGATGCTCCAGTCTCAAGGTAGTAGATACCTACTCTATCACCACCACGTGCGATGTAGTCGCTCTTAACACCAAACTTACGGAGTGCATTTACTGCTGACTCGCCAATCTCGTGCTTAGGTAGCTTTGATACAAAATATGCATCGTGACCGTAGTTAGCACAGCTAACAGCTACGTTAGCCTCGCCACCACCATAAACTACATCAAAAACGTCGCTCTGAACGAAACGTCTGTTTCCTGGAGTTGAAAGGCGGAGCATAATCTCGCCCATTGTTACAATCTTCATCTTTAGTTTAGTTTTAAAGTTTTTATTTTATACTGTTTTTGTTACTTGAATCTCTAACTACTTCTTCACCTTTGGCGCAAGAATCATATTCATCTTCTTACCCTCCAGCTTTGGCATAAACTCAACCTTTGCCAACTCCTCAAGGTCGGTAGCAAAACGCAACAGCAGAATCTCGCCCTGCTCTTTAAAGACTATCGAACGACCTCTGAAGAATACGTAAGCCTTAACCTTCGAACCCTCCTTCAGGAAGTTCTCAGCATGTTTGAGTTTAAAGTTATAGTCGTGGTCGTCGGTCTGAGGCCCGAAACGAATCTCCTTAATGACAACCTTTGTCTGATTGGCTTTCAACTCCTTAGCCTTCTTCTTCTGTTGGTATAGGAACTTTTGATAGTCAACAATACGGCACACCGGTGGGTCTGCCTTGGGTGAAATCTCGACTAGGTCGAGTTCCATATCATCCGCCATTTTAATCGCTTCGCGTATAGGCAATACAATTGGTTGCTCAATATTTTCACCAACAATTCGCACCTGTGGCACGGTGATTTGGTCATTGATACGGTTGGGGTACTCCTTCTCTTGAGGTTTACGCCCGTAAGATCCCGCTGGGCGACGTGCGCCACTATTAAAGGGTCTCGGATGGAATGGTTTTGGTCCAGCTATAGTTTTGTCCTCCCAAAAAATTAATTAATACTTATTTTATCTAACACTCTTATGTGCATATAGTTTGTACTGTGCAAAGATATAAAAAAATTTCTCTGCTCACAAATCTACAATCTCTTTTTTTTCTATTCGAATTGAAGATATTTTAGAGCTTATTCTCCTCTATCTCCGCTGCGACTCTACTCTTTACATGTTGCTTAAACTCCTCGACACTCATGCTGCCCTTATCGCCATCACCTTGCAGGCGAACCGACACAGCATCTTCAGCCATCTCCTTCTCACCCACGATAAGTAGGTAAGGTATGCGTTTAAGCTCATTATCACGGATTTTGCGACCAATCTTCTCGTTACGGTCATCGACCTGGGTGCGTACATCCTCGGCGTTGAGTCTGCGAGCAACCTCCTCGGCGTAGTCATTATACTTCTCCGAAATTGGGAGTACAACCGCCTGGTCGGGCGATAACCACAATGGGAACTTACCCGCTGTGTGCTCCAACAAAACCGCAACAAAACGCTCCATCGAGCCAAACGGCGCACGGTGAATCATTATCGGACGATGTAGCTTATCATCTGAGCCTTTGTAAGTTAGGTCGAAACGCTCAGGTAGGTTGTAATCGACCTGGATAGTTCCCAACTGCCACTTACGACCCAGCGCATCCTTAACCATAAAGTCAAGTTTCGGGCCATAGAACGCAGCCTCGCCTGTCTCAACAATGGTGTTCAGACCCTTCTGAGCTGACGCCTCGATAATTGCACTCTCGGCACGCTCCCAGTTCTCGTCACTTCCGATATACTTCTCCGTATTATTAGGGTCACGAAGTGAGATTTGAGCGGTGTAGTCATCGAACTTCAAGGTCTTGAAGATATACAACACGATATCAATCACCCTCTTAAACTCATCCAAAAGTTGGTCTGGACGCACAAATAGATGGGCATCATCCTGAGTAAATCCTCTCACACGAGTCAAACCATGCAACTCACCAGTCTGCTCATAACGGTAGACCGTACCAAACTCCGCTAGGCGGATAGGTAAATCTTTGTAAGAGCGTGGTTTAATGCTATATATCTCACAGTGGTGAGGGCAGTTCATCGGTTTCAACAGGAACTCCTCGCCATCGGCTGGAGTGGTGATTGGTTGGAACGAATCCTTGCCATATTTAGCGTAGTGTCCCGAAGTTTCGTACAACTCCTTATTACCGATATGAGGGGTCATAACTTGCTGATAACCATGCTCGCGCTGCACCGAACGTAGGAAACCCTCTAACCTCTCGCGAAGTGCCGTACCCTTTGGCAACCATAGAGGTAGACCCTGTCCCACACGCTGCGAAAAGGCGAACAACTCAAGCTCTTTACCCAACTTACGGTGGTCGCGTTTTTTCGCCTCCTCCATCATTACAAGGTACTCATCGAGCATGCTCTTTTTAGGGAATGTTATACCATATATACGGGTCAACATCTTACGTTTTTCGTCACCACGCCAATATGCACCAGCCACCGAAAGTAGCTTAATCGCCTTAATCACACCCGTATTTGGGATGTGAGGACCACGACATAGGTCGGTAAACTCACCATTCGAGTAGAGGGTGATAGTCCCATCCTCCAACTCGTTGATTAGCTCAACTTTATACTCCTCACCTAGCTCTTTGAATCGAGCCAAAGCATCCGCTTTTGAGATGCAGCTACGAGTCAACGACTCCTTTTTACGAGCCAACTCCATCATCTTAGCCTCGATTTTAACCAAGTCCGACTCAGTTATCTGCTCAGGGCTCTCGATATCGTAGTAGAAACCGCTCTCGATAGCGGGACCAATACCAAACTTCACACCTGGATACAGCTCCATAAGAGCTTCAGCCATAAGGTGTGACGAGGTGTGCCAGAGAGTCTCTTTACCCTGCTTATCCTCCCATTTATAGAATACAAGAGCTGAATCACTCTCGATTGGAGTCATGATATCGACAGTTTCGCCATTAACTCCCGCAGCCAATGCATCACCTGCCAATCGTGGCGAGATGCTCTTAGCTACATCAAATGCTGTTACTCCCTTTTCGAACTCTTTAACAGAGCCATCGGGAAATGTTACCTTTATCATTTTATCTATACTTTATTAAATCTTCTCAAATTAAGAGCTGAATCCTTTACCTAGAAAACTAACGGCTCTGCTCCTTGAATTGTGGCATATCTTTTACCGACAAATCACGACCCGAACTCTTCTCTCGCTCGGCTCTTTGAAGTGGATTGGCACTAAACTGAGCATATCTCTTGCGTGATGCAACCACATCTATTGCCATATATATCGCATTACGCATAGAGGTCGGATCAGCCTCGCCCTTGCCCGCTATATCGTAGGCCGTTCCATGGTCGGGAGATGTCCTCACCAACGACAACCCTGCCGTAAAATTCACACCCTCAGGCGATAGAGTCTTGAATGGAATCAGACCCTGGTCGTGGTATATCGCCAACACTGCGTCGTACTTAGCATAGCCTCCTGCTGCGAAGAAACCATCTGCTGCAAATGGACCAAATGCCATCATACTCTCACTGTAAGCCTTACGGATAGCTGGCGTTATCACATCGCCCTCCTCAGAGCCAATAACGCCTCCATCTCCTGCATGAGGATTGAGAGCCATCACAGCAATACGCGGCTCGTTTATCTCGAAATCCTCAACCAAGCTACGCTTTACCGCCTTGATTGAGTCGACAACACTCTGCTCGCTAATGGCTGATGCCACCTGCGCCACTGCGATATGTTTGGTAACCAGAGCCACACGCAGCTTCTCGCTACACATAAACATCAACGGCTCATTACTATCACCACTCTGAGCTGCGAAGAACTCGGTATGCCCCGTAAACTCGAAACCTACACCATTCAAGCTCTCCTTATTGATTGGAGCGGTAACAACCGCATCGATAAGCCCCGACTTAAGCTCCTGAGCACACTTGGTAAGTGATGCTGAGGCTGCTTGTGCCGCCTCAGGAGTCGCCTCGCCTGGTCTTAGTTCGAGAGGCGAAGTGCCACACTCAACCAAATTAATCCTCTTGGCTCTAGCTTCGCTCGCGGACTTTACGAGGGTGTAAGAGGCGTCCGAGAGCTGCTCTTTATATAGTTTTTTATAGTAGTTAAAAGCATCTTTACTACCGTAAATCACTGGTACACAAAGCTCAGACATCTTTGCATCAGCGAATATTTTGAGTATAATCTCCCAACCGACACCGTTAGTGTCGCCCTGAGTTATACCTATTTTTATACTATTGTTCATATACAATACCAATTAAGGTTTGAAAAGTTATTCGTTCTTTGAGCAATTACTTCAGGAAGAGACTACCGATTTTTTTCTTTTATATTCTTACCCCACCCCTAATCCCCTCCCTCAGGTAGGGGACTTTGAGTCGCTTTGCTCCCTATTTATGCAAATTTGCATAAATATACAATTTCAATCTACGAAGGTACGAAATTATTTTTACATAGATACAATTTTGCGGGATTTTTTCACCGCTAAAAGTAGTCAGTGCGATAGTGGTAGCAGCTACGCATACTCTCGAACTCCTCAGGTGAGGATTTCAGCTTATCACTCAAAGCCTTGATATCGAAATAGTTATCTATCGTGGACAACATCTCTTTCCAGCTAATCAAACAACTCTCACCCCACTCTATATCGGGTCTCCACTCCTTTAGCGGAAGTTCAAATATATGAGAGAGAGCGTTGACAACCATCGCCGTAGCTCTAGCCTTACCTTGAATCGAGTAACCTGCGATGTGAGGCGTTGCAATCAAAGCCCTATCCAACAACTCCTTAGAGACATCTGGTTCACCCTCCCACACATCCAGAACATAGTCTCGTCCCGATGCCAACAGAGCCTCGGTGGAGAGGACACCTCCTCGCGAGGAGTTAAAGATAACTCCGCCCTTAGGCAATAGAGCAACTCTCTTATTATCAAGCATGTGGAAGGTTGATGAATCCAACGGGGTGTGAAAGGTAACCACATCACACAGAGGCAACATCTGCTCCAAATCCATCGAGGCGAAATCGCTCTCACGCTCCGCCCTAGGAGGGTCACAACACAACACGTTAAAACCCCACAGCTGAGCATATTGAGCAACAAGCGAACCGACATTACCAACCCCGACAACGCCAACAGTTCGACCCTGAGGAGTCCATCCTCGCTCCTGGCAGAGATACTTTATCGAGGCGGCAAACCACTGTAAAACAGCTCGTGCATTACACCCAGCTGCCCTTCTCACCTCGATACCCAGAGCCTCGCAAGCTGGGATATCGATATGGTCGAAACCTATCGTAGCGCTACATATCGCCTTAATCGACGAGCCTGAGAGCAGCTCTCGATTACAGAGTGTTCTAGTACGAGTGATTAGAGCTGATGCATCCTTAACCACGTCTGGATTTATCGCCATTCCATCGTGATACTCGACCTGCGCAAAGGGCTCTAAAACACCCTCAATAAAGGGTATAGCCCTATCAATTATTATCTTCATCGCTGCTATACGAGTTGTCTTTTTTTTATTACGTTGTCTCACGTCATTCTGAACTTGATTCAGAATCTCATTCCTTTTGGTTCGAGATTGCGGGTCAAGCCCGCAATGACGTTTTGGGAAGAGATTGCGGGTCAAGCCCGCAATGACGTTTTGGGAAGAGATTGCGGGTCAAGCCCGCAATGACGTTTTGGTTCGAGATTGCGAGTCAAGCCCGCAATGACGTTTTGGGAAGAGATTGCGGGTCAAGCCCGCAATGACGTTATGGAAAGAGATTGCGGG
>JBCQSY010000012.1:0-57070 GCA_047178865.1 Rikenellaceae bacterium
AATACAAATGGACTCATTAGGCAATACATCCCCAAGGGAACGGACTTTAGTGAAGTAACCGCAAAGCAGATTAAATGGATTGAAAACAAGCTAAATAATCTTCCTCGTAAAAGACTCGGATACCTCACACCAAATGAAAAATTTAAACAAATTATTAATATGAATTCAGTTGCATTTGCAGGTTGAATTCAGCTTTAAAGTAATGGAGAATATAACAAACACTATAATCAATGGAAATTGTGTCGATGTAATGAAAAGTATTACACCCAACTCTATTGATTTAACGGTAACCTCACCACCTTATGATAATCTGCGAAGTTATAAAGGATTTATTTTCCCTTTTAATGAGATTGTAGCAGAACTTTTCAGAATAACAAAAGATGGAGGTGTTGTAGTATGGATTGTAGCAGATGCGACAATAAATGGAAGCGAAACTGGTACATCTTTTAAACAAGCATTACAGTTTATGGCAGCTGGATTTAATCTGCATGATACAATGATATTCAAAAAAGCGAATCCAATTCCTCAGATATATAGAAAGCGTTATAACAATACATTTGAATATATGTTTGTATTTAGCAAAGGCTGTGTAGCAACCCATAATCCTATTCGTATAGAGTGTTTACATGCTGGTCTTCAGTTAAAAGGAACAACATATAAAAATTTTTCTAAAGGAGACCAAACAAGAGAAAAGCAAGCTAATCCTGTTAAAAAGGATAAGATTAAGGGTAATATATGGGAATATGTTGTTGGAAAAAAAGCAGAAGATCAAGAGGCAAAAAGTCACCCTGCACCATTTCCTTGTCAATTAGTTCGAGACCACATATATTCATGGACTAATGAGGGCGATGTTGTTTTTGATCCAATGTGTGGAAGTGGAACAACTTGTAAAGTTGCCTTCGAAATGAATCGAAAATATATTGGAATAGATATAAGTAAAGAGTACTGCGACTTAGCTAGAGAGAGAGTAGAAAAGATAAAAAACAACAAATCTAATATGCTAGATTTAGATTTTGCCATATAGTTAATCGCAAAAGTTAAATTCAAAATTTTCAATCCAATTGTTGAATAGTCAAAAAAAATAGCGACCCGATATGGGTCGCTATCTATATATTCCACTAAAATCAGCGGACTACTTCGCCATATATGACTTGATGTAGTGGTGGTGTGAGCCATATCTCTCGAACGCTGCCTTATCAAGCTCCTCCTGAGCTGATGGGTGAGCGATAGAGATTAGCAAACGAGCACGCTCCTGA
Source organism: Rikenellaceae bacterium (assembly GCA_047178865.1). GTDB lineage: Bacteria > Bacteroidota > Bacteroidia > Bacteroidales > Rikenellaceae > Alistipes. Next base: position 1,257 of record JBCQSY010000012.1, read on the forward strand.
AGAGTCTTACCATACAAATCAACTGCTCCGAACTCAGTAACGAAGTGGTGGATGTGCGAACGAGTCGTAACAACACCTGCGCCAAGGTTCAATGTTGGGGCAATCTTCGACACTCCCTTATTCGTAATAGATGGCATCGCGATGATAGCCTTACCACCCTTAGATAGAGATGCACCATAGACGAAGTCAACCTGTCCACCCACTCCTGAGTAGAACTTAGTACCGATTGAGTCGGCACAAACCTGACCTGTGATATCAATCTGGATTGCTGAGTTGATAGCTGTAACTCTATCGTTCTTCGCGATGATAAATGGATCATTAGTGTAACCCACATCCATCATCTTAACGCCTGGGTTGTCGTCGATAAAGTCGTAAACTTTCTGTGAACCCATCAAGAATGTAGAGACAATCTGTCCCTTATCGATATTCTTAGCTGCGCCATTAACTACCCCACTTGCGACCAAAGGAAGTACTCCATCGGCAAACATCTCAGTGTGGATACCAAGGTTGCGGTGTCCACCAAGTTGAGCCAACACTGCGTTAGGGATTGCACCAATACCCATCTGAAGAGTTGCACCATCCTCGATAAGAGCTGCACAGTTCTTACCGATAGCAATCTCAACATCTGTTGGAACAGAGAAGTGAGCCTCCTCTAGCGGCATATCATCCTCTACAAACAAGTTAATCTGTGAAGAGTGGATTATCGCATCACCCCATGAACGAGGCACGAACTTATTAACCACAGCGATTACCGTGTGAGCAGTCTCAACAGCTGCAAGAGTTGCATCAACCGAAGTTCCCAAAGATACGTAACCATGTTTATCTGGAAGAGATACCTGAATCATCGCAACATTACAAGGTACTGCGCCACAACGATACAAGCGTTGAGTCTCGCTCAAGAATACTGGAATATAGTCAGCATGACCCGATTGAGTCTCGCGACGTACATTTGCTCCAACGAAGAATGAATCTAGTTGGAAGATACCCTCGAAACGAGCATCTGCATAAGGTGCAGGACCTTCAGTGTGTAGGTGGTGAATATGTACATCTTTTAGCTCACCAGCCTCACCTCGACGACACATTGCGTCGATAAGGATTTGTGGAGCTGAAGCCACAGAACTTAAATGAATATGATCACCCGATTTAATAGCCTTTACAGCCTCGTCAGCTGTAACGAATGAAATTTTATTACTCATAGCAAATAGATATATTTAAAATGTTTTTTACTTACGTTTAACCTCAACCTGCTCGTATCCTTCGATGAAGTCACCAACTTTAATATCGTTGAACGACTCGATGTTAAGACCGCAATCCATTCCTGTAGTCACCTCCTTAACATCATCTTTGAAGCGTTTGAGTGAACCCAACTTACCCGAATATACCACAATACCGTCGCGAATTACACGTATCGAGGTGTTTCGTCCAATCTTACCCTCACGCACCAAACATCCTGCGATAGTTCCCACTTTCGATATCTTGAATATCTCAAGAACCTCAACCGAGCAGACAATCTCCTCCTTAGTGATAGGTTCGAGCATACCCTCGATAGCATCCTTAATGTCGTTGATTGCATCGTAGATAATCGAGTACAAACGAATCTCAATCTCCTCCTTCTCAGCAAGTTTACGTGCTGATGCAGATGGGCGCACCTGGAATCCTACGATAATAGCATTCGACGCTGCTGCCAAAAGCACATCCGACTCTGAGATTTGACCCACTGCTGCGTGGATAACATTGACCTGAACCTCCTCTTTCGAGAGTTTAATCAACGAACCAGACATCGCCTCGATAGAGCCATCAACATCACCCTTCACAATAATATTAAGCTCCTTGAACGAACCAATAGCGATACGACGACCAATCTCGTCGAGGGTAACATGTTTCTGAGTCATCAGACCCTGCATACGCTGCAACTGCTCGCGCTTGTTCGCAACGTCACGAGCTGAACGATCATCCTCCATAACATTGAAAGTATCACCCGCTTGAGGTGCACCATTCAATCCCAACACCTGAACTGGTGTCGATGGACCTGCCTCATCTAGTTTAAGACCATTCTCATTGAACATCGCCTTAACACGACCTGTATATATACCCGAAAGTAGTACATCGCCCACTCTCAATGTTCCATTTTGAACCAATATCGTAGATACATATCCACGACCTTTATCCAAAGTCGACTCGATAACCGTACCCGTAGCTTTCTTATCAGGGTTAGCTTTAAGATCCAACATCTCCGACTCCAAAAGCACACGCTCAAGCAGTTTATCGAGGTTCATACCCATCTTAGCAGATACATCCTGGCTCTGGTATTTACCACCCCAATCCTCTACCAAGTAGTTCATTGCAGCCAACTGCTCCTTAATCTTCTCAGGATTAGCCGCAGGTTTATCACACTTATTTATCGCAAATACCATTGGTACTCCCGCAGCTGAAGCGTGGTTTATCGCCTCGATAGTTTGAGGCATTATGCTATCATCCGCCGCAACGATAATAATCGCCACATCCGTCACCTTAGCACCACGTGCACGCATCGCGGTAAACGCCTCGTGACCTGGAGTATCAAGGAATGTAATACGTTGACCATTAAGCTCTACCGAGTATGCTCCGATATGCTGAGTGATACCTCCGGCCTCACCCTGGATAACGTTAGTTTTACGGATATTATCAAGCAACGAAGTCTTACCGTGGTCGACGTGACCCATCACAGTAACGATAGGTGGGCGAGGTGTCAAATCATCCACCGTATCCAAATCTTCATCCGAGATAGCCTCTTGAATCTCAACCGAAACGAACTCTACTTTGTAACCAAACTCCTCGGCAACAACTACCAAAGCCTCAGCGTCGAGACGTTGGTTGATAGATACCATCAAACCAAGGTTCATACATGCCATAATCACCTCGTTGACAGAGACATTCATCATCGTAGCCAACTCACTAACAGTCACAAACTCAGTAACTTTAAGAGTTGAACGCTCCTGATTCTCACGCTCCATCATCTCGTTTGATTTCTCAACGAATGCGTCACGTTTCTCCTTACGATATTTCGAACCTTTGCTCTTATTTCCCTTCGAAGTCAAACGAGCTAAAGTATCCTTAATCTGCTTTGAAACCTCCTCATCGCTAACCTCTTGACGAACAACAGGTTTTGGAGCTAGTTTATTATTACCACCCCTCTTCTTATTGTTGTTGTTGTTATTGTTATTGCGATTTTGTTGGTTACCTGCACCGCCTTGACCTTGGTTTTGACCATTATGGAAACCACCACGACCTTGACCCTGTTGACCTGCTCCCGCTGGACGATTACCACCGCCACTATTATTGTTGCGGTTACCACCCTTAGCCTGGTCGCCTCCGCCTTGACGTGTTACATCAACCTTCTCCTTACTAAGGCGTTTGCGTTTTCCCTTACCACCTGGTGCAAAGGCAGATACATCCATTGTACCAAGTACGTTAGGTCCTGTTAGAGTCTGCTGATTCACACGGAACAGACCACTACTCTTCTCTGCCTCGCTCTTTGGCTTAGGTTCACTCTTCACTTCAGCACTCACCACCGGCTCTGTTTTCACCACCTCAGGGGTCGGAGTTGACTCCACCACCACAGGGGCTTCAACCTTCTCCACCTTAACTGGCTCTGGAGCAGGTGCTGGGGTTGGCTCTTTAGCCACAGGTTTCTTCTCGATATCAATCTTACCCAATATCTTTGGCCCAGATAGGGTCGGAGTCTCTATCACCGCAGCCTCTTTGGCTTTTGGAGCTGGCTCACTCACCTCAGGCTCTATACTAACTGAAACTTGTTTGTGCGAGATTCTTTCACGGATGGTGTCACGCTCGTTTTGTCTATTTCTGTTTGTGCCATACTCCTTCTCCAACACCTCGTAGACATCTCTATCAACTGGTGAGTTAGGTGAACCATCGCTTTTTATACCCTTCTTTTGCAAGAAGTCTGTGATGGTATTCATACCAACATTAAACTCCTTAGCTACTTGAATGAGTCTCATCTTTTTCTCGCTCATATACTACTATTATAATTTTTTAATCTTATTCAAACTCTGCTTTCAAAATATCTATTACAGCCTGTGCCTGCTCCTCCTCAAGGTCTGCACGTGATGCAACATCCGCTGCTGTTAGCTCCAATACACTCTTAGCTGTATCGAAACCGACACTCTTCAAAGCCTCGATAATCCATGGCTCAATCTCATCACCGAACTCGGTTAGAGCCACATCCTCCTCCTCAATCTCACGATATACATCAATATCATATCCTGTAAGCATCTTAGATAGTCTGATATTCAAACCACCCTTACCGATTGCCATTGAAACTTGGTCGGGTTTGAGATAGACCGCAGCGGTCTGTCTCTCCTCGTCGATGGTGATTGTCGATACCTTAGCTGGGTTAAGCGTACGTTGAATCATCAAAGAGACATTGCTTGTATAGTTAAGAACATCGATATTCTCATTACGCAACTCCTTAACGATGGTATATATACGCGAACCCTTCATTCCAACACAAGCTCCCACTGGGTCGATACGCTCGTCGTATGACTCAACTGCCACCTTAGCTCTCTCACCTGGGATACGAGCGATAGCCTTGATTGTGATTAGACCATCGAAAATCTCAGGTACTTCCTGCTCGAATAGTCTTTCAAGGAACTGGTTAGCCGTACGTGAAAGGATAATACGTGGTTGATTGTTATTCATCTCAACCGACTTGATAATGGCACGAATAGCATCACCTTTACGGTAGAAGTCGTTAGGAATCTGCTCGCTCTTTGGTAGAATCAACTCATTATCATCATCGTCGAGGATAAGGACCTCGCGTTTCCACACCTGATAAACCTCACCTGTGATAATTTCACCTACTCTCTCCGAGTACTTCTCGAATAGAGATGCCTTCTCCAAATCGAGAATACGTGATGCCAAATTTTGACGAAGTGAAAGTACGGCTCTACGACCAAACTGCGCCATAGTAACGGCATCAGTGTACTCCTCACCTACATCATACGACTCATCTATCTTTCTCATATCGGAGATAGAAATCTCTAGCACATCATCCTCTAGAGCATCATCTTCGACCACTTTACGTGTTCTCCAAATCTCCAAATCACCCTTGTCAGGGTTAATTATAACATCAAAGTTCTCATCTGTACCATACTGCTTTTGAATAGCATGGCGAAAAACATCCTCCAAAACACCAATCATAGTGCTCTTATCGATATTCTTTAACTCTTTGAACTCGGCAAAGTTTGAAATTAAATTTAAGTTATCCATTTTATATGTTGTATTTTCTTTTAATCCTAATTACTATTTGAAATCGAGATACTCTTTGGTATATTTAACCTCTTCAAACTCGACTCTGCGTGAAGTTGTCTGCATCACCTTCTTCTTCTTCCCAGCTGAAGTCAACACCTCAACCCTCTCATCATACTCCAGACCCATACCCTGCTCATCAAGCTCGACCAACTTAGCGGTTATCTTAACGCCATCTAAAAGCAGCACCTCAACCGAGCTACCAACCAACTTCTTAAATTGACGCATATCTTTAAGCTCTGAACCAATGCCAGCAGAGGCTACCGTAAGCGAGAAATCCTCGATATCTCTATCGAACTGAGAGTCAATCATTCGACTCAACTCAATACACTTATCGATAGAGACTTTTGTATCGCTATCGATTAGTAACTCCACTTCATTTGATAGTGAACATTTGCAATCAACGACAAATATATCACTCCCTTCAAGCTGCGCGTTAGCACACTCTATGACCTTTTTAGTATCAATCATATTCTCAATTTCGCAAAGATAGCAAATTAAATCGTAGCTATCAAATATTTATTCAAAAATCTTTATAACCCTTAAAACCTCTAACCGAGGCTCTGTAAATCTGGAAATAGAGTGTCCCACAATATTGCTATTGTGGGACAATTCCGATGCAAAGATAGTGAAATTAATTAAATTCACAAAAAAAATTGCATTATATTGATGATTAAGAGTCTTAACAACTCTAATCATAAACTCTCGACTACTCGTAAGGTTTGATAATTCCCCTCTTCGAGCCACGAATAAACGATAGCAAGTAATCACGCTCCTGGCTCTGAGGAATCTGCTCCTCGACACTATCACATGCGCTCATATAGCTCAATCCGCTCTGGAATAGGATTCTACAAGCACTATGAATCTCACCAACTTTCTCCGCAGAGAAACCACGACGAGTCAATCCAATCTTATTGATACCCGCAAAACGAGTCGACTCATTACGCACCGTAATAAACGGAGGAACATCCTGAGTGATAAGTGCTCCACCCTGAATCATTGCGCTATCACCTATCTTAACCCATTGATGCACAGCAGCATGACCGCCAATAACAACACTATTGCCTATCTCGACCTCACCAGCCAAAGAGACTCTATTTGCTATAACACAGTTATCTCCGATAACATCATCATGCGCCACATGCACATAAGCCATCAAAAGGTTGTTGTTGCCAATAACGGTCTTGCCCCTAGAGGCTGTACCGCGGCTAACTGTCACATACTCACGTATATCGTTATAGTCTCCAATTTCGGCAGTTGCAAACTCACCTTTATACTTGAGGTCTTGAGGTTCACACGAGATTGATGCTGCGGTGTGAATTTTACACCCTTTACCAATCCTCGCACCGTTATGTATCACAGCACCAGGACCAATCCAACAATCATCTCCGATAACTACATCTGCTGCAATATAAGCAAATGGTTCTACTGTTACATTTTGACCGATTTTCGCATCTGGATGCACATAAGCTCTTTCGCTAATCATGATTCTCTCTCTATTTCTTGTTTTTAACTACTTGTGCCATCATTATCGCCTCACATGCCAAAGCATCACCCACAAAAGCCTTTCCCTCAACCACAGCGATACCTCGTCTGATTGGTTCTAAAAGCCTAACTTCAAATTGAAGGGTATCACCTGGCACAACCTTTCTCTTAAACTTAACGCCATCTATCTTCATAAAGTATGTCGAGTACTCTTTTGGATTCTCAATAGTTGCTAAAACTAACAATCCACTACACTGAGCCATCGCCTCAACTATCAGAACACCAGGCATTACCGGCTCTTCTGGGAAGTGACCAACAAAAAATGGCTCGTTCATCGTCACGTTCTTGACTCCCACAACCGAATTTGAGTCGATATGATATACTCTATCCACCAACAAAAATGGTGGGCGGTGAGGCAACATATTACGAATTGCCATGATATCATAGACAGGCTCTTTACGGAAATCTATCTTATATTGTGGTTTCTCGCCCTCCTTGCGGATAGTACGACGAAGTTGTTTCATAAATTCGGTGTTGGCAAAGTGCCCAGGACGAGTAGCCGCAACACGACCAACAATTCTCATACCAAGTAGCGAAAAATCACCCAATACATCAAGCAATTTGTGACGTGCCAACTCATTAGTAAAGCGCAACTCTTGGTTATTGAGGTATCCACCTGTAACCTCGATATCATCCTTACCGAATAACGCCTTAAGGTGACTAAGTTGACTCTCACTAACCTCATTCTCAACCACAACCACTGCATTATCCAAATCGCCACCCTTGATAAGGTTCATATTCATCAAAGGCTCTAACTCATGGAAAAAGACAAATGTACGACATGGCGAGATTTTACTCTTATAGTCATCCCCTGGTAGGAATGTAGCGTATTGATTACCAACTATCTTAGAGTTGTAATCGACATGAACAGAGACCGAGAACTCATCATCTGGGAAGATATCAATCATCACACCCTTATCAGGCATAGAGTAGTTCAAGCGGTCGGTTACGATATAGTATGTACGCTTTGCACTCTGCTCTTGCAGACCGATTCTCTCGATAGAGAGAGCGTAAGAGAGAGCTGAACCATCCATAATAGGGGTCTCAGGAGCATCGATATCGATATATGCATTATCCACACCCATAGTCCATAGAGCAGATAGGATATGCTCGATTGTTGATACCGCACAACCATCCTTCTCGATTGTTGTACCACGAGATGTGTCGACAACAAAGTCACATAGAGCAGGTATCTCTGGAGAGCCTTCGATATCTATACGGCGAAATACTATTCCATTGTTTTCTGGTGCTGGATGAACACTCATGTTTACATCCTTACCAGTATGTAAACCCTTGCCACTAAAAGAGATAGAGCTATTTAAAGTCTGCTGCTGTTGTATCATATTATCTTTATCTAATTTATTTTCTGAGCAAAGATATGAATTTTTTGTAAAAAAACACTACTTTTGTGTAAAATTTAATACGCGATGGCACTGCAACCAGAGAGGAAAAAACCCATATTAAAGTTACCGTTCATGGACAAGCCCAAGGATATTGGGACGTGGACATACGATAATAGAGTCGGGTTATTAACCACCCTGATAATATATCTAATTCTTGCCATCTGCTTTATCTTTGGTAAGATATACATCTCCTCACAACCCCACACACAGGGCTTCTACGTCGATTTAAGCGAATTTGAAGAGGTAGTTGCAATTCGTGACGAGCTACTAAAAGAGGTCGAAACAAAACAGAATCTAGATTGGAGTTCCGTCTCAAATAGGGTCTCAAACGAGCAGGCTCTCGACAATCGAGTGGTAGATGATAGAGGCACAAATGTAGACGAAATCAACGCTTCGGCTCAGAGTGTACAGGAGCAGATGGCAGCAAACAGAGAGGCATATCAAGAGGCTCTAGCCTCATTGGAGAGGATGCGCGAAGAGGGTAAAAATAACAACTCCGATAACTCAGCACAAAAAAAAGATGCAAAAATTGAGGGTAGCGTAACTGTCTCCTACTCATTCACCAATCCAGTGCGTCACTCGGTGAACTTAACCATCCCAGCCTACCAGTGTGAGGGAGGTGGTGATGTGGTAATCGAAGTGACACTAAATCAGAGAGGAGTCGTAACAGCGGCAACTGTGCTTCGTGGAGGTGATAATTGTATGCAACAATCCGCTCTTAGTGCAGCAAAATCTTCTCGATTCAACACCGATAACAACGCTCCACAGAGCCAACGAGGAACCGTTACCTATATATATATACCACAATAGAGTCTCTCTAAGAGGTCGAAATTATTTTTATTTTCCAGAAAAAATATCTATCTTTGCAGGCATAATTTTGCAATACGTATATATGCCAGAAGATAAGCAAATAATCGAAGATATCAGTGGAGGAGAGTACAAATATGGCTTCAGCACAGATATCGAGACCGATATAATCGAGAAGGGACTAAATGAGGATGTCATTCGTCTAATCTCAAGCAAAAAGGGTGAACCCGAATGGATGCTTGAGCGTAGATTAAAGGCGTTCGAATATTGGCTCACACTCTCACATCCATCGTGGGGACACCTCGATATCCCCGAAATAGATTTTCAAGCGATAAGTTACTACGCTGCTCCAAAACCAAAGAAGGAGCTTAGCTCAATGGACGAAGTTGACCCTGAGCTAAAGAGGACTTTTGACAAGTTGGGTATTCCACTCGAAGAGCAGATGTCTCTTGCGGGAGTTGCCGTTGATGCGGTGATGGATTCAGTCTCAGTTAAAACCACTTTCCGCGAGAAGTTATCCGAGGTGGGAGTTATATTCTGCTCCATCTCCGAAGCGATTAAGGAGTACCCTGAGTTGGTAAAAAAACATCTGGGCAGCGTTGTTCCACACACCGACAACTACTATGCAGCTCTCAATGCTGCGGTCTTTTCGGATGGTTCATTCTGCTACATCCCAAAAGGGGTGAAGTGCCCGATGGAGCTATCGACCTACTTTAGAATCAATGCCGAGGGTACAGGACAGTTCGAGAGGACTCTAATTGTCGCCGATGATGGTTCAACATTGAGCTACTTGGAGGGTTGCACCGCACCTCAACGAGATGAAAATCAGCTACACGCTGCCGTGGTCGAGATTGTGGTGTGTGATAGTGCAAATGTGAAGTACTCAACTGTTCAGAACTGGTATCCTGGCGATAAAGATGGAAATGGAGGTATCTACAACTTCGTAACCAAACGAGGAGTTTGCCACAATGGCAGTACTCTATCATGGACTCAGGTTGAGACTGGCTCTGCCGTCACATGGAAATACCCTAGCTGCGTACTACTTGGCGACAACTCAGTTGGTGAGTTCTACTCGGTGGCACTAACCAACAACTACCAACAAGCCGACACAGGAACAAAGATGATACATATCGGACGCGACACACGCAGCCGCATCATCTCGAAGGGTATATCAGCGGGACGTAGCCAAAACTCATATCGAGGTCAAGTTAAAGTTGCAGCAAAGGCACAAAATGCACGCAACTACTCACAGTGCGACTCGCTGCTTATCGGTTCAAAGTGTGGAGCACACACCTTCCCAGAGATTGACTCTCTGAATCGAAGTGCAATAGTTGAGCATGAGGCGACAACCTCGAAGATATCAGACGAGCAGCTCTTCTACTGTAATCAGCGAGGCATATCAACCGAGGAGGCTGTGGGTCTAATCGTAAATGGTTATGCCAAGGAGGTGCTCTCGAAGTTACCGATGGAGTTTGCTGTAGAGGCACACAAACTACTAGCACTAAGCCTTGAGGGAAGCGTAGGATAAAAAATAATAATGCAATATAATTTATTATGTTAGAGATAAAAGAGTTACACGCCTCTATTGGCGACAAAGAGATATTAAAGGGTATAAACCTATCGGTTAAGGCTGGTGAGGTTCATGCGATTATGGGACCTAACGGCTCAGGAAAGAGCACACTAGCCTCAGTTTTGGCTGGTAATGAGAAGTTCACTGTAACCTCAGGAGAGGTTCTCTTCGAAGGTGAGTCACTTCTTGACACTCCAATCGAGGAGCGTGCTCGCAAGGGTCTATTCTTAGGGTTCCAATACCCAGTTGAGATACCTGGAGTGTCGATGGCTAACTTTATGAAGTTGGCAATGGCGGAGCGTTATAAGTATCAGGGGTTAGAGCCACTAACATCGAGTCAATTTCTAAAGGTTATGCGCGAGAGGGCTGCCATCGTTGAGTTGGACTCGAAGATGATATCACGCTCGGTGAATGAGGGTTTCTCAGGAGGTGAGAAGAAGAAGAATGAGATTTTCCAGATGGCGATGTTAGAGCCTAAATTATCTATCCTCGACGAGACCGATAGTGGACTGGATATCGACGCACTACGAGTTGTTGCTACGGGTGTCACCAAGCTCAAGAGTGAATCAAATGCTACGGTGGTAATCACTCACTATCAACGACTTCTGGACTATATCGTTCCCGATTTTGTGCATATCCTATACAAAGGACGCATCATACACTCAGGCGATAAGAGCCTTGCGTTGAAGCTAGAGAGCGAGGGTTATGATTGGTTGATAAATGGTAAATAGAGGATGAACAACTTATCAAAATTAATAAACAACGCCTCTCTTCTCACCATCGAGAGTAGTGAGTCTCTTCTGGATAGAGACGCAAACTTCTTGATTAGTGGCGAGGGGAGTTATAATATAGAGGTTGGCGAGGGAGTATCCACTCAACTTATCGTTGTGAATGGAGCGCAGAGTTCTGTTGATATCAATATTAGGCAGGGTGCGAAGTTAAAACTCGTTGAGTTTAACCAAGATTGCGCATGCTCAAAGGTGAAGGTTTCACAACATGAGGGCTCGGAGCTAAACCTTCTCAGCATACAACTAAACAGCTCTAAATCAGATAAATTTATCGACTTAATTGGCGAGAATGCACTCTGCAAGCTCAACACTCTAGATATGATATCTTCCGATGAGCAGAGCTACTCGAACATCATTGTAAAACACTCAGTTGCTAAGTGCGAGAGTGCGGTTCAATCCAAAATCTTGGTATCAGGAAGTTCAAAAACGGAGCTTAAAGTTCGTGCTATTGTAGTCGAAGGAGCACAGCAGAGCGTTGCAAATCAGAGCCTTAGAAGCATCGAGCTGAACGACGGAGCTAGAGCAAAGGTGTGGCCTGAGTTGGAGATATATGCCGACGATGTGAAGTGTAGCCATGGTGCTACAATGGGGCAAATCGATAGCGAGGCTATCCTCTATATGCGTCAGCGTGGTCTGAGTTTGGAGCAGGCTCGTCAGTTACAGATGAAGGGATTTATCGCAGATGTGGTGAGTAGCGTCTCTATCGAGTCTGTTGACGAGATAATCGAGGAGGCTATTAACATGAAATTTAACACATTGTAATATGTTTGATGGTCGAGATATAGTTGGTGATTTCCCTATCCTCTCACGCGAGGTCTATGGCAAGAAGTTGGTCTATTTAGATAGTGGAGCAACTGCGCAAAAGCCTCAGTGTGTGATAGATAGAACCCAGTTCCTCAATAGCGAACTAAACGCCAATATACATCGTGGAGTGCACTACCTATCGAGCGAGATGACATCTGCGTATGAGGCTGCACGCGAAGATGTTAGGACTTTTCTTGGAGCTAAGAGCAGTCGCGAAATTGTCTTTACATCGGGAGCTACCGCAGCCATTAACCTTGTTGCATACTCATGGGGAGGCAAAAATCTAACCTCTGGCGATAATATCATCGTCACCGAGATGGAGCACCACTCAAATATCGTCCCTTGGCAATTTATTGCAGAGCAAAAAGGGGTGGAACTCAGAGTATTACCATTCGACGAAGAGGGTCGTTTGATGGTCGAGGAGTTTGAGAGACTTCTCGATTCACGAACAAAACTTCTAGCCATCACTCAGGCATCAAACACGCTGGGAACACGTCCCGACTTAAAACCAATTATCGAGGCAGCACACAGCGTAGGTTGCAAGGTGTTAGTCGATGGTTGTCAAGGAGTTGTGCATGGTGGAGTGGAGGTAGAAAGCCTCAATTGCGACTTCTATGCACTCTCTGCACATAAGCTATATGGGCCAACTGGAGTGGGTGTTCTCTATGGCAAGGAGGATATTTTGGAGCAGATTCCACCATTCCTATATGGAGGCGATATGGTTAATCGAGTATCGTTTGAAAAGACCACTTATGCAGAACTTCCGCTCAAGTTCGAGGCTGGTACTCAGAACTTTATCGGTGCAATTGGACTTGGTGAGGCGATTAAATATCTAAGCCAATTCGATATGCAGCAGGTCGAGGAGTATGAGCGAGAGTTGTATCGCAGAATGGCGAGTGGACTCAGCTCAATTAATGGTCTGCAAATATATGGTACTCAAGAGGATAAATGCTCTATCGCCTCGTTCAACGTCGAGGGAGTGCACCACTCAGATATAGGCATGATTCTCGACAAATTGGGTATTGCGGTGCGTACGGGTCAACACTGTGCCGAACCTGTGATGAAACATTTCGCAGTCACGGGAATGTGCCGAGCATCGCTAGCGATGTATAACACTGAAGATGACGTAGATAGCCTTATAAAAGGTGTCGACCGAGCAGTAATGATGTTGAAATAAATTATTATTATGTTTATAGTACTTGAAGGTTTAGATGGCGCAGGTAAATCGACTCAGATTAAGCTGCTTAGAGAGATGTTCGCTCAAAATTCGCTTGAGAGTGAGTATCTTCACTTTCCACGTTTTGATGCTCCGCTATATGGTGAGCTAATAGCTAAGTTCCTGCGTGGCGAATTAGGTGATTTAGAGACAGTTAACCCCTATCTTGTAGCGATGCTTTATGCCGGAGATAGAGCCGATGCTTCGTCTATTATAAACTCTTGGTTATCAAGCGGAAAGGTCGTTATCGTTGATAGATACGTCTACTCAAATATCGCATATCAATGCGCCAAGGAGAGTGGTGATTACAACACATTGAGAGAGTGGATTTTAGATATGGAGTATCAACACTTCAAGATACCAAAACCAGATATCTCGCTATTCCTGGATGTACCATTTGCTTTTACCGAAAAGAGCCTCTCGCAGGAGCGTGATGGCGACGACCGTTCTTACCTTAATGGAGCGAAAGATATCCATGAATCATCGCTTGATTTGCAACGTCGAGTGCGCTCTGTCTATATCGATTCAGCCTCAAAGGATGAGAACTTCTCGGTGGTGGATTGTAGTGCAGAGGATGGTTCGATGGCATCGCCAGAGGTGATATTTAGTCGGATAAAGAGCCATATTACCCCACTAATCAAGTAGACGATGCAACGATATGCTCGATATATATTATGGATAGCAACAGCTCTAGCTGCTGCTATCTTTATATTTTCGGGATTTGTCAAGATAGCAGACCCATGGGGCGGAGCGATAAAAATCGAGGAGTACCTCACAATATACTCTCTAGAGTGGTTGAAACCACTATCAATGTGGTTGTCGGTGGGGATTGCTATGGGCGAATTTATGATAGGTCTACTCCTCTTAATGAGGGTATATCTGAGAGTAGTATCTGCTATCTATCTCGCTGCTATGGTGGTATTTACCACTATCTCACTACTCAGCGCAACGCTTCTACCCATTGGTGATTGCGGATGTTTTGGTGAGGCTATTAAGCTCACTCCATGGCAAACTTTCTACAAAAACATACCTCTGTTGGCGGTCGCCATAGCTCTATTTTTACAACAAAGAGGTGAACTCTTAAAGCCCAATCGAAGAGATAATATTATCCTATTATCGACTCTGGTATTTAGCTCTGCATTAGCTATATACACCACTCAAAGCATGCCTCTACTCGACTTCACACCCTATCGAAAGGGGAGTGATTTACGTAGCCTGCTCTACGATAATGAGGTGCAGAGTCAGAGCAGCGTAAAACTTATCTATCGCAATATCGTAAGTGGTGAGCTTCGTGAATTTAACCTTGAAGATACCCAGTGGCGCGATAGTGATGTGTGGGAGTGGGTCGAGACCCGAAGTAGTGTCAAAAGTGAGGGGAGTGAGTTTATAGATTTTGCTATATACGACGAATATAACGGGAATATAACTCGTGAGGTTTTAACATCATCCACCCCCACTACCCTACTAGTTATCAGGGATATAAAAGAACTCAATCAGCGCAGTTTAGGCTCGATTTTAAAAGATATATCTCTTCGAGAGGTGAGTGGTGAGAGAGTATATCTCATCTCGACAGGGGGGAATCTACCCACCGAGCTATCACACCTCAAACAGGCAACAATCGACTACACCACCCTAAAGACCATGCTGCGTCCAGCCATTGGCTCTATCACGATAGAGGATGGAGTAATCACTCAAAAAGTTCGCTATCGTTAGAATCTGTTTAAATTTCTCTCATCTATTTTGCTAAGGATCTGTCACTTGAACCCTTTGGGTTCTTCACCCCTTACGTTCGGCATAGCCCAAATAAATTTGGTCTCTGCTCTCTCTTAATCGGGGCGTTCGCTTTTCTCTCTTTACACTGCGTTACATAGGCACCGCTATGCGCCTTATGCAAAGAGAGAAAATCAAAGCAATATCTATCTTAGCAATTATAGCGAGAAAAACTTAAACAGATTCTTAATTTGGTACAAAAGTTGAAATTTACGCTCTCGTAAAATTCAACTTCTATGAGACATCTACTTTTAATTCTACTTCTAGTTGCCACTTCGTGTATCATCCCTAATGGTTCACCTCGCAGACCACACACCAAAAAACGTCCACGCCCAGTAAAGAGCATGCGTGCTGAGGCGATAAACTATATCGACAAAGATTTCGCAGCGCTTGCCACACCCGATAATGCTGTAAATATGGCATTTAAGATAGGTGGACAGATTGATACGCTACCTGTCTCAAAGGGTAATTTCGTATCCCAAGGAGAGCTACTTATCGGATTAGACCCTCTCGATGTTGAGCTACAGGTCACCTCCGATATCTCAGCCTACAACGAGGCACAATCAAAGTTGGAGCGTATGGAGCGATTATACTCCCACCAGGCGGTCTCGGCGCAAGATGTCGAGAGTGCACAGGCTACATTCGTAAGGGCACAATCTACCTACGAAAACTCAAAAGAGCTACTCTCTCAAACTCGACTATTCGCGCCATTCAACGGAGTTGTCGAGAGAGTATATATCGATAATTATCAGAGAGTTAATTCAGGTGAATCGGTAGTGCGTATAGTTTCTGCCAACACCACTCAGGTCGAATTTACCATCGCACAACATCTACTCTCGCAGCTCAGCTCACCAACCACAAAATTCAGTGTCAACTTCCTGCAATACCCCAATATCGAGTTCGAAGCTACCCTCAAGGAGTTTGCTCGTAGCTCATCCGATGGGTCGGGAATCCCTGTTGCGGTGAGTATAAAAAATCCCGATATCGAGAGGTATGTAATCTCACCAGGGCTACCATGCAACGTTACGATGACTCTTTTAGAGAGCGACAAAGAGCTTATCTCCATACCATTAAGTGCGATATATGCACCCGCCGCCGGAGGTGACTATGTCTGGGTTATCGACTCTGAGAATCAGGTCAAACTACGCCCCGTGGAGCTAGATATAGCGTATGGTAATCAGAGTGTTTTGATTAAAAAGGGGATTGAATCGGGTGAATTTATTGTCACCGCAGGGGTATATCAACTCCATGATGGAGAAGAAGTTAGAAGATTAAACTGATATGAATATCCCATCCCTTTCGCTTAAAAATCAAAACCTCGTCTGGTTTATCCTCTCCATCTCGATTCTGGGTGGAGTCTGGGGGTTTATAAACCTAGGTAAAAAGGAGGATTCGACCTTTGTTATCAAGAGTGCCGCCATAATCTGTTTCTACCCTGGGGCAACACCTCTCCAGGTCGAGGAACTTATCACCGAGCCTATCGAGCGCGAGATTCAATCCATGAGGAGCATCTATAAAATAAGCTCCGACTCTCGCTATGGAGCA
This sequence comes from Rikenellaceae bacterium, assembly GCA_047178865.1. Classification (GTDB taxonomy): domain Bacteria; phylum Bacteroidota; class Bacteroidia; order Bacteroidales; family Rikenellaceae; genus Alistipes. Next base: position 18,012 of record JBCQSY010000012.1, read on the forward strand.
TCGCAAATATTGGTTGAACTCTCGCCATCAACTCCGGCTGAGAGTGTCAAACAGCTATGGGATGAACTTCGTAATCGAGTGAGAGATATCGAGTTGACACTTCCCGAAGGGGCATCGCAAATTATTGTAAACGACGACTTTGGCGATGTTTTTGGCATCTATTATGGAGTCACCGCCAGCCAAGGTTTCTCTTTTGACGAACTACGCCACTGGGCACATCTGATTCAACGACGTATCTTAGCTGTCGATGGAGTCCAAAAAGTGGCTCTATCCGGTGAACAGACGCCAGTAATAAATCTATATATAACTCCCTCACAACTAGTATCTTTAACACTCACCCCTGAGCAGATTATGGCGCAGATATCATCACGCTCCTCTCTTGTGGCTAGCTCTAGCATCAATGCTGGCGAGATGATTATTACACTCCAGGATATTGGCAGCTACAACTCGGTAGATGATATTGAGAATCAACTACTTATTACCGATGATGGACGACAATTAAGGGTCGGAGATATCGCCCAAGTCGAGGAGTCCTACCTTACACCTCCATCTCAGATGATGCATATCAATCAAAGTTCAGCGATAGGCATAGGAGTATCAACCTCGGCGGATAGTGATGTGGTAGCAACAGGGCGTGATATAGAGTTAGCACTCAACGACTTAATCAACCAAATGCCTATTGGTATAGATATAGTATCACTCTATCCCGAAGACAAAATTGCAGCGCAGGCGACAAATGATTTTCTTATAAATCTGCTATTGTCGGTTGTGATTGTCATCTCGATAATTATGCTTGCGATGGGTAGAAGAGCTGGTGTTATTATCGGTTCGTCGCTTATCTTTACTATCGGTGGCACGCTGGTGGTTATGATGTTTATTGGCGAGGGGTTAAACCGCACATCTCTGGCTGGATTTATCATCGCTATGGGTATGTTGGTCGATAATGCTATTGTGGTGACCGACAATGCACAGGGAGCTATCAGACAAGGAGTCAACAAATTAGATGCTATAATCAATGGAGCAGACGCTCCAAAATGGAGTCTACTCGGAGCTACTCTTATCGCTATATTTTCGTTCCTTCCGCTCTACCTCGCACCATCCGCCGTGGCCGAGATTGTCAAGCCACTATTTATCGTGCTGAGCATATCGCTGCTGCTAAGTTGGAGCTTTGCTTTGACACAAACGCCTCTATTTTGCAGCTATCTACTCAGCGAAAAAGCAGGGGTTAAAGCGGTTAGCGCAGGTCGATTCGACGCAATTTTCAACACAATCTTACGGCGTTTAATTCACCATAAATGGGTGGTTATCAGCGCCTCATTTCTGCTATTTTTCATTGCGCTATATATCATGGGGAGTCTACCTCAAAACTTCTTTCCATCGCTCGACAAACCATACTTCCGTGCGGATATTTTTCTGCCAAATGGATATGATATCTACGCTACAAATAGCCGAGTTACGGAGATTGAGGAGTGGTTAATGGAGCAAGAGGAGGTGAAAAATGTCTCCTCGACCCTGGGCGGAACACCTCCTCGCTACTACATTGCAAGTGGTTCATACTCTCTGATGCCCAACTATGCCAATATGTTGGTCGAGCTGCACAACTCAAAACAGAGCGGTGAGGTTGAGTCACGATTTAGCCACTACGTTCGCGAGAAGTATCCCGATATATGGCTTCGCTCCTCGCTATTTATGCTCTCACCTGTTCCCGATGCTAATATAGAGTTTGGATTTATTGGCGACGATATCGACACTCTGCTCCACTTAACAACTAAAGCCGAAGAGATTATGCACTCGGATGATAGGTGTATCAATATCCGCAATAGCTGGGGTAATCGGATTCCGATATGGCAGGGTGAGTACTCCCAGATGCTTGGGCAACGTATTGGCGTAACACGTGGAGATATAGCCAAGGGGTTAAGCATCGCCTCTTCGGGTTACTATATGGGGGATTATCGACGAGGCGACCAAGTTGCAAAGATTCTACTCAAAGATAGGGATATCAACTCGATTAACCTCACCAACCTACAGACTCTCCCCATCTTCTCTGCAAGGGGTCGAGTCTACTCAATCGAGCAGACGGTGAGTGGCTTTAACTTTGAATTTAGCAACTCGCTAATCGAGCGACATAATCGCTCAAGGGTGATGAAAGCGCAGTGTGACCCATATCCAGGAGTCAACACCAAGGAGTTGTATAAATCGCTATACCATAGGATTCTATCCGAGATTCCCCTACCCGATGGCTATACTCTAAAACCATTCGGTGAGGAGGAGACTCAGGAGGAGTCAAATGCAGCACTTACCCAAAACTTCCCACTCACCATAATCCTTATCTTTATTGTGCTGTTACTGCTCTTTGGTAACTATCGCGACCCGATAATTATCCTTATGATGCTACCTATGATATTTATCGGAGTGGTTATCGGATTGGCAACAACAGGCAAGCTATTCGACTTCTTTGCCCTACTTGGGGTTTTGGGTTTGATTGGTATGAATGTCAAGAGCGGAGTGGTTCTTCTGGCTCGAATCAGAGAGCTACGAGATGATGGAGTCGATGCCCTCACAGCGATAATCGACGCTACTCGAAGTCGAGTTATACCCGTTGTTGTTGCCGCTGTAACAACTATTCTGGGGGTTGTTCCCTTGCTATTCGACTCTCTTTTTGGTGCGATGGCAGCCACTATTATGGGAGGTCTGCTAGTTGCTACGATATTAACAATATTTCTTCTACCCGTAAGCTATGCTATATTCTATGGAGTTAAAAATTAAGATATTAACCACCCTGTTGCTACTCTGCACAGTGCAGCTTAGAGCACAAATCTCACTCGAAGAGTATCGTGAACAGGTTGTCGATTTCAGCCTGAGTCTCCGCCTCTACGATGAGCGTATCGCCTCAGCTGAGGCGAGTTACGAGTTGGCACAACGCTCACTTATGCCGTCGTTGTCGATTGATGGTAGCTTCCAACAACTTATCGAATCGAACACCACCAATAAGTCGTGGGGGTTCAATGTATCCCCAAAAATCACACAGGTAATCTACGATGGTGGAGGATTAAGAGCCACGGTTAAACGTGCTGATATCGAGCGAGATATAGAGCTATGTGACAACCTCTACACCCTGAGCGAAGTGGAGTATGCCGCAGAGTATGCCTACTGGAACCTTATGGCGATGGGTGAATATTTGGACATCACCAACGAGTACTACAACACCATCACAGCCCTGGAGGAGGTGGTCGAGATGCGCTACAGAGAGGGGTATGTTTCGAAAGGGGATTGGTTAATGATGCAGACACGACTGAGCGAAGCGATATATAGTAAAACCGCCAGCCAGGAGAGCTATATCGTTGCTATACACAACTTTAACATCCTACGCGGCGAGGTCGATATCAACAAAAAAGTCGAGTTAACCACACACATCAGTAGCTCTCCACCACCAAAAAGAGTCCCACTTAATCAGGTTCTAAATCAACGTGCCGACTACACCTCGCTGCTCCTTAGCGAGGAGTATGCTCAAAAGGGTATCGCACTTGCCAAGTCGAGCTACAACCCTTCGCTCTCTATCGGAGTCATGGGAGTATGGCAACCATACCTACCAAACATCACAGGCAAGACATACCTTTCAGGGGTGGTGGCACTCGATATCAGCATACCGATTTTCAACTTTGGAGCGAGATATAAGGCTGTAGATGTCGCTAAGCGAACATATAACCAGAGCCAAATCAACACCTCTATCCTCTCGCTAGAGATTACCAAAGAGGAGTCCAATGCATGGACAACCCTCTCGACTCAATATGCTCAGATGAACCACTCGAACAAATCGCTCACTATCGCATCGGAGAATCTCGAAATTAGCACCTACTCCTACCAAGAGGGGTTGACAACAATCCTCGATGTTATGGCAGCGCAGGTGAGTTGGTTACAGCTCTACTCCAACGCTATTGCCGCAGAGTTTGCCTATATGGTAGCCGTGGCGGAGTATCGAAAAGTTAGCGGTGAGGTTGCAAGCTATTAAAAAATATCGGAGACATCTACCCTATTTCTCGGAAAAAATAGTATCTTTGTACTCTGATGATTGATCGAGATACCATAGATAGGATTTACGCTGCGGCGAATATTGTCGACATAATAGGCGACTACGTTACACTCAAACGCAAGGGTGTCAACTATCAAGCATGCTGCCCATTCCACAATGAAAAGACTCCATCCTTTGTGGTCTCACCATCGAAGGGGTTGTTCAAGTGTTTCGGATGTGGCAAGGGTGGTAATGCCGTAACATTCATCATGGAGATAGACGGATTGAGCTATCCCGAAGCGTTGAAGGTGGTGGCTAAACGCTACAATATCGAGGTTGTCGAGGAGGCTCTAACTCAGGAGCAGGTTCGTGCAAATGATAATCGTGAGAGCATGATTACCCTCAATTCGTGGGCTGGTGAATATATGTCGAACTATCTACATCGCAGCGACGAAGGGCAGAGTGTTGGACTATCATACTTTCGTCAGCAGAGAGGCTTTAGCGACGCTACAATCAAACGTTTCGAGCTAGGTTTCTGTCCATCTAGAGGCAACACAATGAGCCTCGATGCTCTAGGAGCAGGGTACAAGAGTGAATTTCTACTCTCAACAGGACTCTCCTTGCAGCGCGAGAGCGATGGCTCACTATATGATAGATTCCGTGATAGAGTTATCTTCCCAATCCACAATATATCGGGACGCATCGTAGCATTCGGAGGACGTACTCTGCGCAGTGATAAGAAGGTCGCCAAGTATCAAAACTCACCCGAAAGCGAACTCTACAGCAAACGCCGTGAGCTCTATGGATTATACTTCGCCAAGAAGGCTATCCAGCAGGATGACTACGTTATAATGGTCGAGGGTTACACCGATGTAATCTCGATGAATCAATCGGGTATTGAGAATGTTGTATCCTCTTCGGGCACATCGCTCACCATCGAGCAGATACGTCTACTCGCACGATTTACCAAGAATATCACCATTATCTACGATGGTGATGCTGCGGGTATTGGAGCAGCACTCAGAGGTATCGACTTAGTATTGAGCGAGGGACTTAACGTCAGAGTAGTTCTTCTCCCCGATGGCGAAGATCCCGACTCGTTCGCTAGGAGTAACTCAGCCGAGGCATTCAAAGATTATATCCTCAATAATGAGCAGGATTTCCTAACATTCAAAGCGAAGTTACTTCTTCGTGATGCAGGTCGCGACCCAGTAAAAAAGGCGGGAGTTATCACCGATATGGTTCAATCAATCACTCAGATACCCGACCAGATTAAACGTACAATCTTCATCAAGGAGTGCGCAATGATTATGGATATCGACGAGGGAGTGCTCTTCTCGGAGGTTGCTCGCAAGCGAGCTACAAGCAGTGGAGATGTCCAAACCGAGGAGTTTATACGTCGCCAGCAGAAGATTCAACCCTCGACTCAAATCAACCAACAGAGCAGAGCGAACCTCTCTCTAGAGGCTGGAAGTGGAGTCACTGCATTGGAGTTGGAACTTGTCAAATACCTACTAAAATCGGGGCACGAAACCATCGAGTTCCGCGAGGGAAGTCGGATGATTGCTTGTAATGTTGCATCATTGATTTTCACCGAGTTAGATGATGCTCAGATAACCTTCTCAGACCCAATATACAACACTATTCTTGAGATATATCGTCGTGAATGGGCGGTTACTGGCGAGGGTGAGGCTATCTCGATGAACCACTTTTTGGAGAGTAATAATGCCGAGGTGTGTAACCGCACAGTCGATATCCTCACATGGGATGACAACTACGTGCCTAGCCAGATATGGGAGCGCAAGGAGGTACATGTCGAGAGCGACAACGAACGCATTAGCGCAGGAGTCCCCAAGGCGGTTATGTTGTATAAGTTCAAGGTGTTGGAGTCAACCATCAAACAGTTCCACGCACGCCTTAGCGCAGCGGATATCACCGAAGATGAGGAGAGCGAAGTGATACGTCGAGTAGCTCAACTAAACAAGAGCAAGGTTTTGATAGCTAACAAGTTGCAACGACTTATTATCTAGTCACAGCACTATCCAACCAATCAAATATCACCTGATAAGCGTGGTTGCGAACACTCTCCTCAGAGAGAACGATATCGTGTAGAGCACCCTTAATTTCAACAACTGTAACATCTTTACCAACACCAGGGGCATATTTAGCGATATCTCGAACATCGAGAACCGAGTCACCACTCTGATGCTCAGGAGTCCAGTTATTTCCATTCACCGTATTATCTGAGTGCATCACAAGTGTTGGATATGGAATATTCAATCCACCATGCAACTCCTTGTGTCCGTGATGAATAGCTCGAATCCACATTGATGATATTGGCAGCGAAGTTGAGAACTTCATCGACTCGTCATACTCCCACTCGCCATGATATCGACTAAGCAGAGATTGAGCATACGCCCCAATCTTCTCACTCGACGAGGTAGCGATGGTTGGAAAGCGACCTCCAAGAGTCGACATCACAGGTACTACCATCTTCTCGACAAACCATCCTAAGTTCATATCGAAAAATGGAGAGTTCAACACCAACGCCTCAACCATCGGGTTATGCTCCTTATTATCAGCATACAACGAGAGAGTCAATCCACCAGTCGAGTGTCCCATCAACACCACCGACTCCACTCCTTCGCCTGACATTATCGACAACGCAGAGTCGATATCCTCGAAGTAGTCGCTCAACTCAGCGACCTGGAAAGGGGTCTGCTCCTCCACCATCGAACGACCATAGCCTCTCAAATCAACGGCGTAGAAGTTGTAGCCTCTATTGCGAAACTGCTGAGCCATCCCCGCTTGGAAGAAGTAGTCGTTGTAACCATGCACATACAATACCGCACGCCCGCTATCGAGAAGTGGCACACAAGCAACCAAAGTGGCACACTCACCACTCCCGCTCTGCATGGTTAACTGCTGAAAATCATCGCCTAAGATATCCTCACGCCACTGCGCCGAAAGAGGCAGGCATAACGATATCGCCAGTAGGATTAATATATACCTTTTCATCGCTTTAGTGTGTTGCTTTATACCACTCCGTATTCACCTTATCCACCGTAACATCCTTAGAGCTATTGGTGCTAGGGTCTGAGATTGTCACACCCGAATAGCTTTTTATATAGTAAGTTCGATAGGTCACTCCCGAAAAGTAGTACGTAGTATGAATCTTATAGTCGCTGGGAGCAAGCAGCTCTAATTGTTGATTAAACCTCGAAAGCAGAGCCTCATCGTCGCACAACTGCTCGACATAACTACCCATATCGTAGTATATCGTTGGAGTATATCCATCCATCGACTGCACCTGCGATAGTTTGCTCGAAGTGATTGTATATTCCGAATTTATCTCCTTCATAATCTCTGCCATCGCTTCGGTCTGACGACAATCAATCACCGAAAGGGTAATATAAGGGAAGGCGTATGTCGAGTAAAAATCATAAGCTGCATCGACAATACCCTTATAATCAACCTCCCCGAATAGGCATTGAGCAATAGTATCATAGGGCAGACCATACGACATCAACTCCGCAGATGATGCTATCAAATAACCAATAACATCGCGCAACTCATACGCCACCTCGATATTCGCCATATAGCAAACATCAAAAAGTAGATACTCAAAGAATCCTATTTTAGAGTCAGCAATTGCATCGCGAAGTGTCGATATATCAATCTGATACGCAGCAGAAGTACCACCGAAATAACGAGTCAAGGCGTTACCATTCTCATCTGTTGCCATATAGTGAGGCTGCTCATAATCAGTGACAGAATCGTTACTATAACCATAAGCCGGGCTCGACTTAGCTGCCGAGCTCTGCGATGATGAACTACTATAGACTGGCAACCACCCCATTCCATGACAACCTATCAGAAGTGAGTAGCTCGCCGATGGCGACAGTGCCACAACATCGTTGAACATAGTCTCGATAGCCTCCTTGGTTGTGAACCCTTCGGTGTATGTCTGATATGTAACTTCTTTGCAACTTCCTTTAGAGTATTGCAACTCGTAGAGAGTCGCACTTCCAGCACTTGTTTCAAAACAGACAAAGACCCTCTCATTATCCAACACACCACTAGCGATAACCGCCTTCATATCGCTAATATTATTTGTCGAATCTGAGATTAGAGTATTGGAGTAGGGGTAGAACATTATAAGGGTAGAGTCGACATCACCGATAATCTCGTCACCATCATCCTTGTTGCATGAAGGTGCGACAAGAAGTAATAATAACGATAAAACAATGAGCCTTAAACTCTTATAAAATAGACCCTTAACCATAAAAATTACCTGTTCCATATACTCCACGACTCCTCTGCCTGCCCGACCAGCATTGCATATCCATTCATCGTCTTAGCCCACTGCTGCGCACCTCGCTTCATAAAGGCGGTGGTTGGTGGATTGTAGACCAAATCGAATAGAAAGTGGTCGCTCGTCAACAGTTCATAAGGCAACTGCGGCGCAGAGTCAACATCGGGAAAAGTGCCAAGCGGAGTTGAATTGATTATCAACTGACTTCTGGCGATAACCTCGCCCGTAATATCCTCGTATGTCAAATCAGCTTGCCCTCTTCCTCTTGATACAACGTCAAAAAGTATGCCCATATTGCCCAGTGAATATTGCACCGCCTGCGAAGCTCCACCAGTTCCAAGAATCAACGCTCGCTGAGGTTTCGCACCATCCAAGAACGAAGTCAAAGCGTTAGAAAATCCCCTAACATCAGTGTTGTGACCAGTGAGTTTACCACCCTCTATCTTAACACAGTTAACCGCCCCAACACTCTGAGCTTCAGTCGAAAGAGCCGTAAGATATGGCATAATATCACGCTTATATGGTATTGTTATATTGAAACCCTCCAACTCAGGATTCTCCGATATCATCCTCTCAACTTCGCTAATATCAGCGAGCTCAAAGAGTGAATAACTACACCCTTCAATACCCTCCGAAATAAATTTCTTAGCAAAGTACTCACCCGAAAATGAGTGCTTTAGAGTACGTCCGATTAACCCAAATTTCCTCATCTCTAATGACCTCCTATTTGACTAATCAAGAAAAACGATCCGACAAGTAGAACGGTAAACGCAATGGCTAATAGGTTGAAATATTTGTCGATAAACTTCTTAATAGGTGCTCCGTAGTGCATTATAAGCCCTGAAATAATAAAGAATCGTGCACCTCGTGAGATAATCGACGCGATGATAAACATCACAAAATTTATCTGGAATACACCTGCCGTGATTGTGAAAACTTTATATGGTAGCGGAGTAAATCCTGCGGTGAATATCACCCAGAAGTTGTGTTTGTTGTAGAGTTCGCCTACGCTATTGAACGCCTCTAGCGAGAATACATTCGAGAAGAAGAAGTTTGCCAATGCCGTAGGTTCACCGACCGAAGTGTACCACACATACGAACCGATAAGATAGCCTCCGACAGCTCCAATGAGCGAACCTGCAAGACAAACCGAGGCGTAGAAGAGTGATTTCTTAGGAGCACCCAAACACAATGCAATCAACAATACATCGGGTGGAATAGGGAAAAAACTTGACTCTGCAATAGCAAAAAGTAGCAGTGCAAGCCATCCATATTTTGAGTTACCCCATGATAACATCCAGTCGTATAGTCGTTTAAAAATATTCATCTTCTATCTATAATTTTTTTAGTTCTATCACAATATCACTACCATATTTGGATATAACCTGAGATAGGCGCAAAGCCAACCCCTCACCTTGAATTGGTGAGATAGCATAGGTATCAATCCCCAACTTTGATAGCACAACATTTGGTGCTGCGGCTAAAATATCCTCACGCATACTATCCGAGAGCGTTTCACATCCCGATATTTCGATACGATATATATCGCCCTGAGAGTATGGATTCTCCGCCAAATTACGCAACTCGCCATCGCTCCACACAACAACCTCTGGACGACGGAAACCTGCCGCTTTTAACATCGATTGAGCAGCCTCAGCCTCAGCGTAAGTAGCATAACCTCCTATGTAGTAGGTGAATGTACGATTATCCTCGGCGATATATGACACCTCGGTCGAGAGTCTAAATATCGCAGGTTGCTGCTTTTTCGAGAAGTTACCAACACGTATCCTATATATCACACCATCACCATATATTTTGGTCTGCGGAATAGGATTAGAGGCTGTATATATCTGTTTTTTAGCAATCTCCGCATCTTTATAGTCGATAAAAGTACGTGGCGTAAGCTCAACCGTTGGATAGTCGCGACCCATCATCGAGAATGACTCATAGACCATCCTCACCGAATCTGCAACAACCTCCATGTCCATCGCGCGGCTAGTTGTCATCTCGACCGCGAGAAGCTCCCTCTTTTGAAGGGTGTAGCTCTTTAGTGGCGCAATAATAGGCTCTACGCTCCACTTAGCACTCTCTCGAAGGGTCGAGTCACGAAGAGCTGAGACCTCTTTAATTGCACTCTCTTTAGAGTTGAGTTCAAGCATTAGATTATAACTATAGCTCTTATTATCATATATATAACTCCAATCCTTAGCTATCTTAGAGGCAATTTTATTAGCCTCTTTTAATAGTGAACGATACTCACTCTCCAACTCTAAACCATCGCTCTGTGAGCTCGCCAAATTATACTCATCACGCACCTGAGCAATCTCATTGATACGCAAAATATAGTCATTTATAGCCAGAGACAGAGCACTCTCCATCGACTCTGCTTGCTTAAGATTCTCTAAATCACCCTCACGTAGAGCCCCGACTACTCTGCTATCTTGCGAGAAAGCACGAGCATCACTACTCTCCATCACCACCTCCTCTTTAGCGGTTTGAGGCTCTGGAGTTACACTCCAACCCATCATCACCAATGAATCCTTCACCGAGGTTATCTCACCACGCAACGAAAGCAGAGATAGCTCCAATTCGAGATATTGATTGCGCAGAGCAGAGCTATTATCACCCGCCTGAATCGACTCGATAATCAACTTCATCTCACCCTGGATAGCCTCACTGTGCCTATCCAACTCCTTAGAACGCTCTACCAAAGCCTTCAAATCACCACCCGACTCCGCAGGTTGACCCACAGAGGCCACTGCCCATACCATTATGAGCAGCATAGATAATATTGCTTTAAATCCCCTATTCATCATCGCCACCAACTTAACATAAACAACTGAAATAGACCAAAAATTTCAAGACGCCCAAGCAGCATCAAAAACGATAATATATACTTAACCACCACTGGCAAAGCAGCATAATTATTCATCGAGCCAACCTCTCCAAAACCTGGGCCTACATTACCAATACAAGCTATCGAGGCGGTAACCGCTGAGGTTAAATCCAACCCAAATAGAGTACAGAGCAGTGTACCAATAAAGGCAATCGAGAGGTATATAACAATAAAGACCGCCACGGTATGCAGAACAGATTGATCGAGAATCGAACCATCTATCTTAACCTTAAGAATAGCGTTGGGGTGTCGCTGCTGACGCATACTATTAACAAATAGTTTAGCTGCGACAATCATACGATTAGTCTTTATACCACCACTCGTCGAGCCAGAACATGCACACACTATCGAACAGAATATCAATATCGCCACTGCGAACGAAGGCCATAGATTGGTGTCGGTAGTGGCAAAACCTGTTGTGGTATAGATGGATACAACCTGAAAAACACTCACACGAATAGACTCCAGAATCGAGCCCTCCACACCTGCCGACACTAAGTTAATCGCTATCAATATCGCAGCGACTGCCATCACTATAATATATACACGCATCACCTCCGAGCGGAAGATATTAATTCGCTTTGCTGTGACCGTTGCATAAATAAGTCCGAAGTGAGTTCCTGCACCAATCATCGCGAATATCAAGATAGACTCAATAAGAGCCGAGTCGAAATATGCGATACTTGTATTCTTGGTCGAGAAACCACTCGTGGCAGCCGACGACATAGCGTGAGCTACTGAGTCGAATAGCGACATACCCGCAACATTAAGCAGGATAGCCGTTATGGCTGTCAACCCGACATAGACCACCAATATAATACGCACGATAATCTGAGTACGATAGCGATAGTTCTCCTTAGCCATTGGCGAAATCTCGACATTGGATATAGCCAGACGGCTCTTACCCATCGACGGGAGCACCAACAGAGAGAACATAATAACACCGATACCACCAACCCATGTCGACATCATCCTCCAGAATAATAGCCCATCAGGCAGAGCCTCGATATCGGTTAATATCGACGCGCCCGTTGTTGTAAGACCCGAAACCGACTCGAACCAAGCATTGACAAAGTTGAACTCTCCACCCCAGATAAGGTATGGGAATGTCGATACAACACACGCCAACAACCACGAGCCTACCACGATAGCGTAGGCCTCTTTGATAGATATTTGGGTCTGACGTGCAACGAAAATCATCGGGAAACTACCAAATAGAGCCGTAAGCAGAGATGATAACAGAAGAGGATAGAATGCCGTATCGACCCCTTTGGCAAAAGATACGCCAGCCGAAATCAACATACAGAGAGCCATAAATAGCATCACCACTCCGATATATCTCAATACTACATAAAATCTCATACCAACCCTACGCCTCTTTATTTTTACTCTTAATAAGCAGTTCGATATTGTCTCTTAGCTGCTCGACCTCATCTTTACACTCCTGTTTCACCTTGAATGGGAGCTTAAATGATAGGTAATCGCCCAAACTTTTATTTATACCCAAAACCGGGTTAACCAAGTATAGCAACACGAAATAGAGCAACATCAACAGAATAGCTACCATCACCGCCAGGGATATAAGTACCGGAGTCACAGCACGATAGGCATTGTGGTATAGAGCCTGAGCACGTGGCTCGATGGTCGCCTGTGACGATGTCATAAATTCGTAGATGTTATCTATGAGCTTATCATATATTAGCTTATAGTCGCTATAGAATGCTACACGAGGTCTAAACTCATCCTCGAAATTGGTCTGCACAACTTCATCAGATAGTGCGCGCAGTTGAGTCACCCCATAAGAGATTGAGTCCAAAAGAGCATTATCAGGACTCTCCGCCAGTGTCACCTCGACAACCTGCTCCAGAGCATCAATATTCTCGGAGTGAATCACATCATACTCCGCATTATGGAATATTGTCATCTGAATAAATGCAACATTCTGGCTCTGAAGTCCACTAAGCATCTCTCGAACCAGCTCGATATTACGCCTATTCGATTCAAGAATATTAGCGGTCTCATCGCCCAAACGTTTCAACTCAAAATAGGAGACCAAAGTTGAAAATAACAACAACAGCACAACACCCAAAAAGCTGATTATCACCCTTCTTCGGATACCTTTCAACTTAATGGCTGCATCATTTTTCTTAAATTTAAAACCTTTTATCATAGTTAAATTAGAAACTTTTTAAACCACAAATATAAACATTATTTTTTAACCACACCTATCAAATCGCCAGAATCATCAATTTTATCGACGATAACCGTAACAATCTGATTTATCAAGGTGGAATCATACGCCGCTCTCACACGACAGTAGTTCTCACTATAACCAAACATCTCACCACCTCTCACCACACTCTCGAAGAGCACTTGACACTCTCGACCAACAAAACGCGAGACAAATTCACGATGCAGCTCATCACACAATTCGCCCAACTTAGCGGCACGTTCACTCTTGATTTGAGGCGATATCTGCCCACTCATCTCAGCTGCGGGAGTCCCTTTTCTCACCGAGAATGGGAATATGTGAAGAAACGCCGGACGAATCCTCTTCAACAGATTATAACTCTCCATAAATTGCTCGTCGCTCTCGCCGGGGAATCCAACAATAACATCTATCCCGATAAAGGCATCGCTCATCACAGAGCGTATTTTATCTATCCGCTGCTCAAATTTAGCGGCGGTATAACGTCTGCGCATAGCTCCAAGAGTCATATCCGAACCGCTCTGAAGTGGAATATGGAAGTGTGGTTGAAATTTAGTGGATTGAGCACAAAAATCTATAATCTCATCGGTGAGCAGATTTGGCTCAATCGAAGATATTCTATATCGTTCAATACCCTCGACTGCATCTAAAGCTCGGAGTAAATCGATAAATTTCTCGCCCGTAGTACGCCCAAAATCTCCAGTGTTTATACCAGTTATAACTATCTCACGCTGAGCGTTTTGAGCAACTTTATGAGCTTGCGAGATGACATCCTCTATGGCGATATTACGACTTGCCCCACGAGCGTAGTGGATAGTGCAGTATGAGCACTTATAATCACATCCATCCTGCACCTTGAGAAAAGCGCGCGTTCTATCACCACTCGAAAAGGCACGAAAAAATGATGTTATCTCCTCGCTCGAACAGCTATAAACTTGAGCCTGCTCGCCTGCTCGCTTCGCCAGAAGAGAGGAAACTTTAGAGTAGAGCTGAATTTTATCGTTATTACTAAGGACAATATCCACTCCCTCGATTGCCGCAACGTCCAAGGGTTTAAGTTGAGCATAACACCCCGTCACGGCGATAATTGCGTCGGGGTTTGTTCTATGTATTTTTCTGATTATATTACGACATTTCTTGTCGGAGTGTTCGGTCACAGAGCAGGTATTAATCACCGCAATATCAGATGGTTGATTCTCCTCGACTCTAATAAACCCACCCTCGACAAATTGACGAGCAAGCGTTGAACTCTCCGAGTAATTTAGCTTACATCCGAGCGTATAAAAATTGACTCTTCTCTGCATAGAATCTCTTAGTTTTTTTTTATTTACACCACAAAAGTAGATAAACTTTTAGAATAAAGAGTCGACACGGGGTGAAAATCACAAATTTTATATTAAATTTGCAGCATGAAGACTATACATAGAATGGTTCTTAAATCATATTTAGGGCCAATGATATTAACTTTTCTAATCGTAATGTTCATCCTGCTGATGAACTTTATGTGGCGATATATAGATGAACTTGTTGGTAAGGGTCTCGATATATCGGTTATTCTTGAGCTGATTGGTTACGCACTTATCACAATGATACCTATGGCAATTCCGCTAGCTATGCTACTGGCGGCGATTATGACTATGGGTAACCTGGGTGAGAATTACGAGCTACTGGCAATGAAGTCCGCAGGTATGTCACTCACCAAAATTATCGAACCGATGATTTATGTTGTGGGCATTATAACCATCGGTAGTTTCTTCATTGCCAACAACTTAGTACCATTTGCAACACAGAAGATGATTAGTACCCTGCACGATATCCGCCAGCAGAAGCAGGTACTTGAGTTTCAAGATGGACTCTTCTTCAATGGTATCGACAATATGAGCATACGAGTTGGAACACAAGACCCCAAGAGCAAACTCCTACACAATGTATTAATCTACGACAACCGCAAAAGCAATGGCGATATGACTACCACCATCGCCGATTCGGGGTATATTAGACTATCGGATAGCAAGGAGCATCTACTCATCACGCTCTACAATGGCGAGACCTACGAACAGACACGCAACAATAATAAGTGGTACAACGAGAGCGAATTGCGCCATAATATATTCAAGCGACAAGATGCAACAATCGAGATTGAGGGTTTTGCAATGGGCGAAAGAAGTGACGCCTCCTCGGTATCGAGTAGTCAAACCAAAAAGATTAGCGAGCTACAAAAAGATATCGACTCACTCGATAATCTAGTCAATACCAGCACAGTAAAGGCTTACGACCCGCTACTGCGTGACCAGCTATTTGTCAACGAACCAACCATACTCTTCCCATCCGACTCACTCTACATAGATAAGAGCGATATGGGTGTTGCACTGCTGCTCGATTCACTCAGTGGTGTTGGAAAACGAGATAAAAGCAAGGTGTGGGAGAGAGCTACATCACAGGCTCGCAACTCAAGAAGTGCATTCACCTTCGACGAGGTTGGCATTAAAAATGGACTTAACCAACTCTACCGCAGCCGTGTGGAGTGGCATAAGAAGTTCTCGCTATCAATCTCGATTATCATCTTCTTCTTGATTGGAGCACCTCTTGGAGCTATTATTCGCAAGGGAGGATTGGGACTTCCGGTGGTTGTGTCGGTTCTATTCTTTGTATTCTACTACGTTGTGAGTCTAACAGGCGAGAATAATGCCAAGGAGGGTAACTGGGATGCACTCTACGGAGCGTGGATATCAACCTATATCCTCACGCCTATCGCTATCTACCTGACAATCAAAGCATCGAATGACTCAAACCTACTAAATACAGATTGGTACGAACTCCAAATCAAGAAGATGGGCATAGCTCTAAATGGAGTAAAGGAGCGTACACTATCCAAATTTAAAAGAGTAAAAAACAAGTAATAAATTTATATAAAATGTCAAAACAGTCAATTTTAAACTCTATAGAGGAGGCTATCGAAGATATCCGCAACGGTAAAATCATCATTGTTGTCGACGACGAAGATCGCGAAAATGAGGGCGATTTCGTTATGGCAGCTGAGAAAGTTACCCCCGAAGCTGTCAACTTTATGTTGACACACGGACGAGGACTTCTCTGTGTTCCCGTCACTGAGGAGCGTTGTCAGGAGCTACAACTACCTATGATGGAGGGGAATAACACCTCAATCCACGGTACTCCATTCACCGTTACGGTCGACCTACTTGGCAAAGGGTGTACAACGGGAGTCTCTATCCACGATAGAGCAGCTACGGTTAACGCCATAGCCGACCCTGCGACAAAACCCGAAGAGCTTGGACGACCAGGACACGTTAACCCTTTACGAGCTCGCGAGAAGGGAGTTCTTCGCCGCCCTGGGCACACTGAGGCTGCTGTCGATTTAGCTCGTCTAGCTGGGTTACAACCAGCCGGAGCACTTATCGAGATTATGAACGAAGATGGCACAATGGCTCGACTTCCTGAGCTGTTGGAGGTTGCCAAGAAGTTCGACTTAAAGATAGTATCTATCGCCGACTTGATTGCCTATAGGCTTAAGAGCGAATCGGTTATCGAGCGTGGCGACACAGTAGAGCTACCTACCGAGTGGGGTACATTCAATATCACAGTCTACAAACAACTCAGCAACGGATTGGAGCACATGGCTCTAACAAAGGGTGAGTGGAGTGCAGATGATGCAGTTTTGGTTCGTGTCCACTCGTCATGTGCTACGGGAGATATCCTGGGTTCATGTCGTTGCGACTGTGGTGCTCAGCTCCACAACGCAATGAAGATGGTCGAGGCAGAGGGTCGTGGAGCTGTTATCTACCTTATGCAGGAGGGTCGTGGCATTGGACTATTCAACAAAATCAAAGCCTACAAACTTCAAGATGAGGGATTTGATACCGTTGATGCCAATATCGAGTTAGGTTTCCAACCCGACGAGCGCGACTATGGAGTGGGAGCATCTATTATCCGTGATTTGGGAATTAGACACATGAAATTGATGACTAACAACCCAACAAAACGTGCTGGTTTAGAGGGATATGGCATCACAATTAGTTCAATCGAACCAATCGTAATCAAGCCAAATATCCACGATTTACGCTACCTTAAAACAAAGGAGGAGCGTATGGGACACACACTAGGAATTAAGTAGGCAATGAATATACTATTTTTGGGTACACCTGAGTTTGCAGCCCCTTCGCTAAGAAAAATAGTCGAGAGTGGACACAATGTCGTAGCTGTTGTCACAGCACCCGATAGACCTGCGGGTCGAGGTCGAGCTGTGAAGTGTAGCGACGTTAAGATTGCAGCCCAGGAGCTAGGGCTAAAGATTCTACAACCCGAAAAACTACGCGACGAGGAGTTCCTCGCAGAGCTACGAGGTCTCGATATTGATTTAGGTATAGTGATAGCTTTCAGAATGTTACCCGAAGTTGTCTGGTCGATGCCTCGATTTGGCACATTCAACCTCCACGCCTCGCTACTACCCGAATATCGAGGTGCTGCACCTATCAACCACGCTATAATCAATGGTGATAAGGTGAGTGGTGTAACAACCTTTATGCTTAATGCTGAGATAGATAAGGGGGCAATAATCGGACAAGTTGAGGAGGTTATCCACCCTTGCGACAATGTTGGAACGCTCTACGAGAGGTTGATGAATATAGGTTCAGATTTGGTTATCGAGAGTATCAAAAAAATCGAAAGCGGCGAGGTTAAACCCATCGAACAGAGCGAATATGATGAGTCGAAATTGCGACCTGCACCAAAAATATTCAAAGATAACTGCCTGATTGACTGGTCGATGAGTGGCGAGAGAGTTGTAAACCTTGTAAGAGGACTCTCACCCTACCCTGCTGCTTGGACAAACCTTATCAGCGAAGGGGAGCAGACCACAGCTAAAATCTTCGAGGCTGAGTTCACTCCGTGCGACTCGAATATCGAAGTTGGCACTATCCAGAGCGACAATAAAAAGAGCTTGAGGGTGAAGTGTAGCGATGGATGGGTAGAGATTAAATCGATACAAGTTGCTGGTAAAAAACGACTTGCAACCGGTGAACTACTACTTGGAATGCGAAATATTACTAACTATAAAACCGTATAAATCATGGAGACATTAACTATTATTGTGTTAATTATATTGGGGCTACTCTTCTTAATGGTTGAGTTACTACTTATACCAGGGCTCTCAATCGGTGGTATTATCTCGTTGGGGTGTTACTCTTGGGCTTCATACCTCGCCTTTACAAACCACTCGGTGGTAGTGGGTGGAGTTACGGTGGCAGTAATCATCGCTATATCGCTCATAGCTATAACCTTATCACTCAGGGCAAAAACCTGGCAGAGGCTATCACTCAACTCTAAGATAGAGTCACAAAGCTCCACTCCAGTGGAGAGCAGAGTCGCATTAGGCAGCAGTGGAGTTACCCTTTCACGCCTAGCTCCGATGGGCAGAGTCAATATTGATGGGCAAAACTACGAGGCAAAATCAACGGGAGTATATATCGACACAGGGTGCGATGTCGAAGTTATTGGATATGAAGATTCAACGATAATTGTTAAACAAAAATAAAAAAAAGTTATGGATGAGATGAGTATGATGGCACTAGTTGCCGGTTTAGTGCTGGTAGCACTATGGTTAATTTTCTACTTTATACCTGTTGGACTATGGTTCTCAGCGCTCGTTTCAGGAGTGAAGATGAATCTTCTACAACTGATTCTAATGCGTTGGCGTAAAGTTCCACCATCAACAATAGTATCTTCGATGATTGAGAGCACAAAGGCGGGATTAGACCTTAACGCTAATGAGTTGGAGGCACACTACTTGGCTGGAGGTAACGTCACAAACGTAATCCATGCACTTGTTTCAGCTCAGAAAGCTAATATATCGCTCGACTTCCAGATGGCTACAGCTATCGACTTGGCAGGACGTGATGTGTTCGAGGCGGTTCAGATGTCGGTTAATCCTAAGGTTATCAACACACCACCCGTTGCAGCTGTTGCCAAGGATGGAATCCAGCTTATCGCTAAGGCTCGTGTTACGGTTCGTGCCAATATCAAACAACTCGTCGGTGGAGCTGGCGAGGAGACTGTCCTAGCACGTGTTGGTGAGGGTATCGTCTCGTCGATAGGTTCAGCTATGACACATAAAGTTGTCTTGGAGAACCCCGATTCAATCTCTAGAGTGGTACTCGAAAAGGGACTCGACGCAGGTACTGCATTTGAGATTCTATCAATCGATATCGCAGATATCGACGTTGGTAAAAATATCGGAGCACAACTTCAGATGGATCAAGCCGAGGCGGATAAAAATATCGCACAAGCCAAAGCCGAAGAGCGTAGAGCTATGGCCGTTGCACTCGAACAGGAGAATGTCGCTAAGGCTCAGGAGGCACGAGCAAAAGTTATCCTCTCCGAGGCGGAAGTACCATTGGCTATGGCTGAGGCCTTTAGAAATGGCAACCTAGGCATCATGGACTACTACAAGATGAAGAACATCATGGCAGACACCACCATGCGCGAGGAGATTGTAAAGTAAACCACCCTCCTCAAAACAAAAAAAGTAGAGTTGAATCCTGTCGGGATTCAACTCTACTTTTTTAAAAAAGCGTGCACCTACCCGCACGCCATCAAGGACTACGACATCCTATTGTCTCTTGCAAAGTAGATACACGCAAGTGCATCACTTTGCCTAAAAGAGACAAAAAAATCAAAAATCAAGCCTATTTCAATATCAATGTAGTAATTCGACGACGATTAGGCAGTATGTTATCACAAAGGTAAGAAAAAATCTTATCTTTGTGATATGTAAAAGTAATTTTTATAGTTGTATTTTAATAAAGGCGTATTCTCCTCTAATTTTTCCCCTAATTTCAAAAGGTTCTAATTGTGTTAAAGCAACGATGCGCAGACCTTACGGATAGAGTCCAGACGTCTTTTATAACTGCTATTATCTCTAGCTACTTGCAAGTTATAACGAGTCTGAATACCAATCAACATATCAGCACTAATTCCCAATGCTGCCTCAAAAACTAAGGCAACCTCTGCACTAAGTTGTCGTTTACCATTTAATATCTCATTGAGCATAGTGTATGACACTTGTGTCATCTCGGCTATCTTTTTTTGAGATATACCACGTGCTTGAAGCTCCTCTTTAAAAATTTCACCAGGATGAACTGGCGTGAATGAATTTGCTAATGTTGTCATTGCAGTGACTATTTACCATAAAGATAGTACAAAAATCATAAAATTCACCAAATAAGTGAATTTTTATTCAAAAAAAATATAATACCATAAAACTTCACTCAAAAACATACCTAATTTACATCAATAATATATAAAAAAAATAGCACGCTTATTCAGCGTACTATTTTTTCATTTTCCAAAATTGATGTTTTGAGTCTAAAAAAACGACATAAAAAACATTCTTAACTATATGTCCTGCTACAATATGGACACCATTTATATGAATCCTTGCCCATTCTGCATCTTCAGGAACGTGTGAGGGATGTTGAAAAGCTGAATTAGGTGGAAATGAATTGTATTTGGTAAATTTATCTCCTCCTATTTGACTTGTTAGCTTATCACAACTATAATTAGCCAATACATCTAAACATTTTGACAACATTGAATTATTCTCCCAAGATTCAAATGAATCACTCTGCATTTTATCAAAATGCAAAAAACTAATCACAAAATAGTCATTACCACTTAAATCTTGAACAGATTTATTCTTTTGCTGTTCAATAGCTTTATTTATTATTGACAGCTGCTTATGTTTAGGGGACTTGAAATTTTTCCCCATTACGAAAAATACTGTTTATAAAAAGAGGTTATTGCCTCTTTAGATATAATAACACTACATTTCTCACAAGGCGCATATCCTTTTCGAGCATCTATCCAAGGTTGTTCAGAGTGTGTAATAGCCTCTAATTTACCTCCATCAATATCCTTATAGTCATCAATAACGTCATTTACAAGCTCTAACTGATCTGCTGTTACTCGTTCCTCTAATTCCACAGATGGAAGTATTTGCAAACCATCAGGCATAGAGAGTTCTGCATAAATTAAAGATTTGTCTCTTAACTCGTTAAATATTTTTCGAGATACAGGACCGTGTACCCAAGCCTCAAATTCATCGCTAATAATCTCACTATCAAAATAAGCCAAGTGAAACGCCTGAACATAAAAAAGGATTTTTTGAAGTTTCAAATGAGACATACACCCACCTCTCTCTAAAATATAATTAGCGAGTAATGTTGAGTTTACTACCGATATGTTCTTTTCTACTTTCATAATATTTTGTTTTTAAAGTCACTTTATGCGATATACAACGCTAATACACATTTGTTTATTCGGCAAAGCTACAAAAAAAGTTGGCACGAGTAGACATTTTTTCAAAAAAACAACTGTTTTACAATAAAAATAATTGTAAATACTTGTATAAGCAATATATATACCTTTGTTGCAAGATACAGAAATCATATTGAACTTACAAATAAATTACTGATTTTTTCTATCTTTATGAGAGAATAGTAGAGGTTAATTGATTCATAATAAGCCTCTCAAAAATATAATCATAACAGGTATAAAAAATAGGGACTTTTGCCCCTATTACCTATTGCTATATTTATTTTATTGCTTTTGAAATTTATCTGTACCCGATAACCAACTCTCGGATGAGTTGTATTTCCACTCGTACGGTGCAGTCATTATTGAGTTGGCTATGGTTGCATTAGTATATTTGTATTGAGCAATAGATAGCCAATTAATTGTCAAATCTTGAAACACTATATCATCTCCCGACATTGTGTATGTGCTTTGAGTTTGACTTCCGTAAATAAGCATATCTTCATCTGCAAAATATCCATAAACTTTATTATTAGAAAATTCTAATACGATATAGTATTTAGTACCGTAGCTTGTAACCCATTTTGTGCCATCAAGATTTGAACCCTCGTCATCCTTTGAACATGATGAAAGAAGTACGATAGACAAAATTGCGAAGAGGGTAAATAATTTTATTTTCATAATTGTGATAGTTTTGACATTTATAATTTATGTTTTAACAATAGGTCATAAAAAACGTGCATCCACCCGCACGCTGTCAAGGGCTACCACACCCCATTGTTTTTGCAAAGCAGACGCACGTAAAGTGCATCACTTTGCCTAAACAAAACAATTATTAAGCCTATTCAAAATCAGTGTGGTAGTTAGACAGCGATTAGGCAATATGTAATACAAAAGTAGTAAAAATTTTTATTACTTCGCTTTTTATACTCTTTTTTCTGAATGGTACAACAATAAATATACTTTGAGTTGATACAAAGATAGGTTTAGATTGTTGTTATAGGTCGCCAAATTAACCCTACAACTCATAAAACTCAACGGGGTGAGAGTGGTCTACCGAGCGGTCGATGCAGAAGATGCAGCTGCGCTCCCCTCCGCGCCACAGGTAGTAGTGAGCTGCTCTGCGACGTTCGACCCCTTCGGGAAGTTCGAGTGCCTTTGAGACATCACCTGCCTGGGCACTTCGTAGCGAGAGACCCGCTTTAATCCATGCCAAAGAGACCTCATCCCGAAAAGCAGAGTATCCATCTCGACCACAAAACTCAAATAGCAGCTCACCACGTCGCTGCAAAGAGAGAGGTCTCTCCAAGAGTTCTAAAGGCAGAAGGAACTCTAAAAAGTCGACCAAGAACGTCTCTCGCTCCGCAATTATTAGCCTCATAACCGCTTGCCACTCAGCCGTGTTATAGAATTTATCTATCATCTTCGAGAGCAGGCGTGCTCTATCTAAATCAACTATCGATGCCGCAGGTGTTGACAACACCTCATAAGGTGGAGTTGTCGAGTAGTTTATCCCCAACTCCGCAGCACGCAGTCGCATCTGAGTACCTGGCAGCAACTTCAACAATTCGAGCTGAATCTCCCCAGCACCAATCCCAGAAAGGCGTCTCACATCGGAGAATATCTGCTCCAGAGTGTAGTGTGGCAGACCGGCGATAAGGTCTGTATGTGTCTGGAAATTACTCATCTCACACAGTCGACTCAACCCTGCAATCGCCGCGTTATTACCTCCGACTCGACCACACGCCTCGATGACTCTATCATCCAAACTCTGCATACCCGCCTCCAGATGCAACACTCCATCGGGCATAGATTTCAACACCTCACACAACCTATCACCGAGCAGCGCTGGGTGAATCTCAAGGTGGAAGTTCATATCCTCATATTGTGAAAAGAGACTTAACATCGCCTCTGCCCTAGGCGCAGAGTAGTTGAAGGTTCTATCCAGAACTCTAATATCTCGAATCCCTCGACTTCTAACCGCCTCGATACGCTGCTTCAGCTCCTCGATAGGTCTCACCCTTACGGGTTTATCACCTCCGCTAACACAGAACGCACAGCTATTAAAGCAGCCTCGCGAGGTCTCAATCTGAACAAAAGGGGTATCGAAGTTGAAAAACTGGCTCGTTTCGGGAGGTGGCAGAGTGTTGAAATCCGAGACTTTAGCCACTCCATTATCAATATAGACCCCATCTCTAACATAGCACAGTCCCTTAATCGAAGATAGTTCACATCCCGTAATAAAACGGTTAAACTCAACCTCACCCTCACCTCGGAAAACGTAATTCACAAAGCTATTTCTGCGCAGAAACTCCTCATTGTCGCCATTAAACTCAGGGCCTCCCATCACAATCACGACATCGGGTATCAGAGCCTTAACCCTCTCACACACCTTCAATACCACCTCATGATTAAAGAGCCAAAGTGTCGCTGCGATAAGAGATGGCGACGATTCATAAATCTCACGAACCAACGAGTAGATATCGCTATTGATAGTCCCACTCACTCGACTCCAATGGTAGTCATCACCGACCCTACACGCCTCAATAGCGGGTAGTGCCAACGACGAGTGCGAATAGGATGCACTTATATCTAACCATACGAGCTCTTTCATAGCGCAAAGATAACTATTTTTTCACAGCTCTCACAATATGCCTCTTCCCCACAGGCCCAGCCAAGCGACTAACCTCGAAACCAACCGCTCGTAGAGCACGTTTCACCACACCCTTCGAAGAGTATGTAACCAATACCCCACCACGATTCATCGCACTATATATCCGAGCAAAAATCGCCTCACTCCACAACTCAGGCTGCGAATCGGGAGCAAAAGCATCGAAATAGACCAAATCAAAAGAGTCATTAAAATCATACTCCACAAGGTCTACCCTCTCCTTAAGCAGCTTAAAAGATGGAGTGATATCACACCACTCACCCCAAGGCGAGCTATGCAGCTCCAAAAAGTGAGGCTCAGCAGCATAATCCATTCTCTGCGCTACATCCTGCCATACAGGGTATAGCTCCACCCCAGTATAGCGAACCGACTGCCCTGTGTGCTCAATGGCTCGAATCGTCAAGAGAGCATTGAGACCACTTCCAAAACCCACCTCCAATATTGAGATATCACCACCCGATACACTTCCCAAGCCTGCGCTGATATATATGTGCTCAGACTCCGCCACCGCACCATGTAGCGAGTGGTAGCTATCCCCGATTATGGGGTGAATTAGGGTCTGCGACCCATCGTCAGTAGTTCTTATCATGAAGTTAGGCAGTATTCTATTTTCTCCTTAAAAAGCAGAGACGTAGTTATACTTACATATACTACGTCTCTAAAAATTGTCATAACTCTATTAACCGAAGTTATCGTAGAGGATATTCTCAGCTGGAACACCCAACTCATCCAACATATTCTCTACGGCTGAAATCATCATCGGAGGTCCACACATTAGATATAGGCAGTTCTCTGGCTCCTCGTGTTGTTTGAGGTATGTCTCGTAGAGCACTTGGTGAACAAATCCTGCGGTATATCTCTCACCCTTCTCGTCAGCAACTGGGTCTGGACGATCGAGCGCTAGGTTGAACTTAAAGTTAGGGAAGTCACGCTCAATATCGCGGAACTCATCCAAGTAAGGAACCTCCTTAAGAGCACGTGCTCCATAGTAGAACGATACTGGACGCGCACTCTTCTCAGTTTTGAATAGGTGCATAATGTGGCTACGCATTGGAGCCATACCCGCACCACCACCAATAAAGATAAGTTCTTTATCTTGTGGTAAACCTTCAGGTAGGAAGAACTCTCCATAAGGACCAGAAACAGTCACCTTATCACCTGGCTTACGCGAGTAGATATATGACGAACAGATACCTGGATTAACATTGACGAAGCTATTAGTTGCTCTATCGAATGGAGGAGTCGCAATACGGATATTAAGCATCACGATATTACCTTCGGCTGGGTGATTAGCCATTGAGTATGCACGATATGTTGGCTCTGGATTCTTAGTCGACAACGCCCACATATTCGAGCTATCCCAGTCACCACGGAATTGAGGCTCAACATCCATATCCGAGAACTTAATCTCATCATACTTAGGAACATCAATCTGGATGTAACCACCACTCTTGAAGTTAAGAGTCTCACCTTCAGGTAGTTTAACTACAAACTCTTTGAGGAATGTTGAAATTGAGTTGTTCGAAACAACCTCGCACTCCCACTTCTTAACACCGAGAACCTCCTCAGATACTCCAATCTTCATATCCTCTTTCACCTTCACCTGGCAACCAAGTCTCCAGTGATCTTTAGCCATCTTGCGGTTGATAAAACCAGTCTCGGTAGGTAGAATATCACCACCGCCCTCGAACACCTGGCACTTACACATTCCACATGAACCACCTCCACCACACGCTGATGGTAGGAATACTCCATTCTCAGATAGAGCAGATAGAAGAGTCGCTCCACTCTCGGTTGTTATAACCTTCTCGCCCCCGTTGATATCGATTGTCACCTCACCCGATGAGGTCAACTTTGACTTTGCGAAGAGCAGCAACGCCACTAGCAGAAGGATAATCGCTAGGAACGATACTATTGCATAAATTATTGTTAATGTCATATCACCCAATATTATAGTTTAATACCTGAGAACATCAAAAATGCCACACCCATCAAACCTGTGATTATAAATGTTATACCTGGTCCTTTAAGTGCTGGTGGAATCTTCGAGTACTCTGTCTTTTCACGTATTGCTGCCATCATTACAATAGCTAACGCCCAACCGATACCCGAACCCAATCCATAGACAATCGAGTCGCCAATCGATGATATCTCACCGCCATCGACCTTCTGTTGCATAAAGAGTGAACCTCCCAAAATGGCACAGTTCACCGCGATAAGCGGAAGGAATATACCCAGCTGACTATATAGAGTTGGTGAGAACTTCTCAACAACCATCTCAACAAGTTGCACAAACGACGCGATAACCGCGATAAATACGATAAATGTTAGAAAACTAAGATCTATACCCTCAACTAGTGCATCTGGTTTGAGAACATACTCATTGAGCAGATAGTTAAGTGGTACGGTCATAATCATCACAAAGATAACCGCAAGACCCAATCCCATTGCTGTCGACACTCTCTTCGATACGGCGATGTATGAACACATACCAAAGAAGAATGCGAAGACCATATTGTCGATAAAAATCGACTTGATAAATAGATTAATTACTGATTCCATATCTACTATTTTTCTTGTAGTTCTTTATTGCGTGAACGGTGTACCCAGATAATAACTCCTGTTATGATAAGAGCCATCGGTGGGAAGAGCATCAAACCATTGTTTTGATAGAATCCACCCTCTGATATATACCAACTATCTGGAATTACTTGATAGCCCCAAAGAGTTCCCGAACCAAATAGCTCACGGAAGAAGGCTATAATAATAAGGATTGCTCCATAACCCAAGCCATTACCAATACCATCAAGTATCGCAGGCCAAGGTCTATTACCCAAGGCAAAAGCCTCGATACGACCCATGATAATACAGTTTGTGATAATCAGACCGACATAAACTGATAGCTGCTTTGAAACATCATACATAAATGCCTTCAACACCTGGTCTACTAGAATTACAAGTGCTGCGATAACCACCAACTGAACGATGATACGAATACGCGAAGGGATACCCTTACGCAGAAGAGACATCACTAGATTTGAGAACATCGTCACAGCAAGTACCGATAACGACATAACTACCGCTGGCTCTAGTTTTACTGTCACCGCAAGAGCTGAACATATACCCAATATCTGAATAATAACTGGGTTATTGCTGCTCAATGGTGCAGATAGAGTCTTTTTGTTCTTTGCCGAAAACAACGGCTCTTTTTCACTACTACTCATTGCTTTCTATATTTTCTTGATTTTCCTCACAATTTTCCTCACTGCTCTCCTCACTCTCGCTAGGCACTCCCGAACAGCACTTCTTCACCGAACCCTTGAGGTATGGTACATAAGCCGAAAGGCTACTCTGTAGCATTGCACTAACACCATCTGCGGTCTTAGTACCTCCTGAGATACCATCAACCTCATGGTTAAAGTTAGCCGATGAAGCAGAAGTTCCACCCTTTATAAGGGTTACACTGACGAAGTCGTCACCCTCGAAGATACTCTTACCCTTATATTGAGCTTGATGTTTTACCGTTGCAATCTCAGCTCCAAGACCTGGAGTCTCACCTGCATGGTCGAGAACAATACCTGAAATCGTTGATTTATCACTCTCCAAGGCTACATATCCCCAAACTGGACCCCATAGACCCTGTCCCGTTACTGGAACTACAACTCTACCATCCTCTGCTACGAATAGAGGATAAGTTCCCGCCTCTTGACTCGCCTTAAGGTCAGCCAAAAGATTCAAGACATCCTCACCTTGGATAGACTCAATCACCTCACCCTCGGCATCGAGAGCTAGAGCTTGGATAAAGCTATCGTAATCCTGCTGCTCTGCACCAAGAGATGAGAGGATAGCCACCTGTTTCTCCTTTTTAATGTTCGCCTGCTGATATGGTTTCAAAACCATCGCCGCAGTGGCCAAAATTGCTGCCACCACCACTACCATCACCGTAGCGTAAGTGATGATATAGACGTTACTATTTTTATTAATTGCCATATTCCTCTCTATTTTGATAGTTTTAAACGACTCTTACGACGTGCAATATTCGCCTCAACAACATAGTGGTCAACCAGCGGTGCTAATACATTCATAAATAGAATCGCAAGCATCATACCCTCAGGATATGCTGGGTTGACAACACGAATCATGATTGCAAGTGCTCCGGTCATAAATCCTACAATATATTTACCCACATTAGTCTGAGCTGATGTTACAGGGTCTGTTGCCATAAAGACAGCACCGAAAGCAAATCCACCAACTACAAGGTGAACATACGCTGGTACGTTCATATAGTCGTTAGCTCCAAGTAGGTTGAATAGAAGAG
Source organism: Rikenellaceae bacterium (assembly GCA_047178865.1). Lineage (GTDB taxonomy): Bacteria > Bacteroidota > Bacteroidia > Bacteroidales > Rikenellaceae > Alistipes. The sequence goes on from JBCQSY010000012.1 coordinate 46,758, forward strand.
CCATTAGATAACCTCCCGCAAATACCGAAATCATCGTTCTCCACGAAGCGATTCCTGTGAATAGGAGTATCACCGCACCCAACAGAATTGCTAGAGTCGAGGTCTCACCGAAACTACCTGGGATAAATCCAAGGAACGAATCCATTACCGAGTAGCTCATATCGCCGCTAACTGATAGCTGCTCCAAAGCGGTCGCTCCTGAGAATCCATCAACAGCATCTGCAACCCAAACCTTATCACCCGACATTGATGGAGTGTATGCAAAGAATGCAAAAGCACGAGCCAAAAGCGCAGGGTTTACTATATTCATACCAGTTCCACCAAAGACCTCTTTACCGATAATCACAGCAAAAGCGGTAGCTATAGCGACAATCCAAAGTGGCACATCGATTGGCATAATCATCGGAATAATCATACCCGATACCAAGAAACCCTCATTCACCTCATGGTGACGAACCTGAGCAAAAGCGAACTCAATACCTAGACCAACACCATACGACACGATTAGAAGAGGAAGGAACTTCAAGATTCCCAACCACATATTCTCGAAGAAGTTCGAAGAGGCTAGAGCCTGCTCAACACTCGCTCCATTAAGCATCATATAGTTCTGCAACCCGATATTGTACAATCCCACAAGCAGAGCTGGAACTAAAGCCATAATCACAACTATCATCGTACGCTTAGTATCGTTACAGTCACGAATGTGCGCACCCTTTTGAGTCGTTGTATTTGGCACGAAGAGAAGGGTCTCAACAGCATCAAATGATGACTCTAGATAGCTAAACTTACCCCCCTTAACGAAGTTGGGTTTTACTTTATCTAATAAATTACGTAGTACTTTCATCTGCTCTATGCCTCCTTAATCATTAAATTAATACCTTGACGAATCAACTCCTGCATCTCAGTCTTAGATGGGTCGACAAACTCACAAAGAGCAAAATCCTCCTCAATAACTTCGTAAATACCTAGAGCCTCCATCTTATCGATATCACCTGCGATAATCGCCTTGAGTAGGTGCATTGGGTAGATATCCATTGGCAGATATTGCTCATATAGACCAGTAACCACAAAAGCACGCTCACCACCATTAAGGTTGGTATCGAGACGATACTCTCTCTTTGGCATCAACCACGAGAAGTATGACTTAGATACTGAGAACTTCTTGAATCGAGGCATTGCCCAACCCATGAACTCATACTTATCACCCTCAGGGATAACAGTAACCATATTTGAGTAGAATGAGATGTAACCCTCCTGGCAAGCTCTCTTTCCTGTGAGCACATTACCCGAAATGATACGAACCGAGTCACCTTCAGGCTGCTCCTTGATGCGACCTTCGACAATCGACGAGATTGGCGCACCTGAAATCAGACGTAGATAACATGGTCTTGCGACCTCACTACCAGCTATAGCAACTACTTTAGTCATATCAACCTTTCCCTCGTTGAATAGGCGACCAATAATTGCCAAATCTTGGATATTAACACTCCATATCAACTCACCCTTATTGAGTGGTGAGATGTTGTTAATCTGAACACCGACATTACCCACTGGGTGTTTTCCCGAAAATGAGTAGTACTCCACTCCTTGCAACTTAGAGTAGACTCCTGCGCTATTCTCGCTAAGCGAGAGGTGAATCTTACCAGAGGTTAGACGTGACAACACATCGACACCTGTTTGAAGGTTTACCCTCTCCGAAGAGAGCACATAGTCGTAATCTGGAGCTAGCGGAGCTGAGTCAAATGTTGAGATAAAAATATCACGAGGAGTATCACTTGGGTTAGCTATCACACCATAAGGGCGTTGGATAATCATACTCCAAAGACCCGACGATAGAAGAGTCTCTACAATCTGCTCTTTTGGTGCAACTTTGCAATCCAGTTGATTAAACTCTTTGTAACTCTGCTCGGCGGAACTCTCCACGATGACGTTCAAAATCTTACGCTTCGCCCCTCTTTGAATCTCACACACTACTCCACTCACAGGTGATGTGAATAGAACACGTTCGTTAGATTTATCAAAAAAGAGAGGCTCACCAGCCTTGACAACATCGCCTACTTTGACCAATAATTTTGGAGTTACACCCTCGAAATCAAGAGGCGACACAGCATAACGAGTAGCCATTGGCAACTTATTCAATACCAACTCTGCTGCACCTTTCAACTTGATGTCGAGACCTTTACGTAACTTAATGTTTTTCGACATAGGATGTTTATAATAAAATGGTTAAATTTAGAATCATTTTTATTCTTTTTCGACCGCTAAGGTACTATTTTTTTTCTGATTAATGAAATTTATTATTACAAAATTTTTAAAACTCCGTCAACCACAGGTCGCTCGCTGCATCGCTAGGCATACGCCAATCACCACGAGGTGAAAGAGTTACGCTACCGACCTTAACCCCATCGGGCATAGCCGAGCGTTTGAATTGTTGCGAGAAGAACCTCTTGATAAAGACCTTGAGCCACGAACGAATAGTCGCCACATCATAGACCCCAGCGAATGCATGCTGCGCTAGGTAGAGACTCTTAGCTGGCGAGAATCCCTCACGCACAAAGTTGTAGAGGAAGAAGTCGTGTAGCTCGTAAGGTCCAACAAAATCCTCGGTCTTTTGAGCTATCTCGCCATTCTCGTCCGAAGGCAAAAGCTCAGGGCTAACTGGTGTGGCTATAATATCGAGGAGCGTCTGACATAAAAGTCCCTCTCCGCTCTGCTCTGCGAACCACTCAATAAGATACCTCACTAGGGTCTTTGGAATCGAGCTATTTACACCATACATCGACATGTGGTCGCCATTGTAGGTTGCCCAACCAAGAGCCAACTCGCTCAAATCACCAGTTCCGATAACCATACCACCCTCCATATTGGCAACATCCATCAAGATTTGGGTACGCTCACGTGCCTGTGAATTTTCATACGCTACGCTCCTATCATCTTCGGGCAGACCGATATCGCTAAAGTGTTGATTACAAGCATCTCTAATAGATATTTCACGCATGGTAACACCTAACTCTGAGATTAAATTATGGGCATTGGTAAAGGTTCTCTTTGTCGTTCCAAAACCAGGCATCGTGATAGCCACAATACCCGCTCTATCCAACCCCAGAATATCGAACGCTCTCACCGTAACCAACAGAGCCAGCGTTGAGTCCAACCCTCCCGATATACCAACAACCGCCACCTTACACCCCGTAGCATCAAACCTCTGAGCCAAACCCAGAGCTTGAATCGAGAGTATCTCCTCACAACGCTCATCACGTTCGCTCTTTACCTTTGGAACAAATGGATGCGAATCGACCATACGCATCAATCCATTCTGCTCGCCAGAGCTAAAGCCAATAGATTTATAGGAGTACTCTCCGCTGCCACAATCACCAAAGGTTGTCATACGTCGTCTCTCGTGACGCAACTTCTCGATATCTAAATCCGCCACGGTCAACTCCTCCTCGATAGAGTAGCGACGAGCTTGCGATAGAGTCACCCCATTCTCTGCGATTATACCCACAGCCGAGAATGTCAAGTCGGTCGACGACTCTCCGAACCCTGCCGAGGAGTAGATGTAACCCGCCAAGCACCTTGCCGACTGCTGTTCGATAAGTGACTGAGTATATTGGTATTTACCCACAACAGCGGGCGATGCCGATAGATTCATCACAACCTCCGCCACATCGCAGAACTTCGAGCTAGGAGGTGTTGCAACCCATAAATCCTCACATATCTCAACGCCACACATCACACCGTTAATATCGAAGATTAGTTTGGTCGACAACTCGACACACTCACCACACAACTCAATAAACACTCCCTCTAATCCATCCCCCGAAGAGAACCATCTCGACTCGTAAAATTCGCTATAGTTGGGTATATATCTCTTAGGTACAGCACCAAAAATCTTACCTTTGCATATCACCACAGCGCAGTTATACAACCGTCCCATATATGGAATTGGCATACCGACAACTGCCACAACATCAACATCTTGAGTCTGCTCCAGGATTGATTGAAGTGCATCTTGCGCACCAGTGAGCAGAGTCGACTGTCCGAACAAATCACCACAAGTGTATCCCGTTATCGACAGCTCAGGGAACAACACCAACTCAACGCCCTCTCTCTGTGCTCGATACATCAACGAGACAATACGCTGTGCATTATGGTGTGTACTCGCTACTCTCACCTTTGGCGAAGCGGTCGCCACTCTGAAATATCCAAATTCACGCATAACTATATATTTATATATATATTATTTTGCCCAAAGTTGAGCTAAGTTAACAATCACATCTACAGCCCTCTGCATAACATTGAGTGAGCAGTACTCATACCGACCATGGAAGTTCATTCCACCAGCAAATATATTGGGACAAGGTAGACCCATAAACGATAGTCGAGAGCCATCCGTTCCACCACGTATTGGCTTTATAATCGGTTCAACACCCGCCATACGTATCGCCTCAACAGCCTTCTCGATAATGTGGGGGTGTGGCTCAACCATCCTGCGCATATTGAAGTATTGATCTTTCAAGGTTAGCGTCAGTGCACTCTCTCCATACCTCTTCTGCAACATATCCACACAGCTCCACACCAACACCTTACGCGCCTCGAACTTATCGTGGTCGTGGTCGCGGATGATATAATTAATCTCAGCATGCTCGACCGAACCCGCTATCGAGGTGCAGTGGAAGAAACCCTCATAATCTGCTGTATGCTCAGGACGCTCGCTAGGTGGGAGCATCGCATTCAGCTCACAGGCTACCTGTAGAGCATTAATCATCTTACCCTTAGCGTAGCCAGGGTGTACGTTACGACCCTGAATTACAATCTTCGCCGAGGCGGCATTGAAATTCTCATACTCCAACTCACCCTCTGCGCTACCATCCATGGTGTAGGCGAAATCTGCACCAAACACCCTGACATCGAACATATCGACACCTCGTCCAACCTCCTCGTCGGGGGTAAAAGCGATACGCACCTTACCATGTTTAATCTCAGGATGCTGCATAAGATAGCTCGCAGCACTCATTATCTCAGCTACACCAGCCTTATCATCCGCCCCCAGGAGAGTAGTTCCATCGGTATGGATTAGGGTGTGACCTATAAAATTATTCAGTTCAGGAAAATCCTTAACGCGCATCACAACCGAGGGGTTGAGCGTAATATCGCCACCTTGATACGACTCAATAATTCGTGGTTTAATATTCGCACCCGACATATCGGGTGAGGTGTCGACATGGGCTATAAATCCAATCACTGGAGCTGCCCAGTAACCCTCACTAGCGGGGATTGACCCCATTAAATAGCCACTCTTGTCGAGAGTCACATCTTGTAACCCTATAGCCAGCATCTCATCACGCAGAGCCTCTAACATCACTACCTGGCTCTGTGTTGATGGGTATGTAGTACTACTTTCGTCACTTTGAGTGTCGAAAGCTATATATCTTAAAAAACGCTCCTTTAACTCCATAATCAGTAAATTATCTACAAAGGTAGTAAAAATATAGATACAAAAATAGAGTGGCTAACAAAAACTTGCTAACCACTCTATTATAAAATTTAATCTGTTCTACTCTACCTCTTCAGTAGGCATCTCAGCAGGAACTACATCAATCAACTCAACATCGAAGAATAGAGCCTCGTTTGGAGCGATAGTTGCACCTTGACCAAATGCGCCATAAGCCAAATCTGAAGGAATCCACAACTGGATACGTCCACCTTTACCAACAAGTTTCATACCCTCAGTCCATCCCTTGATAACTCTATTCAATGGGAATGTAACCTCGCGATCCTCACCATAGTTGTCTGGATCATACTGCTTAGCACGAGCCTTCAACTCATCTGACATATCCGAGAAACGAGATGTATCGAACACCTTACCATTACGAGTTTTACCAGTATAGATAACAGTCACTTGATCCTCGTCCTGAGTCGCCATAGCTCCCTCATCACCCATCTTTACAACCTTATACAAAAGACCCGACTCAGTGCTCTTAACACCGCTCTTCTTTGCCATCTTCTCCAACCACTCTTGTGAAGCTAGGTGATTTCTCATTGGTACTGTATATCCGAAGTATCTCTCAAGGAACGCCTCAGCCTCAACATTATTCAATAGCAACTCAGCACCCTCAGTAGTGAAATCAGTCATAGATTTTGTCACCCAATATACCTGAATAGGCTCTTGAGTTGTTGCTAGGTTCGAACCCATATCCACACCAATAGCGTACGATAGAGAGTCACGCTCACCAACAGATGAGAACATTGCATCATCAGCTGGTAGAGCTCTACGAGCTGCGGCTACCTCTGCTGCATCTGCTCCGTTTGCAATAGCGATGCTATCTGCACTATCACGAGCGGCATTAACCGCCACTTGACGCTCAGCACGCTTATTCATAAAGTAGTCACGAATAATATCAACCATCGCCTCTTTATCCGCATCATCACTATGTAGAGCACCCTGCTCAACACCCTCGATTAACTTCTCATAGTTTAGAGGTAAATCAGAGATTTGACGCTGAATACCACTAACAAAGTTAACACCCAACGCATACGACAGTGAGTCTACCTTCGACTTATTACCCTTGGTAATATTAGATGTTGACGAACTACACGAAACTCCACTCAATAGCACAGCTGCAACTGCAACCATACTCAAAATTACTCTTTTCATTGTTAAATACATTATTTTATTTACTGTTAATTATCTACACAAACGCCTCCTTATAATAAATAAGTATGGCAAATCGCAGACAAAGGTATAAATATTTTTTAATTACAAAGAGAAAATCTCTTTTTCTTTTATAATTTATCAATAAATAGTACTTTTCTATCTATAGGCTATATATATACTCTTACTTACTAGCTATCTTAGCCCACGAGCTTTTCAAGGAGACAGTGCGGTTAAACACTACATTCTCTGGAGTCGAGTCGCTATCTTTGCAGAAGTAACCAACCCTCTCGAATTGATAGGTAACACCTTGAGGTGCATCCTTCAATGATGGCTCTAGGTAGCCCGTAATCTTAACCATCGACTCTGGATTTAGGTTATCCTCCCAAGTCTCACCCTCCTGGCAATCGTCTGGGTTCTCCTTGGTAAAGAGTGGGTTGAATAGTCTAACCTCTGAGGCGATAGCATGCTTGGCTGAAACCCAGTGGATTACACCCTTAACTCTACGTCCATCACTCGATGAACCACTCTTAGACTCAGGGTCGATAGTACACAATAGCTCGACAATCTCGCCCGAAGAGTCTCTGACAACATCCTCACACTTAAGCAGATAAGCATAACGCAAGCGAACCTCTCCGCCTGGTGACAAGCGGAAGAACTTCTTTGGAGGATTCTCCATAAAGTCATCACGCTCGATATATAGCTCGCTAGAGAATGGCACTTCACGCCTTCCAGCCGACTCATCTTCAGGGTTGTTGATAGCCGAGAAACTCTCGACATCCACCTGGTCGTAGTTGGTGATTGTAACCTTCAATGGATTAACCACAGCCATACGACGCTCTGCCACTTTGTTCAAATCCTCACGCAGGCAGAACTCCATCTTATCAATATCGATAACATTATCGCGTTTCGCCACACCGACCATCTCAGCGAATGCTCTAACCGAGGCTGGGGTGTAACCCTTACGACGTAGTCCACAGATTGTTGGCATACGAGGGTCATCCCAACCCATCACAGCACCCTGCTCAACGAGTTTGAGGAGTCGACGTTTCGACATCATGGTGTAGGTTAGGTTCAATCGAGCAAACTCGTATTGGTGTGATGGGAATATCTCCAATTTCTCGATAAACCAGTCATACAGAGGACGATGCACCGCAAATTCAAGGGTACAGATAGAGTGTGTTACACGCTCCAGCGAGTCGCTCTGTCCATGAGCATAGTCATACATCGGGTAGATACACCACTTATCACCCGTACGGTGGTGCTCCGAGTGGAGAATACGATATAGAATCGGGTCGCGCATCAACATATTCGAGTGCGACATATCAATCTTGGCACGCAAAACACGAGCTCCATCTTCGAACTTACCATCACGCATATCTCTAAATAGCGAGAGGTTCTCCTCCACTCCACGCTCACGATATGGTGAGTTAACTCCTGGCATAGAAACCGTTCCACGATTCTCTCGAATCTGCTCCTGAGACTGGTCGTCAACATAGGCTAAACCCTTTTGTATCAACACCTCAGCCCAGTTATACAACTCATCAAAGTAGTCCGAAGCGTAGTACTCACCAGCCCAATTAAAGCCCAACCACTCAATATCACGCTTGATAGAGTCGACATACTCAACGTCCTCCTTAACGGGGTTGGTATCATCGAAACGCAAGTTACACTTACCACCATACTTTTGAGCCAAGCCAAAGTTTATGCATATACTCTTAGCGTGACCTATATGAAGGTATCCATTTGGCTCAGGTGGAAAACGAGTCTGTATCTGGGTCTCTCCATTAGCAATAGACTCTTCGATAATCTCCTCTAGGAAGTTTAATGATCTCTCCTTTTCCTCTAATTCTTGTGACATATCTATTTTTTTTGCAATTTGTTAATTCGATTGATAAACTCTTTTAAGTATCTTAATACCAACATCTACTATATATTGTGTCGCCACAGCGCATCCGTCATAGTGGAGAGCCACCTGAGCGTTAACGCTGAGAGTATCCTTAAAAAAGCTGTTTGAGTATCTAAATGATGTGCAGTTATAGACCCCACCCTCGCCTCTAAAGAATGGTTCATTGGGGTATAGTTCATAACCATTATCGTAGAAATATGGGTTGATATTCGAGCCTATATATAGCTCATTTACAATGGACAGACCCTTGTAACCAAACTCCAAAGAGAGTTCACCCATTGTCGGAGTCTGCCAATCAATGCTAACATGTCTATCCCTCTGGGCGGTGAATATCACACCAGCCTTAGCACTAAAATCGACCACTCCACGATAGTCATAACCCACCGCAGGATTAACCACAGAGTAGTCAACTATATTGGAGTTAACCCCGTCATCCTGTACCGCAAAGTGGTACAAAGAGGCGTTGTAACCATAGTAGAAACCTCCAAGATAGTGACGTCCAGAACTTAGCAACCTAAACTTCTCACGCGATAGTTCAGAGCGCATTCCCTCCCAGTCAAGAGCCAACTCAACATAGGATTTACCCTTGGAGTACGAACCCATAAAACCACTCATTAAATTGTTGTAGAAGATATAATCGCTCGAAAATATAGCTCTAGAATAGCCCTCTATATGCATCAAATCACGAGGGAAAATTCCCGATGCAGCCACCACACTCGGTGATTCATACTTATAATATACTACGGGTAGAGTCGAGGCTAGGAATTTGGAGTCGACCTCACCGAAATTCTCGATAAGCTCACATCCGACAACCAAAGAGTTAACCCTAGCCCATTGATAGTGCACAGTTGGGAGAAGTTTCGATGAAAAAAAAGTTCCTGAGTCTGAATTGAAACTACCTTCACACGCGTCAGAGCTTTGAGAATACTCTCGATTATCGAAGTATGTATCGAGGGTAACACCCACGTAGACAGACTCTTGCCCACATATAGGCAGGAGGTGAGCAGTGAGCATACATATCAACGCAACAAGTCTGAATCTATTCATTAACGCATAAAATTCCACCGAAATTTAACAAAAGTAGTTAAAAGTTTTTGAAAATAGTTACTTTTGCACAAAATATTTCATGATGATGCGTAAAAAAAATATTGTTGAGTTATCGAGATTAACCCTCGAACAGGCTGCCACGAGCAGAAAAATTGCTGTTATTGTGGTACTTGATAATATCCGTTCGCTGCAAAATGTCGGTGCCTTCTTCCGCACATGCGACGCCTTTGCCGCAGAGCGTATCTGCCTATGTGGAATCACCGCTACCCCGCCCAATCGCGATATCCATAAGAGCGCGTTGGGTGCCGAACAGAGTGTGGAGTGGAGCTACTTCCAGACAACTTCGCAGTGTGTCGAGGAGCTAAAGAGAGGTGGCTACACAGCTATCGCCATCGAGCAGGTCGAGGGTGGTGAGATGCTCGACGAAGTGGAGGTTGACCCCGAAAAAAAGTATGCTCTAATCTTTGGCAACGAGGTGATGGGAGTCGACGACGATGTGTTGGCTATGTGTGATGGAGCTATCGAGATTCCACAGGCGGGAACTAAACACTCGATTAATGTATCGGTTGCCGCAGGTGTAATTTTGTGGAGTTTCTTTTGCAAATTAAAGGGGACTTCTAAAAATTAAAGTTTTGATATTCAATAAATTATCACTATCTTTGTAGTGTAATATAAAGTACAACCACTATGATTTTTAAGAGT
>JBCQSY010000013.1:0-46874 GCA_047178865.1 Rikenellaceae bacterium
TCAGATTATTAGAGATTGCGGATCGGAGTCCGCAATGACGAGTTTGTAATAATTTATTTTCAAATCGAAAATAGTTATAACACTTGTAAACTACTATACATAAGAGATTTACAAAGATTAATAAAAAGTTAACGCATCAGCAGTAATTATGAGTTAAGAGTTAAGAGTTATTGGTATTAATTCTTAATTCATAACTTTTAATTCTTAATTTAAATAACTATATTTGTACTTTGAAAATTAAACAAATATATGAAAGCAGAGTATATACCATTTGTCGAGGAGCTAATAGAGCTTGCGATAAGAGAGGATATTGGTGATGGCGACCACACTTCGCTATGTTGTATTCCCCACGACGAGAGGGGACGTATGCACCTTCTATGCAAGGAGGATGGAATTTTGGCGGGTGTCGAGGTGGCTAAGATGATTCTTAACCGTCTGGACTCTGAGATGCTTTTCGAGCAGATTTTGGAGGATGGCGCACGTGTTAAGGTTGGCGATGTAGCCTTCAAGGTGAGCGGACGACTTCAATCACTTCTTCAAGCTGAGCGTATCGTACTCAATATTATGCAGCGAATGAGCGGAGTAGCGACTCAAACGGCTCGTTACGTAAAGTTGGTTGATGGTCTCAACACCCGAATCCTCGATACTCGTAAAACCACCCCTGGAATGCGTGTGTTGGATAAGATGGCGGTGAAAATCGGAGGTGGCGATAACCACCGTATGGGTCTATTCGATATGATTCTAATCAAGGATAACCATGTTGATTTCGCTGGCGGAGTGGTCGAGGCTGTTCGTGGAGCTAAGAGCTACCTGGCGAGAATAGGCAAGAATATACCTATCGAGTGCGAGGTGCGTACAATGGAGGATTTGGCTTTGGTTCTCGAAGAGGGCGGAGTCGATAGAGTTATGTTCGATAACTTCTCACCAGCACTCACTCGTGAGGCTGTGGCTCTGGTCGCAGGTCGTGCCGAGACTGAGAGTAGCGGTGGTATAAATTTTGATACTCTACGCTCGTATGCTGAGTGTGGCGTAGATTTTATCTCGGTTGGGGCTTTGACCCACCAAATTAAATCACTCGATATGTCACTCAAAGCGATAGACTAAGAATCTGTTTAAGTTTTTCTCGCTAAATTTGCTAAGAGAGATGTTGCTTTGATTTTCTCTCTTTGGACAAGGCGCATAGTAGACTCTATGTAACGCAGTACAAAAAGAGAAAAGCGAAGTGTCAGATACTTAGCAAAATAGATGAGAGAAATTTAAACAGATTCTAAGACTATTTCGGTGATTGATTTTTGTGATATAAAGTTAGAAGATAGAGAGAGTATAGAGCGTTATACTCTCTCTAATACTATCTATAATAACGACCTCTCGTTTGCCAATATGTATTGCTGGCAACCCATTATGAAGAGCCAGTGGGCTATTGTCGATGGGTTCTTGGTGATTAAATATGCTATCGATGGGGGCGATAAGATTGGATATATGCAGCCCATTGGGCTCAATGGCGATAGCTCTTTTTCGAGGATTGTTCCTGTGCTTATCGACGATGCGCAGGAGCGTGGCGGGCGACTTCGATTGATAGGTCTATCGGAGCAGGGGAGGTTTGCTCTGTGTGGTGATTTGTGTGAGCACTTCTCGCTCTATTCGTCACGTGATGAGGAGGATTATATCTACCTGCGTGAGGATTTGCAGCAGCTGCCAGGCAAGCGATTCCAGCCTAAACGCAACCATATAAACCGCTTTAAATCGAAGTATAACTACTCGGTAGAGCCTCTTAGTCAGGGCTCTATGAGCGAGGCTTTGGTGTTGTATGATAGTTGGATGCAGGGGCGTGATATCGACGTTGAGTCGCTCGATGAACGTGCTGTGATGATACGAGCGTTCCAGAGTTGGGATGCTCTGGGGTTGCATGGTATCGCCTTGCGTGTCGATGGTGTGATGGTGGCGTTTAGCTACGGTTCGCAGATAAACGAGGAGCTATTTTGTACCCATATCGAGAAGGGTGATACTGCCTACGAAGGAGTCTATGCCACTATAAATCAGGCGATGGCTGCATCCCTGCCTGAGAGCTATATCTATATTAATCGCGAGGATGATATGGGTATCGAGGGGCTGCGTAAGGCGAAGTTGTCGTACCATCCAATCAAACTTCAACCCAAGTTCCGAGCGATATATCTCACTGGCGAGGAGTCCGACTGTTTTGATTTGTGGTATGAGGTGTTCCGTGATTCGCGCGAGGATATCGACGACTTTATTGTTAACCACTATCGTGATTCCGGGGCGATATATATTAAGGAGCAGGAGCGTGTTGTGGCGATGTTGCACCTTCTGGAGTTTGACTCCCAGTTGGGGCGCTGTGGCTATATCTATGCTGTAGCAACCCAAGGTTTGTATCGTGGTAAGGGGTATGCTACCTCGCTCATTAACAAAGCGATAGAGCGAGCTAAAGAGCTTGGTTATAGCTGTGTCGTAACCATCCCTGCGAGTGAGTCGCTGCGTGGATGGTATGGTGAGTTTGGCTTTAAGGATTCAATTCCAACGACTTTTTCATCACCTACCCCTTACGACTTTGGTAGTGGCGACAGGGAGCAGGATTTAGCGATGATTCTCCCATTGAGCGATATCTCCTCACAGCCGACAACTCTTCACTTATCGAAGGGTTACTTTGCTGATTAAATCTTTTAGATTTCAACATACAAGAAGTGCGACTAGCTGAACTAGTCGCACTTCTTGTATGATTATTGTATGGTTTACTTCGCAGCAGTAAGCTCTTTGGCAGCAGCGGCAGCAGCCTCTGCATTTGGACCTGAGGTAACTTTAGCGAATGTTGCAGCAGCCTGCTCACGCATCTCTTTTGCGTTGTATGCCGCAGCAAGGATAAAGTAGATATTGCTACGCTCGTCGTCGTTGCTCTGCATATCAGCAGCACCTTGTGCTGTGCTGATTACACCATTGTAATCTTTCTTGTCAAGAAGTGCTTGAAGGCGAATCTTCGCAGCAAGTGCATTTGTTGGATTCTTCTCAAGTAGAGCATCAGCGAATGCAACGATACCATCGTAGTTGCTCTCACCCTGCATAGCAGCGATTTGGTTGTTGGTGTACATCTCGATGTTCGCTTGAGCCTCAGCTGCTGCATCAGCATAGCGAGAGTTGCTACCCATAGCTACAAGGTTGTTGAATATCTCCATTCCTTTGTCGTAATCACCTACCTCACAGTATGATATGCCCAACCACTGAGCCATGTCTGTGTTACGAGGGTCTGCTGCATATCCCAAAGAGAAAGGCTCGATAGCCGCCGCGTAGTTCTTCTCGTTGAAAGCAGTACCACCCTGAGATTGGTAAACCTTACCAATCCAAGTATTTGCGCGAGACATAGTTGTTACATCATCGTACAACTCAGCCAACTCAGCTGATTTAGAGAAGTTTGAGATAGCTGCGGTGTAATCCTTTGCCTTCATTGCAGCACCACCTAATTGGTAGTAACATAGAGGAAGTTGTTTTCTTGCTGTTGCAACCAAGCCTGAAGCACCTTCATCATCCATTCCATCGTCGACAACCTTTTCGAATTTAGTTGCTGCAGTGGCGTAATCTTTGTTAGACCAAGCGTTTACGGCGTCGTTGTAAACTGTTGTTAGCTCTGCGCTCTGCGCCTGCGCAGATAGCGCAACCGAAGCCATAATAGCGAGCGACAAAAAAACTTTTTTCATAGTATTAGTAAAATTATTTAGTTGTTAGTTAATTTAAATTATCTCTAGGTAGTTGATTGTTTCTTGTGTAACATCTCGCAAATGTATAATTTTTCTATTAAAAAATCAAATTTTATCTCTCAATTTAGTGAAAAAATCTCTCATTATCTCCTCACACTCCTCTCGAAGAACTCCGCATACGACATTACTTTTGGGGTGTAATAGCTTCGAAGAGTAGCATCTGAACCCCTTTTTCTTGTCGTCAGCACCCCACACAACTCTGCCAACTTGACTCCAAGCCAACGCCCCGGCACACATCACACATGGCTCTAAGGTGACATAGAGGGTCGCATCATTGAGGTATTTTCCCCCGATGGTCGACATTGCAGCGGTGATTGCCTGCATCTCAGCATGGGCTGTAGCGTCGTTGAGAGTCTCGACTAGGTTGTGTCCTCGACCTACGATTTGACCCTTGATTACAACCACTGCGCCGATGGGTACTTCTCCCATTTCCAACGCTTTATGAGCCTCATTTATTGCAAGGCGCATATATTTTTCATCGTTTTGCTCCATATTCAGAGTAAAATTACTATATTTGCATGCTTGCAAAGGTAAATAAATAATATAAAATATACAATATGTACAGAAGTCATACATGTGGAGAGTTGCGCTCCACAAACATTAATGAGGAGGTTACCCTTTCGGGATGGGTTCAGAAGGCTCGTAAGTTGGGAGCTATGACCTTTATTGATTTGCGTGATAGATATGGTATTACTCAGGTAGTTGTCGAGGAGGGAGCCGAGCAGTCGATGGTAGATACTGCCTCTCACGTTGGTCGTGAGTGGGTGCTTCAGGTGAAGGGTCGAGTAATCGAGCGTTCATCGAAAAATAGTGCGATGCCAACGGGCGATATCGAGATTGTAGCTAGCGAAATTAAGGTTCTAAACCAGGCGCAGACTCCACCATTCACCATCGAGGAGAACTCGGATGGAGGTGATGATTTGCGCATGAAGTATCGTTACCTTGATTTGCGTCGTCCACCACTGCAACGTGCTTTGATTCTGCGTCATAAGATGGCTCATGCTATCCGTACCTTCTTGGACTCTGAGGGCTTTTTGGAGATTGAGACTCCATACCTTATCAAGTCGACTCCGGAGGGAGCGCGTGACTTTGTTGTACCTAGCCGCATGAATCCTAATGAGTTCTACGCTCTGCCTCAATCACCTCAAACCTTCAAACAGCTCTTGATGGTTGCGGGTTACGACAAATATTTCCAGATTGTGAGATGTTTCCGTGATGAGGATTTAAGAGCTGACCGTCAACCTGAATTTACTCAAATCGACTGCGAGATGGCTTTCGTGGGGCAGGAGGATGTACTATCGACCTTCGAGAGGTGGGCACGTTATATGTTCAAAGAGGTGTTGGGTGTGGAGCTTTGCGAGACTATCCAACGCATGCCATATAGTGAGGCTATCGAGAGCTACGGCTCGGATAAGCCAGATATCCGTTTCGAGATGAAACTCAACGACTTGAGCGATTTGGCTAAGGGACATGGATTCCCAGTGTTCGATGATGTGGAGTATGTTTGTGGTTTTGCGGCTCAAGGTTGCGCTACCTATACTCGTAAGCAGATTGATGCCTTGACCGACTTTGTGAAACGTCCACAAGTTGGCGCTAAGGGTTTGGTCTGGATTCGTGTTGATGAGAGCGGAGCGGTGAAGTCGTCGGTTGATAAGTTCTACTCTGCGGAGCAGGTTAAAGCTATGGCTGAGCGCACGGGAGCTAAGGCGGGTGATTTGGTCTTGATTTTGTGTGGCGCTAAAGGTAAATCACTCAACCAGTTGGGCACGCTCCGTTTGGAGGTTGCCGAGCAGTTGGGTCTACGTAAAGCGGGTTCGTTTGCACCACTTTGGGTTGTCGACTTCCCTCTATTCGAGTGGGATGATGAGACTGCACGTTTCTACGCTATGCACCACCCATTCACTTCACCTAAACCCGAAGATGTTCAATACCTCGATAGCGACCCAGGGCGAGTTCGTGCCAATGCTTACGACTTCGTATGTAACGGAGTTGAGATTGGTGGAGGTTCGATTCGTATCCACGACTCAGCGTTGCAGGCTCAGATGTTCGAGATTCTTGGTTTCACACCAGAAAAGGCTGAGGAGCAGTTTGGTTTCTTGATGAATGCCTTTAAGTTTGGAGCACCTCCACATGGTGGTCTAGCCTTTGGTTTCGATAGGTTGTGCTCGCTGTTTGGTGGTGTGGAGTCTATCCGTGACTATATCGCATTCCCTAAGAACAACGCAGGGCGTGATGTGATGATTGACGCTCCATCGCTTATTGATGATGCGCAGTTAGAGGAGCTATTCTTGAATACTGTTGATGTAGAGAGCTAATTCTATGGCACAACCACTAGCCGAGAGATTGCGCCCGACCACCCTTGCCGACTATATCGGGCAGGAGCACTTGGTGGGAAGTGAGGGGATGTTGCGCCGATTTGTCGAGAGTGGAAATATACCCTCCATAATACTATGGGGGCCTCCTGGGGTGGGCAAGACTACCTTAGCCAAAATTTTGGCTAAGGAGCTTGCTCGCCCTTTTTATACCCTATCAGCTATCTCGTCGGGGGTGAAGCAGGTGCGTGAGGTGATTGAGTCAGCTCACAAGGATAGGATGTTTAACCCTAAGCAACCTATCCTCTTTATCGACGAGATTCACCGCTTCTCTAAATCGCAGCAGGATTCACTCCTTGGTGCGGTCGAGCAGGGTGTTATCACCCTGATTGGAGCAACTACCGAGAATCCATCCTTCGAGGTGATATCTCCGCTATTGAGCCGTTGCCAGGTCTATATCCTGCGCTCGATGGATGAACAGGCTCTGGGGCAGCTGCTCGATAGGGCATTGGCTAAGGATGAGGAGTTGAAAGAGCGTAAGATTAGAGTAGACGAGAGAGATGCTCTGTTTCGATACTCTGGTGGCGATGCACGCAAACTGCTCAATATTCTGGATATCCTCGTCGCGGCGCAGGGTGAGGGGGAGGTTGTTATTAATAACGAAATTGTCACCTCGACCCTTCAGGAGAATATCGCACTCTACGACAAGGATGGCGAGCAGCATTACGATGTAATCTCAGCCTTTATCAAGTCGGTTAGGGGTAGCGACCCAAACGCCGCTATCTACTACCTTGCGAGGATGTTGTCGGGTGGCGAGGAGGCTCGATTTATAGCTCGTCGGTTGGTTATTTTGGCTAGTGAAGATATCGGTTTGGCGAACCCTAATGCGCTGCTCTTGGCAAACGCTTGCTTTGATACTGTTCATAAGATAGGCATGCCTGAGGCTCGTATAACCTTGGCGGAGACGACCATCTACCTGGCGACTTCGCCCAAGTCGAACTCTGCGTATGTTGCGATAAATAGGGCTTTGGCACACGTTAAGGGGGATACAACAGCTCGCCCAGTGCCTCTACACCTACGCAATGCTCCTACTTCGCTGATGAGCGAGGTGGGTTATGGCAAGGGGTATGAGTATGCTCACGACCATGTAGGTTCGTTTGTTGAGCAGGAGTTTATGCCCGATTCACTGAGTGGAACGAAGTTCTACGAACCAAATGTGGAGAATCCCACCGAGGCAAAAATCGCCGAGCGAATCGAGCGATTGTGGCGCGGTAAGTATTAGAGTAATTATTGCTTGGAAACACCCTATCCGTCATTGCGGCCTATGACCCGCAATCTATCTTATTCTTTCTGAGAATTTTCTGAGTCTCAGTCTTTCTCAGTTCTTCTCAGTTTTTTGAGATTGCGGCTCGCAGTCCGCAATGACGTGTGGGAATTGCAGTGATGAGAAAGCCCGCAATGACGAAATAGTGTCCGAAAAAACAAGCAGCGAAGTAACCATTTCGAGGGGCAGATATAGGTTTTTCTTCAAAAAAAAGCTATATTTGTCAGATGAAAAAGATAGGAGTAATATCAGATACCCACAACACCTTTGACGAGGTGTTGCGGGTATTTTTATCAGATGTCGATGAGATTTGGCACATTGGCGATATTGGTTCGATGGAGCTATACGATAAGATAGCAGCCTTCAAACCATTGCGTGCGGTGTGGGGTAATATCGATGGGGGTATGATGCGTCGGGTGTTGAAGCAGTTCGAACACTTCCGCTGCGAGGGGGTCGATGTCTTGATGACCCATATCGGAGGCTACCCCAAGAGATACCAAGAGCAGGCTCTTGTGAGGATTAAATCGTTAAGACCTAAAATTTTTATTTCGGGACACTCCCACATCCTAAAGGTTATCTACGACCCTCAGTACGACCTGCTCCATATCAACCCCGGAGCTGCGGGAGTCGATGGTTTCCACCAAGTTAGGAGTGCGGTGCGCTTTAAAATAGATGGTGAGCGTATCTTCGATATGGAGGTTGGTGAGTGGAGTCGAAAGGGACACTCTAAAGGGGCGTGATGGTATAATAAATAATAATTGCGACACGGGCGGCGTTCAATAGTTAAACTTTTTATACGTTCGTTTATGTACAATGTTCAAATTTCAAAGAGGCTTGAGACGCTATTTGCTCGCTCAACCTTCCGTATTGCAAAGGCTAAGTTAACCCACTCTTATGAGGAGTCTCTATTTTTGGAGCTGCTCACCTCACGCTCAGGAGTAGCGTATCAATTTATCTGGTCTGAACTTGAAGATTGGCAACTTTTTCAACTCTCGCTGCGTGTCGAGGGTCTAATCACAAAGGGTGGTGTCGAGGTGAAAAGCTCACCATCTGAATATTTCGAAAACTATAGTAGGGAGTTATGCCAAAAGTACCCTCATGTGGGTAGGATAACCACCATACACGCACTTCACTATATCCTATGCGATAAAGCGAGCTCGCTATCAAAGGCGGCGGCTCTCTACGATATCACCTCTGAAAAGGTCGGTGAGAGGCTCTCTGTGATGGATAGTGCCGAGTCGATGAATTGGGGCACATCTACCTCGATAAACTCTCTGCCGGTGGAAGTTAAGGAGCAGAGCGGAGCTAAATCACACCTATTGGATAAGTTCGGAGTCGAGCTAACACGCCTAGCCAGAGAGGGTGTGATAGATCCGGTTGTTGGGCGTAGTGTTGAGATTGAGAGGGTTGTTGACCTTCTGTCGAGACGAAAGAAGAGTAATCCTGTTCTGGTTGGTGAGGCAGGTGTTGGTAAGAGTGCGATAGTTGAGGGTCTGGCTCTAAGGATTGCCAGTGGAGATGTTCCGCCCAATCTGCGAGGTAAGAGGCTCTACTCTCTAGATATCTCGCTGTTGGTGGCAGGAACTAAGTTCCGAGGTGAGTTCGAGGAGCGTATGCAGCAACTTCTAGAGGCGATACGTTCGTCAAAAGATATTATTCTATTCGTTGATGAGATACACACAATCGTTGGGGCAGGCTCTTCGCAGAGTAGCCTCGACACGGCGAATATATTGAAACCAGCCCTGGCACGTGGCGAGATTCAGACCATCGGAGCAACGACTCTCTCGGAGTATCGCGATAGTATCGAGAGCGATTCAGCTCTAGAGCGACGTTTTCAAAAGGTTATCATCGAACCAACCTCTCCTGCTCAAACTCTGGAGATTCTACGCAATATCGCACCAGCCTATCAGGAGTTCCACAATGTGAACTACTCCGCAGAGGCGTTGGAGGCGTGTGTGGCTCTTAGTAACCGATATATCACCGATAGATTCCAACCCGATAATGCGATAGACCTACTCGACGAGGCGGGGGCACGAGCTAGACGATGGAGCAGTTCGCCTATGGAGCAGGGCAGAGAGACGACAGCTCTTGTGGTGGGTTCCGATATCACCGCAGTTGCTCCGCAGAGAGTTCAGTTAGAGATTACCGCAGACCATATCCGTGAGGTGGTTAGCTCGATTTCGGGTGTGCCAGCCAGTCGGATTACTCTCAAAGAGAGGGAGCGGTTGTTGGGGTTGAAGTCATATCTTAGAGGTCGAGTTATAGGGCAGAGTAGAGCCATCGAGAGCCTCTCGAACTCGATATTGCGTTCACGTGCAGGGTTGAGTGATGCTTCGCGACCGGTGGGGGTCTTTATGTTTGTCGGGGCGACTGGTGTGGGAAAGACGCTGCTTGCTAAGGAGTTGAGTCGCTGGTTATTTGACTCGCCTCGTGGAATGATACGTATCGACATGAGCGAGTACTCCGAGCCACACTCCGTTGCTCGATTGATAGGCTCACCTCCTGGTTACATTGGGCATGGTGAGGGTGGTGAGTTGAGTGAGGCTGTACGTCGTCAGAGCTACTCGGTTGTGCTTTTTGATGAGATTGAGAAGGCTCACCCCGATATCCTCAATGTGATGTTGCAGATATTCGACGAGGGACACCTCACCGATAGCGCAGGGCGCAAGGTCGACTTTAAGAATACCATCATTATCATGACTTCGAACGTAGGTTCGACCCAGATTTCACGTCGAGCAAAGAGCGTTGGCTACTCAACAAAGGGTAGCGATAGAGCTAAGAGAGTCGAGCTAAAGAGCGACTATAAAGGCTCTATCGAGAGGCGTTTTTCACCCGAACTGCTCAATCGAATTGATGATATCGTTGTGTTCAATTCGCTAACTGGAGATGATATCGAGTCGATTGTCGAGTTGGAGTTTGATAAACTACGTCGTCGCTGTGTGAAACTAGGTTACACTCTGCGATTAACCCCTGCGGCACGTAAGCGGATTGCTGAGTTGGGATTCGAGAGTCGTTATGGAGCTAGGGCTCTTTGTCGAGTTATGAGGGAGCTTCTGGAAGAGCCTCTCTCGCAGATGATTCTATCGGGTGAAGTGAGCGAAGGTGGCGCTATCACTTTTACCAAGAGCCGCATAGGCGATATATCCATTCGGGTTTAGTAGAGTTTAATTTATTTTAGCTATCTTTGCACCTTTAATGTAAAGATATTGGATACTATAATAAATAATCTACGCCCCATTAGTGGCGATGGTCTTAAACTCTTTATCGAGACCTATGGTTGTCAGATGAACTCTGTCGATAGCGAGATTGTTGTCTCGATTCTGCAAGGTGAGGGTTACGTCTACTGTGACGATATAGCTAGTGCGGATGTGATATTGGTTAACACCTGCTCGATTCGTGAGAATGCCGAGAGCCGTATATGGGGACGACTTCGTGAGATGCGACCTCTGCGACGTAAGAAATCGGGGTTGGTTATCGGTGTTATAGGGTGTATGGCTGAGCGATTGAAGCAGACCCTTTTGGAGGGTGACGACGCTGTCGATTTGGTCGCAGGGCCAGATGCTTATCGTGATTTACCCTCTCTGTTGCGTGCTGCAAGAGGTGGCGATAGAGGGGTGAATGTTCAACTATCCATCGAGGAGACCTATGCCGAGATTCCACCCGTGAGGTTGGATAAGAGTGGCGTGAGTGCCTTTGTGGCGATTATGCGAGGGTGTAATAACTTCTGCTCATACTGTGTTGTTCCATACACTAGAGGGCGTGAGCGTAGTCGTAGCTATCAAACTATTCTTGGCGAAATTCAGGAGCTGTTGGATAATGGTTATCGTGAGGTGACTCTTCTAGGGCAGAATGTCAATTCGTACTGCGATGGTGAGGTCGGATTCCCTGAGCTGATGGCAAAGGTTGCATCACTATCGCCGCTGTTGCGTGTGAGGTTCGCTACATCCCACCCCAAAGATATGAGCGATGAGCTGCTGGAGGTGATGTCTCAATACCCCAATATCTGCCGTTCGATACACCTACCTGCCCAGTCGGGTGCAAGCAGTGTGTTGAAGAGGATGAACCGTAGCTACACTCGTGAGTGGTACTTAGATAGGATTGCTGCAATTCGTCGCTATATGCCCGATTGTGCTATCACAACCGATATCATCGCAGGATTCTGTGGTGAGAGTGAGGAGGAGCACGAACAGACCCTATCGCTTATGCGAGAGGTGGGTTACGAGTTCGCCTTTATGTTCCAATACTCGGATAGGGATGACACCTACGCTAATAAAAATATGGAGGATGATGTCGACGTGAAGGTTAAGAATAGACGCTTGACCGAGATAATCAACCTCCAAAATGAGCTATCAGCTCTCAGTAATCGACGTGATGTTGGTAAGAGCTTCGAGGTGTTGGTTGAGGGTACTTCTAAGCGGAGTGAGGAGAGGCTATTTGGTCGAACCTCTCAAAATAAGGTGGTTGTGTTTGATCGCCACAACTTCAAAACTGGTGACTATGTCGTGGTGCGTATTGACGACTGTTCATCTGCTACACTTATAGGTACGCCAGTAATAGATTAAACGATGCTTTTTGACGATACAGAACTAAATGATGAGATTCTCGATGCCATCTACGAGATGGGTTTCGAGGAGATGACTCCGGTGCAGGAGCAGACCATCCCGATAATTTTACAGGGCGACGACCTTATCGGTTGTGCACAGACAGGAACAGGTAAGACCGCAGCTTTTGCGCTGCCTCTGCTTAGTCGCTTGGTCTCAGCTCGTGAGGTGGGAGGGTATGACGACTCTAAAATCAAGTCGATAATAATGGTGCCAACTCGTGAGTTGGCTATGCAGATTGATACCCAATTCCAAGGTTTTTCATACTATCTACCTATCTCAACCACTGTGGTTTATGGCGGTGGAGATGGTAAGACCTGGGATATCCAACGCCAAGGTTTGGTGAAGGGTGCAGATATAGTTATCGCAACTCCTGGGCGATTGTTGGCTCATCTGGAGAGTGGACAGATAGACCTCTCGAAGGTGGAGTGTTTTATCCTCGACGAGGCGGATAGAATGCTCGATATGGGATTCTTCGACGATATAATGAAGGTTGTGAAACAGATGCCCGAAAGTCGTCAAACTATCCTCTTCTCGGCAACTCTACCGACGAAAATTCGTCAACTCTCAAAACAGATTCTACGCTCTCCAAAGGAGATAAATATCGCAATATCAAAGCCTAGCGAGTCGATTGAGCAGGGTGTCTATATCTGCTACGAGTCGCAGAAGATGTCGATAGTTAGCTCGCTTTTTGATAATAGAGAGAAGGACGAGCAGTTGAAAACCATTATCTTCTCATCTTCGAAACTTAAAGTTAAGGAGCTGGCACACACCATTAAACGCCTTAAAATCAGCAGTGCTGCGATGCATTCCGATTTGGGACAGGCTCAGCGCGAGGAGGTTATGTTGGCATTCAAGAGCAATAAGGTTAATATCCTGGTGGCTACCGATATCGTGGCGCGAGGCATAGATATTGATGATATCGACTTGGTAATCAACTACGATGTGCCACACGACCCTGAGGACTATATCCACCGTATAGGTCGTACTGGTCGAGCTAGTGCTACTGGTCGAGCTATAACCTTTATCAACGAGAAGGAGCAGGGTAAGTGGCGACGTATCGAGGATTTCTTGGAGAAGGAAGTTCCTAGGTTGACTATTCCTGAGGAGTTGGGCGGAGCACCGACCTATAACCCAGATGCAGCACCTAAGGGAGGTGGTCGAGGTCGAACTTCAGGCAAGGGCTTTGGCTCGAAAGGTGGTTCGAAACGACTTTCGTCTTCAGCTAAGAGAGCTACGAGTGGTGAGAAAAAGGTCGCAGAATCAAACCCAAAACCAACTCAAGAGTCAACCCCAAAAGAGGAGTCTTCAAACCAACCAAAGAGCAACCCGAAACGAGGCAAAGGGTTTTGGCAAAAGAGGAAAAAGAGACCCTCAGAGCCTAATAGTTGAGTAGAGAGAGAATGTTAATTTTCTGTTAAAAATCCTAAATAATTTTAAGATTCAAGAAAATTGTACTATCTTTGCCCCTGAAAAGAGAGAAAAAGTAATAATTTTGAGGGGTGATAGGCACTCCTCAGCAATGGATGAAAAGATGACAAAGTTAGAAAAAAAAGTCGCTCTAGTAGCGCATGACAACATGAAGAGGGATTTGGTTGAGTGGGTAGCTTGGAATAGCTCAGTATTGTGCACTCACTCATTGGTCTGCACAGGAACAACTGGTAAGATGGTTGAAAAGACTCTTCAAAGCCACCAAATTGATAATGTTGAGGTAAAGAATACATTAGAGCGCAAGCCTTTGGATATAACCCTACTTAAATCGGGTCCACTGGGAGGAGACCAACAGTTAGGTTCGATGATTGCCGACAACCAGATAGCAGCACTAATCTTCTTCTGGGATCCAATGTCAGCACAACCACACGATGTGGATGTCAAGGCTCTGTTGCGTTTGGCAACACTCTATAATGTCCCAACAGCGATAAACCGCTCATCTGCGGATTTTATCATATCTTCACCGCTATTCCAGGATGAGGATTATGAGCAGGATGTTAAGGATTATAAGGAGTACATCACAAGAACAGTCTAAGCCGTTCGACTAACAAGGCGATTTTTGGCACTTTACTCGCCCCTTAAATCCTCACGTACAACAGGTACGCTGCGGTTTAAGTAGCTTCACAAAGCCCCAAAACTCATCCTTGTTACTCAAACTCTACAAAGAGGAAACTGAAAAGTTTCCTCTTTTTTTGTTGAAAGAACTGAGAAGAACTGAGAAGAACTGAGAAGAACCGAGAAAAACTGAGACTCATTAATCTCCTCCCGTCATTGCGGCCTCCGAGCCGCAATCTCAAAACTCTGACAATGAATAGATTGCGGGTCAAGCCCGCAATGACGTGTGTGGTCCTTCTCCGCAAACCCACAGCAAAAAAAGAGAGAGGCTGCTTAAAGCAACCTCTCAACCTCCTCAACATATCAACTACTGTCAATATCTTTTTAACTATGGATTTTGAACCTCTATTTGAAGTATCTGTTGTATAGACCTTGGAAACCTGCTCCGTGACGAGCCTCATCCTTAGCCATCTCGTGTACAGTATCGTGTACTGCATCAAGATTTTGCTCCTTAGCCAACTTAGCCAAACGCATCTTATCCTCGTTTGCGCCAGCCTCAGCCTCCATACGCTTCTTCAAGTTGGTCTTAGTATCCCAAACTACCTCGCCCAAAAGCTCAGCGAATTTAGATGCGTGCTCAGCCTCCTCGATAGCGTAACGCTTGAATGCCTCAGCAATCTCAGGATAACCCTCGCGGTCTGCTTGGCGGCTCATTGCTAGGTATTGACCTACCTCTGAACACTCACCTGCGAAGTGAGCTTTCAAACCTGCCATTAGCTCCTCGCTAGCGCCTTCCGCATCACCTAATTTATGCTCAGTAACGAATACTAGTTCGCCATTTGCTGACTCCTCAACTGCAACGAATTTGTCGCTACCCAATTTACAAAGAGGACACTGCTCTGGTGCCTCTGCTCCTTCGTGAATGTACCCACATGCGGTACAACGCCATTTGCTTGCCATAATTTTCTATTTTTTGTAGTGTTATAAAATAAATTCCTTTTCCTTATGACAAAGGTAGCATAAAAGATAACACTTTGCAACACTTTTACCATACTCTTTCACTATGGTGATATAAGAAATAATTATAGGCACGGTAGTTGCTTATAAGGGGATTGAGTAAAAAAAATAGAAAATATGGAAAACAAGAAGAACTCGAAGAGTTTTCGCCTGACGGTGATGACTCTATCTATTATGAATGTTACGGCTGTTGTGAGTCTGAGAGGTCTGGCTTCGGAGGCTGTATATGGTCTATCCTCAGCATTTTACTATCTGTTTGCGGCTATCGTGTTTTTGATTCCTACGGCGATGGTTGCAGCTGAGTTGGCGGCGATGTTCTCGAAGAAACAGGGTGGAGTATTTCGCTGGGTCGGTGAGGCATTTGGTGCTCGTTGGGGATTTCTGGCGATATGGATACAGTGGATTCAATCCACGATTTGGTATCCGACCGTGCTAACTTTCGGAGCTGTATCGATAGCTTTTATCGGTATAGACCAGAGTGCCGATGTCTCCTTAGCGTCGAATAAACTGTTTACCCTGGCGGTGGTGTTGGCTATCTACTGGGTGGCTACAGCTATCGCATTGAGGGGTTTGGGATGGGTTGGTAAGATAAGTAAGTGGGGTGGAATGATAGGTACGATTATCCCGGCTGGATTACTTATTATATTTGGTGTGGCGTACCTTGCAACGGGTGGGCACAACAATATCGATATGTCGGTGGGTTTCTTTCCCGATTTGACCAACCTCAATAATCTAGTCTTGGCTAGCTCGATATTCCTATTCTATGCAGGTATGGAGATGATGGGTGTTCATGTTATGGAGGTGGATAATCCTGCCAAGAACTACCCCAAGGCGATTATCGTAGGTTCGCTCATTACGGTGTTGATATTTGTGTTGGGAACATTCTCGCTGGGGCTTATTATCCCGGCGAGTGATATTAACCTCACGCAGTCGCTGCTTATCGGATTTGATAGGTATCTAAGCTATCTACATCTATCGTGGCTCTCGCCTGTGATAGCCGTAGCGTTGATGTTTGGAGTATTGGCTGGGGTGTTGACATGGGTTGCAGGACCTTCGAAGGGTATCTTCGCAGTGGGTCGTGCTGGCTACCTACCTCCATTCTTCCAACGTGCCAATAAGGTGGGTGTGCAGCGTAATATACTCCTAACTCAGGGAGTGCTGGTGACTCTATTGAGCCTACTCTTTGTTGTGATGCCTTCGGTGCAGTCGTTCTATCAGATACTCTCGCAGCTCACCGTTCTGCTATACCTTATAATGTATATGTTGATGTTTAGTGCGGCGATATACTTGCGTTATAAACTCCCCGAAGTGGAGCGTCCATTCCGACTCGGAGCTAAGAGTAACGGTTTGATGTGGCTGCTTGGGTTGATGGGTTTCTTTGGGTCGCTGTTGGCTTTTGTTCTGAGCTTTATACCTCCATCACAGATATCAACGGGTAGTAATATGGTGTGGTTCTCGGTTCTCGTTGTCGGTTGTGTGGTGGTGGTTGTTGTGCCATTTATCATCTACGCTATGCGACGTGATAGTTGGAAGAGTCCCTCCGCCGAGTTCGAACCATTCCACTATGAGCAGAAGTAGTTAAGGAGATAGAGGTCTATTTTAGCAGGGTGACTAACAAGTCGTAAAGAGACTATACTTCGTCATTGCGGACTTGATTCACAATCTCATAATAAGCAGATAATCAATACTGTTTAGAGATTGCGGATCAAGTCCGCAATGACGTATATGGGTGAGATTTATCCTTGTTAGTCATCCTCTTTTTTTGTGCTGTTATGGTATTAATTATCTATTTGGTATAGGTTTTGTCCTATCTTCTCACAGAGTAGAACTTATAGAGTACTCTACGGTTAATTTTAATAGGTAATATATGTCGACAAAGAGCCAATATCTCAAGGTGCTAATCTTCGCACTACTCGCCACATCGCAACTCTCGCTATATGCCCAAGGGGTGGTTGGCATTAAGAGTAATCTACTATATGGTGCACTCTGTTTCGCACCCAACCTTGGGGTCGAGGTGGGAATAACTTCACAACAAACTATCGATGTGTCGGTTGGGTATAATGGGTGGAATCGCTGCGGTAGTTCAACGGACAATAGTAAGTTGGCACACCTACTCATCGAGGCGGAGGTTCGCCACTATCTATGCGAGAGGTTCAATGGGCACTTCTTTGGGCTACACGGAATCTATGGAGTGTATAATATCTCGGAGCATAACCTGCCTTGGCTGCTTGGTAGTGGCTCTGGGGATTACCGTTTCGAGGGTTATGGAGTGGGCGCAGGAGTTGCGTATGGATATCAGCTGCCTCTATCGAGGAGGTGGAATATGGAGTTTGAAATAGGCGTTGGCTATATCCGCATGGGATATGATAAGTATAAGAGCTGTAAGTGTGCCACCGAGTTGGGACACTACACACGCAACTATTTTGGGCCAACTAGGGCTGGAGTCTCAATTGTTTATACGCTTTAAATTATGAAAACTATACACGCATTAATATCTTATGTGGCTCTACTGCTACTCTCTGTTCGAGTAGCTCCTGCCAACCCTATTCATGGTGCGATATCTATCGACGAGTGGTCGGTGAGCGGTGATGCGGAGCAGCTAGATGTAGCTATTGATTTCTCTCTCACCCCGCTGAAGATGAGGGCGAACGAGAGGGTTGTTATAACCCCTGTTGTTCAGGGTGAGAGTGGTGAGGAGTTATCTCTTCCTGATATCGTTGTGGGGCGACGTGGTGGGTTGATTGCCCACCTTCGAGAGGTCGAACCACTCCGTGGAGAGGGATTGTGGAGTGAGCCACAGCTGATGATACCTGCTCGACGAAGGGGTGGCGGTGAAGCCTCATATCGTGTAAGTGTCGATAGTGCGCCTTGGATGCAGAGTGGTGATTTGCTGCTCTACTCTCTCTACGTCAACTGTCGAGATAGGGTAGCGGGTGAACTTCTAGCTTCGATGCTAAGGGATAGAGATGTGGTTCAACAACTCGAAGTCGAGCCTATGGAGCTGCCGCAGCAGCGTACTACAACCTCACTCTCGCTACTATTCGAGCGAGGAGCGGCGAGAGTAGATATTGACTATGCGTCGAATGGTGAGGTGATGGTAGCTCTCGACTCACTCCTTAATGGTGGTGGAGTTCGCTTGGTGAGTGTTACAGGCTACGCATCGCCACAAGGGGATGAGAGTTTGAATAATCTGCTCTCGAAACATCGTGCGCTCGATGTCGAGGCTCTGCTGAAGGGTTGCTACCCATCGTTGGATAATGTCTCAACTCTCTGGCAGGGTGAGGATTGGGGTGAGCTACGTCGAGAGGTCTCTCTGAGTGAAATACCCTATAGCAGGGCTATTCTCTCAATTATCGACTCCTCGACCAAGGATAATCTGCGCGAAAGAGAGCTTGAGGCTATGGGCGCGGAGGAGTATGACTATATCGTGAATCAATTCTATCCACCTCTTCAAAGGGTCGAGGTGGTTGTTATAAAGTGAAAATCTGTTTAAATTCTTCTCACTTAATCTACTATGGCTCTTTTAGAACCTGTTTAAATTTCTCTCACTTAATCTAGTATGGCTCTTTCACTTCGCTTTCTAATTTTACTATCTTGCTAATAGAATAACTATTAGCTTCGATATCAAAATCAAAAATCAAATCAAAAATGGCTCATACTATTTTTAAGCAGAAGAACTTAAACAGATTTTAATAATTTAATCTATTTATTATGAAAAATTTATTTCTATTACTATCTACAGCATCTCTGTTACTAGCGTGTAACAGAGAGGATGTAAAATCAGCTGATTCTGCTGCTTCTCAGGGTGTTAAGAGTATCTACTTGGATATCTCACAGAGCGCAATGACTAAATCCACCGACGCGATGGTCGATGGTGGTAGCTACTCGATTATCTCGTCGGGAGTGTTGTTCTTCTATGATGACTCCGACGAGATTGTTCTGCAACGAGAGCTTACTGAGGGTGAGATTGATTTGATTCAAAACGCTAGCGACACCTCGACTAGTGGTGTCTCGGTGACAATCGATGGAGTGCCAAGCACAGCTACATCGCTACGTTTTGTGGCTAATGTCGCCACCGCCACCGCCGATACGTATCCTCAAGTGGAGGATGAGCTAACAAGCGATGCAAGGTTGCGTGTCGATCTGCTGCAAGATGATATCTCCACCACCGCGATGTCGGGTCTGAGCGGTGAGTTTACTCTCGATACCGACTCCTACATCGCCTCGGTTGAGATAACTCCTCTGGCGGCACGTATTGAGATAGGCTCGATTACATATAGCTCGCAGTCGGATGATTCGACCGTAAATACCGACTTTACGAGTTTTAACCTGGCTGGTATATATATAAATAATATCTACCCCTATGTTAAGATTTCGGGTGAGCCATATAGCCAGGGAACTTTGATAGATGTCAGAGAGCAGGATGATTGGGATGATGAGGATGAGTGGAGTAAATATTTCGTAAGTAACGCTCAATTCCCATACTACTCGTCGGGTTCGATTACCTCGCCTTCGGATTGGAGTGATAACGCACTGGTCGATTACGACTCGTCGAGCTTGACGGGCACAACATTCTACCCATCGACCACTACCACTACCTCGACCACCCAGGAGGACTCTACACTCTCGTGGGCATATCAAGTTGTCCCCAACACTGCAACCGATGATGGAGCAACGGAGCTGCCACACATAATATTGAAACTATCGAATATAAGCTATGTCGATAGCTCGACCTCATCGACCACTCGATATGTCACCGTTGCCAACT
The DNA here is from genome assembly GCA_047178865.1 of Rikenellaceae bacterium. Lineage (GTDB taxonomy): Bacteria > Bacteroidota > Bacteroidia > Bacteroidales > Rikenellaceae > Alistipes. The sequence continues at coordinate 19,833 of JBCQSY010000013.1, forward strand.
ATAAATCCGCTTCGGGTAGCTCGATAACTTCGTTCAAGGGTGGAAATATATATCGTATCACATCGCTAGAGTTCTCGAATGCTCAGGCGACCGATAAACCCTATGTCGAGAATATATCGGTGACCGCAACCGTTACAGTTACCCCATGGGTGGTGAGTGAGATAACTCCTGATTGGAGCGTGAATTAACTTTTAAACTTAGGCGATGATTCTCTACTCGTTGATATTTATTACGCTTCTGCTCTCTGGTTGTGTGGGTGAGAAGAGTTGTGGCTGTCATTCAGAGCTGCAACTCACCTTCACCTACGAGCTGAATAGTCAGAGTGTCAACCTCTTTGAGACACATATAGATAAGGTGACTCTATTTATCTTCGATGGCGATGATAAGTATGTTGGCACATACGTCGAGGAGGGTGAACACCTTATAAATGATTATGTTATGAGAATCCCGCTAGAGGAAGGTAGCGACTACTCGGTTATAGCTTATGGAGGTGATATGGTGGGTTACAACTCTGGCGAGTTGAATCAGGAGCTAGGTGAGTTGAGCGAGTTGGTTGTGGGGCAGAGCGATATTAGTAACTTCTACACCGAGCTTGAGAGCACTCTCAGCGATGGGGAGTTTCTTAGTGCCGATAGCGAGATTTCGCACCTCTATGTCGGTCTGGCTCAGGGTCTAGTCTCGACACCATCATGTGGTGAGGTTGAGGTGGTGGAGCTGATAAAGAACACCAACGATATCACGGTGACGGTGACGGGTGTCGACTCCTACGACTCGGAGCTGGATACATACATCACCTCAGCCAATGGTCGCCATAGCTATACCAACGACTCGGATGCCGCCTTCGGAACTCACAAATATACCCCAACCTCCTCTGTTTCGGGTGATAACAGCTCCGAGCACTCTATCCGTGTTATGAGGTTGACCACCGATAGCGGTGAACCTTTGTCGGTGGCTCGATGGATGACTCGAAGTGGTGATGAGGGTGCGACTACTCTGGTGGTTAGCACTGGCGACGATTCGACGCAGAGCCTCTATAGCGACGACCTTGTCGAGTTGATTCTATCCTCTCCCGACTACAACTCTCAGGAGGATTTGGATCGCGAGGATAGCTACTCGGTCGAGGTCGCTCTGGTGAATAGTGTGTTTGTTATTATCTCGGTTAATGGTTGGATAGTCAATGAAATAACCCCTGATTTTTGATACTATGAGAGCGAATATTTTAATAGTTGTTATCTTGACTCTATGCTTAGGGTGTCGCAGAGGCTCGGATGGCGGAGTGGAGCGTAGTGAGACGATGGTATCGCTGGATCTGTTTGTCGGTAGTGGCTCACTTACTCGCTCTACGAGCCTTAGTGATGATAGCTTTAGTGACTTGGCGCTATATATCTTTAACGAGGGCGGTGAGTTGGAGCTATACCATAAAGAGGATGCTCTCTCGCAGCAGATAATGGTGGAGATAGCTCTTCACCTCTCGGAGGGGGAGAAGGAGATATTTATCTTTGCCAACTACCTCGATAAGAGCCTCTACGATGTGAGTGGTGAGCCCTGCACACTTAATGAAGATTCGAGTCTAGAGCAGCTTAACTCATTGACAACCTGCATAGAGTCCGATTTCGACCCTACTTCGCTGCTTATGGTGGGTCGAGCAGAGGTTGAGATTACCCCTCAGAGCGAGAGTATATCCATTGAGCTAAGACGTCTGAGCGCCAGGCTAGATATCCATATCTTCAAGGGTGAGGGGTTTGATGGTGAAGATATTACGGTCGAGTCAGTTAGTTTTGATAATCAGATTCTCAACTCAGAGGTGGTGTTCGATTATGATGAGGCGACTGCTCAGATGGTGCAACCTATTGTTCTCGGTGAGCAGAGTGTTGTGTGTGGCTACTCTCTGGATAGCTATAGCGACGAAGTTGAGCTCTCTGAGCGTGAGGCGGATGTGACACTCTATAGCTACCAAAATCTGACCGCTTCGACTATGGCTCAGGTGGCGATATTGCTGGGTGGTGATGCAGGAGAGTTGAGATATACCGCCTCGATTGCCGACGATAACTACTCTCTGCTCCAAAATAATCTCTATCGGGTGGTGGCTATCCTCAATGCCGATGACTCTATCTGGCTTAGTGTTGAGGTGTGTGGATGGGATAGTGTCGATGTGGCGTATAGTATGCCTTCGGAGCTTCTTGACTTCTATTTTGGTGGTTGGGGTGATTCATGGGGTGGTGACAATGCAAAGACGATGCACACGAATGCTGGAGGTTTGGAGTATGCTCTATTTGAGTTTGAGCTATACTCTCAGGTTGGTGATAGGTGGGTCGCTTCTTTGACTAATGGGGTCGATTTTAGCCTTGTTGAGGTGGAGGTTGAAAATGGTCTCTACTCCTCGTCTAGTGGATATGCAGCTCAGAGTGCGGTGATTGCTGTGATGGCAAATAAGACGTGGCGTGGTGATGTGCGAGAGACCGAGTTCTATATCACAGTGGCGGGTGAGGAGCTAGATATCAATAGCTCACTAAGGTATGAGGGGAGTGAAAAGAGGATAAAAATTAAACAGGTGGCGTCTTATGAATAATTTGACTTTTAAATATTTGCTGCTCTACTCCGCGACTCTCCTCCAGTTGTCGTGTTACAGGACGAGCGTCGATGAGCAGACTCCAATGGAGGGTTCTCTGATTTTAGAGTTGCAGTTGGAGTCTGTAGCTGAGAGTCGTACTTTGGCATCGCAAGTGGCTAGCAATGAGGCATATGAGAATAGTGTCGACAACCTCCATCTGCTCTTTTTCGAGAGTGGCGAGGATGAACTTATCCGATATCTCAGCTATGAGAGTGTGGGTGAGAGTTCGACGACCTTCACCAAAAAGTTGTCTCTGTCGAAGTCGATATTCACTCAGCAGCAACTCTACGATATATATATCGTCGCCAATCTACCCGATGATATATCTCTCTCGTCTCTCTCGTCTCTCACAGAGTTGAAGGCTCTCTATACTCAGACCCCATTCGAGAATGGAGCGTCGCAGGGCTATTTCATGATGGATGGGGTGAGTAGCGTGGTTATAAACGATGCCGATAGCTCAGAGGATGTGGTGATTGAGGCGAAGCTAAGGCGTGCTCTTTCGAAGGTGAAACTCTCGCTAGTTATTGATTCGGGGAGTAGTGTGGCAGCGGCTCAACGAGCATACCTTGCTATATGTCACTACGCTAATCGCACATCGCTGATAGACTCCTCGCAATATGTGTTGCAGAGCGACGATTACTCCACCTCGGAGTACTTTGTCGGTGATAGCAGCTCTTCGTTTATCCTCTACTGCTACTCTAACCACTGGGGCGAGAGCAGCGAGGATGAGAGCTATCTGCTCTTGAACCTACCATACGCAGGGCGAGATGAGAACTACTATCGCTGCTCGATTAATAGCTATCGAGGGGTCGATGATAGTGGATGTATTGAGCGTAATGTGCTCTACAATATTACGCTATATATCGACGAGGATGGTTCGTTGAGTGAGGATTCAGCTAGCGAAATCGTCTCGAACTACTCTATTATGGATTGGAGCGATAAGGATATTATCTTCGAGGGGACAACCCAACACTACCTTAGCGTGAGTGAGGAGCAGATAACCATGATTAATAGCTCATCGCACACGCTCACCTACCTATCATCTATGCCAATATCCATCACCAACGTCTCCTGCTATGCGACCCTCTACGATAGCGATGTTAACCCCTACAATCAGAGCTATACCGCTAGCGATGAGGAGTATCCGCTATTTGAGATTGATGAGATGCAGAACGCCATCACCATAAATAGTCCTGTGCCAACGAATTACCTGCCTCGCTATTTTGACTTTACGGTTGAGAATAGTGGAGGATTGAGTGTTAATATATCGGTGGTGCAATATCCACCGATATATCTCACGGTGAGGGCGTCGAGTGGTAATGTGAAACCTGAGTGGTATAGTGGAGGTGAGAATCTTAACCTATTCACGGTGAATGTTTTGGCATCGAGTAGTGATGGAAGTTATCTGCTGGGTGATGCAACCTACGGCACTCCATATACCGATAGCTCGCAGCAGGCTAATGAGTTGGTTTCGCCTCAATTTATTATCGCCTCGCAGTATGGAATATACCCCTCTGTGACATACGACGATGCTCAACAGCGGTGCTACGACTATGGTGAGGATATATATCGTAGCGGTTGGCGACTCCCCACCAAGGCGGAGATGTTGATTATCGACACTATCCAAGACGACGAGAGCAGCGCAATCCACAATCTGCTATCGGGTAGTGCATACTGGACAGCCTATAAGTGGCAGTACTACAACTTTGACGATAACATATATGTCGATAGTAGCAGCTGGGGGACAGCCTATGTTCGACCAGTTTATGACCTATATAAATATGAAGGTAGTGATGAGTAATTTTTGGAAATATATAGTTCTTGCATCTTTAGCTGCGGCGTGTGTTGAGTTCAACTCGAACGACACACTTGAGCCGCAGAGCCTATTGATTACCTTTAGTGTCGAGACCTCGGAGCTCGCCACTATCACCACACGTAGCGTGGATGAGGATGGAGTAGATAACCTCTACCTTCTGCTGTTCGATGAGAATCAGCGATTTATCTCGCTCAATCAAGCCTCGCTGCTCGATGATGGTCGTTTCGAGGTGACTCTACCACAAAGTGATAAGGGGCGAGTGGTTCACTTTATCGCCAACTACTCGTGGGAGGGTTTCGACTCGCAAGAGCAGCAAAGCAGAGACGAAGGTGAGGTTGTTGCTTCGATGTCGAGTGATGAGCTAACCTTCTGGCAGCGTGTTGAGCTGAGCGGCGGAGTCAATAGCGATAGCTTTGGTTCGGGGGTATCGCTTGTTAGAAATATGGCGAAGTTTACCCTCTCCACTCAGGGCGATACGGAGCTTACAGATTTGCAATTCGCATTATATAACTACCCCTCGATTGGTAGTGTCGCACCGTTCAACACCTCCTCTTGCCTCTTTGAGATGGTGGTGAGTGAACCCGCAGGTGTGAACTTTACCTCGAACACCCCATTCACCTCCTCGCCAATATATAGTTTCGAGCGTGAGAACTCGACAGCGACAACCACGCAGACGTATATCATCCTTTCGGGGCAGTATCGTGGTGAGATGTGTTACTATAAGGTAGATATAGTCGACGAGCAGGGGACGCTGTATGATATTATGCGCAACTACTGCTATAATATTATCGTCGGAGAGGTGTCGAGTCGAGGCTATCTAACCATTACGGAGGCTCAAAACTCACCCGCCTCGAATAATATCTACTCCTCGGTGCTGCTGCAAGCCTACTCGGTGGTATCGGATGGTAGCTATATCCTCTCGGTCGACAAGACTCAACTCTCGCTCACCTCGTCGAGTGAACCTTTGTCTTTGAAGGTGAGCTACCACACTGTTGATGGGGTGGAGGATAATAGCCAAATCAGGGTTAGCCTCACTCAGGATGATGCGACCCCTGTGATTAATGGAGAGTTGTCGTTTGACCCATCGAGTGGCACTCTCTCAGCCGACGTTGCCGATATTCCACCTGATGGAGTGGCGTATCGAGCCGAGATTGATATTCGGGCGGGGAATCTAAGTCGCACGGTTCAACTCGTCCTACACTCACCATTTACATTCCAGAGTGTTGCTCTGACTCCAGATACTCTGGCAAATGAGCAGGGAACACCCGCCACATTGAACTTCACTATCCCCGATGAGGCGGAGTATCTGCTACCTATCGAGTGTTACATCACCACCTCGCACCTCACGCCAGTTGAGAGTATGGATATAGTTAGAGAGGATGGAGGGTATAGATATCTATGGCAAGCGAGTAGCGTGGGGGTTCAGAGTATCGACTTTAAGAGCAATCGCAGTGATGCAGCTGAGACTATCTATATCGATGCTGAACTCTTCGAGCGAGCCTCTGTATCATATACCAACCGGGCGCAGCTCTACTCATTCTCGAATGTTGTAATCTCGCCATATCGTGTAGCACTTAATCGAGGTGAGGCGGTGACGCTCAGATTCACAACACCCACCAGCGGACTCTTTAATATCGCAACAGAGAATCTGCTGCCCGTTGATGGCTCTATCTCGAATGGAGTCTACTCCTACTCCTCGTTGCTATCGGGTGAGCATACCATCGAGTTTGTTACACGCAACCAAAACTCTGCGGAGAGTATCACTCTTTCAGCTGATAACTACACCGACTACACCGTTGAGCTGAAGAACGAGTTGGTCTATTTGTGGGGTAGCGTGTGGTATGGGAATAGAAATAGTAGTTTGTTGAGGAACTCGACTCTATATCTTCTTATTGACTCTGAGGTTGTTGCCATAACCACAACCTCCTCGTCGGGGGAGTACTCCGTGGCTATCGAGGCGCAGATTGGGGATGTCTTAACCTTTGATTACTACCAAAATAGTAACTTCACCTACTCCGATAGTGTTGAGATAACTTCGTCGCAGATGAGTGTAGACCCAGACCTCAGTCGATAAAATAGAGCAATTAACAAGGCGATTTTCGGACTTTCCTTGTCTCTTAAGTCTAAACCCCGCCTATACACGTCATTGCGGGCTTGTAGGTCAATCCTCTCCTAGATAGATTACAAAATAAATTCACTACATAATACGTCATTGCGGCCTCCGAGCCGCAATCTCAATACGTTGATAATGAAGAGATTGCGGGTCAAACCCGCAATGACGTTTGTGGGTTTTAATAACGTAAAGAGGGTGTTTTTTTGTGGAATTAATACTAGGGGGGATTCCTATATGTAACTAGATAATAATAAGTACTTTAAATGTTTATTTAGGACAGGATTGGCTCTCAGACCGCAATGACGGTTATGAGTTAAGAGCTATCTACGAAAAGAGGATGACTTCATCGAAGTCATCCTCTCTCTGTTTTAGAGTGTAGTTTAAAACTACTCCTCAGTCTCAGCCTCGATATTTAGCTCTATACCAAACTCCCCAAGTTTAGCTTTAGCAGCCTCTTGGTACTTAGCCAAAGACTCATCTACGCTCTTGCCTAGAGTAAGTTTGTCACCAGCCTCAGCTGTGATTTTGTCCATCTCCTCTTGTAGAGATGCTGCGATTTGAGCAACCTCCTCAATTGACTCAGCAGCCTGTGTCTGCTCAGTAGCATCAAGAACAAGTTGGTTGATTTTATCAACTGCTGCGTTGCCACCACAAGCAACTACAACTGCTGCGCACAATGCGATTAGTGCTAATTGAATCTTCTTCATTACTCTATAAGTTTAAATTACTGTTTTACTGCCAAACAAGCTAGTGCGATAGAGTATAGCTTAGTTTTGCTTGAGTCACCACGTGAAGTGAGTACACAAGGAACTTTAGTTCCCATAACCATAGCTGCCAACTCGCCACCTGCGATGTGAGTAGCCGCCTTGAAGAATGTGTTCCCAGCCTCGATATTTGGGAATAGAAGACAGTCTGGCTCACCTACGAATGGAGAACCCTTCACCTTCTTATGCTCAGCAACCTCTTTGTATAGAGCAACGTCAAGCGATACTGGACCATCAATTAGGACATTTCCGAATTGACCTCTATCACCCATCTTGGCTAGAAGAGTAGCCTCGTGTGATGATGGTACGTTTGGAAGAACCTGCTCAGATGGAGCAAGACAAGCGATTTTAGGCTGCTCGATACCGATAATATTAGCGGTGCGAGTAAGGTAGCCAATTTGAGCCATCTTCTGCTTGAAGTCTGGTTGTGGGATAACCGCAGCGTCAGAGATGATAAGTAGCTTTGGATAAGCTGGCATCTCAACGATAGTAACGTGGCTAAGTACTCCACGTGGTGGGAATAGACCAGCCTCTTTATTAAGGATACCACGCATATATTTATCAGTTGATACCAGCCCTTTCATAAGAACATCAGCGTCACCCGATACAACTGCCGAAACAGCCAATCTTACGCAGTTAACATCTTTTGACTCATCTACAATCTTGAATGCGTTGATGTCGATATCATGCTCGATACAAATCTTCTCGATTACTGCTCTCTCGCCATATAGAGTTGGCTCAACAAGTCCCTCTTGATATGCCTCATATACCGCCTCGATAGTGTGGGCATCTTGTCCGTAAGCTACAGCCATGCGTTTTTTACCACGCTTGCGAGCCTCTTCAACAATGTCTGATAGGTGTTTAATTACCATTTTGTTTATCTTATTTTAGTTAGTTGTTTTCCCTTATTTACAAAGTCTGTAGGTATCCCTTGCGATAACCTTCTCCTCGTTGGTCTCGATAACTGCGACCTTAACTCTAGAGTCAGCCTTAGATAGAATCTTCGATGTGCCACGAACTCCCTTGTTAGCTGCCGAGTCGAACTCAACACCCATAAACTCAAGGTTTGAAGCAACGCTCTCGCGCAACTCGTCAGAGTTCTCACCACAACCACCAGTGAAGATAATCATATCCAATCCACCCATGTCAGCAGCGTACTCTCCGATGAACTTCTTGATACGTAGGTAGTAAGCGTCACGTGCGACGATAGCTAGTTTGTCACCATCGTGGTAAGCTCCGTCGATATCACGCATATCGCTAGAGAATCCATTAGTCATACCCAATACTCCCGACTCCTTATTAAGGATAGAGTTAATCTCAGCGTAGCTAAGGTTCTCCTTCTCGCCGATGAATGTAACAACACTAGCGTCGATTGAACCACAACGAGTACCCATAATCAAACCATCAAGTGGAGAGAATCCCATAGATGTGTCGATTGATTTACCATTCAAAACAGCAGTAACAGAGCCACCATTACCAACGTGACAAGTAACAATCTTAGAGTTCTCGAAATCAAGACCTGCCATCTGAGCACCAACTTGAGCTACATATTTGTGGCTAGTTCCGTGGAAACCATACTTTCTCACTCCATACTTCTCGTAGTATTTGCGAGGTATAGCGTACATAAAGTTCTCAGCTGGTAGAGTTTGGTGGAATGATGTGTCGAATACCGCAACTTGAGGAGTCGAAGGCATAAGCTCCTCAACTGACTCAATACCTTGAAGGTTTGCAGGGTTGTGAAGTGGTGCTAGAGCAATCAACTCTTTGATTTGAGCCTTAGCCTTAGCGTCAACTAGACAGCTATCAGCGAAGTACTCACCACCGTGAGCTACACGATGACCCACCGCGCCAATCACATCAAGAGATGAGATTACACCATGCTCAGGATTAGTCAATGCCTCCAAAACAAGGTTGATACCCACAGTGTGGTTTTCGATAGGGGTGTGGATAGAGTAGCTATCTTTTCCCTCTGGTTTGTGTTTGAGGTCTCCCTCTGCTTGACCGATACGGTCTACAAGTCCCTTTGCAAGAAGAGTACTCTCGCTTGCGCTAACCATCTCGACAAGTTGATACTTTATCGATGAACTTCCGCAGTTCAAAACTAAGATTGTCATATTATATAATATAGTTAAAATTAAAAAAAATCTGTTTTACACCTATTCAATAATCACGCTCTGTCCTCTCCCCCTTAAAGTATAGAGCCTCAAAGCCCTATTTGTTAGAGCTCTTATCACAGTTTTTTATTGGTTTACACCAACTTTGGGAACGTTTTCTATGGAACTTTTGACAAAAGTAGTCAAAAAAGAGTAAACTTCCCAAATAAAATAGAAAAAAATTAGTGTTAGTTTTTGAACAACAATCGGTTACTAACCTCTCCTATTTAGAAGAGAGGTTACACCCTTAACTATATCATCTATTCTACACACCGCATCGTTGGATGTAGGGTTCATTAAATCGCCATTATCTGCTCGATTCTTATCATACTCCTGAGGGTATATCAGAACAAAGTTACTACTTGAGAAGTAGTTATTTATGAAGTATGGAATCTGCTCCATATGCTCGTTGTAAGAGGGTTGATTGCGTCGACTCAGAACAAAGATTAGAGCGTCATCTGGCTTGATATCTTTCGCCACAATTAGCAGGTCTTGATATCGAGTGAAGAGGTTGGTTTGAATGGGTATAGGCATCGCTTGGTTGATACCCTCGATAACCTTTAGAGTGTTGCTATCAGCGTAGATTATAGCACTGGCCGAGGTGTTTTTCAGAAGTGACCAGATGTGTGTTACCCATGCACGGAATCCAAACTCACGCTCAGCGTGTGGCGGAGCTATAATAATATATCTCTTGATGGTCTGGATTGGTTGACACGACCTGTAGAGGTAGGTGGTTACATCGTTGTTCACGATTGTGGTATCTGCGAACTTGCTCAGGAATCGACCCTTGACAAATTTGTCGGGGTCGACGTCGAGAAGTAGGTCTGTTACCTCATGCTCGCGGATAAGGTTTTGAATACCATTAGTATAGCAGGTGTCGTAGCGTAGGCAGGTGTCAATCATAACATCCGCAGCAGAGCCTATTGTTACGGCCTTTTCGAAGAGTCGTTTAGCCCTCTCCAGCTGTCCCGATGCATCACTCTCGGAGTTGATAACGGTAGCTACCGTAACCAACGATTTAGTATATCCTGTTGAGGATATCAGGTTGGCAAATCCGATTAGCTCCTCGGTCGAGTCGCTATTGTGGATAGGCAGAAGGATTCGACTCACTGGGCTCTCTTTAGTGTTGCTCTTGTCATGTTCGGGAACCTCCTTAAGCGAGATGTTGTGAGCTCCTTTTTGTGCTGAGAATGAGGCGATTGTACATGTGGCGAATATCATAATGATAGTACCATTAAGCACACTGTCGCCAATTAGCGGCAAGCCTTGGTAGATGGTGTTGTAACCCACCAACACCGCAGCCAGAGTGGCTGCAACACGAGCGTTACTCAATCCGAAGATAACACGCCTCTCGTCGATGGTGAATCCGAAACTCTTCTGAGCGAGGTAGGCTGCGAGGTATTTCGAGGTGGTAGCAACGGCAATCATAATTGCTGCCACGTAGATACCATCCCACCCCGTGATGAACGCTCTGTAGTCGATAAGCATACCCACACTAATCAGGAAGAATGGGATAAATATTGCGTTGCCGATAAATTCGATACGATTCATCAATGCCGACGAGTGGGGTATCTGTCGATTGAGAGCTAGACCCACAAGGAATGCTCCGATGATTGCTTCGATGCCAGCTACTTCAGCCAATGTAGCACCAAGAAATACCATGAATAGCACAAAGACATATTGGAGCAAGCCATCGTTGACCCTCTTGAAGAATGCACGTGTGATGATGGGGAATAGAACTAAGACGATTGCACCGAAGATTAAAACCGATAGTGATAATCGAGTCCAGAAAGCGGTATCGACCTCCCCTGAGCTTAACCCTACAATCACCGCTAGAACCAACAGCGCACAGGTGTCAGCGATAACCGTACCTCCGATGGTGATGGTTACGGCTCGGTTACGTTTGATTCCCAATTTGGAGATGATGGGGTAGGTGATAAGGGTGTGTGAGGCGAACATACTACCCAATAGCAGCGAGGCTAGGAAGTTGAACTCTAGTAGGTAGTAACCCGTCAAAAATCCCAACCCCAGAGGTATCATAAAGGAGTATATACCAAAGACCACACTCTTGAATGAGTTGCGTATAAATTCGTTAAAATCAATCTCCAAACCAGCTAGGAACATAATGTACAACATACCCGCCGTACCCGATAGCAGAACACCTGCATCACGGTCTACCAAGTTAAAACCGTTAGGGCCAATTATAGCGCCTGCCAGGATTAGCCCCAGTATGTGAGGAATCTTTAATTTGTTAAAGATTAGCGGTGCAAAAAGTATTGCCGTAAGGAGTATAAGGAACTTTAGAACAGGCCCTTCGATAGGACGTGTTAGGTGTTCCAATGTGATTACTAATAACATCATAGATATATTTCGGTTCTATTTATAGTGGCAAGATAGTGATTTTTTTTCAGAGAACAAAACTTAGGAGGTTCTTAGCCCCGATTTTTTTTTAGATATTTACTCTCTTGCAACTCTCTTGGTAGGGATGTTATCTCTCTTGGGTGGATGGGGGTAAATGAAAATATTTTCAAAAAAACTCTTTTAAGTCAGTAAAAATGCTTATATTTGCAGGTTGTAAGAGGTGTAAAGTGCTATATTTAAAACTTTAGTGCTTTATCCCAAGCGGTGCAGTAGTGATGAGTAACTAATTTTAGTGGTAATGGTTAACGAGAAATCTTCCCCAAAGGCTCAAAATGAGTCAGTTGAGCAGGCTGCAGAGCCTGTTGTAGAGTTGAGAGAGTCGACAGTTGAGAGTGTCGATAATGTAGAGTCGACGCAGAGTTCGATCGATGAGATAGAGAGTGTGATGGAGCAATCTTCAGAGCCTGTTCAAGAGGAGGTTGAATCCTCTGCGGAGCACTCTGACGAAGAGGCGGAACACTCCGAGAGTATCGATGAGGATATCTTTGCTTTGAAGAGTCGCGAGGAGTTACTCTCTCTATTTGATAGGTTGCTTCAAAGTGAGCCTATTCAAACTCTACGTCGTAGTGTCGAGTCTATCAAGATTACATTCTACAAGAAATATCGTAGCCATGTCGAGGAGCTTAAACGTGAATATATCGCAGCTGGTGGCGTTGAGGAGGAGTTTACTCCACCCGTCGACGAGTTGGAGAGTAAGCTAAAGGAGCTCTTAAAGGAGTATCGTACTCGTCGTGATAAACATATCGCCGATAGCGAGGCCGAAAAGGAGGCTAACTTGCAGATTAAGTTACAGGTAATCGAGGAGCTAAAGGAGTTGATTAACTCTGAGGAGTCGATAGGCCATACCTTTAATAAGTATAGAGAGCTACAGCAGCGTTGGCGCGATGTGGGTCTTGTGCCACATCAGGCGGTGAAGGATTTGTGGGAGAGGTATAATCTCCATGTTGAGAACTTCTACAACTACATCAATATAAATAAGGAGTTGCGAGACCTCGACCTAAAACGCAACTACGAGGCTAAGTTGGCTCTATGCGAGGCGGCTGAGTCTCTGTTGTCGGAGGAGTCTAAGGTTGAGGCGTTCCGTCGTCTGCAAAAACTCCATGATGATTGGCGCGAGACTGGGCCTGTGGCCTTAGAGTATAAAGAGGTGCTCTGGGAGCGATTCAAGTTAGCATCGAGCCATATCAATAAAGCACATCAGGAGCATTTCGACTCTTTGAAAGATGAGCAGCTCACTAACTTAAAGCTCAAAGAGGAGTTGTGCAGCAGGGTTGAGGCTATGTTGGTAGGTGAGGGTTCATCACGCAAGGAGTGGAATAAATCGAGTGATGAACTTCTTGAGATTCAGAAGGTTTGGAAAAGTATAGGTTTCGCACCTAAAAAAGATAACAACAAGATTTACGAGCGTTTCAGAGTGGCGTGTGATAACTTCTTCGAGCAAAAGCGCAAATTCTACTCTTCGCTCAAAGATGATATGACCCACAATCTAGAGCTTAAGACCGAACTCTGTCTAGCGGCGGAGGCTATCCAGAACTCTGAGGATTGGAAGGCGACAACCCAAGAACTACTCGATTTGCAGGCTAAGTGGAAGGAGATTGGCGCAGTGTCGCGTCGTCATGCTGATGCGATATGGAAGAGATTCCGTGCTGCGTGTGACGCATTCTTCGAGCGTAAAGCCAAGGCGTTCTCGTCGCAGGAGGCGAGCCAGGGTGATAACCTTGCTGCTAAGTTGGCTCTACTCTCAGAGATGGAGCAGGCGGATATCGCTGCATTGGGATTTGATGGAATCAAGAGTTTCCAACGTCGTTGGAGCGAGATAGGTTTCGTACCTATTAAAAATAAGGAGGAGATAGCCAAACGCTACAAGGCGGTGGTTGACTCTCTATTCACTACCCTTCGAGGTGGCGAGCGAGAGCAGAAGAGAGCACGTTTTAAAGATAGAGTCTCGAATATGAAATCTTCAGGCGATAGAGGGGTTAAGAGCGAGCGCGATAAGCTATATAATAAGGTGAAACAGCTGGAGAGTGAGATAACTCTATTGGAGAACAATATTGGTTTCTTCTCTAAATCAAAAGGGGCTGAGTCGCTTATAGCTGATGTCGAGGCGAAGATTAACCGTGCTAAGCAGGAGCTAAAGGATACAATCGAGAAGGTTCAGATAATCGATAGTCAAGAGTAATTTACAATATTAGATATAACAATTCATGAAACTCAAAAAAGCTAAATATATATTTGTGACTGGAGGCGTTGCTTCGTCTCTAGGTAAGGGTATAATCTCAGCATCACTAGCTCGTCTACTTCAAGCTAGGGGCTATTCGGTAACTATCCAGAAGTTAGACCCATATATCAATATCGACCCAGGAACACTCAACCCATACGAGCATGGAGAGTGTTACGTAACTGAAGATGGAACTGAGACCGACTTGGATTTGGGTCACTACGAGAGATTTACCTCAATCCACACCACACGTGCCAATAACGTTACTACGGGTAAAATCTACCAGAGCGTTATCGATAAGGAGCGTAAGGGTGAGTTCTTGGGTAAGACCGTGCAGGTTATCCCTCACATCACCGACGAGATTAAACGTCGTATCCAACTTCTTGAACAGAAGAAGGTCTACGATGTGATAATCACCGAGATAGGTGGTACTATTGGCGATATCGAGTCGCAACCATTTGTTGAGTCTGTGCGTCAGTTGCGTTATCAGTTGGGTTATCAGAACTCGCTTCTTCTACACCTAACTCTTATCCCTTATATGTCAGCATCGGGTGAGTTAAAGACCAAACCAACACAGCACTCGGTAAAGGCTCTTTTGGAGAATGGAGTGCAGCCAGATATCTTGGTGTTGCGTTCGGAGCGTTCGCTCTCGGCAGATGTTAAGCGCAAGGTTGCTCTATTCTGTAATGTTGCACCAAATGCGGTGATGGAGTCGTTGGATGTTCCAACAATCTATGAAGTGCCTCTGATGATGTACAAGCAGAAACTCGACGAGGTTGTGTGCCAGAAGTTGGATATGCCGTTGAATGGCGAGCCAGATATGGCTGCATGGCGAGAGTTTGTTGAACATGTTAAGAGCCCAAGCAAGAGCGTTGAGATTGCTTTGGTTGGTAAATATACCGAGCTTCCAGATGCGTATAAATCTATCTGTGAGTCGTTTATCCACGCCGGAGCAAAGAATGATTGCCGTGTTAAGTTGACATACGTAAACTCTGAGTCAGTCGAGCGTGAGGGTGCAGAGTCGCTATTGAGTGATAAGGATGCGATATTGGTCGCTCCAGGCTTTGGAATCCGTGGTTTCGAGGGTAAGATTGCAGCGGTTAAGTATGCTCGTGAGAATAATATCCCATTCTTTGGAATCTGTTTGGGTATGCAGTGTGCAGTGATTGAGTTCGGACGTAATGTTCTTGGGCTGAATGGAGCGCACTCTTCGGAGATGGATCCATTGACAAAACACCCAATCATCGACCTAATGGAGGAGCAGAAGGGTATCACCGCTAAGGGTGGTACGATGCGTTTGGGTGGTTACCCATGTACTCTCAAGGCTGGTTCTATCGTTCGTGAGGCGTATGGAGTGGATGAGATTGTTGAGCGTCATCGCCACAGATATGAGTTTAATAGTGAGTACCTTGAGCAGATGGAGGCTAATGGAATGATAGCTACGGGTATCAACCCCGAAACTGGTCTAGTTGAGGTGGTTGAGGTTAAGGGACATCGTTGGTTTGTTGGCTCTCAGTATCACCCTGAGTATAAGAGTACAGTGTTAGACCCTCACCCGCTATTTGTTTCGTTTGTAGCGGAGGCTTTGAAGTATAAGGCTGAGAGAGAGTAATTTATAAAGCAATTAATATTATTTATATAGATGGATAAAGGAACTATTTTTGGCGTTGTTGGAGTCGCTGCTCTATTCTTAGCGTACACCTTCTTCAGTTCGCAGCAGAACGAGAAGTATCAAGCAGAGTTAGCGGAGTACAACGCAAGACAGGCCGAGGTTGAGTTGAGCGAGCAGCTCTCTCAAATTGATAATCAGACTCAAGAAGATGAGCAGAGTGTCGACACCTCTCTAGTTGACCAGGTCGGAGCGATTTTTACCGATGAAGTAGCTGAAGTTGAGGAGTTTATCCTCTCGAACGATGTTATTGATGTTAAGTTGTCGACCCAAGGCGGACAGGTTGTTGGTGTGACCTTGAAGGATTACTATAAATATAGTGATGATAAGCAGAATCAGCAACTCGTAGAGCTATTCGAGCAGCAGAGTGCGATGATGGACTTCGAGTTCTATATCCGTGATGGAGTTAAGAGCGTCAAGGTTAACACTTCGCAATATATATTCAAGGCGGGTGCGGTAGAGGATTTTGGCGACTACCAACGATTTGTTATGAGTCGTGAGTTTGCTCATGGTGCAGCTGTGAATTTTATCTACACCTTATATAATAGTGATATCGAGGGTCGCAACTACCTTCTCGACTTCGACGTTGAGTTCGATGGAATGGCTCCGATAATGGCTAACCAGAACTCTATCGGTGTGAAGTGGCGCGAAAAGAGCTACCAGAATGAGCGTGGTTTCCAGAATGAGAACACCTACACTACTATCGCATACCACTATCGTGGCGACTCGTCGAATGAGGATTTGGGTATGAGCGATAAGAGCAAGAGCGAGAAATCTGATGGTGCGGTTGAGTGGGTTGCCTTCAAACAGCAGTTCTTCTCGTCGGTATTTATCTCGAAGGGTGAGTTCACCTATGCCGATATGTCCTATGCTACTGCCGAAGCGGGTAGTGGATATATCAAAGATTTTTCATCGGATATGGCTGTTACCTACAACGACCAAACCACTATCTATCAGTTCGGTCTGTACTATGGTCCAAACAAATATGACACCCTATGCCAGGTTAACGATTTGGGATATGGCGACCTTAATATCCAGGATTTGATACCTCTAGGTTGGGGAATTTTTGGCTGGGTTAATAAGTTCTTGGTTATCCCGGTATTTAACTTTATGCAGAGGTATATCTCGAACTTTGGTGTGATAATCTTCTTACTAGCTATTTTGGTTAAAATCATCACCTTCTTCCCAACGATAAGCAGCTATAAGTCAATGGCTAAGATGCGTGTGGTTAAACCTCAGGTCGACGAGATTAACAAAAAATATGCAAAGACCGAAGAGGCTCAAAAACGCCAAACTGCAACAATGGAGCTATATCGCAAGGCTGGAATCAACCCAATGGGTGGATGTATCCCGATGTTGGTTCAGATGCCTATTATCTTCGCGATATTCCGATTCTTCCCATCGTCGATTGATTTGAGAGGCGCTTCGTTCCTATGGGCACATGATTTAGCATCGTACGATAGTGTCTTGGCTCTACCGTTCAATGTTCCATTCTATGGCGACCATGTTAGTCTGTTTGCCTTGTTGATGGCTATCTCGATGTTCTTCTACTCAAGGATGAATATGAAGCAGAATGCCGCAACGACTCAACCAGAAATGGCAGGAATGAACTTTATGATGTTGTACTTGATGCCAGTGATGATGTTGTTGTGGTTCAATAACTATTCGAGTGGATTGTGTTACTACTATCTACTGGCGAACCTTATCACGATGATTCAAACGGGTATTATCCGTCGAATGATTGACGACGAGAAGATACTAGCACAGATTAATGCCTATGCTAAGAGTGGAAATGGAGCTAAGAAGTCTAAGTTCCAACAACGCTACGAGGCGATGGTAGCCCAAGCCGAGGCGGAGAATAAAAAGAGAAGTAGTAAAAAATAGAGAATAATATAGAGTTATGACACAGGAAGAGTTATTTAAGAAGTTAATTGCACACTGTAAGGAGTATGGTTTTGTATTCCCATCAAGCGAGATTTATGATGGATTGGGTGCGGTATATGATTATGGACAGAATGGAGTAGAGCTAAAGAATAATATCAAGGCCTACTGGTGGAATGCGATGGTTAAGGCTAACGATAATATCGTTGGTTTGGACGCTGCAATCTTTATGCACCCACGTACTTGGGAGGCATCGGGACACGTTGGGGCGTTTAATGACCCATTGATTGATAATAAAGATTCTAAGAAGCGTTATCGTGCCGATGTACTTATCGAGGAGTGGATGGCAAAGCAGGATGATAAGGTGAATAAAGAGGTCGAGAAGGCGAAGAAGAGGTTCAAAGATAGCTTCGATGAGGAGCAGTTCCGCTCAACTTCACCTCGTGTTCTTGAGATTTTGGAGAAAAGAGCCGCTGTGCATAAGCGTTTTGTTGATGCTTTGACCGACTCGAACCTTGAGGCATTGCGTGATATTATCGTCGATTGCGAGATAGTATGTCCAATTTCGGGAACTCGCAACTGGACTGATGTACGTCAATTCAACTTGATGTTCTCGACTCAGATGGGTTCGACTTCCGAGGGTGCTAACACCATCTACCTACGTCCTGAGACTGCTCAGGGTATCTTCGTGAACTTCTTGAATGTTCAGAAGAGTGGTCGTATGAAACTTCCATTTGGTATTGCTCAGATTGGTAAAGCGTTCCGTAATGAGATTGTGGCACGTCAATTTATCTTCCGTATGCGTGAATTTGAGCAGATGGAGATGCAGTTCTTCGTAGCTCCGGGCGAGGAGATGAAGTGGTACAACACTTGGAAAGAGCGTCGTATGGCTTGGCACCGTGCGCTAGGTTTTGGTGATGAGAACTACCGTTTCCACGACCACGATAAGTTGGCTCACTACGCTAATGCAGCGGCAGATGTTGAGTTTAACTTCCCATTTGGTTTCAAGGAGGTTGAGGGTATTCACTCACGTACCGACTTCGATTTGGGTAACCACCAGAAGTTCTCAGGTAAGAAGATTCAATACTTCGACCCAGAGCGTGGTGAGAGCTATGTTCCATACGTTGTCGAGACCTCGATAGGTGTTGACCGTATGTTCTTGCAGGTTATGTCAGCCTCGTATAAGGAGGAGAAGTTGGAGAGCGGCGAGACTCGTGTAGTATTGACTCTACCACCATCACTTGCACCAACCAAAATCGCAGTTATGCCTCTAGTCAAGAAGGATGGTCTACCTGAGATAGCACAATCTATTATCGACGACTTGAAGTATGACTTCAATGTAGCTTACGATGAGAAGGACTCAATCGGTAAGAGATATCGCCGTCAGGACGCAGTGGGTACTCCACTATGTGTTACCGTTGACCACCAGAGCGCCGAGGATGGAACTGTAACTATCCGCTACCGTGACACTATGTTGCAGGAGCGTGTTGCAATCTCTGAGCTATACAATATCGTTCGCAAGGAGACCTCTTTTAAGGAGCTATACAAAAAGGTAAACATCGACTAAGTGGGGCGAATCTTAGCGATAGACTACGGATTAAAACGTACAGGATTGGCGGTTAGTGACCCCTTGCAGATTATTGCAGGGGCACTAGACACCGTCGAAACCAAGAGATTGGAGGCGTGGATTGCGGAGTATATCTCTAAAAATAGTGTCGAGACTATCGTTGTTGGCAAACCCACTCAGATGAGCGGAGCACCTTCGCAGTCGTGGCAATATATCGAGCCTTTTGTGGCGAAGTTGAAACAGAGCTATCCTGCGATAAAGGTGGAGCTACACGATGAGAGGTTCACCTCGAAGATGGCGCAACGCACCATCCTTGAGAGTGGTATAGGCAAGATGGCACGCCGTGATAAGGCGCTGGTCGACAAGGTCTCAGCCACAATAATTCTACAGAGTTATATGCAGAGCGGAAGTTTCTAATTCCTAACTCTTAATTCATAACTCGCACACCGTCATTGCTGACTTGAGTTCCTCTTCCTCCTTCGCACCTCGGCAAATCGAGCAAGCTCGTTTGCACTCGGTTTGTCGTCGGTTGACCCGCAATCTCAATCAAATGCTAATCAAGAGATTGCGGCTCGTAGGCCGCAATGACGTAGAAAGTCTAATGATTAACGCCGATAATGATTAATTCTTAATTTTTAATTCTTAATTGAAACATGAGATATCCAATTCATATATATGGCTCTAAGGCTCTTAGAGCGGAGTCTATTGAGATAGATTCTAGCTACCCTGAGCTAGGCAAATTAATCGAGGATATGTTCTCGACACTCGAAGCGGCTTCGGGCGTTGGGCTTGCAGCGCCTCAGATTGGTAAAAATATTCAACTATTTATCGTTGATTGCACCCCATGGGGTGATACCCACCCCGAATTGGCGGAGTATCGCAGGGTATTTATCAACGCTGAGATATACGAGGAGTCCGAAGAGGAGTCCGATTTCGAGGAGGGGTGTTTGTCACTGCCAGGAATCCACGAGAATGTATCTCGCCCAGTGAGTATCAAGATGCGATTCTTGGATGAGAACTTCCAGGAGTATGATGAGACCTTCGAGGGACTTCCAGCTCGTGTTATCCAACACGAATATGACCATATCGAGGGAATGGTCTTTACCGACCACCTCACTCCTCTACGCAAAACCCTGCTCAAAGGTAGGATGCAGAACCTCACCAGAGGCAAATATAGCTGCGACTACAAGACTAAGTAGGGGTAGCTCTAAATCCGGATAGCATGATAGCTCTGATATCGCCAGCTAAGAGGATGTGTGGGGTAGAGACTCGATTTGGTGAGATATCTACTCAGCCACGTTTTATGGAGCAGACTCGCCATATCCTCTCTCTGATGGGTGGATATAGCGGAGGTGAGTTGGCGGAGATTTTCAAGGTTAGTGCCCCAATCGCTAGGGAGCTAAAGCAGCACTTCGCACTCTCGGCGATGGATATCAACACAGCAACACCAGCCGTTGAGTGTTACGATGGGGTGGTCTACAAACACTTCAAGGGGGATTTCACCCTCTCTGAGGCGAAATATCTACAACGTCATCTAAGAATCAGTTCACTGCTTTATGGTCTGTTGCGCCCCTATGATATGATTAAACCATACCGCATGGAGGGCTTTGTGAGGCTGGCTGGGAGCGATGAGAGGGTCGATAACTATTGGCGCAACGTCCAGACTCAGAGCCTGATTGACGATGTTCGTGATGCAGGAGGTGAACTTTTGTACCTAGCCTCAAAGGAGGAGCAACGAGCTTTCAACTGGCAACAGGTGAAAAGGCAGGTTCGAGTTATCGATATCCAATTTCTTGTGAATAGAGGTGGTAAGTTAAAACAGGTGGTTATCTACACCAAGATGGCTCGTGGCGAGATGGTGCGTTATATGGTTGATGGCGGAGTGACTAATCCTCAGGAGCTGAAACTCTTTAGCTGGGGAGGCTATAACTACCGAGAGGAGCTGTCCAGCGACGACAAGTGGGTCTGGGTGATGGAGTCGTAGATGGTGGCTCTTAATCCATAGTCGTCATTGCGAGTTCTTATACGTCATTGCGGACTTTCTGCACGTCATTGCGGACTTTCTGCACGTCATTGCGGACTTGATCCGCAATCTCCTGATTTGCTGAGAATTAACTGAGTCTTGCTGAGAAATTCTCAGTCTGTCTTATTTTCGTAACTTATTGATAAATATCTGCTTAGTTTATGAAAAAAGTATTACCTTTACATTCAAAATGGATAATTATGAAGAGTGGAAATAGATGGATTAATGCTGCGATTCCAGCGTTAATGATACATGGATGCATCGGTACGGTCTACTGTTGGTCGCTGTTGACCGATGCGATACATGAGAGTGTTGGAGATGGATATGAGTGGGCTTTTAGCCTTGCGATATTCTTTCTGGGGTTGTCCGCAGCGTTTCTTGGGCCATTGGTCGAGCGTGATGTTAGGCGTTCGTCGCTATATAGTATGCTCTTTTTCTCGGCGGGAATGATACTTTCGGGAGTCGCTTGTTGGATTGGCTCGTTGCCTTTATTCTTTATCTCGTATGGTGTGATTATGGGTGTCGGATTGGGGTTGGGATATCTGAGCCCTGTTAAGACCCTAATCCTCTGGTTTAAAGATAATAAGGGTCTGGCGACGGGTCTTGCGATATCTGGATTCGGACTGGCTAAGGTTATCGCAACACCCTCTCTGGAGTGGGTTATGGATAACTACGGTATCGTGACGATGTTTATCTCCCACGGTATCTTCTATGCTGTGATTATGTTTGTGGGTAGTCGTCTGTTGAAGAAACCGCTTGGTACAGAGGCTGATAAGAGCAAACCGTTGACTCTATCGCACTGGGCGTCGATGTTGGGTAAGGTGTTGAAACTGCCTGGGTTGTGGGCATATTGGATGATGTTTTTCCTCAATATCACCGCTGGATTGGCGATTATCAGCCACGAGAAGGTGTTGTTTAATATGGCGGGATATGGCGAGTATCTAGCCACTTCGCTGATGCTTTGTGCCCTGTTTAATACACTTGGTCGCTTTGTTGTCTCGTGGGGTTCGGATCTGTTGAAGAATAGGTTGAAGATTTTTGTTGCGGTGCTTGCTATCTCGTCGGGGGTCTGTCTGCTATCATACACCTCGTCGGTGATGTGGCTTGTGGCTCTTGCTGTGCTACTCTGTAACTGTGGTTATGGAGCTATCTTCTCGACCATGCCGTGTGCCCTTTCTGATAGATACGGGGTGGGCAGTGTGAGCGAGGTGCATGGTGTGATACTTAGTGCTTGGGCTTTTGCAGGGCTTTGTGGCAATCAACTAGCTAACTTTGTCCTCTCTCAGAGCGACAGTAACGCCGCCTCGATATTGGTAGCCGCAGGTGTAATCTACGCCGTTGGATTAACTATCTCGATATACTACTACGTAACCACCCGCAAAACTCAGAAGAGCTGGGGCTGTTAAGATGTCACTGTTTGCTGTTTACGCCTCACCGATAGGCTATATCCGTATAGAGCATAGGTTGCGCAGAGTTACTCTAGTGCAGATTTTAGAGTCTCGACCCACCGATTTAGGGTGTGCGGATGATTACTCGGATATGATATATCACCAAATTGAGGAGTACCTCGCAGGTCATCGCAGACTCTTTGATGTCGAGGTGGATATTAGCCTCTGCACCCCTTTTCAGCAGAGGGTCTTGACGGAGTTGTGTAATATCCCCTATGGCGAGACTCGCTCGTATAGAGATATCGCTACGGCTATCGGTAACCCTAAGGCGTCGCGAGCAGTTGGGATGGCGAATAATCGCAACCCTATAGCTATCATTATCCCCTGTCATCGGGTGATTGGCTCTAATGGAGCGTTGGTTGGCTACGCTGGGGGAGTTGAGCTAAAACGACATCTTCTCAGCTTAGAGGGAGCACTATAAAAATAGCCCAGAGTCACGAAAGACTCTGGGCTATTATCTATACTTTTCAGCCTAGGGTTAGAAACGGAAACCGAATTTAACTTTAGGGAATGAGAAAATCTTAACATCATTGTGTGTTACACCATAATTACCATAACTTTGAGGACATAACATAATCATGCCACAAGTGTAGGAGATAGGTGAGAATCTAACACCTAGAGTTAGATTTTCTGTGAGTAGGTACTCGATACCGGCAACCGTAACACCAGAGATAGTTTGGGCATAACCACCACTAACGTAGCTTTGGTATATAGCTGTGCTCAATCCATCTTCGTCCACCTCGCCAGTGTATGGTAGCGATGTCTCCAAAGAGGCGTAGCTATATGCACACTCTGCTCCAAAGTAGAGGCTTATACGTGGCGCTCTGGTATCGATATAGTAATTTGCTCCAACAGAGGCGATACAACGTTGGTCTATACGACCTTCGAGATAGTTGTATGCAGGGATATCAAGCATACTAACCTCGTCGCCAATTTGCACTCTTTCGATATAGTCTACACTAGGTGTAGAGCCAATCGTTGCTGATACAGAGGCTGTTACTTGGATATTATTTGTGATAAAGTATCCAAATTCAAGACCTGCAATATTAGCGATGCTATTGTAGTTGTATGAGTCAGAACTGAGGTATAGGGATGGATCTGAGTCGATACCTAGGTCTGTCAATCCGTCATATCCAGGGAGAAGAATATCTTCATCCATGAGAGCTTCGTTGAGGTAGTTTCCACTACCCATAATCAAAGAGACCTCCCATTTACCCTTTCTGTCGGTGCTAAAACTACTATTAAGGCTCTGCCCCTGCGCCATTAATGTGGCGCAGGATAGAGTCAAAATAAGTGATAAAATAATTTGTTTTAGCATTGTAATCTTTCTTTTAAACTTCAAAATTACGCCTCCTTACTCAATTGAACTAAGGAAAGTTGATTTTTGAGTTAATAACAACTCGTAAACCTCCTGAAGATCAGCAATCTCAGCCTCCTTCTTAGAGATAGCAGCCTCAGCCTCGGCAATCTTAACTGCAAGGTACTCGCTACCATCAACATAGCCACCTGCCTGAACAAATGCAAGTTGGTACTGAAGATCTGAAAGGGTAACCTTAGCATCGAGAAGAGTCTCGGTTACGGCAAGAATCTCAGCGTCGTAGTTAACATCATTAGCAGTTGTTACAACAGCGTTGTAGATGTTAATAAGTTGGTTGATTTCAGCGCAAAGAGTACCATCTGATGATACAAGTGTTTTGCTAAGGGCAATCTTGTAGATGTCGTTAGAGGCGGTTGTTGATGCCATCTCAGTGTAGATCTCCTCGGTTGGCACACCAACAAATATCTTGATTAGATCCAAAGATGCTTGAAGTGCTACGCTACCAACATCCTCGGTATTTGCCATAGCCTCCTCAGCTGCCTCGTTAGCCTCCTTAAGAGCCTCCTCAGCCTCAGTGTTAGCCTTCTTAAGAGCATCTTCAGTCTCAGTGTTAGCCTCCACAAAAGCTGTTAATTTCTCAGAGTCGCTTGTTGCAGTAGCCTCAAGAGCATCATACTCGGCTTTGATATCAATATAAGCCTTTGATGTCAATGCATAGAGTGAGTTCAACTCGATAGCTAGGTCAACATCATTAATTACTGTTATCTTGTTTAGAGCATCTGCGTATGTGTAGAATACAGAGCTACTACTAACTAATGCTGTATTATCACAAACCTCCTCTAGAGTGTAGGTTGTAGCGTAAGTTACAACATCACCAGTCGCAACGATAGATGCATTATACAACGCATTGTAAGCCCAGTAGTAAGCACCGTAAGCGTACTCAGAGTAGGTCTTATCCTTTGAATCTGCGTAGTCGAACTTACCATCGGTAGGATCTGCAGGACCAGTTAGCTTATCGTAGTAAAGAGTAGCAGAAGAACCGATGATTGTTTCATATGTACTATTAAGGGTTGTCTCGATAGTTGTAGTTGTTATTGGATCTCCGTTTAGATCATAACCTGTTGTAGTGGTAGTTTGGTTGAACAACTCTTGCCATCCTGAAGTTGTAGCCAATGACTCATACCAATATACGTAACTCTCAGGGGTAACTACTATTGATGGATCTACTGTGTCATAAACCGCTGCGATTGTGCGTACTGCAGCCCAACCATCAACTGCTATACGAGCCTTAGCGTAGGTGATGATATCAGCTGCAAGTTGTTGCTGCATAGCCTCTGTACGGTATGCCTCACGAACATCGTTGTAAGCTGTGATTTTAGCGGTAATCCACGCGTAATCAGACGATTTGTATGCATCATAAGCTGCCTTGAATGTAGTCTCAGCAGCAGTGAATGTAGCCAATGCGCTCTCGTAGTTCTCTTTGTAGATTGCAAGTTGAGCTTCGTTGCTCTCGGTTGTCGCTTTATCTGATGCGATAAACTTAGCGTAAGTCTCAGCCAAAGTCTCGTCAGACGAGTTTACAGATTGTGTGTGAATAGTTGATGCATATAGTTCACGAACTGCTTCGTTGAAAGAGTAGAGCTTAACCTTTTGAAGAGATACGTTTGCTTTAGCAAGTAGATCCTCGGTTACCTTATTATCAGATGTGATAGTGAAAGCTCCTGTTGGAAGAGTAGTATCTCCTAGCTGCGATGCAGCAGGGGTATCTTCAACATATACCACACCATACTTCTTAAGACTATCTTTTGTGATAACAGATGTAGTAAGACCAGAGATAAGTGATTTGATAACATCTGTGTCAGCTGTTGCTAGCTTAAACTCGTTAGATACTGCCTGAGTATATACTGCGATATGAGCTGCTGCGATACTATCTTCCATAATCTTTTCAGCATCATCGTTAGCCTCTTTTAAATCAGCTAAAACTTTGTCGTTAGCATCCGTTAAATCACCTTCAGCCTTAGTGTTAGCCTCTTCGAAATCAGTCTCTTCCATTTGTCTGATTTCAAGTTGATTAGCGATAGCGGTATATGAGCTGAAGTATGTGTTGTACTCCTTAACTAGAGCCGCAAGGTTTGTAGAGATATCAGTCAATGACGAAGTGTCAGTGTAAGAGATACCATTATATGCGGTGTAGTTAGCGATAAGGTTCTCATAACCAAGGATTACGTACTCCTGTTTTGTGATGTCCCACTCAAGAGTAGCCTCATAAGTAGATGAGTCGTAAGTGTAGTTGTTAAGCTCCAAATAGTCGAGGTTTAGACCGATTAACTCGCTCACTGCATCGTAGTAGCTTGAACGGTTTGCAGAGATTGCAGCGATGATTTGGTTAAGTTCAGTCAACTGATCTGACTCGATATCAGAAAGTGTGATTGCCAAGTCGCTAAGAGCAGTCTCGTAGTCACCTTGAGCATAGAGTAATGCAGCTTGAGCATCAAGCATATCCTCCTCATACTTAACAAGTAGTAACTCCTGCTCACGCTCCAAAGCCTCAATTGCAGCCTGATTCTCGGCTAGATATAGCTCAGTGTCAGCGGTAGCCTCCTCCAACTCAAGCTCTTTGATAGCGAGCTCAATCTCAGCCTTGGCAAGGTCGATCTCGGCAAGTTGGTTCTCGATTAAAAGACCTGCTGCAATAGCTGCCTCCTGAGCTACTTGAGCCTCTTTGACAGAAGCCTCAGCTCTCTCAACTGCTGCTTGGGCAGAGATAAGTTCGGCGGTAGCCTCACGCAGTGCCGTCACACCGGCAGGCTCCGTGTAGTCCATGGTACAGCTTTGTACCGTCGTCAAGCCACATACAATGGCTATAGACCACAATAAATAGTGTAGTTTCTTCATCTTTGTTTTGGTTTAAAATTCAAATAAATAAATAGTAAAATTGAATATCTGCTGAATTCAACCTGCAAATGCAACTGAATTGAGGTCAAGAAACTATAGGGACATAAGAAAAGGCGAAACAAATCGGAGCCAGGCTCAAATTTAT
>JBCQSY010000014.1:0-40700 GCA_047178865.1 Rikenellaceae bacterium
GTCATTGGTTACGAAAATTAATCTTTCCTTCATGTTATTCTTTGTCGGTCTATCTTCACAAACCGTAGTTTTATTTTTATTTTTCACCCCAACCCCTAAATCCCCTCCCTTTGGGTGGGGACTTTGGTCGCTTGCGCTCCTTTAAGCGGAAATATTCAACATGCCGTCATTGGTTACGAAAATTAATCTTTCCTTCATGTTATTCTTTGTCGGTCTATCTTCACAAACCGTAGTTTTATTTTTATTTTTCACCCCAACCCCTAAAGAGAGCGATTAACAAGTTGTAAAAACAATCTATTTCGTCATTGCGGGCTTGACCCGCAATCTCATAATATGCAGATAATCAATACTGTTTAGAGATTGCGGATCAAGTCCGCAATGACGTATATGGGTGAAATTCATCCTGGTTAGTATCTATATTCTACAACTCAACTCGATATGGTGAGTACATCACCAATCCATGCTCGGTAATAATTGGCGAGAGTGCCTTTTGTGCTTGGTGGTAGTCATCGTATAGCGATTTCAGTTCGCTCTGCTTTGCGTCTAGTCCCAAATATTGGCTAATCTTCATCTGAGCAAACATCAATAGTGCATCCAATCCCTGAGGCTCTTCAACGACCTCTTTGATAACAAAATCACTCGAAATACCACCCTTATCTGCCGCTATGATAATAGCACTATTGATACCTCCGATAGCATCAATCAGCCCTATCTCTAGAGCCTGCTCACCACTCCAAACCTTGCCCTGGGCTATCTGTTTCACCTCCTCCAAAGAGAGGTTGCGACCCGATGCCACAAGCGAGGTGAACTTATCATAGACCTTATCGACCCTGCGCTGCAAGAGGCGTTTCTGCTCCCAGGTAAGAGGTTTTAAAGGCGATGCAAAGTCCGCCATACTATTGCTCTTAACCACATCGGAGGTAACCCCCAACTTCGACTCCAAAGCACCACCCAGGTATGGGAATAGACCAAACACACCGATTGAACCCGTCACTGTCGTCCTATCCGCCAAGATTAAATCGGCAGGTGCTGCTATGTAGTAGCCACCACTAGCCGCCGCTGCACCCATCGAGACGATTACGGGTTTCTCCCTGCGCAGCAACTCCACCTCGCGCCAGATAGCATCGGCGGCGAGTGCATCTCCCCCCGGAGAGTTAACTCGTAGCACTACAGACTTTATATCATTATCACTTCGTGCCTCTTTTATAAGCGAAATTAGCGACTCGCTATAGACCCCATCCGAGCCTCGACCCTGGTAGATATCCCCCTCGGCATAGATTACACCCACAGCATTACGCCCAGTTTGCGGTAGTTTAGTGCGACTTTGAGAGTAACGTGCCAAGCTCACCACACTACACTCCCCACTCTGCGATAGCTCAACACCATATCGAGAGTAGACCGAACTCAATTCATCACGATAGATTAACTCATCGACCAACCCACTCTTGAGGGCATCCTGAGCAAAGAGACCATCCAAACGATTAGTTAGACTCCTCATCTCAAGCTCGCTCACGCCTCGCGATAGAGCAACCTCTGAAGAGATACTACCCCAAAAAGAGTCGACCAACGCCTGCATCTGTTTGCGATTTTCGGGTGACATATCACGACGTGTATATGGTTCAACAGCAGACTTATAACGACTCTCCGCAGGGCGAATTGCCTCTATGGTAATATTCAACTTATCGAGTAGTCCCTTATAGAAGATAGGTGTCGATGCCACTCCTCGCCAATCGACCCAGCCTTCAGGTTCGAGGTACAACTCATCGGCAACCGAAGCGAGATAGTACCCACTCTGGGTGTAGCAATCGGCGTACCCCACAACGAACTTACCCGTGAGTTTGAATCGCTCAACAGCGGAGCGTATCTCCTCCAAATTAGCGGTCGAGACCTGGGCATAAACCGATGGTGAGATTAACATACCCTCGATATTTCCATCTTCGGCAGCAGATTCGATAAGCCCAATCACATCGAGCAGCGTAAATTGGCTCTTGATAGAGTATGTCGATAAATCAAACGACGAGACTAGCGAACTACTCGGAGAGTCGACGATTGGCTCTTTAAGGTCGAGCAGAAGAATCGAATTTGACCTCATCGGCGTAGAGTCCACCACACCACTCGATGCAATCACTCCGCAAATCACCAATATCCATAGTATAATCGAGACCACAGAGGCTACAACACATGCCAATAATGCCGCAAGAAATATTTTAAAAAATCTCATTATAGTATCACTTTTTCAATTTAAAAAACTAAAATGCCAATTTAACATCATCAGCATACAAATATAGTTAAAATAATTGGATAAACAAAAATATATCCAAGAAAATTAATCTATTTAAATCTCGCTATTAGCCTAGTTTCGAGAGTGTTCTAACAGGTCTCAAAAAAATATTATCGGAATATTAATATCTAAAATTTGTTAATCGTAAAATTTATTAGTATCTTTGAGCAGATTTATTTTTACAATTTATACGGTTATGGTAATCAAATGTATCGGTGTCTTGACATCTGGAGGAGACTCTCCTGGAATGAATGCTGCCATTAGAGCAGTAACACGAACAGCAATTTACAACGGATTCTCTGTTAAAGGTATTATGCGTGGCTACAAAGGCTTGGTAACTAACGAGATTAAAGAGTTTACATCGAGAAGCGTAAGTAACATTATGCAACAAGGTGGCACAATCCTTAAAACGGCTCGTTGTCAAGAGTTTACAACTCCTGAAGGACGTAAAATTGCCTATGACAACATGGTCGCAGCTGGTATTGATGCTCTTGTTGTAATTGGTGGTGATGGCTCTTTGACTGGTGCTAAAATCTTCGCTGAGGAGTATAACGTACCTATCGTTGGTCTACCTGGAACTATCGACAACGATTTAGGTGGAACAGATGCTACAATCGGCTACGACTCAGCGCTTAACATCATCATGGATTGTGTCGATAAGTTGCGCGACACCGCTTCGAGCCACGATCGACTATTCTTTGTCGAGGTGATGGGTCGTTCGGCTGGGTATCTAGCCCTCAATGGAGCTATCGCATCGGGTGCTGAGGCAGCTATTATCCCTGAGATGGATACCCAAGTTGACCAACTTGGTGAGTTGATTGGCACTGGATTTAGAAAGAGTAAGAACTCAGCTATCGTTCTAGTTGCGGAAGACCCATCAATTGGTGGTGTTATGGCACTAGCAGAGCGTGTTAAGAAGGAGTACCCTCAATATGACGCACGTGTAACCATCCTTGGGCATATCCAGAGAGGTGGTTCACCAACGGCTATCGACCGTATCCTCGCTTCACGTATGGGTGAGAAGGCTATCGAGGCTCTTATGGAGGGTCAACGTAATGTTATGATTGGTATAAGGAAAGGTGAGCTAGTATGCATCCCATTCCTTAAAGCGATAAAACATAATAATAGTAGCATAAATCCATCAGATATTGATTTAGTACGTATTTTATCAATCTAATGAAGATAGAGAGAGTTCTAGGTGTAGGTAATGCACTAACGGATATACTTGTTAATCTGAGCGATGAGACTCTATTAGAGCAGTTCTCCCTTCCAAAGGGTGGAATGACTCTGCTCACTGCTGAGCAGCAGAGCTTAATATCGAAGAGTGTAGAGGGTCTTGATAAGACCCTCTCGCTTGGAGGTTCGGCTGGCAACACCATCCGTGCGATGGCTTATCTAGGCTCTCAGGTTGCATTAATGGGCAAGGTGGGTCGCGACTCAACGGGTGATTATTTCTTCGAGGCACTCCAACAGCGAGGCATCACACCTTATATATATAGGGGTGAGAGCGACTCAGGAAGATGTCTCTCGCTTATCACCGAGGATGGTGAGCGAACCATGGCGACATACCTTGGTGCAGCTCTCGAACTCTGCGATGAGGAGTACACCAACGAAGTGTTCAACGGATACGACACTCTCTACGTCGAGGGATATCTAGTTCAAAACCACTCTCTTATCTCGAAATTAATGAATCGAGCTAAGAGCGCAGGGTTGAACGTAGCTATCGACTTGGCGAGCTATAATGTGGTCGAGGAGAACCTCGATTTTCTTCAAGAGCTGGTTAGCGACTACGTCGATATCATCTTCGCAAATGAGGATGAGGCTAGGGTCTTTACCTCACACAGCGAGCCTATGGATGCGCTATACACCCTATCGCAACTATGCCAAGTGGCTGTTGTGAAGATAGGCGAGAAGGGCGCTCTAATCAAGAGTGGCGAGCAGATTATCCACACTGGCATCCTCACCGAGGCGAAAAGGGTCGATACGACAGGTGCTGGTGACTACTTCGCAGCGGGATTCCTCTCAGCGA
Source organism: Rikenellaceae bacterium (assembly GCA_047178865.1). GTDB lineage: Bacteria > Bacteroidota > Bacteroidia > Bacteroidales > Rikenellaceae > Alistipes. The sequence goes on from JBCQSY010000014.1 coordinate 4,311, forward strand.
TGTGTGCAGGGCTACCAATGCAACAGTGCGGAACATTGGGTGCGGTGGCGGCTGGTCGAGTTATCGAAACAGTAGGCACAACACTCAGCAGCGAGACATGGAGTGACATCCTCGCCAAGTACCAACTAATCAAAAGTGGTGATTACATGCTGTAATTAGCTATAAATCACCCGAAAATAGGCGACAAAATACCTACATATAGCTATTGCATGGCTTTGATAAACAACCTATCTTTGTAGTATCAGAATTAGAGAAAGTTTAGATGCTTTAACAGCAAAGATTAATTTGTTTTAATAGGAAATAGTTTTTTCAAACTCTAATTTTAGAGCCATTTTTTTTGTAGTTATTGTGTTGGTGACAACACCAAAGCGAGGTGAGCAGTGATGCTGAGCCTCGCTTTTTCGTTGTGGAGTAGAACCCCTTTTAGCCTCTAGCGGCGATTATTCAGGGCGTGAGTTATGGTCATCTCGTCGACATACTCCAACTCATCGCCAAATCCGATACCACGAGCTATCGAGGTGGTCTTAACGCACTCAATATCACGCAGTCGATTCATTATATAGAAGTGGGTGGTCTCGCCCTCAACCGAGGTTGATAGAGCCAAAATTATCTCGCTAACTGCACCACTCTTTGCCCTATCGACCAATTTGTCGATATGTAAATCCGAAGGTCCAACGCCCTGCATAGGCGATATTACACCCCCCAGAACATGATACACACCGTTATACTGCTGCGTATTCTCGATTGATAATAGGTCTGAGACCTGCTCGACAACACAAACCGTGGAGTGGTCGCGCCTAGTATCGTTACAGATAGGACACACCTCATCATCGCTGAGGTTGTTGCACTTCACACAGAAACGAATCTTCGAAGAGAAGTTATCGATACTCTCCGCCAGACCCTTCGCCTCCTCTCGCTCCATCTTGAGGATATGCAGAGCCAAGCGTAGAGCTGTCCTTCGACCCACACCTGGGAGTCGAGTCAACTCGCCGACAACATCTTGTAAAAGTTTAGACATAACCTACTTAAGATTTGAAAAATTATTCGCTTTTTGAGCTATGACAGAGCCGCAAAACTCCTTTTAAAGAAATCCGCAAAACTAACTCTGCCTTAGATAATTTCGAGGCTCTTGCTATCCATCCAGCCTCGTTTTCCATCGATAATGGTTATCTCAACCCAATCACCAACACGCTTACCAAGCTCCACCTTAGTTCCCTCGTGGAGGATAAACAGGTCGGTCGAAGAGCTATCAGGAGAGCTCTTTACCGTGATTGATTTAGCCATAATAATCGCTTCGGACCTATCGAGAAGCTCGTTACGCTGCCCAATCGAGTAGCTTGTAGTGCAGGCAAATGCAACAACCAAAAATATCATCGCAAAGAAACTAACCTTACGCAACATCATAATATTCGACAGCAGGAATATCAACATAAAGATAGCACCTATCACCAAGATAACAAGCGAGAATATCGCCCACTGGTCGCTACTTAGATTTGAGTACATATTGCGATGCATCGTAAATAGGAAGAACTCCGGAACAGACTCAATACGGTCGCGTATCTGCTGCTGGGCAACATCCCTAAGGTTGTAGATAATATCTGCATCAACGGGCGCGAGTTTCAAAGCCTTATTGTAGTAGAGTATCGATTTACCCAGCTCACCACGCTTATAATAGGCGTTACCGATATTATAAAGCAGCTCCGGCGAACTCACACCCCTATCCAGAATCATCTGGTAGTTATCGAGTGCCGCGCTATAATCCTTATCAACGTATGCCGTATTTGCACGCTCCCACAACATCTCATTCGAGAGAGTATCAACCTCTTGACTCCACCCCGATATCCAGGTGAAAAGAGTCGCGATAGAGAGCACTATATAAAAAATTCTCCTGTTCATACTACTTCTTAATTTGAGTTTCAATTCGTGATATAAAGTCCAGAGCATCAACATAGATATCACCCATCTGAGCAGATGCCGCAGGAGAGTATTGAGCCTCGTCGCACTTGGTTATAATCTGAGAGAATCGCGCCGCCTGCTCGGCAGTAGCACCTCGTCGAATAAGCTCTTCACGCACACCCTCACGAGAGAGTATCGCAACTGGGATATTCAACTTATCACCCATATAACCCCACAGAGCACGATGCATCTCCTCATAGAAGGCACGTTCGTTGGATTGAGTCATAAAACTCTTGGCACTTTTGAATCGCTGAATGGCAACCTTATTAGCTCGTTTACCACGCATCAAAACCATATTCTTACTGCTGCTAATCAGCTGTTTGATTGCGATATATAGCGCGATAAATATTGCAACTATAGCTAAAATCGCCAGGTAGTAACTACGTGTCAAGATAAAGGTGGAGTACTCCCTGCCAAAACCTACACTGTCTATCTTGATAAATCGGATATCCTGCCCCAACATCTTAACATCACCCTTTGAGATGGTGGTAACCACCGTCGATGATAACGAGTCACCTCCATTCGCTGCGTCGGGAGCTACATCCAACGATATCGCATCAGTCGAGAGAGTGACATATCTATTCCCCTTAGGGTCGAAGTAGCTAAATTCAACCTTTGGAATCTCGAAAACGCCCTGAGTACGCACGATAAATGGGTAGTCATACTGCTTGTAACCCACACTACCATTGCGAGTTGTATTAATCGACTCGCTACTCTTGATACTGTATAGTTCGAACGAGGCTGGTAAATCTAGATTTGGAGCTTGAACAAAGGAGAGGTTACCCTCACCCGATAGGCGCAGGTTGTAGTTAACCGCAGAGTTGGCTGTGATATTATCCGAGGAGATAGATGACTCGATAGTGAATCGACCCACAGCACCCGAAAACGAGGCTGGAGCACCCGCAGGAAGCGGTTTTACATTAATCTTAATCTCAGGTGTTGATATCCTCCTCTTGACATTGTAGACCTCACGTCCACCGAAGAATGGATTACCTCCACCTCGACTCTGCATCACCACCTGAGCTATTGCAACCATCGATGCTGGCTCGATAGTCAACTCACCCGACTGCTGAGGATAGAGAAGATTCTCGCTCAACACACGCACATCGTAGACCTTACCATTATATGTTTCACGTGTAGTAACCGAGTTGTCAACAACGATATCCTGTTTCCAGAATCCGTTATATGAAGGCATCTTATACTCCTCACTACCGACAACCGCCACCCTGGAGTATAGCTTAAGAGTTGCACGTATCGGCTCGCCCTGGTATGGATTCTTACGCGATACATCCATACGTAGCAGGATATCATCCGAAGCTACCCTAGATGCTGCATCAGCCTGAGTATCAACTCCGCCAGTAGAACGATTATCAGAAGAGGATGACGTTGCACTATTGCGACTAGCACTCTCCTTGACTACCTCAATAGGTGTCCGTTTTGTCTTATACTCTCGTCCATCAACACGAATAGTTGCTGCACCGATATTGTAGGTCGAGGCGCTATCCGCAACCACGACATAGGTGTAGGAGTTCTCTTGGGTTCGAGTCATCGAACCGTTGATTATCTGAATTGAGGAGCTAGTCGAGAGTGATGGACCTGCCAAAACCTCTAGACCACCAAAAGATGGCGCTTTAAAACTATTTCGCTCAGGCTCACCTCCACTCAACGAGAACTCGACACGAAAAGTTTCACCCACACTAACCAACATCGGAGAGTTTACTCTAAACTCAACCTGCGAATCATTTGCATAGGATATCTGTGCAAAGATGAGCAGAAGCGGTAGAAGCAATAACCTTTTTAAACTTTTCAAATCAAATAAATTTATATATCAATATCTTACCCACACTAAACATAGGCATCTCACACAACTGCCTTCAGAAGTATGTTATACTTTAAAACGATTTAGCGGGGTGAAATATTATTTAAATTCAGCAAAAAAATCGTTACCCTTATCGTCAGCTATGATAAACGCTGGGAAATCCTCAACATATATCTTTCTCACTGCCTCCATACCCAACTCTGGGAAGTCGACAACCTCAACGCTCTTAATCGAGTTTTTAGCCAAAATAGCCGCTGGCCCACCTATCGAACCGAGGTAGAAACCGCCATTTGCATGACAAGCATCCGTAACGGCTTGCGAACGGTTACCCTTAGCCACCATAACCATCGAGCCACCAACCTTCTGGAAGATATCAACATAGCTATCCATACGACCCGCAGTTGTTGGGCCAAAACTACCCGATGCCATACCACTTGGAGTCTTCGCAGGACCTGCGTAGTAGACTGGGTGTTTCTTGAAGTATTCAGGCATTGGCTTACCCTCATCGAGCATCTGCTTGATTTGAGCATGAGCTATATCACGAGCCACAATCAGCGTACCCTTTAGGTTCAAACGGGTCTTAACAGGGTATTGCGAAAGAATCTCACGCACTCTGTCCATTCCCTCGTCCAAGTCAATCTCAACGGCTGGTGTCATCGAAGGAGACTCAGCAGGTAGGAATCTTGCAGGATTCTTCTCCAACTGCTCCAAGAAGATACCATCCTTGGTAATCTTACCCTTGATATTACGGTCGGCAGAGCAGCTCACACCAATAGCCACAGGACATGAGGCTGCGTGGCGTGGTGCACGGATAACTCTGACGTCGTGAACCAAATATTTTCCACCAAACTGAGCGCCTACTCCACTATCTTGACAAATTTTGAGAATCTTCTCCTCCCACTCAATATCTCTAAAGCATACTCCAGCGTCGTTACCCTTGGTTGGAAGAGAGTCAAGATATCCAGCAGATGCCTTCTTCACAGTAGCTAAACACATCTCGGCAGAGGTTCCACCGACACATATCGCCAAGTGATATGGAGGACAAGCTGAAGTACCTAAATCCTTAATCTTCTCCTTGATAAAGCTCTTGAGTGACTCCTCGTTCAACAGAGCCTTGGTCTGCTGATATAGGAATGTCTTATTGGCAGAGCCACCACCCTTGGTCATAAAGAGGAACTTATACTCGCTACCCTTCGTTGCGTAGATATCAATCTGAGCAGGCAGGTTACAACCCGAATTTTTCTCATCAATCATATTTTGAGCCACAACCTGAGAGTAACGCAAGTTATTATCAGCATAGGTATCGTACACACCCTTCGAGATAAGCTCAGCATCGTCGGCTCCGGTGTAGACATTCTCACCCTTTTTAGCCATACAGATAGCAGTTCCCGTATCTTGACATGTTGGCAACTCACCCTCGGCTGCCACACACTGATTCAAGAGCATTGTGTAGGCAACGAACTTATCATTATCGGTCGCCTGCTCATCGCGAAGAATCGAGCTAAGTTTCTCAAGGTGAGAAGCTCGCAAGAAGAACGATACATCCTTATATGCTTCACGAGATAGTAACTCAATACCCTTAGGGTCAATCTGTAAAATTTTACGATTACCACACTCTACCTCTTTAACATAGTCGGTAGTTAATAATCTGTACTCAGTCTTATCCTCACCTAGCGGTAGAGGCTCTTGATAGATAAATTCAGCCATTTTTTTGAATATTAATCAAATAATTTGTAACGACGCAAATTTACAAAAATATTTCTCTATACCAAAATAAAGATAGCCCAATTTTCATACCACGATAAAAAAAAGATAGTGACTAAAAAGCACTCTCTGCTTATTATAATAGTAGTGTATATATTAAACATATACGAAGGTTAAAAATAATTGTAAAAATATCTGGAAAATAGACATAAATAGATTTTTTTTACTAATTTTGTACTACGTTTTATCCATAAAGAGAAAATCAGTATGGGTAATTTCAAATCATGACAATGGTTACGAGTGGGGCAAAAGAGGGTTAAACTGAGTTTAATACCAATTTTGCGCAGTGAAGGTGTAAAAAGTTAAATAAAATACTTAATTAAATCCTTTCACGGATTCAGAATCTAAAAGATTCACGGATTCAATTTTATTATGACCCAAACAGGCTTAAGAAAACCCCGTCGTACAAAGGCTCAGCTGGAGGAGGACCTACTCAATGGTCTAGAGAGATTGGTGGCTAAGATGGGATTCACAAACATTCCGCTATATATGATTACTCAAGAGGCGGATATAGACAGCAATGTCTTTTATAGAAGATACAAAAATGTAAATGAGCTGTTCGCTCTACTTGCACATAGATATGACTCTTGGATTAATGAACTAATCACCCCAAAGGATATTGAACTCCTTGGCGAACGCAAAGCTCTTATTAACATGTTGCAAAAGGGATTCTACGGACTCTCGAACAACCGTATGATGCAACGTCTATTGGTCTGGGAACTTAGCGACAGTAACGAGGTGACTCGACAGACTGCCGCAGCTCGACTAAAGTCGATGAGACCTATCATAAAACGCTACTCTGACTACTCTCGTGGTAAGGGTGTGGATATGAAGAGTTCGATATCGATTCTTATCTGCGCTCTATTTTATATGGTACTCCGACGTAGTATCTTTATCTCTAGTCAAGCAACCACTCCAAATACCTCATTTGAAGATCGCGAGATACTCTCAGCTCTGGAGATGATGGTAAATCTCCTATTCGACAGAATGGAGCGAAACCAGAAGCTAAAGAATCGAATCACAATGATGCTCGACGATGGAATATCTCCCGAAAATATCCAACGATACCTTGAGATAACATCCTCGGAGTATGAGTTCGCCATGGCGTAGACTTTGAATTATGAGTTAAGAACTATACCAATTAAGAGTTAAGAATTATTTTTTCTCTGTTCTTCTCAGAAATTCTCAGTATGACTCAGTAATTCTCAGAAAGTCTCAGTCATTCATAATTCTTAACTCATAATTCTTAATTGAAAAAATTAGAATGGTACAGTTGCGGTGATTGTCATCCGCTCGCCCGTTACAGGGTGGGTGAACGATAGGCTCTGGGCGTGGAGGTGCAATCGAGTGGAGCGTTCTCCGTAGAGTCTATCCCCAACTATCGGTGCAGCCAGACCATCGGGATGTGCTGAGTGGAGGCGTAGTTGGTGTGTGCGGCCAGTGATGGGTGAGAAGATTACTCGGCTCACCACGCCATCGAAATCGACCACTTTATAGTGCGTTGTAGCCTGTTTACCATGCTCGTAATCAACTATTTGTCGAGGCCTATCATATAAATCACCTCGCAGTGGCAAGCTCACAACTCCCTCCATTGGCAAGACCTCACCTCGACAAAGAGCCACATAGCTCTTCTTGGCGGTGCGCTCCTCGAATTGACGTTGCAGAGCCACCTTCACCTCGGCGCTCTTGGCAAAGATTATCACCCCACTAGTATCCATATCCAGGCGGTGAACCGTGTGGAGTCCATCCATATATACGTCGAGCGAATTGCGTGACACCTTACCCTTCACCGACAACATTCCACTAGGTTTATCAAAAATTACAACGTGCTCATCTTCAAAGAGTAGCGTAGGAGTCATAGGCTCTTGCTCTGCTCTGCTCTCAACGGGTAGACCATCGAGCATATAGCCCAAAATCGGGAGACATTTTCCGCTACACGAGGTGTAGAATTGCCCTGCGTGACGTGGCTCTCCCACTGGTGATTTACCCAACCAGAACTCCCCCATCGCACGTGGCATCATACCATTAAGCAGAGCATACTCCACCAACTTTGGCGCAGCACACTCACCTGCTCCCGACGGTGGTAGCTGCTGCGTCACACGCTGAAATATCGAGAAAAGAGATTCGCTCTCGCCTCGTGCATTATGTATTATAAACTCCTTAAAGATAGATTGTTGCGATGTGAGAGATAGTTGCGAGCGTTGAGATTTCAACTCTGTAACCCTAGACAGGTAACCATCCACTCGACTCTTCACCTGGGCTACCCTCTCACCCCACTGCGCACGCTGCGCCTTTATCTGACGTTTCTGTTCTGAACTCTGGGCACTCAACGCCCTAAGAGTCGCCTCATCGGCACCTTTTCTGAGCAGATTGCGCTCTGCTTTCGAGAGAGTGTACTCACTGCGCAGAGCCTCCATCGCCTCCTGAGATTGAGCCTCGATAGTCGCCAGCTCCTCCTTTAACGAAAAATACTCCTCGCTCGATAGCAAAATTTCGATATCACGACTTATCCCTTTGAGCACCCTTTGAGACTCTAAATAGCTACTACTCTGCTCGATATCGAATATCGTAGGGACAAATCCAGGGTGGTTATAACTCCCCGATAGCATACCCGAAAAGGCTGCTAAAAACCCAACTTCACCATCCCGCTCAACTATCAAAACTCCAAACATCTTACCTTCGCCCAGAGGCTCAACCCAGCGAGCAACACTCTGCGCTGCACTCACCACCAGAGGGTGTGGAGTGTAGTCAAATGGATTGGTAAACCACTCTGGTAGAGGTGATTGCTCTACAAGTTCAACGGATAACGGATGAAACATCACTACTTAAATCCTTCAGCTCGTGCCACTGGCGAGACATCCAACGACGAGAACTCACCACGTTGTAGTTTGAAGTAGCCCGACATGGCTATCATCGCAGCGTTATCGGTGGTAAACTTGAACTCTGGAAGGAATGTTCTCCATCCATATTTAGCGCCCAACTCGGTGATTGCACTGCGTAGACCTGAGTTTGCTGAGACTCCACCAGCTACTGCTATATCTTTGATACCCAAATCTTTCGATGCCTTTACCAACTTACCCATCAAGATATCGATAATGGTGCTCTGCAACGATGCACACAAATCTGCCTCGTTCTCCTTTATAAAGTTAGCATTGAGTTTAACCGCATCACGCAGAGTGTAGAGGAACGAGGTTTTAAGCCCCGAAAAAGAGTAGTCGTAACCACCAACCGATGGTTTCGAGAATTTAAACGCCTTAGGGTTACCCTCCTTTGCCAACCTATCGACAACAGGCCCTCCTGGATATGGCAGACCCATAACTTTGGCACACTTATCAAAAGCCTCACCTGCGGCATCGTCGATAGTCGAGCCTATAATAGTCATATCGACAGGCGAATCGACCCTAACAATCTGGCTATGTCCACCACTCACCAACAGCGCCAAAAATGGAAAATCGGGGTGTGGCAGCTCTCTATCCTCTAAATCGAGGAAGTGAGCCAAGATATGCCCCTCAAGGTGGTTAACCTCGACAAGGGGTATGTTGTGAGTTATCGATAACCCCTTAGCAAATGACAACCCCACCAACAACGACCCGACCAATCCTGGCCCTCGTGTAAAAGCGATAGCGTCCAATTTATCAGCTGTTATGCCAGCATCTTTGAGTGCGGCATCCACCACCGGGATAATATTTTGCTGGTGTGCTCGCGAAGCTAGTTCGGGGATTACACCTCCATATTTCTCATGAACCGCCTGCGAGGAGATAACATTCGACAAGAGACGATTTCCACGTATCACAGCCGCGGATGTATCATCACACGACGACTCTATTCCCAAGATTATACTCTGCATATCTTTTTTTTATATTATATCGCAAAAAAAGATGTTGCGATATCTTCAGTTTGGTAAACTTTATGTATTTTTGTCCTCTAAGGGGGTAGTTATTGACTCCCACTATAAAGCGTAAATAATGGGCAAAGTTATAAAAATATTGGGAAAATTGGCAGCAACTACGATTTTGTTGTTGATAATTTCACCTATTATAGCAGCCCTACTACTCACCATTCCTCAAGTTCAGAGGAGCGTAGTGAACTTCACAACCTCCATAGCATCCAAACATTTAGGGAGTCGAGTGGCGATTGAACGCATAGATTTATGGCCTATCTACACGGTCAACGTCAAGGGATTCTATGTCGAAGACCACCAAGGCGACACACTCCTCTATGTCAAGGATGTAGCTACACGTATCACCGATTTCAGCAGAACAAACCTTACATTTGGACCGACCAAAGTTCGAGGTGCGAAGTTCAATATTATCGAGGGGGCGGACTCTATCCTCAATATCAAGAGTGTTCTCGAACCGATAATGCCCGAAAATCCCAAAGGCACATTCGAGATTCTCTTCGCCTCGATAGATATGAACGAGTCGCGTTTCTCGTTCCAAAAATTGGACAAACGCAACCCTGAGCAGGGTATGGATTATGGAGATATCTGCTTCGACAACCTCACAACACATATCGATGCTATGCGCATCTTGGGTGCTCGTGTTACCGGACAAGTCAAGACTCTTTCGGGTGACGAGAAGGGTGGAGGCAGGGTTGATAATGTCACAGGCGAGCTTGTCGTAAATCGTGGCGAGATCTCTCTATTCAACACCATGGTCGATTTTGGCAGCTCTCATGGCGAGTTCGACTATCTTATACTCAGCGCTGACGAGTGGCAAGATTACTCCGACTTTATCCACGAAGTGAGAATCGAAGCTCAGCTAAATAGTGGCGATATCTCGATGAGTGATATCTGCCACTTCGCACCCGAAACCATCGGAATGAGCCTTGTGGGTCATGATATGGCACTTCAAGTTGATGGTACGGTTGACAACCTCAAGGTCAATGTCGAGAAGTTCAACTTCTTCGAGGGTAGCTCTTTTAGGGGTGATGTTGAGATTATTGGTCTGCCAGACTTCCGTGAGAGTTTCTACAATATCGACATCAAATCACTTCGCAGCAACGCCAAAGAGCTTAACGCCACACTCACTGGGGTCAAAGTAGAGCCTCTGGATAGCAATATCGAGCAGATGGTATCTCGCACCAAAGAGATTCGTGTCGAGGGAAAACTACGCGGACGACTCGACAACCTATCAATCAACACAGCGGTAGCATCGGCTATCGGAAGGGTCAATGTCGATATGCTACTAACATCCAACGCAGATAGTCGAACAGTAGATTTAAGTCTCAATAGTAGCCAGTTAGAGCTAGGCACGCTACTCGATGTTAGCTCTCTGGGCTCAGCCGCCCTTAATACCAAGATATCGGTTAAGGATATAGGCGACCCATCGAAACAGAGCATAGTAGTAGATGGTAGCTCAGCGCAGATTAACTTCAACGACTATCCCTACTCCTCGATAAACTACGAGGCGACAATCCAAAATGGACGCTACGTCGCTAATGTAGACTCCTACGACCCTAATGCCAACTTCAACCTCTGGGCTGATATCGATTTAGGCTCTCAACAGAGCAGCTATGATGTGAATCTGAACATTAAATATTGTGATTTACACGAACTTAAAATCAATCAGCGCGACTCTATATCGGCTATACATGGCAACCTCAAAGCTCATATTATTGGCTCATCCATCGATGATGTAGAGGGACATATCGATATAGAGAATGGTCTCTACTACTTCAACGCAGACACCATCTCGTGTGAGCGAATCTCGACTGTGGCATACCTCAACCAGGAGGATAGAGGTGTTAGCATCGACTCTGAGCTATTCACCCTCAACTACAACACACAGGCGACCCACTCACAGATTATCTCATACGCTAAAAGCTCTCTGCATAGATACCTCCCCGTGTTATATCCAGCAGATTACAAACCATACCGACTCCCATCGGAGCAGACCCAGACTACTTTAGAGGTTAAAATAGGTGATAATGAAGATTTTACCAAGGCGATAGACCCTACTCTATCCATGGCGGGTGATAGCCAATTAACTCTCTCGTTAGAGCCACACACCAATAAATTCTCGATTAATGCACACTCCAGCTTTATCGAGTGGGGCTCGCTATTGAGCTTAAGACCAACACTCAACGCCTCGAATATAGACGATGAGCTCAACTTCGAGGTAACATCTTCGTCGCTCTATATGGGTATGACTAAATTCGACGGCCTCCTCGCCACAGCAGAGGTGGCGGATGATAATATCGCCCTGAAAGTAAGCTACTGCGACCAAGACGGAGAGACACTTGGCGTTATCGACACATCGTCTAATCTAAATCGTAACGACAGTGATAAGATAGATATAGATATAGAGTTTAATCCATCATACATAACCTACGATGGAGATAGATGGGAGATATCGACTCAGGAGCTAGCGATGCTTGATGGAGCGTTGAATATCGACAACTTTATAATACGTAACGGGGCGCAATACCTCACCGTTAACGGTGTGGCAAGTAGCGCAATATCAGATATGATAACCATCCACTTGAAGAGTTTCGATTTGGGTATGCTCACCCAATTCACCGAAGGAATCGGTTATCAGGTCGAGGGTGTGACTAGCGGTTTTGCCTCTATCAATTCGGCTCTAGGCAGCTCACGCATCGAGGCTAGTATCGATATGGATAGCGTGGCACTCAATCGGATACCTTCACCTCCACTAAGGCTTAGCGCGCAGTGGAATAGCGAGCTTAATCGCGCGGGAGTCTCTGTTTTCAAACGCGAAAAGAGCGATGGCGGCGCTGTCACCATGGCTGATACTCTAATGAGAGGCTACTATCGCCCATCGGATGCAGCATACTTTGCCCTAATCAACATCGACAGTATCGATATCGGAGTTATCGACCCACTACTCAATGGGGTGTTGTCCGATAGCCATGGCTACGCCTCGACCGCCTTGGAGCTTCGTGGTAAACGACAAGATATAAGCCTTGCGGGTGAGATTCTAGTCGAGGATATGTCGACACGTGTCGAGTTCACCAATGTCACCTACAAACTCAATAGCGCTGTAATCAATGTCGAAGATAGCAAATTCGAGGCGAATAGAGTGACGATAACCGACCCTAAGGGCGGTGAGGCTCTGATGACTCTGCGCTTTGATATCTCGAAGCTCAACAATGTCAACTACAATGTGCGCATTGTACCAACTAACCTAATGGTACTCAACACAACCGAGGATGATAACGAACTCTTCTATGGTACTGTATTCGCTTCGGGAAGTGTTCTAATTAGTGGCGACAAAGCGGGTGTTGATATGAATATCGCAGCCAAAACCGAGAGCCACTCCGAGTTCTATATGCCTCTATCGAATAAATCAAACGCCTCGACTGCGGAGTTTATCAAGTTTGTCGAGCCAGATAAGGTGATAGATTCACTCAGCTATATCATCTCGCGACGTATCTCATTCGAGAATACAAAACGAGCAAATAGTGAAGGGGCTGGGCTATCTATCTCGATGGCTCTAGAGGTGACTCCAAACGCTGAGGTTCAGATAGTTATCGACCCAGTGGTGGGTGATATTATCAAGGGGCGAGGCGAGGGTCGATTAAATATTGAGATTAACCCCAAAGCGAATAAATTTGAGATGTATGGCGACTACTCAATCACCGAGGGTAACTACTTATTCACACTGCAAAACATTGTTAATAAGCGATTTAAAATCGATAGTGGCTCGACCATTCAGTGGACTGGAGACCCGCTAGATGCCACACTCAATATCATGGCTCTCTACGAGTTAAAGACCTCGTTGCAGCCTCTAATTGGCGACACGAGTAGCGACGAGACGTGGCGTTCTGTCCCTGTCGAGTGCGTAATCCACCTAACCGATAGGCTCACTAAGCCAGATGTGGAGTTCGCTATCGAGCTACCCGACTCGGATGTCGAGCAGCAGACCATCGTGGCAAATATCCTCAACGACCAAGAGACCATTTCGCGACAATTCTTCTACTTGATGATAGCCAATAGCTTTATCTCGGAGAGTAGTAGCAACTCTATCGCAAGCATAGGTTCGACCTCTACGGCTGCGACCACCGGATTCGAACTACTTACAAATCAGCTTAGTAACTGGCTTTCGAGCAGCGACTATAGTATCATCCTAAGGTATCGTCCCGACTCGGAGCTAACTGGCGACGAGCTTGATGTTGGATTCTCGAAGGGGTGGATTGACAACAGGCTACTTATCGAGGTTGAGGGTAACTACGTGAGCGACTATAATGGTGCGATAAATGAGGTATCGAATATTATGGGTGAGGCGTATGTGACATGGCTTATCGATAAGGAGGGAGCTTTGAAGATACGTGCATTCTCGCAAACAATCGACCGTTTCGACGAGAACCAAGGATTGCAGGAGACCGGAGTAGGTATATACTATAGCGAGAGGTTTAATAACTTGGCAGACCTACGCAAGAAGGTGCGCGATAGATTCAACTTCAAGGCACGCCGCCGCGAACGTAAAGAGAGAGCCGCTGCCACCCTGGCAAACCTCGACAAGAGCAAAGAGAGCACAACCACCGAGCAGACCACCTCTGCTGAGTAACCTACCCTACCACAATCCATTATCACACTCCACACACACAACACCTATCCACAACGAGGCAATCTTCTCACGCCTCTACACACACAAGAGGGTGACTAACACGGATAAATCTTACCCATATACGTCATTGCGGACTTGATCTGCAATCTCTAAACAGTATTGATTATCTGCTTATTATGAGATTGCGGATCAAGTCCGCAATGACGTAGTATAGTGTCTTTACGACTTATTAGTCACCCTCCTTATTTGAGAGAGGTTTACCCCCTCTCTCTTGCGAGTAGAGAGGAGTTCTCCCCACCCTTGCGGAGTAGATGAACTACTTCTCGCTAGCTTTATTCACCTCGATTTGGAAGTCAGCCAACACATTCATATAGTTGATAAATGCATCATAAGCTGAATCGTAAGGGTTGAAGTATGAGTGTACATCACCATCCGATAGCCACTTAGTAGCCATATAGTAGAAGTGATCCGAAGTCTGCATAAATCTCCAAACGTGGTCGAAATCTGAGTTGTTAAGAGCCTTAACGCTCTGTGATAGAGCATATATCTTAGATGAAGCCTCATCTTGTAGCTCGTTGCCTAACCATGCGGTAACATCACGCTCCTCGTCTGCCCATGACATAACGTGAGGACAGTGAAGAACAGCAACTGGTTGACAAGCCTTAGCCGCTGAGCTAACAGTATCGAACTTCAACTCGCCAGTAGCTAGAATCTCAGCTGGTAGAGCCTTGAAGAAGTCGAAGATACCAGTTGATGCTTTTTGGTGCTCACCAAATGTCTCGTAATCCATAAATAGGTTAATCACGTCGCCACTAGCCTCCTCTGAAGTTAACCAACTAGCATACTTAGATGCAGTTAGTGGATACTCGTCCCATCCCTGGTTAGAGAAACGGAAAGCGATATCATCCGATAGTTTGTAGTTACGAAGCAATAATCTCAACTTCTGGTTGATTGGGTTAGCATAGACAAAGTTTGGAGATTTCCATCCCATAACGTGCTTAGCACCCTCTGCCAACATCACCTTATATCCCAAAGATGCAACCACCTCACCGATTCTATCAGAGTAGATAAGTTCGGTATTTCTGAAAGCCTTTGGTTTAACACCAAACTCCGCCTCGATAGTCTTAGCGTGGAGTTTCACCTCGCGAGCAAACTCCTCCTCGTCCATTATCGACGATAGAGAGTGAGAGTATGTTTCAGCTAGGAACTCAACACATCCAGTGGCTGCAAGCTCCTTGAATGAGTCAAGCACCTCTGGTGCATAGGCCTTGAACTGCTCGATGGCAGTACCTGTTACAGAGAAGGTACACTTGAACTCCCCTTTGTGTTGTTTGATAAGGCTCAAAAGTAGAGCGTTCATTGGTAGGTAACACTCACGTGCTATCTTCATCATAATCGAACGATTCAAAAGATCGTCAAGATAGTTGTGGTCGTCTCCAATGTTGAAGAATCGATATCTTTTCAAACGCCATGGTTGGTGCACTTGAAAATATAGACAAATAGTTTTCATATATAGTTAAATTATTATATTACAAACATTGATCAATAGCCTCTTGGTACACGCTCTTAATTTTAGCAGCAGCGTTGTTCCATTTTAGTCCTGTAACCTCTTCAAGTCCCTTAGTCGAGAACATAGAGTTCATCTTAGGGTACTTAATCAAGCCATAGATAGCATCAGCCATAGCATCTACATCCCAGTAGTCAACCTTAACAGCGTAGTCCAACACCTCGGCTACACCACTCTGTTTCGAGATAATAACTGGTACATTCGAGCGCATCGCCTCCAATGGAGAGATACCGAATGGCTCCGACACCGAAGGCATCACATATACATCCGATAGGGTAAACATCTTATACACGTCGTCACCCCTCAAGAAACCAGTGAAGTGGAACTTGTCGGCTATACCCAACGCAGCCACACGACGGATTACATGGTTCATCATATCACCCGAACCTGCCATTACGAAACGAACATCATCGGTCTTTTTCAACACCTTAGCAGCAGCCTCGACAAAGTAGTCTGGACCCTTCTGGTATGTTATACGACCAAGGAAAGTTACCACCTTCTCCTTCACTTTACTCTGAGCCACAGCCTCCTCTTTCTCGGCAAAGCGCACAGCGTTGTGAACAGTGTGAACCTTCTCGGCTGGGATATGGTACTTGTTGATTACAATCTGACGAGTAAGGTTCGACACGGCGATAACCTTATCCGCTTGACTCATACCCGTACGCTCGATTTCATGAACCAAAGTGTTGACATTCTCACCACTTCTATCATACTCGGTAGCGTGCATGTGAACCACTAAAGGCTTACCCGACACCCTCTTAGCTGCAATACCTGCGTAGTATGTCAACCAGTCGTGAGCATGTATCACGTCGAACTGACCCTCCAACTCCTCGGCCACTTGCGCTGCAACCATCGCATAGCGAGCAACCTCCTCCATTAGGTTAGCACCATACTTACCCGAAAATGTAAATCTCTGTTTCCAGATATCCCCTGGGATAGACTCTCCACGACTTCTCTTCTCGGCCATCACTTCGTACTCTTCAGGAGAGAGATATGGCACCATATTCGAATCGATGTGAATAAATGTCATCTTCTCTACAATCTCTGCACCTTCGGATGCAATCGTTCCAAATTCTGTCTCGACATCACTTGCGTTGACAACTTTGATAAAACGTTGATCCTCGTCACCATAAGCTCGTGGTACGACAAATATAACCTCGACATCATTACGAGCCAAGCCCCTTGTCATTCCATAACAAGCCGTTCCTAAACCACCGGCGATGTGTGGTGGGAATTCCCATCCAAACATTAAAACCCTCATAAACTTCCTTTTTTTATTTTTCTGTTAGTTACTCTCTATAACTTATATTTCATCTTATCCATCTAAAGTGACATATCGTCTATCCACCTAAAATGGCACATCTTACACACGGGATACAACCTCACATCGTTGACTCTAGACGATTTTCACGCCCCATCAACATATAATCCCTCTCTTTAATAACCTATACTATCTACCTGCAAACGTTCCCTTTAACAACTCCACAACTCCCACAACACATCATCTTCACAAACTTATCAACCTCACAGTTTCAACAGGTGTATAATATATTTTAGATATTAGAACTTCCCCCTAAAAAAGTACTAAGCCCTCTTTGCGGTGCTCTTTTTAGTGGTTTTGGCTGCCGCCTTCGACTCTTTAGCCTCGCTTTTAGCTGCTGCTTTGGTAGTCTTAGTCGCCGCCTTAGTAGTTTTAGCCTTTGTCGCCTTAGCTGCTGTCGCCGCCTTGGTGGTCTTAGCTGCTGGCTTCTTCTTAGCTGCGCCAGCGATAGCCTTACTTACCGCACCTAGAGCAGACTCGGATGCCATCTCGATAATGTCGAGAATAGCTGAAACACTCCATGCTTGTGATATCGCACCACGTGATGCGTATGGTGGAGCTGAATCGAAGTACTCACCAACCGAGGCGATACCGTAGTGTTGAATCTCACTAGCTGCATCCTCGATTATCGAGTTAGCTTTTGGCAAGAAGTTCTCACCCATAACATCGAAACAAGCTCTAACATACATAGCTAGAGTCCACACCCAAACCGAACCATTCTTCGAGATTGAGGTGCTGTTCTGCATAGTTATCGTGTGGTCGTAATTGATACTGTTCGGAGAGAGCGAACGCAATCCCTTTGGAGTGAGGAGGTGTTGGTCGATAGTACGAATAATATTAACCACCTGCTCAACAGATACCATCTTATATGGAAGGGCACAAGCGATAATCATATTTGGACGTATCTCCTGATTTGCCTCATCAAAGTTAACGTAATCCTTCATCCAACCCTCTTTCATCCAGAATGTCGAGATGAAACTCTCCTTGATTAGCTCAGGCATTGATTGCCACTCAGCCACAAACGCTTTGTCACCAAACTCCTCGGCTAGAGATAGAGTGTAACATACGGCGTTGTACCACAAAGCATTAACCTCAACGATATATCCATTACGGTGTTTCGAGTGTCCCTGCTCGGTAGTGATATTCATACTCGATATTGAGTAGTCATCGCTCCATGCCCAGATTAGGCCATTATCGTGAAGAGAGACCTTATCGCCAGCTCCCGCCTTGTACTCACCAAGTAGCGAGATTAGATATTTAGAGTATTTTGCCCAAATCTCCTTACGAGAGATATGCTCTTCAAGACGCTGAAGTGCTCTGATGAACCACAACTGAGCATCTACTGCGTTGTATATTTGGTATGAGTCACGGAGTACTCCATTCTCACGACTTCTTACGATTGTATCGAGAACCTCCATACACACCTCAACATTACCCTGCTCCAAAGTTAGGCCAGGAAGCGAGATAAGAGCCTCACGTCCAACCACTCCATACCAAGGATAACCCGCCACAACCTCAACATCATTGCTTGAGTGGCGAATAACAAATTGACGAGCTGAGTGACGCAAGCACGATAGAGTATCGACCTTGTGAGTTCTACGATCAACCGATGCATCATACGCCTCGGTAATCTCACCGTTGGAGAACATCTCATCAACCGACGCCGAGAAGATAACGCTCTCGCCTTGTTTCATCGATAATTCGAAGAATCCTGGAGTTAGAAGATCCTCATGACCCTCATAACCACGAGCCAACTCCTGAGTGTACTCGAAATCGTAGTACCAATCTGGTGCTGGAACGAACTCACCGCCATCACGGTTAAGCTGCATGTGCAACCATGGGAATCCATCATATAAACGGCACTTCACTCCGTTGTGTACAGGGTATGAGTGTGGATCAGCGTACATATTAGCGTGGCTCAACTCGTGTCTATCCCTAAATGCCAGGAATGGGCGAAGTTGAAGAGATACACTCTCCGAAGGAGACTCCACAAGGGTGTATCTTACCATTAGCTGAGTACGTTTGTGAATCCAAAGTAGCTCTTTGCGAAGCACGATATCAGCCACACGATATGTAATCGTTGGAGCTGGGGTGTACTCAAAATCTGTGATATACTTATGGCCACGAGGCTCGTAAGTATCCTTAAAACGGTGAAGGGCTAGATTAAAACGTTGTCCATCCAACACGAGGGTCTCGTCAAGAGAGGATAGTAGAACGAAGTCGCGATCGCTCTCGTCGATTGGAGCGACAATCAATCCATGATATTTACGCGTATTGCAACATACGATAGTGGTACTCATATAACCACCCCTACGATCCGTCGCCAACATCTCTCTCTGTAGTGAATATTCGAGATTTCCTAATTCTTTCTTATCAAAAGTTAAAGCTGCCATCTATTTTTTATGTTTATTCTCTGTGTCAAAATTAATAAAAAAAATCTGATTCTGCAATGACTAAACTCAATTTTTTTTATATTTTACGATAAAAAAGTTGTAATTCGTCTAAACAAGTCTGTTTTATAACAAATCACAACCTTTTTATCGTAGAGATATCTATTTATTAAATCTAGGGATACTGACTACTCCCTAAACCCACTTCATTATCGCGAAGTCCATTCTGTGTGCCAACTTAGCACTCTTAGGATAGATTCTGATTGCGATATCGTATGAACCTGCGTTTACTGGTAGGTAGTCGAGCGAGTAAACAGCTATACTTCCCTTAGCATCACTTAGTTGCATATCGATACGCTCAACAAGGTTCGCATTCTGTCCATGCTCAACTTGGTTTGCGATAACCACCTCAACACCTATATCATCACACGATAGTTGTGCTGTGTTCAAAGTGACCTCTGTGTGGTATGGAATACCCACCAATACTGGAGAGTCATCCATCTTAACGCGCTTCACGTCGATTACCTTAACCTTGCTCCACTCTGCGCTAACCTCGCTCTTCCAAGCTGCCAAATCACGAGCCATCTTGAAGTCATCCTCGCGGATAGCGTCGTTACGCTCAGCTAGTTGGTTGTAGAAACGATCCTCGTAGTCGATAATCATACGGTTCATCGTGAAGTTCGATGCAACGTCCGCGATACAGCTCTTAACATACTTAATCCAACCCATTGGAACATTGTTCGCATCACGATTCTCATAGTATAGAGGTGCGATAGACTCCTCGATAGTTGTGTAGATTAGCTCTGCATCAAGCTCGTTCTGTGCACCTTGGTCTGCAAACGAACGCTCCATTGGCAACATCCAACCTGCGCTCTCTTTGTAACCCTCAACCCACCATCCATCAAGAACTGAGAATTGAAGAACTCCATTCATTACACACTTCTCACCAGATGTACCCGATGCTTCGAGTGGACGAGTTGGAGTATTAAGCCATACATCAACTCCCTGAACCATACGACGAGCAATCTCCATATCGTAGTTCTGCAAGAAGATAATCTTACCCACGAACTGAGGCATGTGTGAAACCTCAACGATACGCTTGATAAGGTCTTGACCTGGCTTATCGTTAGGGTGAGCCTTACCTGCAAATACGAACTGAACGGGACGCTCTGGGTTGTTTACCAAACGCTCCAAACGCTCCAAGTTAGTGAAGAGAAGGTGAGCACGTTTGTAAGTTGCGAAACGACGAGCAAAACCGATTGTCAAGACATTAGGGTCTAGACTCTCTTTAACTCTTACAATCTGGCTTGGTGAGTCAACCAAAACCTTCTTAACATCTGAGTAACGAGTCTTGATATAGTCGATAAGACGATTCTTAAGGAACATTCTAGCACTCCACAAATCCGAATCTGGGATATTGTTAACACCCTGCCAGCTCTCGATATTGTATGTTTGAGCTGCGTAGTCAGGTGAAAGATATTTCTCATAAAGACGACGAAGAGTCGCTGATACCCATGTTGGGTAGTGAACACCATTTGTTACATATCCGATATGAAGCTCGTCTTTAAGGTATCCTGGCCATAGGTAACCCAAGATATCTTTACTCACCTCACCATGCAACCATGATACACCATTAACCTCCTGCGATAGGCTACATGCCAAGTTAGACATTGAGAACTTATCGTTTGGATCGTAAACATTATTCTTACCTAGTGCGATGTAGGTCTCCCATGAGATACCTAGCTCGGCTGGGTAGTGAGACATATATTGACGAATCATTGGCTCAACAAAGGCATCGTGACCCGCTGGAACTGGAGTGTGAGTAGTAAAGAGGGCTGAAGAGCGAACAACCTCCAAAGCCTCGCTATAACGCAAACCGTGGTTCTTAACCAAGTTACGCATACGCTCAACTCCGATAAATGCGGCGTGTCCCTCATTACAGTGGTAAACCTGTTGCTCGACACCCAACTTATTAAGAAGGCGAATACCTCCGATACCCAACAAAATCTCCTGCTTTAGGCGGTTCTCCCAATCGCCACCATATAGGTGGTATGTGATTTGACGATCCTCTGGTAGGTTAGCCTCGTAGTCTGTATCCAATAGGTACAATGGCACACGACCTACGTCACAACGCCAAACGTGAGCCGTTAGCTGACGACCAGGGAAATTAATCTGAACGCTCACCCAGTTACCCTCCTCATCACGTACTGGCGAGATTGGTAATTTCGAGAAGTTCTGAGCCTCGTATGTAGCCTCTTGACCTCCTTGAGCTGATAGCTGCTGAGTGAAGTATCCATATCTGTAAAGTAGACCGACTGCCACCATTGGAACGTTTCTATCCGATGCCTCCTTAAGGTAGTCACCAGCCAAGATACCCAAACCTCCTGAGTAGATTTTCAACGATGCGTGTAGACCATACTCCATTGAGAAGTATGCAACAGTTGACTTATCCGCTGTTGGTTTCTCCGACATATATGCGTTGAACTTAGCATATACCGCATCAAGCATTGAAAGGAACTTAGCGTCCTTCTCCAACTCACTAACTCTTGATAGAGATAGGCTATCGAGAAGTGTGATTGGGTTTCTATCAATCTTCTCCCAAAGCTCGCTGTCGATATACTCGAATAGCTCACGTGCGTCTGAGTTCCAACACCACCACAAGTTACGAGAGATAGCCTCCAAAGCTACCAAACGCTCTGGTAGGTGACGCTCGATAATCATACGGTGCCAGTTTGGTTGCTCAGACTCGATTCCAGGCATCTCGCTATTTAGTGAGTCGCCGCTATATGCATCATCGTTAAGGATTACACGGTGTGTACGCTCGATACTATTCTCGATAGCTACAGAGTAAGCCTCTTGATATGAAGCGAATAGATTCTCCCAAAGAGCTGTGTTTGCAATCTCGGCAGCAGAGGTGCGAATCTGTTTTACGCGAGCTGCACTTGAGTTAACAAAACGCTCGATAGCTGACGATAGCTCATAGATAACCGAACTGTCGTTGTAGTCATCCCTGCGGATTACCATAACTCCATCGTGTTTGTGCATCTGGCTAACCCATGCACCGAAACCTGCTAGTGAGGTAGTTAGTGTAGGAACTGAGAATGCTGCACTCTCCAATGGAGTGTAGCCCCATGGCTCGTAGTATGATGGGAACACTGTCAAATCCATACCAACCAACAACTCATAATAGTTGCGATTGAAGATACCATCCTGTCCATCGAGGTATGATGGAACGAATACCACCTTAACCTTCGAGTCTGGTGAAACTAGTGCTGACTCTTTAACTGCGTTTGATACCTGATCCCACTGAGGATTCTCCAAATAGTGAGTTGAGATGCTACCTAGAGCACCCTCTACAACACCACTCTCTAGACGCTTTTGAAGCTCTTTGTTTGCTCCGAAGTTTCCAGATGGAATCATAATGTATGCCAACACCTCACGGTTAAGGTTTGGATTGTTAGCCAACTCTTTGAGTGACTCCAACAACAAATCCACACCCTTATTACGGAACTCATAGCGTCCGCTAGTTCCGATAATCAATGGCTCAGACTTATATTTCACACCATAGATAGCCTCGGCTGTTGATATCATCATTCCGCGAGCCTCTTTGCTGCGTGAAGTGTACTCTTTACCCTTCCAAACGAAATCGTTCTCAAAACCATTTGGAGTAACACAATCAACCTGGCGACCTATCAGCGCTTTACACTCAGCTGCTGTGATATCACTCACCGTAACAAAAGCATCAACGCTCTCAGCTGCAATCTTTTCGATTGAGTGTTTTGCAGTGACGTTGAATTGACGAGCCATCTCATCAGAGTTGTAGTTGTTGAGATTGTTGTATAGAGGTAGTCCGTTACCCGCAATGCAACGACCCATCACTGTTGCGTGGGTTGTGAATAGAGTAGCTACGTATGGAGAGTATTTACGCAAGTATAGAGCACCCGATACAGTCATCCACTCGTGGAAGTGAGCTGCGATTTTGTCTGTCTTAGAGCAACATTGGTCTACATACGATGCAATTACAACACCTGCTGCATAACCAAATAGGATACTCTCAACATAGTCCCACTGACCAGAGATTGAGTCAACTTGATATGAGTCCCATAGGCTCTTCAACACCTCATCCTTCTTAGGGAATAGGTAGGTGAAATCGACCAAAACGACGATTGGAGAACCTTCGGTTTTCCAACGTCCAACTCTAACACGGATTCCATCACTATATAGTGATTTACGCCATAGGCTCAAAAGATTTGCATCCTCTTCGAACTCAGAATTTCCACCCTCTTTCGAGATATCTGGTCCTACTAGGATATACTTGTCACCGAACTGCTTTGTTGCAGTTAAAGCCTTGGTAGAGACTACAGTATGGATTCCACCAACTTTGTTACACACCTCCCAGCTAACCTCAAATAGGCAGTTAGGGGTAAATTTTGTACTACTCATTTTCTTATAATTAGTTAAAAAATACTTCTTATTCTATTAAATCTCTCTTTTGTGAATACGAAAAAAATCGCTGCGCAAAGTTATGGAAAAAATTTAAATTATCACAATTTTACTAAAAAATTTTTGTAATATTGTGAATATTTTTTGTTAACACCACCGTCTAAAACAGCTAACTTCTTATCACACAACAAGTAACGCCTCTATAATAAAATCGGACATAAGATAGCTTTTAGCATCAATCTTTATACTATTTCTATCCAAATACATATCACCTCTTCTAACGAAGGGAGTTATACCCTCTGTAAAGTAGTGGGTTAGCTCCTCACCAAAACATTTTTTTAAATATTCAATATCTACACCCTCTCTCCATCGCAGCGAGGTCATCACATATTCGTTATAACGCGCCTCTAGGGTCAACTTCTCCACCTCATACACCTGGTCACCACCTCTCAAGTACTCCTCGATAGAGCAACAAGCCGCCCTTCTCACATCTCCATTATATCCATGTGCCCCAGCACCAACTCCCAAATACTCCACACCTCGCCAGTAGGAGCTGTTATGTTTGGAGAGCCGCCCTGGCAGCGCATAGTTCGAAATCTCGTAGTGCTCATATCCTGCCTCAATCAATCTATCATGAAGCAACATATACTCCTCTTCGCTCTGCGACTCGCTACACTGCTTCAACTCACCCTTCGAAAGCCGCCTTGCAAACTCTGTTCCACTCTCGATGGTTAGATGGTACGCCGAGATATGCTCTACGCCCAGAGCCAAAGCTCTATCCACACTCCGCTCAAGAGTCGAGATGGGATATCCATCAATGCCAAAAATAAGGTCGATGGTGATATTATCAAACCCCGCTCGACGAGCCATCTCAACCGCTCGCTGAGCCTGCGCTGAGCTATGACGACGATTCATAAATCGGAGCAGCTCATCGTCGAAGGATTGCACCCCTAGGCTCAATCTATTTATACCTATATTTATAATAGAGTTCAAATACTCCTGCGTAAGGTCATCCGGATTCGCCTCGAAGGTCACCTCTTCAAGGGAAGAGAGGTCGAAATTCTCGCCACACTTACCCAACAACCTCTCCACTTGACTCACCGACAACAACGATGGAGTTCCACCCCCGAAGTATATCGTCTCGATGCTCTTATCGTGAAGAAAATCACGCTGCTCCTCAATCTCACAACACATCCTCTCCACCACATCATCAAGACGCGAGGTGTGAACACTCTTGAAGAAGTCGCAATAACCACACAATCTCTTACAAAATGGTATATGAAGATAAATCCCAGCCATATTAACGTCCTAATTTTACAACAGACGTTGACAAATATAATCTATTTTTTCATCAATTCCAATTAAATTTTGCTATTCAGTAAACTTTTTATATATTTGTGCTAGGTATTATGTCTACAAATTAAATTTAAATATGATTATGAAAAAGATTCTACTTTTAGCAGTGGCTTTTGCTACTTTTGCTATGGTTTCGTGCCAAAGTGGCTCGACTCTAAAGTCTCCAGATGGGGCGTTTAAATTCAACTTCGAAGTGAGCGAAGAGGGTGGCGAGCTACTCTACTCGATTAACTACATGGGCGAGGAGCTTATCACACAAGGTGAGATGGGTCTAAACATCGAGGGGGTTGAGGATATGAAGAACCTCAAGGTATTGAGTAACCAACATAGCAAGGTTAAAAACAGCTGGCAGCCTCCCTATGGTGAGCGCGCTGTAATCGAGGATAACTACAACAAACTCCTTATCGAGTTGGGAAGTGCGGATGCAACCGCTTTGACAGTAGAGGTTAGAGCCTACGACCAGGGTGTTGCGTTTAGATACTCTCTACCAGAGGGTACTCCTATGAAGATTCTCTCTGAAAAAACTGATTTTACCCTACCTCTGGGAACGATTGCCTACTACACATACCGTGCTCAGGCTAGGTACGAGGCTCGTCAGCTAAAGGATTGGGGCGAGAATGAGATATCTGAGCGTCCACTAACAATGCAGCTACCTAGTGGCAAGTTCGCAGCTATCGCCGAGGCGAATATGGTGGACTACTCACGTGGTAAATTGGCTCTTAACTACGATAAAGAGTCGACCGTAGTCGTTAGCATGGCTAGCGCAGTCGACGTCGAGACTCCATACTCAACCCCTTGGAGAGTTGTGATGGCGGCTGAAAAGTCTGTTGACCTTATCAACAACAACGATATTATCCTAAACCTCTCGGATGAGTGCCAAATCGAGGATACAAGCTGGATTCGCCCAGGTAAAGTCTACCGATGCGAGCTCTCTCAGGATTATGTCTTGGGAGCTATCGACTTCGCAGCTGAGCGCAACTACCAATATGTTCACCTCGACGCTGGATGGTATGGCCCAGAGTTCAAATGGGAGGAGGATGCAAGAACCATTGGAGATGGTAAAGATTTGAATATCGCCGAGTTATGCGCCGCAGCTAAGGCCAAGGGGTTAGGTGTTATCCTCTACGTTAACCACCGTGCTTTGGAGCAGCAGATGGACGAACTACTTCCTCTCTATAAGGAGTGGGGAGTTAGCGGTATTAAGTTTGGATTTGTCAATGTTGGCAGCCAAGAGTGGACTGAGTGGCTACACGAAGGCATCAGAAAGTGTGCTGAGTATGGACTCATAGCTGATGTTCATGATGAGTATCGCCCAACTGGATATAGCCGCACATACCCTAACTTCATGAGCCAAGAGGGTATCGATGGTAACGAGACGATGCCCGATGCTACGCACAACGTAACACTCGCCTTTACTCGTATGTTGTGTGGTGCGGCGGACTACACCTTCTGTTACTACAGTCCAAAAGTTAAGAACACCAAGGGACATCAGCTCGCCTTGCCTGTAATCTACTACAGCCCACTACAATTTATGCACTGGTACGACAAGTTCCACCTCTACAGCGACGAGCAGGAGATGGAGTTCTGGAGTGCAATTCCAACAGTGTGGGATGATAGTCGTGCTATCGAGGGTGAGATTGGCGAGTATATTATCCAAACGCGTCGCAGTGGCGATGAGTGGTTCGTCGGAGCTATCACCAACACCTCACCTCGCCAAGTAACCATCAAGACTGGCGACTTCCTAACCAAAGGCAAGGAGTATAAGGTGGGTATCTACGAAGATGATGAAACCCTTGAGACCAAATCAAAGGTTAAAACTAGCTACGCGACAGTTAAAGGTGGCGAAGAGTTGACATTCGAGCTACTCGCTAGCGGTGGTGTATCGCTCCACTTTACCGAGATTTAATAACCATTTTAATCGATAATCAATCTACCCTTAGTGTCAATTCAGAGTTGCTACTAAGGGTAGATTTGAATATTTACAAAGATGAAAAAACTAACCCTAATCGCAGCTGCAATCTTCACTCTTCTTGCAACACCACTCTTTGGACAGGAGAGCAAACTTAGCTTTACCCCCGACGAGACATTAACCTACAAGGTAACCGAGCAGACCGAGCTCAAACTCGATATCTTCTACCCCAATGGAGAGAAGAAGGGTAAAAAGCGCACTGCCGTAGTTCAATTCTTCGGAGGTGGCTGGAACTCAGGCAACCCCAACCAATTCTACCAGCAGAGTGCCAGATATGCCCAAGAGGGGATGGTTGCAATCTCGGTTGACTATCGTGTGATTAGCAAACATGGCACAACACCTTTCGAATCGGTCGAGGATGCTAAATCTGCAATTCGTTGGGTTCGTCAAAATGCCAAGAAACTGGGCATCGACCCAAATAAAATCGTAGCTAGTGGCGGCTCAGCAGGCGGTCACGTGGCGGCATGTACAGCCCTTATCCAGGAGTATGACAACCCCGAAGAGAAGCTAAAGGTCTCGTCTATGCCAAATGCGTTGGTGCTATTCAACCCAGTGCTCGACACCACCGACAAGGGGTACGGAGCTAATAAATTGGTTGGTAAAGAGACTCTTATCTCGCCTACTCACCATGTCCGCGAGAGTCTACCTCCAACTATGGTGATGCATGGAACAGCCGACACAACAGTCCCTTACGCCAATGCTGCGGACTTCACCACCAAGATGAGAGAGGCGGGTAACATCTGTGAGTTGGTAACCTTCGCAGGGGTTAGCCACGGTTTCTTCAACGGCTCATACTTTAGAGCCAAAAATGGCGACACCAACTTCAACGTCACAATGGATAGAGCTATTGAATTTATCAATCGCAACTTAAAATAGATAATGAAACAGATAACCACACTTCTACTATCACTGCTGCTATGCTACTCATGTTCGAGCGAGAGCAAAATTAGCTCACCCAACAAGAGTCTATCGGTTGAGATTACAACCGTTGATGGAGAGCTGAACTACTCACTATGGCGAAAAGGAGAGCTACTTATCGACTCTTCGAACATCTCGATTTTCGAGGGTAAAAGCGTCGAGATTCTCTCAAAGAAAACCTCACGCCACGACCAGACCTGGAGTCCAGTATGGGGGCAATTCTCTCAGATTCGCGATAGGCACACTCTACTCGAAGTGGAGCTATCTATCGAGGGTCGTGCAGCCACGCTCTACACAAAACTCTTCGACGATGGAGTGGGTTTCAGATTCCGCCTCGATGATTACGACAGTGCGGAGCAGGCTAGATTCTACCTCGACTACAACCTACAGAGCAGCGACAAACTCTACTACACCGCAGGTGAACGTTCACCAATCGGGCCTATCGCCCTTGATGAACTAGGTGAGTGGTTGGAGGAGAGTAAAACCAAGATGAACCTACCTCTCTACATCGAGCGTGGTGAGAGTTACGTTATGGCTCTTTTGGAGTCGGACTTGTTCTCAGCCGTTGGATGCAACCTTATGAAGTGTAACTTCAACACCCAGAGCGGATTATTGGAGGCAACAAACAGCATCGACCTAGATAAAGAGAGTCTGGAGGATGGTACGCTAATCACCCCATGGAGGGTTATTTTGGTTGGTGAGACAGCGGGTGATTTGGTAACAAACTGCGTTACTCAGAACCTGGCTGCACCATGTCAGAACGAAGATTTCGAGTGGGTTAAACCTGGTAAAACATTGTGGGATTGGCGAGTACATGGATATGTTGCTCCTGATGGTTTTGAGTATGGAATCGACACCGAGAGCTACCTACGCTTTATCGACTTCGCTGCCGAGCAGGATATCGACTACTTCCTAATAGATGATGATTGGTATCACAGTGTCTCGCTTGGGCACTTCGATATCACCGATGAGTTCGACCTAGAAAAGGTCATTGAATATGCCGGTGAGAAGGGTGTTAAACTCCTTCTATACTACGACCGCAAGAAGGGTTACTTCGGTGATGACGAGCTATTCCCATACTACCGCTCGCTCGATATGCATGGTATTAAGTATGGTTTTATGGGCAACAGCGCAGCATTTACAAGGGATGCTATCGCCAAGAGCGCCAAGAGCAACTTGATAGTCAACTTCCACGATGGCCCAGTGCCTATGTCGGGAGTCGAGCGCACTTCACCCAACGCTATAGCTAGGGAGTATTGCCACGCTCAGCAAGATAGCCGACGTGCTTTTACGCCCGAAACATTTATCAAGATGGCTCTTATCAACTCGTTGCAGGGTACTCTCGATATGAATAATGGTAACTTCGATATCGTTGGAATCAATAGCGGCTCGCGTGCTAAATCACCACGCCCGGCGAATAGCTACCCAACAACAGTCACCTCGGAGCTAGCACGAACCCTTATCATCAACACAGGATTGCTATGTATCCCTGATGCACCTGAGGCGTATGAGGCGAAGATGGATTTGTTTAACTTTATCAAGATTATGCCCGTCGGAGAGTGGGATGAGAGCCGTGTGCTCAATGCTAAGATGAGTGAGTATATCACCACAGCACGTCGTCATGGCGATGATTGGTTCATTGGCTCGGTGATTGACACTCGTGGCGGTGAGCTAACAATCCCAACCGACTTCCTAAAGAGAGGGGTGGAGTACACAGCAACACTCTACGAAGATACACCACAGACCCACTGCAACGACAATCCCGAAGCGTATGCAGTGCGTGAGATAACCATTAAAAAGGGTGATACTATCGAGGCTAAACTAGCCCCTGGTGGAGGTCACGCTATCTATATAACCCCTAAAAAATAGAACTTTATGAGTCCGAAACTTCTATATTTGGCACTACCACTAAGCGTAGGGTGCGCTAAGGTTGCCGAGCAGCCAAACGTACTATTTATCCTGGTCGACGATTTGGGTTATTCGGATGTGGGTTATATGGGTGAAAAGAGCCTACCAACTCCAAATATCGACAAACTATCCCAGAGCAGTATAAACTTCACCAACGCCTATGCCGCAGCTCCTGTGAGTTCACCAACTAGAGGCACTGTGCTCACCGGACTAAGCCCTGCGGAGTTGAAGATAACCTGCCATATCCCAGGGGTGGGAATGGAGCTATACACCACTCGACTAAATAAAGGACACGACCTGGGTGAGGCTTACTTCACAGACCATGTCGACACGGAGCTACCGACTGTGGCGAAGATGATGAAGGGGAGGGGTTACAACACAGGATTTATCGGTAAGTGGCACTTAGCTGGCGAAGGCTCTGTCCATGCAAAGGATGGAGTAATCAACGAGCAGTGGCACCCTGAGCACTATGGCTACGATGTGAATATTGGAGGCTGCTCGTATGGGCAACCAGCTAGCTACTTCTCACCATATCGCAACGCAACAATTACCGATGGCGAAGATGGAGAGTACCTAACTGATAGAGTTGGCGACGAAGCTATTAAATATCTTCGCGAGAATCAACCATCGGTTACGGGCAAACCATTCTTCTTGAACCTCTCGTTCTACACCGTACACACCCCATACCAAGTACCACAAGAGACCCTCGACGCTAATGGCGGAGATAAATATGTCTCGATGATTGATAAGTTAGACCAAAATGTTGGTCGAGTGTTGGATGCACTCCACGAGCTAGGTCTAGCAGAGAATACGGTGGTTATATTCACCTCCGACAATGGCGGACTGAACGAAAATCCACCACTATCGGGCAAGAAGGGTGATATCCTAGAGGGTGGTATCAAAGTGCCACTATTGGTTAGTTGGCCTAAGGTGATTAAGGAGTCGAAGGTGAACTCTACACCAACATACACCATGGACTTCTACCACACGCTATCCGACGTTGCATCTATGGGTGAGAATCCCGACATTGTGAGCGAGGACTCTAGGTCGCTCTACCCTATTATGGTGAATGGAGACGATAGTAGTTTCGATGGCAGGACGATGTATTGGCACTTCCCACATAGAAGAAGTGGAACACCTTGGATTATGGCTTCAGCCGTGCAGCGTGATAGGTGGAAGCTGATATATATGTTCGAGAGGGATGAGTATCTACTCTTCAACTTGGAGGATGACCCCAAGGAGCTAAATAATCTCGCTACCACACAACCCGAAAAGGTCGAGGAGCTAAAATCAGAGCTCGAAAGCTGGTGGGAGAGAGTCGACGCTGAGATGCCAACAAAACTAAACTAAAACTAAATCGTTATGAAGCTCAATAATTGCGGAGCAATCCTCCTAATGTCAGGGGTAGTCTCTACCTTTGCAGCGTGCTCAACTCAGAGCGATGAGCAGCCAAATATCTTGATTATCTTCACCGACGACCAGGGCTACAACGACCTTGGATGTTTCGCAAGTGAGGTGCACAAGACCCCAGTGATGGATAAGTTCCATAGCCAGGGTACTTCGTTCTCGACCTTCTACGCACAGCCAGTTAGTGGAGCATCGCGCTCAGCCCTTATGACAGGGCGTTACCCCTATCGCAGCCATGGACGTGATATGCCAGGTGAGGAGTTCACTATGGCGGAGATGGCAAAAGAGGCTGGATATCAAACCATGTGTATTGGAAAGTGGGATCTGACCACCAAACGCCAAGAGATTATCGAGCAGATGCCTAATGCTCAAGGTTTCGACTACTACTACGGAGCACTTGGTGCAAATGATGGCGGTAGCATTATGCTCTACGAGAATAATGAGTTCCTAGCCAAAGATAGCGATATGGGCTCTCTGACTCAACGCTACACCGACAAATGTATCGACTTCCTCAAAAACAAACGCGACCCTGAGCGTCCATTCCTGCTATATCTTGCCCACACCATGATGCATGTTCAGGTGGGTGCTTCACCCGATTTCCAAGGCACGTCCCAGGGTGGTTTGTATGGCGATGTGGTCGAAGAGTTTGACTTCCACACAGGTCGACTACTCTCGACTCTGGAGGAGTTGGGTTTGGACGAGAACACCATTATAATCTACGCCACCGACAATGGCCCATGGTGTCAACAGAAGTATATCGACCGTCGTCGTAAACAAACTCCATCGCTCGAAGATGAGATTTTCTGGGGTAATCCAGGTGAGCTTCGTGCGGGTAAGGGTTCAGCCTACGAGGGTGGCTCACGTGTGCGATGTATTATGAAGTGGGGCGATAGAATCCCAGCAGGTAGGGAGTGTGATGGTTTGATGTCGACACTCGATTTTATGCCAACCTTCGCTAAGTGGATGGGCTACCCGCTCCCCGATAGCATCCGAATGGATGGTGTAGACCAGAGCGATATGATTCTAGGTAAGAGTGATGAGAGTAAACGCGAGACCTTCTGCTATATGCAGCACAACTACTACGACACGTTCGTTGCTATACGTGATGGTCGTTGGAAGTTGCTTCTTCCCTCTAGAGATATCTACACAATCTACTTGATGGATTTCGGAACTAACGACTACGAGCTCTACGACCTAGAGAACGATATCTCGGAGAGGAATAACCTCTACTCCGAGCATCCTGAGATAGCAGAGAGGCTGCTTCTCGAATTGGAGAAAAATAAGTAGACAATGGAAAAAATCCTAATCGTCGGAGCGACATCGGGCATAGGCTACGCTATTGCCCAGATATTGCTCGACCAAGGTTATACGGTGGGTGTTTCGGGTCGAAGGGTCGAGCAGCTCACACCGTTAAAGGAGAGATTCCCCCAGAGTTGCCACATCGAGAGGATTGATATCATAGAGGAGGATACTCCACAACGAATAGACTCCCTTATCGAGAAGATGGGCGGAGTCGACACCTTTATCCACTCGTCGGGGATAGGCTCTAGTAATATTGAGTTAGACCCCCAAATCGAGATAAGAACCGCCAGAACAAATGTCGAGGGGTTGATACGCACCACCACACACATCTTCAACCATTTCCGAGATGGCGGTGGACATATCGCCGTAATTAGCTCGGTGGCTGGTACTCGTACCCTAGGTTCAGCTGTGGCATACTCCGCAACCAAGCGATTCCAACACAGCTACATGGATGGACTCTCGCAACTTGCCACCATCACACGGAGCAAAATCCACATCACCGATATCCGCCCAGGCTTTGTGCGCACTCCACTTATCGAGGGTCGCACCTACCCTATGGAGATGAAGGTGAACTACGCCGCAAAGAGAATCATCAAAGCGATAGAGCGCAAGCGCAGAGTTGCGATAATTGATTGGAGATATCGACTCTTGGTTCTATTGTGGCGTGCTATTCCTGAGTGGTTGTGGGAGAGGTTACCTATTAAATAGGATAAAACAACCCGATAATTTGATTTAATCCGCAAAGAGAAACCGATATTATTATATTTATAGCCTCTATTGCAAAAATATTCATTAAAAGTGTTGCTTATTTAAAAATAAAATCATATCTTTATGGTTAAATAACCAAAACTATAACTGATATGAAAAATTACAACGCAAAGGAGATTAAAAATATCGTCTTAATTGGCGCCCCATCTTCGGGCAAAACAACCCTTGCCGAGGCTATGGCTTTCGAGGGTGGAGTAATTGATCGAAGAGGAAGTATAGAGGCAGGGAACACCCTATCGGATAGTAGTGAGTTGGAGCATGAGTATGGTCGCTCTATCTTCTCGACAACTCTATTCACAGAGTTTATGGGGCGCAAACTCAATATTATAGATTGTCCAGGTTCGGATGACTTCTGTGGAAGTCTATTCTCAGCATTCAAAGTGGCGGATGTGGGTATATTCCTATTCAACGCTCAGAGCGGATGGGAGGTAGGTAGTGAGATTCAGGCTCGATATGCACGCAAATTACAGAAACCAGTTATAGGTGTTATTAATCAACTCGATGCCGACAAGGCTAACTTTGACGAGGCTATCGAGAGCATAAAACTAGCGGCAGGTATCAAACCTGTTATCGTTCAATATCCAGTAAATCAAGGTGCTAACTTCGACTCGTTTATCGACGTGTTGATGATGAAGATGTATCGTTTCACCGACGAGAGCGGCTCACGTGAGGAGTTGGAAATCCCCGCTGAGCAGATGGATAAGGCTATCGAACTAAATCGTGAACTTATCGAGATAGCTGCCGAGAATGACGACGCTCTTATGGAGCTATACTTCGAGCGTGGCTCTCTGAGCCAGGACGATATCAGAATGGGATTGAAGATTGGACTATCGAAACGTCTACTAATGCCCCTATTCTGCACAAGCGGAAAGCGCGATATCGGAACTAAACGTCTGATGGAGTTTATCATCAACGTTGCACCAGGCCCAACTGTTGCACCTAAATTCCTAACCACCGAGGGCGAGGAGCTCAGCGCAGACCAGAGCGCTCCGAGCGTAGCCTTTATCTTCAAGAGTCAAATCGAACAGCACCTTGGCGAGATTAGCTATATGCGTGTAATACGTGGTACGATTAGCGAGGGTATGGAGCTTATCAATAGCCGCACCGGGAATAAAGAGAAGATATCTCAACTATACGCCGTAGCTGGCAAGAACCGTATTAAGGTTACCGAGCTTGGAGCGGGTGATATCGGTTGCACCGTAAAACTCAAAGCCACCAAGAGCAACGACACCCTATGTGCCGCGAGTGACGTGGTTACAGTCGACCCTATCCAGTTCCCAGAGGCTCGATATAGAGCAGCTATCAAGGTCAAAGATGGCGAAGATGAGAAGTTGGGTAAATTCCTCAACGACGCTAAGCATGAAGACCCAACCCTACTTATCGACTACTCTAAGGAGTTGAAACAGACCATTATACAGGGACAAGGTGAGCACCACCTCAATATCTTGAAAAAGCGTATCGAGGAGCAGAGCAAGATAGAGTTCGAGTTTATAGCACCTAAAATCCCATATCGTGAGACTATCACCAAGGTCGCTCTGGCTGACTATCGACACAAGAAGCAGTCGGGTGGAGCAGGTCAATTTGGCGAGGTTCATATCGTTATCGAACCATATAGCGAAGGGATGGCAGAGCCTAAGGTCTATAATGTCGCAGGCAAAGATTTGATTCTCAACATCAAAGGACATGAGGAGCACGACCTACCATGGGGTGGAAAGCTACACTTCTACACCGCTATCGTTGGTGGAGCTATCGATGCTAGGTTTATGCCAGCTATCCTCAAAGGTATTATGGAGAAGATGAATGAAGGACCTCTGACTGGCTCTTATGCTCGTGATATCCGCGTTGTGGTCTACGATGGAAAGATGCACCCTGTTGATTCAAACGAGATTTCATTTAAGCTCGCTGCACGTAATGCATTTAAGGAGGCATTTAAGGCTGCTGCGCCAAAAATCATGGAGCCAATATATGATATCGAGGTACTTACTCCAAACGAATATATGGGTTCGGTGATGAGTGATTTACAGAACCGTCGAGCGATGATTATGGGGATGTCATCGGATAAAGGTTTTGATAAACTCAACGCTAAAGTACCACTCGCGGAGTTGTATCGCTACTCGACCTCGCTATCGTCACTCACATCAGGAGCTGCAACCTATACAATGCGCTTTGATGGATATGAGCAAGTACCATCCGACGTGCAAGAGAAACTCCTCAAGGCGTATGTCGACTCTGACGAGGAGTAAAACCACTGAATGCTAACCAGTTAAAGTTACACAGACGATTAATTACCTTACTAACAGTTAATTGTCGAAACCCGATTATGAAGCGATAGTCCCGATTACATCTTATGTAGTCGGGCTATTTTTTGGGAGAATTTGCTGAGTCTTTTCTGGGTCTTGCTGAGAATTTGCTGAGAATTGCTGAGAATTGCTGAGTCTTGCTGAGAATTTCTCTTTTTCGTCATTGCGGCCTCCGAGCCGCAATCTCAACACACGCTGTCATGTTGAGCGTAACGTAGTGAAGTCGAAACATCTCCTATAATAATGGGAACAGAGTTTCAATATGAGATCCTTCGACTACGTTACACTTCGCTCAGGATGACAGTCTAAAATGAGATTGCGGCTCGGAGGCCGCAATGACGTGATGGTGATACAATGACGTTTGGCAACTAACAAGCTACCTCTAGGTAGAGAGTGATTAACAAGGATGAGTTTTGGGGCTTGATTTCATCTTCCTCCTTGCAACTCAGCAATTCGAGTAAACTCGATTGCGTTCGTTTGCTGCGTCGGTTCGTGAAACCTCTTAAACCGCAGCGTATAGAGCATACGTGAGGATTTAAGAGGTGAGGAAAGTGCCGAAAATCGCCTTATTAATCGCTCTCTTTTTACGAGACAAAGATACAAAAAAAATGTAAGAGTAGGAAATTTGGGGCAACATAGTTGAAAAAGAGTTGGTTTTGAGATTTTGGGTAGGT
>JBCQSY010000015.1:0-39161 GCA_047178865.1 Rikenellaceae bacterium
GATTTAACTTTGAGGTCAGATAAACGCTTCAATTTAGGATGTTACGGGTTCTTATCCTAAATTTTGGAGTGAAAAAGCAATTTTTAGAACCCACCATATGCAAAGGTAAGAGATTAAATCTAAAAAACGAAAAAAAATAGCACTTTCTTCTCTCTACATAAAAGATTTCAACATCTCAATCTCTGCTGCCCACAGAGTATCGTCTGGGGTCTCTAGAATTAGAGGTACTTCATCGAAACGGGTATCCTCCATAATAAAACGGAAACACTCCAACCCGATATGCCCCTCACCCAGCGGAGCGTGTCTATCGACTCTGCTGCCTAGGGGTTTAAGTGCGTCGTTAAGGTGCATACCCCTCAGGTACTCAAACCCGACAACCTCGTCGAACTCGGCAAAGGTGTCGATACACGCCTGACGTGAGGTGAGGTCGTAGCCCGCAGCGAAGGTGTGGCACGTATCCAAACAGACACCCACACGACTCTTATCCTCAACATGTTCGATAATACGTGCTAAGTGGTAGAATGAAAATCCTAGATTTGAACCCTGCCCTGCGGTGTTCTCGATAACGGCAGTGACTCCCTCGACCTTGCTGAGCGCAAGGTTTATCGACTCGGCGACTAAATCCAACGACTCCTCGATGGATATCTTTTTAAGGTGTGAACCTGGGTGGAAATTGAGGCGGTCGAGACCCAACTGAGCACAGCGTTGCATCTCGTCGATGAAGGCCGTGCGGGACTTCTCTAAAGGCTCTGCTTCGGGGTGTCCTAGGTTGATAAGGTAGCTATCGTGGGGTAGAATCTGCTGAGCGGAGAAGCCCCTTTGCGAGCACTCCTGCTTGAATGCTGCGATGCTCTTCTCGCTTAGAGAGGGCGCACTCCACTGCCTCTGATTCTTAGTGAATAGAGCAAATGCGGTAGCTCCAATCTGCTCCGCTGTCTTTGGTGCATTCTCGACACCCCCTGCTGCACTGACGTGTGCGCCTATATATTTTGCCATATTAAGTAAATTTTCTTACGACAAAGATATCAAAAATGATAATAAATTTCTACATTTGTACATTATTATTTAAAAGAAAGTTAACACGGTTATGAGTTTTCGCCTAAAAGAGATAGCTATATTTGTTATAATGGTCGTTGTGCCCTTGATGGGTTATGCTCAGATTGACGATATCTACGATGCACCTATCATCAATCGACATGGTGTAGCTATACCAATGAGCCAAGTGAGGGGAACGTCTAGGTTGGAGAGTAATCGCTACCACTCCGCCGCTCGTGCTCAATACCTCAGAGATTCCACCCGCAAAGCTCGCAACACACTCACCATCGCCAGTAGCTTGAAGGGTACTGTAACGGCGATGAACGACCCTTGGATTGACGCTTCGGGTGGTGATAACACCGTTGCTCTTACCGCTACATTCTCGTTAGAGCACAAATACTCATACAACAAATTTGAGATAACCAACAAAATATCTACCAAGTTTGGCTACAACAGAATCGATATCGAGGTAACCAACGATGATGGTGAGACAAACGATGTGCCAACATGGTTCAAAAACCAAGATGAGATAACCCTCTCGACCGCACCCTCGATTAAGATAACCGACAGTTGGTCGTATGGAATCACTGGAACTTTCCGCTCGCAGTTCGCTTATGGTTATGTCTCGCGTTCGCAGCAGGAGAGAACCCAGCTCAAGAGTAGCTTTATGGCTCCGGGATATCTCGATATTTCGGGAGGTATGACCTACAACCTTTCGAGCGAGAATTGGCCCTTTAAGTTTACCCTTTCGCCACTCTCGATGAGTGCGATATATGTGACAAACGAAGAGGTTAAGCAGAATATACTATATCAATATGAGGAGCATATCGAGGATAATTATAAATATAGCGAGGTTTATGGTGTCGACCCACTTCTCAACTCGGAGTACGAGGGCGGTTCATCTCTACAGGTCGATTTCACTCGCTACCTCGATAAGAAGAAGGTTGTCGAGTACACCTCGATGCTATACCTCTTTTATGGATGGATGACTCAGGCTACCTCCGAGAATAAATATCGCAACTACGATGACTACGAAGATGCTCTGGAGGTGTGGAGCGATACCCAAACGGGGATTAAACCAACCCTCTCTATCCTGCCTGCGGTGCGTTGGGAGAACACCATCAAAATCAAGGCGACAGAGTACCTCTCGACACAGATTGACTTTAAACTCTACTATAATCGCTCCATCGAGCGAGAGCTTCAGACATACACATATCTAGATGTAGGGTTAACATATACGTTTAAAAATAAGTAGATATAATAATGAGCAGAAAAAGAGAACGCAGACCTAGCCTACTTGCCCCAATAGCTGTGGCTATTGCGCTGGTTGGAGGTATATTCTGGGGACGAAATATCGAGCGTGTGGCTCTTAATGGTGATATTCGCAGCATCATTAAGAGTATCCCACAGCGACCAGGCCAGAGCAATAAGATAAGCTCTACGCTCGATTTGATAGAGCAGAGGTATCTCGACGAGATATCGTTCGACTCACTATCTGAGAAGATTATCCCCGAAATCGTAGCTCAGCTCGACCCACACTCAGCCTATATCCCCGCAGAGCAGATGCAGAGGGTGAACGAACCTTTGGAGGGTGAGTTTGATGGTATCGGAGTGGTATTTAATATGTCGACCGATACGGTTATAATCCTCAATGTTATCTCGAATGGACCATCCGACAAGGCTGGTATCGTTGGGCGAGACCGCATTATAACCATCAA
Organism: Rikenellaceae bacterium; assembly: GCA_047178865.1. Classification (GTDB taxonomy): domain Bacteria; phylum Bacteroidota; class Bacteroidia; order Bacteroidales; family Rikenellaceae; genus Alistipes. Next base: position 2,754 of record JBCQSY010000015.1, read on the forward strand.
CGACTCGATAGTTGCAGGGCGTAAAGTGAGCCAAGATAGTATTATGCGACAGCTTCGTGGTACACGTGGCACGAAGGTTAAGTTGGGTATCGAGCGTAGCGGACTCAGCGAGCTGCTCGACATCGAAGTGACACGCGATAAGATACCTTTGCACAGTGTCGAGTCGGCATTTATGATTACCGACAAGGTGGCATTTATTCGCCTCTCGCAATTCTCACGCACCACACATCGCGAAATCAAAGAGCACCTATTACGCCTCAAAGCCAAGGGTATGGAGTCGTTGATTCTCGACCTGCGCAACAACGCAGGAGGCTATCTCGACCAAGCTATCAACCTCTCGAATGAGTTCCTTGCAGCCAACAACCTTATCGTCTACACCGAGGATAGGGCAGGCAAGCAGCAGAAGGAGTATAGTAATGGTAAGGGTGCTTACCAGGAGCTACCGTTGGTGGTTCTTATAGATGAGGGTAGCGCCTCGTCGAGCGAGATATTCGCAGGGGCGATTCAGGATAACGATAGAGGTACGATAATCGGACGTCGCTCCTTTGGAAAGGGTCTGGTTCAGGAGCAGATTCCCTACTCCGATGGCTCAGCGATACGTCTAACCATCGCTCGATACTACACCCCGACAGGTCGTTCGATTCAGAAACCATATAGCCTGGGTGAGGGCGACTCGTACCAAGAGGATATCATCAACCGTATCAATAACCAGGAGCTATTCCACGCTGATAGCATCCACTTTGTGGACTCACTGCGCAAGGTTACCCCTGGCGGAAAGTCGGTCTATGGCGGAGGTGGAATTATGCCCGACGTATTTATCCCGGTCGATACGCTAAATATCACACCATACTACACCAAGGTGATGAATCGCAATATCCTATTCCGCTTCACCACCGAGTATGCCGACAAACATAGCGCAGAGCTTAATGCTGTGAAGAGCGTAGAGGAGCTTAAGGCACTGCTCGATAGCGATAAAGAGCTAGTTGATGAGTTTATCCGCTACGCCTCTCGAAAGGGAGTTCGACCCTCGTGGGGCAATATCCACACCTCGCGTACGCTTATCGAGGCGCAGTTGCGTGCCTATATTGGTCGCAGCACTCCGCTGGGCGATGATGGATTCTTTATCAATATATACCCCATCGACAACATCCTCCAGAGAGGCGTCGAGGAGTTGACAATAAATGAATAACCTATTTAAATAATTAAACAGATGAAAACCTTTAAACTACTTTTGATGATGTGTGTGGTGGCAGTGCAGGGTCTCCACGCCCAGAGTTTTGACTACGACAACATTGCACCACATCCACGTCTATTGATGCCCAAAGGTGGCGAGGCGAAGATTGAGAAACTTATCTCGGAGCGTGAGGAGATGGCGAGAGTCCATAACGATATTATGGCGTTTTGTGATAAAATCCTCCCAACTAGACCTCTAAACCGCAGGCTCAACCTCGAAACTCCAGGTAGCAATATCTTGGGTACTTCGCGCAGTGTGCAGCAGAGAATCTTCAACCTAGCATACGCATACCGTATGAGTGGTGACGAGAAGTATGCAGCACGTGCCGTTAAGGAGATGGAGATGGTCTGCTCGTTCAACGATTGGAATCCTAACCACTTCCTCGATATTGGCGAGATGGCGATGGCTCTAGCGTTGGGTTACGACTGGTTGTATGACTACCTATCGCCTGAGAATAAGAAGATGGTCGAGGATGCTCTTATCGAGAAGGCATTCGACACAGCGGAAGAGACCGATGCTCGTTTCTACTACGATGTTAACAACTGGAACTCTGTCTGTAACGCAGGTTTCACCTATGCTGCATTGGCTATCTACGACGCTGCACCCGAAAAGTCGCAGTTCGTTCTAGAGAAGATGCTCAAAACTAACCCTCTAGCAACCGAGAGCTTCGGCCCTGATGGAGGTTATCCTGAGGGTTACAACTACTGGGGTTATGGAGCGACATTCCAAGTGCTTCTATCGGCAGGTTTGGAGAGCGCTTTCGGAACTGATAACGGCATATCTCAAGCGCCAGGTGTGATGAAATCGGCATACTTCGCTCAAGCAATGTCAGCCCCATCGGGAGGTATCTTCTCATTTGGCGACACAGCTCAAAATAGCAAGTGCCACTTCACTATGTTCTGGTTCGCTAAGAAGTTGGGCGACCCTTCACTTCTATGGTTAGAGCAGCAATTTATGGCAGCTGAGAAGTGTGACTACGCAGCGAATAGATTGATGCCAGTTCTGTTGGTATTTGCATCGGATATGGGCGATATCGACCTGGATAACATCACCCCTCCAACCATGGAGTATTGGCACAATAGAGGTCTAACCCCTATCTACGCATACCGTTCGGGATGGGAGCGAAGTGATGATGTATATCTTGCAACTAAGGGTGGTTCGGGCGAGACTTCACACGCTCACTCTGATGTTGGCTCGTTCGTATTCGAGAAGCATGGAGTTCGTTGGAGCGAGGATTTAGGTAGCCAAGGCTACAATATCTTGGCATCGGGTGTTGACCTCTGGGGTAAGAATCAGGAGTCTGACCGTTGGAGGATATTCCGCCTCTCGAACCAAGCACACAGCACCCTTGTTGTCAACGAGGATATCCCAATGATGGAGCTGTTCTCGGATATTACTAAGGTCTACAATTCGGATAAAAAGAGAGGTGCGACTATCGATATGTCACCAGCATACTCTAATCACCTCAGCAAAGCTGAGCGTACAATCTACCTCGATGCTAATAACAACCTTAACGTTATCGATGAGATAAAGGGAGGTAGTGAAGATGCTCAAATTAAGTGGGTTATGTGTACCAAGGCTCAGGCTGAAATTCTCTCTGAGAACCAGATGGAGCTAACAGTCAAGGGCGAGAAGATGATACTCACCGTTGATGCACCCTCCTCAATCGAGTTGGGAGTGTGGTCGAATGTTCCACCTCACGACTATGAGGATAAGAACCCAGATAGTCAGCGTGTAGGTTTCACCACCTCTGTTGCGGCTGGTAAGAGGGCAACTTTGAAGGTTACTTTAACCTCAAAATAGACGGGGTTGGCATGGGGCGAAGCTACGACGATGGTGCGTAGTTAGCCCATGTTCTATGATTGCAGTACGATGCAGCGAGGTGGGATAGCCCATATTCTTATCCCAACCGTAGATGGGATGCTCCACGTGGAGCGACTCCATAATGGCATCACGATGGGTTTTCGCCAATATCGACGCTGCGGCAATCGAGGCATATTTGCCATCACCTTTGATGATACAGTGGTAGGGAATATCACTCTGCGGAGTGAATCGATTACCATCAATTAGTAGCTGCGACGGGATAACACCCATTGCAGCTACTGCTCTATTCATAGCTAGGTGTGAGGCTCTGAGGATGTTGATTTCGTCAATCTCGGCAGGGGTCGCCTCGCCTATGCCATAGGCTATCGCAGAGCGTAGAATCACCTCGCGCAGCTCGATGCGGCTCTTGTGTGAGAGTTTCTTCGAGTCGTTGAGCTTAGGGTGTGAAAAGTCGGGAGGGAGGATAACCGCCGCCGCTACAACAGGGCCACACAGACACCCTCTGCCAGCCTCGTCGACACCAGCTTCGTTATCCATCTCGAATTTCGACAACAACATATCTGCTTAGTAATTTGAATTAATATTAGAACTCCCTTTAGTATAATCTCACCTCCTCACGTCATTGCGGCCTTGGCAAAAACGTCATTGCGGGCTCGACCCGCAATCTCAACCTCCTCATGTCATTGCGGGCTTGACCCGCAATCTCGTTTTAGACTGTCATCCTGAGTGGAGCGTAGCGGAATCGAAGGATCTCAAGTTGGTATTCAGTCTCCATAGTTGCAGGAGATTCCTCGACTACGCTCGGAATGACAGGGTGTGTTGTTTGAGATTGCGGCTCGTAGGACGCAATGACGTAATGACGCAGGCCGCAATGCCGCAATAACCGCCTGCTCTACTTGGTGATAAACTCCTTGAAGTATTGAGCCATCATCGCAGCGCCCTTTGCTGATGGGTGGAGTATATCGGGCATAATCTCAAGGTCGAGAGTAGTGCCACAAAGCCCATATCCATTGATTACCTCCAATCCATTGTCCTTGGCTATCTTGTTGATTGCCGGAGTGATGCTCTCGCGCATACGTTTGTCGTTGATTGGCTTCTCGTCGCTCAAATAGCACTTCACAGGGGTGACGAGGATGATACGTGGCTTCGAGGCGAGAGCCTTGTAAGAGTCGACGAGCGATTGATAATCGGCGATAAATTCGTCGATATAGACCATATTAAAAGGTTTCGAGTCGTTCGTACCCAACTTAATCAGAACGATGTTTGGCTCAAACTCCAACGATGGTCTATAGGCTAAGGTCTCGATATATGGCTTGTTGCCCTTCGAGAGGAGTGTTGCACCACTCACCCCGAAGTTGCGCACATCGTAACCATCACCGAGCAACTCCTGAAGCTGCGCTGGATAGCTATTCTGCTCGCGATTCTCGATTCCCGAACCAAACGTGATGCTGTTACCCACACAAGCCACTCTGACCTGTGCACTTAAAGCTGTACTCAATGCCATAATGGCAACTAGGAGTGTGATTTTTAAACTTTTCATACATGTTTTTTTTACTGAGAATTTACTGAGAATAACTGAGTCTTGCTGAGAATTAATTTTTAATTCATAATTCTTAACTCATTTAATACCCCAAAATACGCATCATCGAGCGGTAAGATTGCTCCTTGGCAAAGAGGCGTGTGAAGTAGTCGTTGTCGCCCTTGTCTCTATCGATAATGATATGTTTTGGTGATGGGATAAGGCAGTGTTGCAGACCGCCAAATCCACCGACCGACTCCTGGTATGCTCCCGTGTGGAAAAATCCGATATATTGGGTGTTGCCCTCCTCCAACTTTGGCATAAAGATGGCGTTGGTGTGGCTCTCGGCGTTGTAGAAATCCTCGCTATCGCAGGTTAATCCACCAAGTAGAACCCTCTGATACTCCCTGTCCCAGTTGTTTATCGCCAACATCACATAACGCTGGTTGATACCCCAGATATCGGGTAGGGTGGTGATAAACGAGGAGTCAATCATATACCAGAACTCACGGTCGTTCTGCTGCTTCTGGTTCACCACCGAGTAGAGCGAAGCTCCGCTCTCACCAACGGTAAACGAACCGAACTCGGTGAAGATATTTGGCTCTTCAATCTCGCAACGCTCGCAGTGGAGCTTAATCTGCGCCACAATCTCCTCGGTCATATACTCGTAATCGTACTCGAAACCTAGCGATGTTTTAATCGGGAAACCGCCACCAATATTGAGGCTATCGAGCTCAGGGCATATCTTCTTCAACTCGCCGTAGAGGTTCAGACACTTCGACAACTCATTCCAGTAGTAGGCTGTATCCTTGATTCCGGTGTTGATAAAGAAGTGGAGCATCTTCAACTTAAACTTCTTATTCTTGGCGATTTTCTCCTTGTAGAAGTCGATGATATGGAGGTAACGAATACCCAGGCGTGAGGTGTAGAACTCGAACTTAGGCTCCTCCTCGGATGCCACACGAATACCTATATTACAACACTTATCAATCGCTCCACCCAGCAGTTCCAACTCATCCATATTGTCAAGAACGGGGATGGTATTTTCAAAACCATTATTAATTAGCTGTGCGATATTCTCGACATATTGAGGTCGTTTGAATCCGTTACATATAATGTAGCGGCTCTTATCGAACAATCCCCCATCGTATAGAGCATTGATGATGTGGATATCATAAGCTGATGAAGTTTCGAGATGAATATCATTTTTAAGAGCCTCTTCAAGGACAAATGAGAAGTGGCTCGATTTGGTGCAGTAGCAGTAGTTGTAGCTACCTTTGTAGTCAACTTTCGCCATAGCTACGTTAAACATTCTCTTTGCACGGTTAATCTGCGACGATATTTTTGGCAAATATGTCACTTTGAGGGGTGTGCCGTACTGTTTTATCAACTCCATAAGCGGAATGTCATGGAAGTTGAGTTGGCTATCCTCTACGGTAAATTCATCCTGTGGAAAGTCGAAGGTCTGTTCAATAAGGTCGATATACTTATTTTTCATCGTATGCTAATGTTAATTGATAGTTATTCTCTACTTTGTAAATCCATCTCAGCTACATTGCTTATTTTTTCGCAATCCGAGCGAGTTACATTATCAAATGTTTCACGATGCAAAGAGAGTAATTATTTTTCAAATATGCAATTTTTATCTCAAAAAACTACTCTCTCTATTTTATTTTACAAATAATTGTATTAACTTTGCGCATTATAGAATCTTGAAACCGTGGAACTAATAACAGATATAGTACTGAAATATATACGTAGCGGTAAACGTATCGTAATACCTGAGTTGGGAGCTTTTTTGGTAAAGCCATCAACAGGAGAGATTGTATTCTCAGAGTTCTTGAAGCATGACGATGGAGTCCTTCGAGGCGAGCTAGTTAACCAAGGAATGAAGAGCGTTGAGGCGGCAGGGGCAATCAATAGATTTGTCTTTGAGGTGCGTCGTGTACTCCGCAGTGGAGAGCAGCAACGACTCAAAGGGATAGGGGTGTTAACGCTCAATAAACTATCGCTAAAAATCGAGTTCGAACCTATCGACGAAAACAACGCACCAATCATCTATGTTCAACCTCAAAAGAGAGTTAAAAAGGAAGAGTCTCAGGTGGCTAGCCCGGTTGAGGCAGAGCACTCTGCAACAGAGCAGAGCGCAGAGCAACCTGTGGCGGAGGAGTTAAGTGAGCATCAGAAAGCAGAGGAGCTTGCAAAAGAGGTGAAAGAGGCTGTGAAAGAGGCTGCGAAAGAGGCTGCGAAAGAGGCGAAAGAGTTAGTTGCTTCGAACAAGAAGTTCTCAGGCAAATTTGGCGACGAAGACCAATCTGTCAAATCATTGATATACACCAAAGATAATAATAAATCTCGTGCCTACAGAGGTCGCGGGCAGAAATCAAAGCGTAAATTTGACTTTGTGATGTTCCTCGCCCTGATGGTGCTACTGGCAGCACTCGGTGCTATCGGCTACGGAGTATATATCTCGATGGTTGTCGGTGAGGTGAATCCTATGCTCCAGGTGTGGGATGATGTGGTAGAAATTTACAACCAGTTTATCGAATGGATATCCTATCTATAAAGCAACGTTTTGGCATTATAGGTAACAGCGAGAGCCTCAATAGGGCTCTGGGGGTGGCTCTTCGTGTAGCTACTACAGACCTCTCTGTGCTTATCACAGGTGAGAGTGGTAGTGGTAAGGAGTTCTTCCCTCAGGTCATACACCACTGTTCTCCACGCAAACACAACAAATATATCGCCGTGAACTGCGGTGCAATCCCCGAAGGCACTATTGACTCAGAGCTTTTTGGGCACGAAAAGGGTGCTTTCACCGGAGCTATTGAGAGCCGTAAGGGTTACTTCGAGGAGGCTAATGGTGGAACTATATTCCTCGACGAGGTGGCGGAGTTGCCCCTCTCGACCCAGGTGCGACTACTCAGAGTGTTGCAGAGTGGTGAGTTTATGCGTGTGGGCTCGACAAAGGTGCTCAAGACCGACGTGAGGGTTGTCGCAGCAACAAACATCAACCTCCCCGAAGCTATCACGCAGGGGCGTTTCCGCGAGGATTTATACTACCGACTCAACACCGTACCGATTATAGTACCTCCACTGCGCGAGAGGCGTGAGGATATATACCTTCTATTTCGAAAGTTCGCAACAGATATAGCAACACAATATAACATGCCCCCGATATCGTTAGATAGTCAGGCACGTGAGTTGCTCGAAACATACTACTGGCGAGGAAATATCCGACAGCTGAAAAATGTCGCAGAGCAGATTTCAGCCATCGAGCAGGCTCGTCAAATCGGAGGCGATATCCTCAGGTTATACCTTCCCGAACAGGGCGAGGCGGCTAGAGGCGTCACAAGGCAATCTTACGGCGAGTCGCAGGAGTCCACGCAGGGGGAGTTCTCGACCGAGAGGGAGTTACTTTACAAGATACTCTTCGATATGCGTAGCGATATCTCCGAGCTTAAGAGGATGGTATCTTCGCTGCAAGGTGGTGTGAGCAGTGCATCTTCACCGATGCAACATAGCGAGCAGCACCCGCCGATTGTTGGGTTGCTACCATCATCTTCGACAGTGGCATCGCTGCCTCTGAGCGGAGCAGCGGAGCAGTTCCAGGATGATATATTCGCTGCAAGCGAGGTGATTAGCGACGAGTCCCCACGCTCGATGACCAAGGCGGATATGCAGCGCGAGCAGATTGTCGCAGCACTTAGACGCAATGGCGGACGTAGACGCGAGACCGCAGCAGAGCTATTTATCTCGGAGCGCACGCTCTATCGCAAGATGCGCGAGTTGGGAATAAACGAGTAAGATGCGCGAGTTGGGAATAAACGAGTAGGATGCGCGAGTTGGGAATAAACGAATAGATGTAAAAGATGAGACGACTACTATACATATTAATGCTTCTCTCGCCCCTAATGGTGGTGAGCAGCTGTATATTCTTCAGGGTGAGCTACTCCTTTTCGGGTGCTTCAATCCCGATGGAGGCGACCACCTACTCGGTGCAGTACTTCCCCAATAATGCGGCGATGGTATCTCCCATATTGAGTAGCACGATGACCGATGAACTGCGTACCATATTCCAACAGAGGACTCGACTCAACGAGGTGTCTGAGAATGGAGATTTCGCCTTCGAGGGTGAAATCATCAACTACACCTCGACCACCTCGTCGGTCTCTAGCGACGACTACGCACTGCTTAACCGACTCACTATCACCGTGCGTGTGAGGTTCACAAATATGATTGACGAGAGCAAATCCTTCTCCAAGACCTACTCTGCGTTCCAGGACTACGACTCGACCCAGCTACTCACCGAGGTCGAGGATAGCCTAATCCCAGAGATTGTTGAGGAGATTGTGCTCGAAATATTCCAAGACTCTGCAACTGACTGGTAGTATGAATATTAGCATAGAAGATATCAAGTGGTTTACTCCAAATATCGTGGCGGCTGATAGAGCAGTTTCGCCACTTCGAGATGTGGTGATATCGAATCGTCCCTCTCTGGATATGAAGTTTCCCCCGGTGAAGTTGGAGCTATTTATCCCGCCAAAGAGCCAAAAGGTGAGTAGTGAAGATATTATAGATACTTTCCTGGGAAAGAGTGGGTTGCGTATCATCGCCTCGGAGCAGGGTGAGGATATCGAGGTGGAGACATCCGTAGAGTTCGACCAGGAGGATGATTTAGTGAGCGAGTCATTAGCAAAAATTTATTTATCGCAGGGGCTAAATGATATGGCAATTGATATTTATACCCGATTAAGTTTGCTAAATTCAGAAAAAAGTAGTTACTTTGCCGAACTTATCGACAATATTAAACAAAATAAACTAAAATAAATAAGGAGTTATGTTATACAACATTATTATTGGACTAATCCTAATCGCTTGTGTATTACTTGTTTTAGCTGTTCTTGTACAGAACCCAAAGGGTGGAATGGCTGCAAATTTCGGAGCATCAAACCAGGTGATGGGTGTACGTCAAACAACCGATTTTCTTGAGAAATTCACTTGGACTATGGCTATCGCTATCCTAGCATTGAGCCTCTTGGCAACAGTTGCACTAGGTAGCCACGACTCTGATGCATCTTCAGCTGTATCTAAGGACTCAGACGCACTATTCAGAGACCAAATCCAGTCGACTGAAGCTCCACTTCCACAAGTTGAAGTGCCAGCAGAGACCGCTCCAGCGGAGTAAGTTGTAGGTATAGGATATTGTGACAAGATATTGCCACGATAGGAACTAGGCGAATCCGCTCTACCGCTGGGAGCTTTATGCTTCGAGAGGAAAGTCCGAGCAACGCAGAGTGGTGTCCAAGTTAACGGCTTGATTTTCGCGAGGGAGTAGTAGCGTAACAGAGAATAACCGCCTATGTTAATCTTCGGGTTAGCAGGTAAGGGTGAAAAGGTGGGGTAAGAGCCTACCGGGGAGGTGGCAACACTCTTCCGTCCGTACGCCTGACATGTTGCAAGACCATGTATATCGGCATCTAAGGGTTACTCGCCCGTTGTCGAGGGGTAGGTTGCTTGAGGTGGCATGTGAGTGTCATCCTAGATAAATGGTAGAGGCTCTCTTTCGAGAGGGTACAGAACTCGGCTTATAGGGTTCGCATAAAAAAGAGTCCAGAAGATTATCTCTTCTGGACTCTTTTTTTCGAATTATGAATTATGAATTATGAATTATGAATTATGAATTATGAATATTAATCGTATAAACTCTTAATTTCTAATTCTTAACTTTTAATTCTTAATTATGAAAACTAGTGGTTTGCCTTGAAGAGGCGAAGGCGCTCTTCGAGTAGTGAGTACTGGTGCTCCTTGATAAAGGATGTGCAGGCTCTAATTCCGCCCTGGAGGCTACCTGTTGTGTCGAGTGATATCGCACTCACTCCGTAGTGGATAAGTTCGCTCATTAGCTCTCCGCCGCTCATTGTGCCATAGCCCACGGTGAAGTAGAATCCATCGGCTATCGCCTCGCCCATATCGCTATCGTAGACTATATGGAATCCGTTTGCGAGGAATATCTCCTTCAACCTCTTGGCACGTCGTCCATACTCCTTAACATCGTCGAGGAATCGGAACTCGCCATCGCTCGCCGCCTTAAACATCGCAGCCATAGCATATTGCGCTGAGTGGCTCACCCCCGACGATATAGCGTAGAGTGCTCGGTGGACAAATGCACTACCAAAGGTGCAGGCTCCGTAACGCTCCGCTAGACCAGGGAAGGTGCGGCTGTACAACTTATCCGCTATAGCGACAACGCCTATTCGCTGCCCTGCGTAGCTAAACGCCTTAGAGCCAGATATCAAGAGGATGTAGTTGTCGGTATATTTAGCAACCGAGGGTTGGTAAGGTGCTTGGAACGGGGTCGATAAATCACGACGGAAATCCATTGCGAAGTATGCTAAATCCTCCAACACGATGGTGTCGTATTGAGTAGCTAGCTCGCCTATCACCTGCAACTCAGCCTCTTTGAGACATATCCACGATGGGTTGTTAGGATTGGAGTAGATTATAGCTGCTATGTTCCCCTTTTCGAGGTACTCCTCCATCTTGGCGCGTAGCTTATCGCCACGGAACTCATAGACATCGAACGACTCGCATTTATACCCCAAAACGGCTATCTGCTGCTTCTGAACAGGGAATCCTGGGTCGATAAAGAGGATTGTATCTCGCTTCTTATCGCACTGGCCGCAGACCAAGAACGAGGTGAATGTACCCTGCATCGAGCCAACAACAGGCACACATCCCACCTCTGACACATCGACTCCGACGAAGGCTTTGATAAATCGGCTAGCCTCACACTTAAGCTCCGCAACGCCATCAATAACTGGGTAGATAGAGGCTTTACCGCTCTTGAGTGCTGCGATTTCCGCCTCGACTCCGACAGCTGCGGCAGGCAAGCCAGGCACTCCCATCTCCATGTGTATAAATTCGGTTGCGGTCTGCGCCTCTAGTGTGTTCGATATCGCCACAACCTCACGGATTGTTGCACGACCAAACTCTGCGATATTCATCTTTGATATTGCCGCCTGGACAATCTCTTTTGATATAGGGTTATTCATATATTTATATTTTTAAGGGGAGTTCTATTTCCTCCCTTTTTTTGAAAAATTTAAAAGGCGTGGTTAGTAGCTTGAAAAACAGACTCAAAGATAGTGAAAAAAAATTAAGCGAGCAAATTCTCAGAATCTGTTTAAGTGAGAGAAATTTAAACAGATTCTCAGCTCCTACAGCTTTTATGCTACTCGTTGACGAGCAGCGAGGAGTCGCCATAGCTCAAGAAACGGAACTCGTTGTTGAGGGCATAGTCGTAGACTCTCTTCCACTGCTCACCGCCGGTATATGCTGCGATAAGCAGGAGCAGCGTCGATTTGGGTTGGTGGAAGTTGGTGACTATACTATTCACAATGCGGAACGAGAAACCGAGCGGAGTAATCATTATCTGAGTCGCCGCCTTGATAGAGGTTAAGCCGTTAGCACTCATGTAGTTAATAAGGGTCGAGAGTATCTCCTGTGCTTTGAAATCAGTTGGTATATCATACACCTCCCACTGCCCGACAGCCATATCTAGATTGGGCGAACCGCACATCTTGATACGATAAGCGAGCACGGTCAACGACTCCAGTGTCCTCACCGAAGTAGTCCCCACAGCGATGGTAACACCAACCTTTGAGAGTAGGGTTTTCAGCGTCTGCAACTCGATTGAGAAGTGCTCGGTGTGCATGGTGTGTTGCGTAGCATTGTCGACCTTTACCGGCAGGAACGTCCCTGCTCCCACATGCAGAGTCACCTCCTGGGTCGTTATGCCCCTGTTTCTGAGCGACTCGATAACTTCGGGTGTGAAGTGTAGACCCGCTGTTGGAGCAGCAACCGAACCCTCAATCTTCGAGTAGACGGTCTGGTATTGAGTCAAGTCACCCTCCTCGCTCTCGCGATTGAGATATGGCGGAATCGGGATACGACCCAACAGGGTGAGCAGCTCACCAAATGAGATATCCGCACCCCATCGAAACTCTACGATATGGTTGTTCTCGCCTCGCTCGATAAGATATGCCTCTAGCGTATCCTCTTGATTGTCAACTCTGTATTGAATCGTCACAGCACCCTCTTTCCACTTCTTGAGGTTTCCGACAATCGCCCTCCATCGACACACCCCAACCGAGCTAAGTGAACGCTCGTAATCAGCTGGTTCGTAAGGCTCTAGCGCAAAAATCTCGACACGCCCACCAGTTGGTTTATGCATAATAATACGTGCACGTATCACCCTCGTGTTGTTGAAAACAAGCAGCGCGTCGGATGGCAGCTCCTCTTCGAGATTGAAGAATTGACGCTCCGAAATCTCGCCCTTGCGATAGATTAACAGCTTCGAAGAGCTTCTATCGGGGAGTGGATACTTCGCAATTTTCTCGTCGGGGAGGTGGTAGTTGTAGCTATTTATATCTATGTTTTTGCTCATAATTGGTGCAAAAGTAGAAAAAAAGTTGCAGAAAAGCGATTATCTCACAAATAATCACTATATTTGCGAGCTATTTTATAATTAACTAATACACTGAAGCAATGCCAAAAATGAAAACAAATGCCGCTGCTAAGAAGCGTTTTTCTTTCACCGGCACAGGTAAAATTAAGCGTAAACACGCTTTTCACAGTCATATCCTGACCAAAAAGACAACAAAACAGAAGCGTAATCTATGCTACTCTGGTACGGTTGCTGCCGTAGATGAGCAGAAGATTAAGAAGTTGTTGGTTAAGTAATTAACCGATAACCTCGTCGCAAAATTAATTTATTAATCGGGAGGTGTTCAGCCCCAAAGAGCGATAGGGAGAACCTCGCCGCTGACAGCTCCATCAAAAAATTCAAACTATGCCACGTTCAGTAAATGCCGTAGCGTCACGCGCTCGCAGAAAAAAGGTTTTGAAGCTAGCCAAGGGTAACTTTGGTTCAAGGGGAAACGTTTGGACGGTTGCTAAAAACACCGTCGAGAAGGGTTTGACTTATGCTTACGCACACCGTCAAATCAAGAAGAGAACATACCGCTCTTTGTGGATTACGCGTATCAACGCAGCAGTCCGCGCTCAAGGTATGACCTATTCGCAATTTATGGGTAAAGTTCATGCAGCAGGTATCGAGTTGAACCGTAAGGTTCTAGCTGACCTAGCGATGAATGAGCCTCAGGCTTTTGCAGCAGTAGTAAAAAGTATTCAATAGCATACTTCCCTTCGGGGAGGTGAGACGAGGGAGAATCTATTTGGGTTCTCCCTCTTTTTGTGTGGAGTGAGATGAGGGAGATTTTGCTCGATTTGAGACTATCGTCTATCTTTGGTTATCAGGCTCTTGACCTCGCCCGTGATATCTATGTCGCCACTTAGCTGCATGAATAGTAGCGAGATGACGAGTGTCGCCACTGCCGTAGCTAGAATCGACAATAGTGGGTTTGTGAAGAAGGAGACCCCATAATGAGATATCGGGATAAGGGCAGCGGCTAGTAGGATAGGTGTGCCTAATCTCTTGGCTAACAGCATCTCCGACTTTGAGAAGATGGTGCGAAATAGGTAGGTGTATGAGAAGAGCGTGTTGAGGTAGAACGCCACGGCGAGAAATATTGCCACATGTTCGATATCGCCGAATAGAGTTATCGCCGCAACTATCGCCACAACATTTATCGCCGTGTTGACATTACCCATAATAAATAGTCGTCGGGTATCATTGACCGACTGGAATATCGAGCCAAGAATCGAGTTCAGCATCTGAGGTGCTACCGATATAGCCAAAATCTGGAATACAGGAATCGAGGGCGTCCACTGCTCGCCAAATATCAGCACGATAAGGTTCTCCGCTTGGAAGTGGAGAAAGACCGATAGCGCAGCTCCAATGTATGCCAACAGAGTCAGCAGCTTGAGCGTGGAGTTGAATATAAACTCTCTATTGTGCTGGAAATCAGAGAGGGTAGGGTGCAGCACAGGAGTTATTACATGTGCTATATTCGCCAGTGGTAGCATCATCAACCGATACGATTTATCGTAGAATCCCAAATCTGCCACGCCGATATATCGACCAATAAGTAGGTTGTCGAGGTTTCGGGTGAAGTAGTTGACCAGGCTCGACATAAATTGATATGCCGAGTAGGATGAAATCTTCATTATCGACCCTCTGCACACCCTGAAATTGAACGTTAAAGGGTTCTGGAGGTAGTTCACCACGAAGATAAAGATGCTCGTTCCGATGGGTGTTATCAGCAGCGAATATACCCCCAATCCGTTGAGTGCCGCAACGATGGCGATAGTGCCTAGAGTGAGCTGTGCGCTGAAGGTTCTAATAGCGATAAATTTGAATCGCTTAGCCTTGAGCAGCAGTGCGTTGGGTACGATGTTGAGCGACGAGAAGAGTAGGCTAACTGAGAGCAATCGACATATCATCACAAGCGACTCTTCGCCGTAGAAACCGCTTATCAACGAGCTAGATAGGTAGAAAAGCAGGGAGATAACCACTCCGAAATATATCGAGAATGAGAAGATATTATCGAGGTCTACTCTGGTTAAATCCTTGTTCTGGACTATCGCTGTGGCGATGCCCAAATCGCTGATTATTGCGAAGAACGAGAGGATAACCGTGGCGATAGCTATCACTCCGAAATCTTCGGGTGTCAACAACCTCGCTAATACCGCAGCGACTACGAGCGAGATGATAATGCTCGAATACTTCGCCACAGCGGTGAAAAATAGACCCGATATAAACTCCCTTTTACCCATCGATATCGCTAAAATTCAACCCCTTTACGGCTCATTACACCCTTGTCGAATGGGTGTTTCACCTTGGTGATATTGCTCACATAATCCGCCACCTCGATTAATCCCTCGGTTGCACCACGCCCAGTTAGAACCAACTCCAAATCAGCGGGTCGAGCCTTGATAAAGCGTATTAACTCGCTCTCGTCGAGGTAGTTATCACGTACCGAAATCATCACTTCATCCATGATTAATATATCGAAATGCTCTCTTGAAATCAACTCCTCAATCTCGATGATGGCATCCTTGACCTGCTGGCTATTAACCACAGGGTCGATAGATTTATCGAGCTTTGGATGCCCCTTCGCACGGTTGAGAACCACCGCACCGCTACCCTTCAAGATATTCATCTCGGAGTAGCCGTAGAGTTCGGGGCGTTTATGGAATGAGACATAGCAGACCTTCAATCCTCGACCTAGTGCTCGTGTGGCAAGACCCACGGCAGAGGTGGTTTTACCCTTGCCATCGCCTGTGTAGATATGTACTAATCCTAACTGCATATATTTGGTTGATTGTTTCCTCTGACAAATATAGTAATATAATATCAATTTCAGAAATGATTCCCACGAACTAGCAAAAAAAATAGAGACTCTGGAAAAACCAGGGTCTCTATTGTCAATTAAAGGGTTTAGGCTTATGCTTTACCTGCTGAACCAAGAACGTTCTCGCACTTGTGTTGGTAGAGTCTCTTAAGCTCGTCACGTGCTGGGCCCAAGTATTTACGTGGGTCGAACTCAGCTGGTGAGTCGATAAACACCTTACGTACCGCTGCTGTCATTGCAAGACGACCATCTGAGTCGATGTTGATTTTACATACAGCCGATGATGCAGCCTTACGAAGTTGCTCCTCAGGGATACCGATAGCGTTCTTCATTGCGCCACCGTTCTCGTTGATAACCTTAACATACTCTTGTGGTACTGAAGAAGCACCGTGAAGTACGATTGGGAATCCAGGGATTCTCTTCTCAATCTCCTCTAGGATATCGAAACGAAGTGCTGGTGGTACTAGGATACCATCTGCGTTCATTGTACACTGCTCTGGAGTGAACTTGTTAGCTCCGTGAGAAGTACCGATTGAGATAGCAAGTGAATCAACACCTGTCTTTTTGACGAAGTCCTCAACTTGGTCTGGCTCAGTGTATGTGTGGTGGTCTGAAGATACCTCATCCTCAACACCTGCCAATACTCCTAGCTCGCCCTCAACAGTTACGTCGTGTGCGTGAGCGTACTCTACAACCTTCTTGGTTAGAGCTACGTTCTCCTCGTATGAGAGGTGGCTACCATCAATCATAACAGAAGAGAAACCCATATCTACACAGCTCTTACATAGCTCGAAAGAGTTACCATGGTCGAGGTGAAGAACGATAGGTATATTAAGACCAAGCTCCTTAGCGTACTCAACAGCACCCTGTGCCATGTAGCGAAGAAGAGTTTGGTTAGCGTAGTTACGAGCACCCGAAGATACCTGTAGAATAACTGGAGACTTGCTCTCTACACAAGCTGCGATGATAGCCTGCATCTGCTCCATGTTGTTAAAGTTAAAAGCTGGGATAGCGTAGCCACCCTCGAAAGCCTTAGCAAAAATCTCTTTGCTGTTAACTAGGCCTAAATCTTTGTAAGATACCATAATTGTGATTATTTAATGTGTTGTTATTTAATAACTAATAGCAGCGCAAATTTATAAAACTTTTTCGTAATTACAGAATATCCAAACAACTATTTTCCACTTGATTATGGTAAATTTACATGGTTTACTGATTATCAACAATTTACATAAATTGATTCTCCCTGCGAATTTCGTTAATTTTCGAGGTTTATAATTTCACCCCTCCCATTGTTTTGGTATGGGAGGGGTGAATAATTATTGAATGTTGTCCACTACGATAACCTCCTTGAATGTAATATTACTAAGTGTATTACCATCAACAGTAACTTTTGTTGAGTCATACTCACCCATTTTGACCGTCACAGCTCGTGAATATGGAATGTTATTTTCAATCCCGACATACTCGATGAGTGAAGTTGCTGCTGTGCCTATCTCTATGGTTTCAAGAGTATTACAATTTTCAAATGAATAGAAATAGATTGAAGTTGCTTTTGGTAAATATACACGTTTGAGTGATTGACAATTATCGAAACTATTGCTAAATTTCGTTATATTTGATGCACTAAACTCCTCTATGGCACTATTGTCAAATGGGTTCTGGGATCTGCTTGTTATTGTAGTAATCCCCGACCAATCTGGCATACTCTTTAGAGAGGTGCAATGGCCAAATGTACCACCATATAGCACTGTAACATCCTCGACATTTGTTATAGTCGATAATGCGGTACATTCATTAAAAGCATCTGAACCTATATGATTTACCCCCTTAAAATCAAAGGTCTCTAATGATGTACAATAAAAAAAAGACCCATTACCAATGGAGGTAAGATTAGGGAAATCAATACTTTTTAGTTTTGTGCATTCACTAAACGCATTGGAAGGGATTTCTGTCACTTTTTCGAACCCGATACTTTCAAGGCTTGTGCAATTAGTAAATGCTTCACTTGAAAGAGTCTCAATCTTTGGAAGGTCTACGCTTGTTAGATTTGCGCAATCGCTAAAAGCATAGGTATTAATTGTTGTTGCATTTGGGAACATCGACTCAGTCACAGCAGTTATTGGACTACCGCTGAATATATTAATGACATAATCAATGTTTTCGAATACAATTGATGCAAAGTCAAGGTTTACACAACCGCTAAATACATTATTTCCTGTGTTATAACCTCCATAAGAATTTGAGCTACCAACCACAGTTAGACTCGGAAGAGATACTGAAGTGAGGCTTAAGCAATCCTTAAATGCATTGCTTCCTATTATTTTCAGACTTGGCAGCGAAACTGTTGCAAGTGGTGTACCCACAAATGCAGACTCCTTAGCCTCCTCTAAGTTTGGCAAATTAAGCGATGTAACACCTGTTTCAACTAAAGCATAGCTACCAATCGTCACTATATCTTCCGAGGCAAAGCATCCGCCATTATTGGTGACATATCCACTTCCGTAGAGTGCATAATCTCCAAGTTCATAAGCCTTTGGAATATTTAGCGTTTTGAGGTTTGGCGTACCAGCAAAGGCGTATGTGCCAATGACATAGACTGATGGCATAGATATAGTGTGTGCGGTAGTGCCGATGAATGTGTTTTTACCCATTTCGCGAACACTAGGTAGTGTAATCTCATCTATAGTTGAGTTTGCAAATGCGTAGTTACCCAGCGAAGTTAGTGATTCGGGCAGAGTCATACTACTCTTGATTGGAGCATACTGAAAACATCCAACTGTCGCTGCAGTCCAAGAGTTAAGTCCCGAACCAGATGTTGCATATACATATCCACCAACAAGCGTAGTTAGCTTAGAGCCACTCTCGAAGATAATCTCCTCCAGTGATGAATCCGCGAATACAGGGCCTTGTATAGTCTCAACACTCGCTGGGATTGTAATTGTTTTTAGCGATGTGCACCCCTTAAACATAGAGTAGGTAGAGACTTTTCCGCTTATTCCATCGTATGAGCCAGCTGTAGTATATAACTCACTAAGTTTAGACCCTTCGGCAAAAGTCACAGACTCTAATGAGGAGCAGTTTGTAAAAACACGACCACTTATCGTCTCCACGCTTGCAGGAATCTCGATACTCTTCAGCATAGGGCAATCACTAAATACTCCATAGTAACTTGAACTTGACGAAGGACCCATTGTTATTAGAGTCGTTGGCAGTTTTACACTTTCTAACTCTGCACACTCACTAAAAGCACCGTGTCCCAGCTCAGTAACACCCTCTGGAATTTCAATAGACTTGAGAGCTGTTGAACCAAAAGTATCTGTTCCTATTGTTCCTTTTACATTAGTGATAACAACTGATTCCAACTTGTCAAATTGAAAACACATACTTGCTGGAAGTGTCGTTGTGCCACCAAAATCGATGTGTGTAAAAGTTTTTCCACTGATGTAAAGAGAACCAGATGCGAGAGTCGTATCGTAATTTAATGGAAGTTTAAGTATTCGTAATGAGCTTGATTCTCTATTATAATCCAATATAGACATTGTCATCTGGTCATTCTCGAATCTAGCACCACTCAAATCAAGAATTTCGAGTTGCGACATCGGGTTGATAACATTATAGCAGTCATCCGCATTGACAGTACCCGTAAGAATAAGCTCGGTGGTAGAGCTTATCTGTAGCTCTGTGACGTAGTTGCTCAGCGTTCCTGCCGCAGGACAATTAACGGTGAGTGTCTCCTGTACTTCGCCCGTCTGGGTGATTGTTATCACCTCGTCGACAACCTTACCACTACCTGAAGTATATGGCGCAGAGAAGGTTATTGTGCCTTTTCTGCTTGTGCCACTATTTGCATCTATGCTGTACGTGTACTCCGTATACTCCGAAGAGGAGTATTTAGGTTGAGAGCTTGATAGATGAATCCAATCACCATCGACATCAATAATCGTTCGGTTGTTGCTGTATATAGCAATCGTAATATCTTGCTTTGCAGATGTTAGGGTCTGCTCTGTATCGCCCGACTCTATAAGTACTCTTGGATATGGCCACTGCTCGACGAATATCTCGTCGGTGAGTGTGTAGTCATCGGTAGATGTCACCTTAATTGTATTGCTGCTATAAACGCCATAGGTGCTTGGCAGCAGGAATGATTGTGATGTCATATTAATATTGTAGACATCCCTACTATCCGATGTGCTAACCACCGAGTAACTCCACTCATTCCAACACGAGTTGCTATCCTGCCAATCTATCACATAGTCGCCATTATGCACAACTGTGAAGGTTACATTGCCGCCAGTCCAGCCTTGCTCAATATCCTCCTCCTCGATGTAGAGAAGTTGTTGTCCGCTCTGGTTGATGGTGATGTAGTCGACCTGGTCACCTGCGGTTATGACAATGCGACCCGAACGAGCCTCGGTTAGGGTATTCTCCGCTATCGTGAAATTCATCTTATACTCCTCCATGGTGACCGCCTTGGTGGTTGGAGTGACATAGATCCACTCCTTCGCATCCTCCTCTACCTCGACGCTATAATCGGTGACGTTTGTCGAGAATGAGATCTCAACAACATCTCCCGAAGCCTTCACATTGTAGCTATCCTTGCCCAATACCAATGCCCCCTTAGGACTCTGGTCGATAGTAATCGAACTCTTCTGCTCCTCGTTGTCGGGGTTGGATAGAGTAATTGTTGCGCTGCGAGTGTTGTAGCCCGTATGCTCGGTTGCGGTAAATATAATCGTCTCAAACATAATATCGGCACGAGTCGTTGGCGCAACGTAGAATGAGAGCCACCCCTCATCATCACTATAGAGAATATCTACCATAAAGTTGATATTTTGCTCAATCTCAACCTCAACATTCTGCTCTGCGTAATCTATCGGGTAGCTCTTCTCACCCTTAACCAACAACCACGCCTCCTGCGAGTCGATTACGCCATTTCCATCGCTATCAATAAAGTTCTCGAAAGCGGGGATATTGCAACTTGCACCCAAATCGCTGTAGCGCTTTGTGAGGTTTGCACGCACCTGCTCCAAATCAACTCCAACAGCACCCTGCTGGATAGCATCTTTGAGCGTTTGGCTCTCCAACACATTCGAGCTATCTATCTCAGCTCCAATCTTTGCAACAAGCTCCGACATCTCACCCACCGAGCGATCTCCCTGCACGGTGATAGAGACCGCAAGCAACATCGCATTGGCATCACCCGACTTGGTGATATCCATCTTGTCGAAGTGTAGCTCACTGCTCTCCAATCCGAATGCGCTGAGCACATACTTCTCAGCCTCGGCTAGAGCCTGTTCAAAGGTGTAATCCTCGCCACCTGCCTTGATAAGTGACTTTAGTTTTGCATTGGCAAGCGAGGTGAGTAGGTTCACATTTACCACCCCTTCACTCTCCAAGTCGGAGACAGCATAGAGCGTCAACTCCGAACTTGAAATCGCACCACTCACCTCGTTGAAGTAGTAGCCCTTTGCTGCAATCTCAACAAATCGACTATTAATCTGCGAGCCAATCTCGAACGAACCGGTATCGTCCGTAGTTGTAGTTTGATAGTTTACACCAGTTGGATTCAAATCCTCGTCTAACTCAGAGATGGTAATCGACGAACCTTGAATGAATGGACCTTTTTGGATAGCTCCCGCAATGCTATATACCACATTTGGGGTTTCATCCTGCGAGCCGCTTTGAGAATTTTCATCTTCGCCTGCTTCACCCTCTTCATCTTCACTCCCTGTCGAGTTCTCAACATTTGAGTCATCTGTTAAATCGTCTAACCCCTCAACCGCCTCACACGAAACAAAGGCTATAAAAGAGAGGATTAGAAATAGATAGTAAATCTTTCTCATAATATTATAGTTTTATGTTATATAATCCCCGTTTGACGCTTAGTATCTCTAAGAAAGAGATACTCATTTTCAACAACTTAATTATTAACTTAAACTAGAAAATTATGAAGAAAACATTACTCTTCGCCGCTCTAGTGATGTTTGGGCTAGCGTTCTCTACGCTAAATGCCTCAGCAGCAAAAACTAGTGCAAACAGTAGTGCAATTCAACAGGATCGAACTGCGTCTGGTGTAGTCTACGACGAGACTGGCGCAACACTTCCAGGAGTGGTTGTATCTGTTCCAGGTACATCTAACGCGACAACGACTAACTACGAAGGTCGTTTTGAATTGAGAAACGTAGCTGTAGGAACAAAACTTGCAGTTAGCTTTATTGGTTACGCAACCCAAGAGGTTGACTTCGACGGTCGTGCGTTATCAGTAAACATGGAGACTGACAACCTTCTTATCGAGGAGTTGGTAGTCGTAGGTTATGGTGCAGTAAAGAAGAGCGACCTTACAGGTTCTGTAGCATCGCTTAGCAACGAGACACTTACCTCACAAAAGAAGACAAGTGTTGCCAACGCTCTTCAAGGCCAAATCGCCGGTGTTGACGTTCGTGTAGCATCTTCAAAACCAGGTGTTGACCCATACATCCGTATCCGTGGTAATACCTCTATTAAGAACAACATCTACTCAAGTGCTGATGGTGTATCTACCGATGCATCATCCGACCTTGCGAAACCTCTATACGTAATCGACGGAGTGTTTATGGAGAGTATGCTTGCAATCAACCCATCTGATATCCAACAGATGGATGTATTGAAGGATGCCTCTGCAACTGCTATCTACGGTTCTCGTGGTGCGAATGGTGTTGTTATCATCACTACTAAGAGCGGACAGGGTGCTTCAGGCAAAACAACTGTTAGCTACGACGGTACTGTTGGTGTTAACTGGGCATCTAACATCCCTGACTTTAATAATGGTGATGAGTATGTTGCTGTAGTTGATGATATGTATCGTTCAACCCTATGGATATCAGCTGTTAAAGAGGGTAATGGTACTGCTGAGTTCTGGAATAGCATTGATGCAGCAAGTGGTCGTAGTAAATATATGACTGCTGACGAGATTACTCGTGCCGAGAATGGTGAGTACTTCGACTGGGTAGATGCATTCATTAGCCCATCTGTTCAAACTTCACACACTGTTGCCTTCTCTGGTAACGAAAATGGTCTAGCTTACGCTGCATCTATCGGTTACTTGATGGATCAAGGTGTATTGGGTGATGATGAGCGTTATGACAGATACACTGCTAACCTATCTCTTTCGAAGAAGTTCGGTAGAAAAGATATGATGACAGTGGGTGTCAAGAACTACTTCGCATTTACCGATACTGACTCTGGTAGCCCTGAGTTGTTCCGTACCACTATGCGTATGGTTCCAACGGTTACTCCTTGGGATGAGAATGGCGACCTAATCCAATATCCAGATGCAAATGCCTCTAAATTCCCTAACCCTTACAATGAGGATGAGGCATATTACGATGTAACTAGAAGTTACAACTACAATGCATCTTTGTACTTCGATATCAAACCAACTGAGTGGATGAGCTTCAGCAGTACATTCGCGCCAGAGATTAAACTATCTCGTACAGGTCTTTATAGAGGTCTAGCCACTAAATCGGTAAACTTTAGCCAATCAAGTACTCGTGCTGACTACTCTACCTCTATGAGAAACACATACACTTGGGATAATGTCCTTAACTTCACTACTGGTGACAAGTTCGAGGGACACAAGTTTACTGCCACATTCGTTCAATCTATCTACAACCAACAGAACGAGGGCTCTTCTATGCAGAGTAAGAATTTCGAGACCGACTCATACCTATTCTACAACCTATCTAAGGGTTCTGACTGGTCGACTCACTCTACCTCTTACTCTAAGAGAAGTATGGCATCGTTTGCAGGTCGTTTCAACTACGATATGTTTGGTAAATACCTCTTCACTTTCACAGCTCGTGCCGATGGTTCGTCAATGCTAGCCGACGGTCACAAGTGGGGTTACTTCCCATCAGCAGCCGTAGCATGGCGTATCTCTGAGGAGGATTTCATGAAGCATGTAGATCCAGTGAACAACTTGAAGTTGCGTTTGAGCTGGGGTAAATCTGGTAACATCAATGGTCTTAGCCCTTATGATTCACAAGCAGGTCTATCATCTACTAGCTACATGGGTGATGTTTCAACTACTGTAAATAGCCTTATCAACTCTGAGCTATCTTGGGAGTTATCTACTGAGTATAACGTTGGTATCGACGTAGGACTTATCAACGATAGAATCCGCCTTACTGCTGACTGGTACCACAAGACTACAACTGGTGCTATCTTCGATAAGAGCTTGATGAACGTAACAGGTTTCTCTTCATCGACTGGTAACTACGGTTCAGCTCTTAATACTGGTATCGAGCTATCACTTAGCACAGTTAACATTCAGACTCGTGACTTCACTTGGTCTACTACTATCAACTTCGCTAAGAACCACAATGAGATTCTATCTCTTGAGAGCGAGGATGGTGCTGAGACTACTATGATGGACATCGGTTCTAGCTCTAACTTCAACAAACTAATTGTAGGTGAAGATATCACATCAATCTACTACTATAAACCTATTGGTATCTGGCAGATGAGTGAGTGGGAAGAGGCTTTAGGTTATGGTTACTACCCAGGTATGTACAAATTTGAGGATGTGAACGGTGATGGTATCTGCTCTTCTGAAGACTACCAAGTTATCGGTTCTGAGGATCCAACATGGACTGGTTCGATGACTAACACATTCACTTGGAGAAACCTAACTCTTAGCGTAATGGTTACCACTCGTCAAGGATCATTTGGTCACTCTGAGTTCCTACAGAACTTCGTACCTTGGGGAGCTGATGATGCAATGTACAACTCTCTTGATATGGACTACTGGACTCCAAACACTACAGACTCTACAAACCCAATGGTTAATGTAGGTACTCATGCAAACTACTCATTTGCAGATATGTCTTATGTTCGTGTTAGTAACATCGGTCTTAGCTACACATTCCCTAACTTGAAAAATGTTCAGGAGTTGACTATCTCTTGCGATGTTCAAAATCCATTCACATTCACCGACTACTTAGGTCCAGACCCAGAGTCAGGTCTCTCGAACTCATACGAGATGACATACCTAAGAAGTGCTGCGGTATTTGGTGTAAGTGTTAAGTTCTAACGATTTAAAACGGAATAAAAATGAAAAATATATTTAAAAATACAGCGAATCTCCTCGTAGCTACTGCGCTACTTGCTGCGGGAAGTGTCTCTTGTGAGAAATTCTTAGAGGAGACCAACTACTCAAGTGCTGAGACTGCTGAGACATACTTCACCCAAGATAATGCCGAGCAATTAATCACTGCTGCATATATCCAGTTTAGAAGTGTAGGTCCTAACGCATCGTATTCTGGCACCGACTTGTACTCTGTCTCAGCCAATTTGACCTATACAAACAACAACAATGAGTATAACACACTTTTGATGAGTGATGCCGGTGGTTGGAGTGGTCTATATACTCAAACCAGTAGATGTAATGTTGCCCTTAACCGTATCGAGAATCAAATCTCATGGGATAACACAACCTCTTACCAAACTAAAAAGGCTGAGTTAGTTGCCCATGCTAAGATGCTTCGTGGTTATGCTTACTACAAACTTCTTTGTAACTATGGTGATGTACCAATCATCGTTGAAGAGGTTTCGAATATCACCTACAACTACCCTCGCGATCCTGAGGAGGAGGTTATGGAGCAAGTACTTAAAGATGTATTGGAGGCAGTAGAGGACCTTCCTGAAACTACTAGCAGCTACTTCACCAACAAGTTCTACTTCACTAAGCGTGCAGCTTATCACGTGCTAGCTGATATCTACACTACCAAAGGTGGTAAGAGCTATGGTAGCTCTGCGGACTACACCACAGCTATTGCTTACGCTAATAAGGCAATTGATAGTTACGACCTTTGTAGTCAAACTTACGCTGAGTTATTCGACTTCGATAACCAAGATAACGCAGAGGTTCTTCTAGCGCTACGTTACGATGGCACTTATAGTAGTACTGCTGCTGCTGATTACAAATCTGTATGGTACCAACGCTTCAAGAGTACGTTGTATAACTACGAGGGTCTAGAGCGTCAAAACAACTACGCTTACGCTACTAGTACAAGCGTACCTACAAACTACTTCTATGAGCTACTTCTCAAAGATTCAGACGACGCTCGTGATACTACAATCATCCACCGTGTTCTATATGCTGAGAAGGAGGAGACTAAGACTAGTCTTGATGGAAATAGAACTCATACTTTACGGGTAGGTGATACCGTTATTTACTTCCCTAAGACTCAGCTGAAAGATGCCGACAAGATGGATAGGATGAGTAGATACTACGTATTTGATGACCCATACTACTACTACTCAGTTACTGGTAGTGACTATGATAAAGATCCAAACTCAGAGGGTTCTATCTTCGCTTACAACAATAATGGTAACTCTATTAACGCAAACTTCCCAATCTTCAAGAAGTTTGACGACGCTTACGCTGCTAAGAGCTATGGCGAGACTTATGGTAGTAGAGATGTATTCGTTATCCGTCTAGCTGAGACTCACCTTATCGCGGCCGAAGCTGCGGTTAGAGCTGGCGACAACGCAACGGCACTTACTCACATCAACAAGGTTCACCAGCGTGCATCTGGTAACGCTTCTTACTACTCAGGAACTGTTACCCTTGACGACGTTCTCGACGAGAGAGGTATCGAGCTAGCAGGTGAGGAGAACCGTTGGTATATCCTTTGCCGTACTGGCAAACTTAAGGAGCGTTGTGAGCTATACAACGACCATATCGTTGACCACGCAGTGGGTAACATCGACGAGGCTATCCACTGCCTACGTATGATTAGTGAGGATACTATTGAGAACTCTCAATACTCTATCACTCAGAACTACGGATACGTTGGATACGTAGAGTAAAAAATAAGGTTTTCATAATCAACCTGGTTCTAGCACTCATAATTACTAGTGTAATTAGCTAGACAGAGACCTGCGGTAATTTCCCCCTCCGCAGGTCTCATTTTTTTTCAAGTAAACTGTCATGTTGAGCGGAGTGAAACGGAGTCGAAACATCTCCTAATTTTATAATTCTTAACTCATAACTAAAAAAGAGGCGATACTAAATAGTATCGCCTCTTGCAATATATAGCCTTAAGACTAGCCGCGGATTGCTGCTACGCCTGGAAGAATCTTACCCTCCATAAACTCAAGAAGTGCACCACCACCAGTCGAAACGTATGATACCTTCTCAGCCAAGCCGTACTTGTTGATACAAGCAACTGAGTCGCCACCGCCAATTAGCGAGAATGCACCAGCTGCTGTAGCCTCAGCGATTGCCTCAGCTGTAGCTTTAGAACCCTTCTCGAACTTCTCCATCTCGAACACTCCAACTGGACCATTCCACAAGATAGTCTTGCTTGATAGAATCTTCTCGCAGAATAGGGCGATACCCTCCTCTGCGATATCTAGACCCATCCAGCCATCAGGTACGTTATTCGATGGAACAACCTGCGACGCTGCGTCTGCTGCGAACTTATCAGCTGCTAGAGTGTCTGGTGAGAAGATAAGCTCTACACCCTTCTCCTTAGCCAAAGAGATGATATTAAGAGCTGTCTCATACATCTCAGGCTCGCAAAGTGAGCTACCAACATTTCCGCCCAATGCAGCCTCGATAGTGTAGGTCATACCGCCACCGATAATGATTGAGTCAACCTTCTCCATCAACTTCTCGATGATGGTAATTTTGCTCGATACCTTAGAGCCACCTACGATAGCTAGGAATGGACGTTGAGGCGCCTCCAACATGCTCTCGATAGCCTTAAGCTCGTTCTCCATAACGTAACCGAACATCTTATCTTGTGGGAAGTACTCAGCGATAAGAGCGGTAGAAGAGTGTGCACGGTGAGCAGTACCAAATGCGTCGTTGATGTAGCAATCAGCATACGATGCCAAGGTCTTGATAAAGCCCTTCTGGCTCTCTTTCAACACCTTCTTAGCCTCAGCCTTCTCCTCAGCGGTAGCCTCAGCTGCAAGTCCGCGTGGTTTACCATCCTCCTCGGCGTAGAAACGCAAGTTCTCAAGAAGAAGAACCTCTCCTGGTTTAAGAGCTGCTGTCATCTGGGCTGCTTTCTCACCCATACAGTCGCCTGCGAAGATAACCTTAAGACCAAGGCGAGCCTCGATAGCTGGGATAATCTGCTCCAATGAGAACTTCATATCGTTGTTCTGTTTTGGACGTCCCAAGTGAGACATCAAAATCGCTGAACCACCACCTGCAACTACCTTCTTGATAGTTGGGATAGCTGCGCGAATACGTGTGTCATCAACCACAACACCCTCTTTCAAAGGTACATTGAAGTCAACTCTAATAATTGCTCTCTTTCCTGAGAAGTCGTACGAATCAATTGCAAACATAGCTTTACTTTTTATTATAAATTTGTTTTTAGTGAACTCAAAACCTACACCCCATCGCAACTTTCGTAGCCACAATGGAGCGCACAAATTTACGAATTTTTTTTAATAATTGATGCAATTTAAAAAAAATATCCTATATTTGTGGAAAATAATATTATAAGTGAGATGAAAAAAGAGTGTGTATTAATTGCTGGTGGAGCTGGATATATCGGCTCGCATACAGCTGTCGAATTGATTGAGGCAGGCTACGATGTAGTCGTTGTTGATAACCTATCTAACTCAAGCGAGAGTGCCGTCGAGGGTATCCGCAAAATAACAGGCGTTGATATCCCATTCGAGAGGGTCGATTGCTGCGATGCGGTGGCAATGGAGCAGGTATTTAGTAAGTATGAGTTCAACTCAGCTATCCACTTCGCCGCATCCAAAGCGGTGGGTGAGTCGGTTACTAAACCGTTAGAGTACTACCAGAATAACTTGACTTCGTTGATGACTCTTATCTCTTTGATGCGTAAATTCTCGCGCGAGAATATCATCTTCTCATCATCGTGTACGGTCTATGGCGAACCTGAGGTGCAACCAGTTACCGAGCAGACTCCACGTCGTGAGGCGACCTCTCCATATGGCAACACCAAGAGCATGAGCGAGGATATCCTTCGCGACTCGGCTAGTGTCTACCCTGGAATCAAAGGTATCGCACTACGCTACTTCAACCCTATCGGAGCACACCCATCGGCTCTTATCGGCGAGCTACCACTCGGCGTACCACAAAATCTGCTACCATACCTCACCCAGACCGCTGCGGGTATCCGCGAGAAGCTCTCGGTGTTTGGTGATGACTACCCAACTCGTGATGGTTCGTGTATCCGCGACTATATCGACGTTGTCGACCTAGCGAAGGCTCATGTGGTGGCGGTCGGACGCCTAATCGAGGGTCGTAACAGGAGCAAATACGAGGTATTTAATATAGGTACGGGCGATGGAGTCTCGGTTTTGGAGCTTATTACCAAGTTCGAGAAGGTCAACTCACTGAAGCTGAACTACGCCATTGCACCACGCCGCGAGGGTGATATCACCGCTATCTGGGCAGACCCACGCCTGGCGAACGAGGAGCTAGGCTGGAGAGCAGAACGCACCTTGGAACAGACCCTAGAAGCCGCCTGGAAATGGCAACAAACCCTTCTCTAACGAGGGAAAGGGGGTAGAGGATGAATCTTCGATTTGATCTCGATATAGCATCACAATACAAGAGTAACGCTCAGATTATACGGGTGTTAACCGAGTCATGGATGGCAAAAAATATGTTTTGCCCAATATGTGGAGAGGTCAATCTTGTGCAGTATGAGAGTAATCGACCTGTTGCTGATTTTCATTGTAGCAGATGTGGCGAGCAGTTTGAGTTAAAGAGTAAACATGGAGTGATGGGTATGCGGATAAATGATGGTGCATACTCAACGATGATTGAGCGTATCACATCTCAAACTAATCCTAACTTCTTCTTTCTGACTTACACTAACTACTGTGTTGATAACTTGATGTTAATCCCCAACCACTTCTTTACGCCAGAGATAATAGAGAGGCGTAATCCACTATCACCTAGCGCAAAGAGAGCAGGGTGGGTAGGGTGTAATATTAATATTCAAACTATCCCGAATAGCGGTAAAATCTACATCGTCAAACAAGGCGAGCAGGTCGCCAGAGATATTGTTATAGAGAACTATAGCAGGTCGAAGAGCCTCCTAACGACAAATCTCGATAGTCGAGGTTGGATTATGGACGTGTTATCTTGTCTGGATAGAGTCCAAAGTAGTAGCTTTGAGCTCAGAGATATCTACGCATTCGAGGATGAGTTGAGGATAAAACACCCCAATAATAACCATATAAGAGATAAGATACGGCAACAACTCCAATACCTCAGAGATAGAGGTTTTGTCGAGTTTACAAACCGAGGATGCTACAGGAAAATCTTATAAATTATGCCGATTAAAAACCAAGGGGATTACTATTAGGTCTAAACCTCGCTTATACACGTCATTGCGGGCTACGAGCCAATCGTGTCCTAAACAAGTGTTTAAAATACTTATTATTAGAAAGTTACATATAGGAATCCCCCTAGTATTAATTCCGCAAGAAACACCCTCTTTACGTTATTAAAACCCACAAACGTCATTGCGGGCTTGACCCGCAATCTCTTCATCATCAGTGTGTTGAGATTGCGGCTCGGAGGCCGCAATGACGTATATTATAGATATAATTACATGGTGAATTTTATTCTGTAATTTATTTAGGACAGGATTGGACCTGATCCGCAATCTATTGGTTCTCTGAGAATTTACTGAGACCTGCTGAGAATTTCTGAGTCTTTCTGAGCTCAGTTTCTCTCAGTTCTTCTCAGTCTTTCTCAGTTTTTCTCAGTTTTTTGAGATTGCGGATCAAGCCCGCAATGACGTTTTCTTTACTCTGCAATGACGTATATGGGTGAATAACAATCAGTTATTCACCCTTGGTTTTTATACTGATTATGCGTTGTCGGCGAATTGGGAGAGTAGGCGTGAGAGCTCCTTGAAGCGGGGGAGGAGGTGGTTGTACTCTGCACAGGTGGCGTAGTCGCACTCGACCACTCGTTCGATTTTGTGTTGAACGGAGATAGGCGAGAAATCCGACCACAGACCTGCTCCCACTGCGGCAAGAGCGGCTGCTCCAAGCGAGGCACACTCCTGGTCGATAGAGCTTTTCAGGCAGTTTAGCCCATAGATATTGGCGAAAAGCCCCATCCAATATTGGCTCTTTGCTCCGCCTCCCACCATCAACATACTCTCGACACTCTGGCTATTGCTAACCAATTCATCGAGTGCCACACGCAGATTCATTGCGATACCCTCTAGGGTTGCACGCAATATATCGCATCTATTGTGGGAGAGGTTCAATCCTGCGAATGCTCCATTTATATTGGGGCTATGCTCCAACATCGAACCACCTGCAAGGCTTGGGTTGAACACCACACCATTTGCACCGATGGTCGATTGAGCTGCCATTGCGGCTAATTTATCATACTTATCACTCCCCTCCAACTCCGAGAATAGGTTATCCATCACCCAGTTGAGCGATGTTCCAGCGGAGAAGATACATGTCGCCGAGGCGTACATATTGGGGATAACGTGAGCGAATACGTAGGGTTTAGTGCGGAAGTTAAGCACAGGTTTCGACGACGAGAGAGCTATCCACGCAGATGAACCCAGCGAGGTGTAGAGGTGATTTTCGACATATCCACCCGCTCCCAGCGCCATGCATGAGTTGTCGACACCGCCACAAATCACCTTCACGCTTGTGGGGAGTCCGGTCTGCTCCGCTGCCCACTCGTTGAGGTTGCCCACGACGTCGGTAGCCTCCAATATTTCGGGCAAAATCGAGGCATCAACTCCCGATGCTGCGATATATTCGTCGATATACTCCCTCTTTTCGAGCGAGTAGACTCCACTTCCCGATGCGTAGGAGTGGTCGGTGGCACAACGACCCGTAAAGAGGAAGTTGCAGTAATCCTTAGTGCCCAGCACCTTATCGCACTGCGAGAATTGAGCGGGCATATTCTCACGATACCACATCATCTTAAAGATAGAGTAACACTCGGCAGGGAATCCATTTCCAGTTGTCATATACCACCCTTGGTAGTCGACACTCTCGAAGAATCGACGAGCCTGCTCCGTTGCCCTCTTGTCCGACCATATCGGGGTCTGCTCAAGTAGCAAATCGCCCTGAGCATTGATTGGCACAACGCCCAGGCTATGCCCCGAAATCGCCAGTGCTGAGATATCGTTAACGTCATCGACACTGTTGGTTATCAAGCGTTTGGTCGCTGTAACGATTGCTGCCCACCAATCCGCAGGAGACTGCTCCTGAATATTCGCACCCAGGTTGTGGGTGGGGTAGTGCTCGAACTCGAAGCAGAGAAGCTCACCCGACATAGAGAATAGGGAGGCTTTTAACCCCCCTGTTCCCAAATCGTAAGCGATGATTTTGCTGCTATTCATCACACTTCGCCATTATATCGAGTACCGATTTATAACCAATTCCAAATCGAGCAACCCCCATCTGGTGCATTGTCGCAAGGGTTTCAAGGTCACGAACTCCACCTGCTACCTTTAGCTTGATGCTCTCGCCAACGCTCTGTTTTATCAGTTTGATATGCTCCAAGGTGGTGCTTCCACACCATCCCGTACCTGTCTTAACGTAGTCTGCTCCCCCATCACGCACAATCTTCGCAGCCTCGATAATCTCGTCGTCGGTGAGCACCGCCACCTCGATAATAACCTTGAGTGGAAGTGGCGCAACGGCAGCTTTAATCTGTGCGATATCCTCGCGAACGTATTGAAAATCACCAGATTTCAGCTTTCCGATATTCATAACCATATCAATCTCGGTGCACCCTTTGGCTTTGAGCTCGGTGGCTTGTGCGAGTTTCATAGTTGTGGTGTCGCCACCCGATGGGAAACCGACAACTCCACCAATCTCGATTGATGGGTAACCCTCCATCTTCTCGACTACGTAGTCGACAAACGAAGGCAGCGCAAAGAGGCAAATTAGGTTATACTCCTTTGCCGCCTCGATAACTTTGTTCACATCGTCGAGCGATGAGTCGCTCCTCACAGCACTGATATCTATCAGGCGTGCAACCTGCTCCTTAGTATATTTCATAGTGGTATTCTCCGTTAAATTGAGGTGTAACCGCCATCTACAGCGATATCTGTGCCTGTTGCATACTTCGATGCGTCGCTAGCCAGGTAGATATACGCGCCAACCAGGTCGTCGGGTGTGCCCAACCTATCGGCAGGGATATCCTTTAGCCATATTGGGTGCATATCCTTCATCGTTGCAACCAGCTCGGTGGCGATATATCCTGGGCTCACGCAGTTTACACGTATATTATATTTAGCCCACTCCACAGCTAACCCCTTGGTGAGCATAATAACTCCACCCTTCGAGGCGCAGTAGTTTGCGATGGTTTGAGGACGGTTGATGATATGTCCCGACATAGATGCGGTGTTGATAATCGCACCCTTTGAGCCTCTTTTAATCATCAGCTGACCCGCTGCCTGAGCCGTTAGGAATACTCCGTTTAGGTTGACATCGACCACCTTTTTGAAGTCGTTGTAGCTAATCTCCTCGGCTGGGTAGACATTGGCGATACCTGCGTTGTTGACCGCAAAGTCGATACGCTCAAACTCCGAGGCGTAGCTCTCAATCATTGCGTTGACGCTTTCGGGTGAGGTTACATCACACTGAATAGCGATGCACTTAACGCCATACTTCGAGGCAATCTCTTTGGCTGTCTTTTCAGCCTCCGCCACGTCGACCTCGACGATAGCGATATCTGCGCCAAGATCGGCATACGCCTCAGCGATTCGTTTTCCAATTCCACGGGCTGCACCAGTGATAAAGCCTTGTTTTGATTTTAGGGAAAATAGCTCTATTGTACTCATTTTATCTCTGCTTTTTTAAAAGAATTTTGCCTCGCCATGTACACTTTTAGCAACTTCCATAGCTTTGTCAACCTCACCCTTAGAGCCGCATATCATAAGCGATACACCGCCCTCAGCGCCACCAACACCACCCAGTGCGATAGGGTAGATATCTACATCGGCAAACTCTTTGAGTGCCTCGATTTCGGTGTAGATACCCTCCTTGCCAACGTTGAGAAGAACTGTCCCCTCGCGGCTACTATTGTTCTGCGAGAGAATCTGTGAAAGGTGCTCAATATCGAGCGAGCAATCCTTCTCCAGACCTATCGGGATAATCCACTTACCCTCGCCTATGTCGGTATATTTGCGGAGTTTCGCCACAGTACCTCCAGTTGGAGCACCCATATTCACCGCAGCTTGCCCCTTAGCGTAGTTGAGGATATTACCACCCTTAAAGACTATATCGCCAGCGCTCATCTGAGCCAAGGCGTCGTCGTAGCTCATATCGACAACCTCGCCATCGACAATTACAATCTCGCCAACACTCTGCTCAGTTGTGAAGCCTGCGGCTCCAGTTGGGAAGATACTGCCCGTTACGAAACTACCAGCATCTGCACTCAGACCAACTAACTCCTCGGCGATGTAGGTGTTCGTAGTTCCACGAGTGATAATAACCATACCCTTTTCGAGTCGAGCTGCGACCTCTTTATTCGCTGCTATACCCTTGGCAATAAGGCGTTTACCTTCGCCCACGGTGAAACGCGCAGTCTGGATATTCTCATACTCTGGAGTCGACTCCACAGGTGCGCTACCATTCGATGCACAACCCATTAACATTGTTGACATAATCAAAAAATTAAATACTTTATTCATACCTTTTATACTTTAATCTGTTTAAATTTTCATTACTCTCACTCTCGTTGTTGCGACCTTCAAGCCGCCATCTCATAACATGAAGGTAGTCAATACTCTTTAGAGATTGCGGGTCAAGCCCGCAATGACGTGTGGTTGTTCGAGATTGCGGGTCAAGCCCGCAATGACGTGTGGTTGTTCGAGATTGCGGGTCAAGCCCGCAATGACGTGTGGTTGTTCGAGATTGCAGGTCGACCCGCAATCTCTATATCAAAAAGATTCTGAGACAAATATATAAAAAAAAGTCTGCTTTCGCAAACTTTTTCCATCCTTTAATTAGGCAGGTATATTTTTAGCTCAGAGTGAGTTCTCGCTCCTTAATCATTCGTCGCAGATTAATCAGAGCATAGCGCATTCGACCCAGTGCGGTGTTGACACTCACGTCGGTCTGCTCGGCTATATCCTTGAAGGTAAGCCCCGAAAAGTAGCGCATCTTAACCACCTCACGCTGCTCGCCAGGGAGTTCGTCGATTAGGTTGCGGATATCTTGGTCTATCTGGTCGCGCACCATCTTATCCTCCAGAGACTGCTCCGCCAAAGGGACACTGCTAACAATATCGAAACCCGCCTCACTCTCGTTAAGCTCCTTGTCGGCTTTTTTGACACGGAAATAGTCGATAGTGAGGTTGTGTGCAATACGCATCAACCACGATAGGAAACGACCACTCTCAGCATATCGACCTTCGTCGATGCTCTTAACGGCTTTAATAAATGTCTCTTGGAAGATGTCATCTGCCACTTCTCGATCTTTTACTAACATCCTAATGTAATTGCGAACACGCAGGGTGTGTCGCTCAATAAGCTGTGATATTGCCAGGGAGTTACCTCCTCTGTACTCCGCAATAAGCTCATTATCACTCAGTTGTTTAAGTTCCATACTCTTCACTTTCTAATTTATAGTTTTAAAGAGTAGATGTTTTCTATAGGCAGTTTGGTTTTGTTATTTTGTAAAACGTTATCACAAATGTATAGAGATTATTTTTAATATCCAAAATAAATCGCACTTTTTTTCATATTCTACCCTTATTTTTTATAACTTCTCAAAAACTGTACCATGTATAGAGACAAAAAGAGGGTGGCTAACAAGTACTATCTCACCCATATACGTCATTGCGGACTTGATCCGCAATCTCTAAACAGCATTGATTATCTGTGTATTATGAGATTGCGGGTCAAGCCCGCAATGACGAAGTATAGTGTTTTACGACTTGTTAGTCACCCTCTTTCAACTTTAAAGAGTCTAATCAGACCACTAGAATGCGTATGTTACACCAATATTAGCGTAGCTAACACCGTAGCCAAACTCAGCTGCAACAGCGAACTTCTCGTTGAAGAAGTAGCGTGCACCAACGTTAGCACCCCACAAGAATCCTGAGTATGAACTCCATCCCCAGTGCTCGAATCCTAGACGAACTGCTCCGTACAAATCCCAGCTCTCGAATTGAGTGTAGTGGTAAGTTCCATTAGCTGCGATAGCGAACAGAGATGAACTGTTGTAGAAGGCGATACCTGCATATCCACCAACACCAATAGACATATTCTCGTTGATGTCGTAAACACCCTTCTCATACTGTACTGCGATTGGTAAACCGTAACCACCAACACCAACAGTTGCGGTAAGGTAAGTTGAACCCTTCTCAAATTTTTGAGCTGATGCACTAAGTGTTCCCAATGAAAGCACTAGAGCAAATAGAAGTAAAAATTTTAATTTCATATAATTTTTGCATTGTGAATTTAACTTATCACTAAATTAAATTCGGGTTAATAAAAATTGCGTTAAATAATATATGCAAAGGTAAGAGA
>JBCQSY010000016.1:0-38294 GCA_047178865.1 Rikenellaceae bacterium
CGGAATAAATTTGAGCCTGGCTCCGATTTGTTTCGCCTTTTCTTATGTCCCTATAGTTTCTTGACCTCAATTCAGTTGCATTTGCAGGTTGAATTCAGCTTATCAAATAAATTATATCTACTAAAAACAGTATTCAATTGTTCGTCATTCAAGTTCTTGCCAACATTAACACTAAAAAGACTAGTACCTTGCGCACTGATATTTTCTAGTATTCCCCCATTTAGGTCAATCATATATGCTTTAGATCGTCGACTACGCTTGTCGTTGTAAAGTGTCATTGCATAGAACCAAACATCATCCGCAAATTTGCAATCTTTCATAAAGACCTCTTCGTTAAAGACTTCATCGTTGAAAATATGAGGAGGAAAAAGAGTTCCACCTCCAGTAGTTGGAAAATTTAATTTTGATACATCCTCATAACTAATACGTTGCTCCCAATTTTTATATGGCATAAATTTATCTTTACTTAATTTCGCTCTATGCGCACGATTAAAGTAGATGTAGCTAGAATCCTCAATGTATGAATTAATCAAACTTTCGAGTGCGGTAATAGGATAGATAAGATCATCATCAATGGTTATTATAGCATCGTTGGGAAATTTTTTCAATGATGGAATTAACTTCTTGTATGAGCGAATATCATCACAATAGTATATTTCCAAACCTCGTTTCATCTGGTTAATCAACGTTTGAGGTAGAGTCGTTCCTTCAAGCTCTTTTGACAACCACAGAACAATACGATTTGCCTGTTTTGTCTGCTGCATAATAGACTCTATTGATAGGTAGACTTGTGACAATCGCACGCCAAATGTCGTTAGCGAGACAATAATTTGGTGATTATCAACATACTTGTAATCGGTAACACCCATCTTTGTGCTATTCAGCACCGACTCGTTGAGCTGATTTGCTCGTTGATGGAAGAGTTGATTTCGATAATTCTCCTCTAAATGGTTGTACATTGCAAGTATGCTCTTTTTTATTCTCAGCATAATTAATTTTATTATAATTTTACAATTGCCTTCACTCTTTTTGTGAAGAGTCTAAAGTCTCTGCTAAGGAGTTGGAAAACAGTAACGCAGACAACCGAGCAGAGGGTAAGAGCCTTTACAGCCTCCACAAACCATTGGACTATATTATCAGGGGCTTTATACGTGTAGGAGAATAGGGCTAAACATATAACTCCCGATATTGCCACCAATGCTATGTTCTTACCAAATATTCGTATGTAGTGCCATATCGAAAGCCTAAAGCCTCTAGTGAAGAGATAATATGGTTTCCAGCAGGCTATTACCAACACTAAACTAGCGAGAACTCCTGCGACGATTCCCGCTAAACCAAAGTAGTAACCAAGTAGGATAGAGAGACCTATGTTAATCGCCGCCTCGATAACTGGCGACCATATATCTCCAAAGAGACCATATGCACCTATGAAAGCGTCATTAGTACGTGTTAGACTAACAAAGGCGTATCCGATAATAATGTAGAATGTCGTATTATCCAGTAAATACTCCTCACCAAACCATATCGACATAAATGGTGTTGTGAGTAGTAGTAGACATAGTGATAGTATCGTTGCAAAGCAGTAGCGCGAGGCTGTAAACTCTCGGAAAAATAGCATGATACGCTCTCGATTCCCCTCTGCTACTAAATTGCCAACACCTGCTCCAATTCCATCATTAAGTGCTCCGTTCAATAACCACAAGCCGCTTAAAATTAGCATATAGTTACCATATATAGCAACCATCGAGAGCGAAATATAGGCGTATATAATAATTGGGCTTGTTTGAGATAGAGCAAATCCTCCAATCTTATGAAAGAATATCTGTTTTATCTTCTCGACTACTATACTATGTTTTTTCAGTAGTTCCCTTCCATTGGAGATATTGTTCTTAAGCCAAGGGTAGCTTCTCTTTACTGTTCTATTTAGAGACCAAGCGGTTACCATAGCCGCAATAAACTCAACGACCAACCAGAAAATATAACCTAGAGGCAGTAGCGACAGTCCTAAAATTTGGATAACTGTTTTTGTGATTTTTATGCCCTGTACACTATTATTTATCTTATATTGTTGCTGGCTTGCGGATAAGATTATTTGACGATAATTTACGAAGTAACCTAATATTGAGCTAAAGAGTAGCACTCCAAAAGATGTATATGCATACCATAGAGGCAGCTCCATTTTGTCAAAAATAATAGGGAAACAACAAAATAGAACAGCACTACCTGCAAGAACAAAATAGGCTATACGTCGATATAACCACCCTTGAACTGCAACTATTTCGTTTATGGTCTCTCTATCATCTTTAGCCAATGGCGAATAGAGTGTAAATGCAACAGCTCCACCGATACCTAGCTCTGCTAAGTTGAGAAACCCCAACAAATTACCCGCTGTAGTATTTAGTCCTAAAACCTCGACCCCTAGTGCGTCGATAAAGATTTTACGTGAGAAAAACCCCAGTAATATTGTAATAATATTATAGAATAGCGCAGTATAACTATTGCGAATACTTTTTGCGGTGCGAGAATCTGTCATGCTTAGTCTGAAATAGTCGTAAGTTACCTATCCAACCTCTCGAATGGTGAGTTGCGGCTTTTAAATTCGGGGACGATGCTCTTCATCAGTTTCACCGTGTCGTCGGTTTTCACGGTGATGGCGAGTTGGCTTATCTTGTCGAACTCTGCTACCAGTTCAGCGTAGGTGTATTCGCGCACCTTGGCGATGCGGATTTTGTGGTGTTTAGTTGGGAGGGTGTTCTCCTCGGTGCTTAGTAGCTCCTCGTAGAGTTTTTCGCCTGGGCGCAGCCCTGTGTATTTAATCTCGATATCGACATCTGGTTCGAGCCCCGCAAGGCGTATCATTCGTTTTGCCAGGTCTGCAATTTTTATGGGTGTGCCCATGTCGAAGACATAGATTTCGTTGCCGTGACTCATTGCTGCTGCATCCATCACCAAGCTACACGCCTCGGAGATAGTCATAAAGTAGCGAGTAATATCGGGGTGGGTAACCGTCACTGGGCCGCCCGCTGCAATTTGTTGTTTGAAGTAGGGGATAACACTTCCATTACTACCCAGAACATTACCAAATCGTGTCGTTATAAATTGTGTTCTACCCTTGACTTCCCCCCTCTCGATAGCTACACCTAGGCTCTGAACATATATCTCAGCCATGCGTTTACTCGCACCCATCACGTTGGTTGGGTTGACAGCTTTGTCGGTACTCACCATAACCATCTTCTCGACATCATACTTAACGCACAAATCCGCCACATTTCGTGAGCCAGTGACGTTTACACGAGCCGCCTCGCAAGGATTCTCCTCCATAAGTGGCACATGTTTATATGCTGCGGCTTGGAACACAACTTGAGGACGATACTCTTCGAAAGCCACAGTTAAACGATCAACAGAGCGTATATCACCTATAAATGGTACGAAGTCGAGTGTCGGGAATTTATTCTCTAGTTCAAGGCGGATATTATGAAGTGGAGTCTCTGCGTTATCGTAGAGGATGAGCTTTTTAACATTGAGCCCTACCAACTGTCGACACAGCTCACTACCGATACTTCCCGCAGCTCCGGTAACCATCACTATCTTGCCAGAGAACTCTCTGAGGATAGCATCCATATTAACCTCAATTTCGTCACGACCCAACAGATCCTCAATTTGAATACGTTTTACAGATGTCTTGATATTCCTGCTATTGACATTATCGATTGCAGGGACGACATAGCTTTTGAGTCCAATCTTATTGGAGTATGCAATTAGGTTATCGCTCTGCTGCTGCATCGATATTCTGTTTGGGTAGATAATGCCGTGAAGTACCTTTTTTATCTTATACGACTCAAGATTATCAGCATCAGCAAAGTGTAATACTTTCAACTCGCCGATTTTATAGCTTCTAAATTGAGGATTTGGATTGACATATCCAATCACTTTGAACTGCTTATTATCTTTGAGTGTATGTCGCAGAGCTACCGAATCTACACCTGTACCATAGACCAAGACATTGCGTCGACCGCTATTATATTGAGCTACAATCATCTCATAGAGACTAATCAACACTACCCTAAAACCCACCAAAATCAATACCGTGAGTAGCTCATCCATCACAGAGTATAGAAGAAGAAGGTTGAGTGGAAGGTTCCACCCTCTGATATATGCAACAAATAGAACACAGACGACCTTGCTAAACGATACGATAAATATCTGTGTAATGGTGTGGGTCGAGAAGTGTCTAATAACGTTCTTGTGCACCCCCAGTAGATAGAGCAAGGCGAAAGATATGATTGCCGATATTGCACAGACTCTAATCTCGACAGCAAAACTCAACTCAGCAACTAGGCTATCGATAAAAAAGAGGACTATAACACTACTTATTACAGCTAAGAG
Source organism: Rikenellaceae bacterium (assembly GCA_047178865.1). GTDB lineage: Bacteria > Bacteroidota > Bacteroidia > Bacteroidales > Rikenellaceae > Alistipes. The sequence goes on from JBCQSY010000016.1 coordinate 4,387, forward strand.
CGTGTCAACACAGAGAATAGTCCATCTATTAACTATGCCTAGTCGACTTAGTCGACTCAATATATTTTTAACCATATAGTAATGTAATTGTAATCTACTCAAGAAAACGTGTTTTCTTGAGGAATAGACATGAAGGGTAGAATACCATACCCTCGCTAGTGCTTGAATATCAGTTAATTGACGGAGTAGATAAAATTGCTAATTGCATTTTGAAACTCTTTCTCGAAACCTATAGTTTTCTCTTATTTCTCTCTCTAAGAGAAAAATAATTTGCTACAAAGGTAGTAAAAAATAGCAATGTTGAGCCTATTTAATAGAATAAAAGGGTGATTTTTTAACACTTTTCTGTAAAATACCCCCCCCATAGCTAATTACTTGATAATCAAATTATTAGCTTGTTGAGAAAAAAATGAATGGGACGTGTTATTTGTTATTAACAGTGCTGAGTTTGATAGCGATGAAGAGCATCACGGTGAATGCCACCAGAGAAGAGCCTCCGTAGCTAACGAATGGGAGTGGGATACCCATAACAGGGAATAGACCCAATGTCATACCGACGTTTACGATAAGGTGGAACAGCAGGATTGATGCCACACTATAGCAGTAGATGCGTCCGAATGCCTCCTCGTGTCTCTCGCCCATCCACATCAGGCGCAGGATAAGAGCACAGAATAGAGCAAGTAGAACCGTTGCTCCGACGAATCCCCACTCCTCACCAATACTACAGAAGATAAAGTCGGTATGTCGCTCAGGAACAAAGCCATATCTAATCTGAGTACCCTCTAAGAATCCTTTTCCTAATAATCCGCCCGAACCAATAGCGATTTTCGACTGGTTTACATTGTAGTCAGCACCCAATGGGTCGCTTATCACACCCAGGAAGCTAAGGATTCTATTACGTTGGTAATCTTGAAGTATTGAGGTGAATATATAGTTTATCGTTGGGAGCATAACTACCGAAATAAGATACATAAACATCAATATAAAGGTGGAGCTTAACCGCTCTCTATATGCATATACTATCACCACTGGCAAAGATGCCAATGAGGTGTATAACAGTGAGTTAAACATCGAAATCTCACTGCCCGTGAATACCTTTACCGCAAAGAATAGTAGCAAGGTGAGTAGGGTGACGGTTGAGAGGTATATAAGGTTCCACTTCCAACGCTGATTAATCAACATATCACTCACCACACAGAGCAGCAGAGCTAGGATTAGTAGCACCAGAGGTGATATTAGTAGAGATGAGATACTCAATGCTGCCACGGCAATTATCACCAAGCTAAGCCACTGATTCAACCCTTCGCGATAGAGGACAAAGATAAACGAGCCAAGAACAAATCCTGAACCAGTATCGTTCTGTAACACGATGATAGCTAGTGGGATAAAGAGCAGAACAGCCACCCTTCCTATATCACTAAATCTGTTGATATCGAACGAATAAGCACTCATAATACGTGCCATGGCGAGTGCTGCGAATATCTTAATTAGCTCGGCGGATTGCAGGCGGAAACCTCCTAAATCCAGCCACGCCTTTGCTCCATTAATCTCACGCCCGAACAGGAGTGTCGCCACCAGCAATATCACGCCAATACCATAGAGTACGTATGCATATTTATGGTAGGAGCTGGTATCAGTGAGTAGAATAAATATCGCTATGATAATCGATGCTCCGAACCATAACGCCTGTTTGATGTAGAAGTGTGAGAATGAGAAGATGTCACTACTTTCGGGGTTGTAGGATGAGGATAGAATACTCAAACAACCAATCGATGCGATAAGTAGATAGAGTAGAACAGTTACCCAATCGACACCACTAAATAGAGAGGCCAACTCTCTTCCTTCTCTGTTACTTCTTGTCATAGTTAGGGTATTTAAGGGTTCTATTCTTAACATACTCCACCAACCAATCGCGCTTGATTTCACCCGTGAGATAGTACTCTTCGAGCAGCGAGGCTATTGGCATTGCGGTTATAGCACCAAATCCACCATTCTCGACATATACCGAGAGTGCAATTTTGGGATTATCACGAGGTGCAAAGGTAAGATATGTCGAGTGGTCGGCACCGTGTGGATTCTCCGCAGTACCTGTCTTGCCACAAATATCTAAATCTGGAACATAAGCATAGGGGTGTCGACTCTCATTTGCACTACTCCACATACCTTTGATTATCGGCTCGAAGTGAACTGAGTCGACCTTGGTATATTGACGCTCTTTGAAAGAGTCTCTGATACTCTCTTCTCCCTCTATCTTCTTGACAATGTGTGGGATATAGTAGTATCCGCGATTTGCTATAATCGCAGCTAGATTAGCCATTTGAAGTGGAGTACAACCCAACTCACCCTGTCCAATCGAGAGCGAGATGATGGTGTGTGCATTCCACGATTTGTTGTAGATACGGTCGTAGTAGCTCGATTCGGGTACATATCCACCACTCTCGTTAAGGAAGTCCGAGCCTAGCTTGCGACCAAATCCGAATGATAGGATATATTCACGCCACATATCAAACGCACCCTTTGGTGAGCCATATCTCTTGTTGTCGATAATATCACGGTAGACATGACAGAAGTAGGTGTTGCATGAGTGTCTCACCGCACCACTCAAATCCAGTGTCGGGGTGTGTTCGTGACAACCCAATGAGCGATTTCCATATCTATAACCTCCGTAGCAGCTGATTTTCCTGCTAGGTTCTAGAATCCCCTCTTGTTGAGCTACCAACCCCTGAACTAACTTAAAGGTAGAGCCAGGAGGGTATCGAGCATCGACCGCTCTGTTGAATAGAGGTCTACGAGGGTTATACAACATCTCCATATAGTTGTTGCCCCTCTCGCGTCCTACCAATAAATCGGGGTCGTAGCTTGGAGATGAGACCATCGCCAAAATCTCGCCCGATGAAGGTTCGATAGCGACAACAGCTCCGACCTTGCCCTCCATCAACTTCTCGGCTAGACGTTGAAGTTTAGCATCGATGGTGCTTATTAGATATTTACCATGTTGAGGTAGGGTGTCATATTGACCCTCCATATATGAACCTTGGATAGCTCCATGAGTGTCGACCATGCTGATATGCACTCCCTTTTTACCTCGGAGTACCTGCTCGTAAGCTGATTCGACTCCGTAGAGTCCGATGTATTCACCAGGGATGTAGCTCTTGTCGCGCTCTATAATAGAGTTGTTGACCTCACCCACATATCCCAATAGATTACCTCCAACGTTCATCGGGTACTCCCTGGCGGTGCGGTATGTGGTGTAGAATCCATTAATATTTAGCTCATCAAAGCGTAGTTTATCCTCGACATAGATAAAGTTTGTCACCAACATCGGGGCACGTGGTTGATTTCGAGCATTACGCAACACCCTCTCCAACCTCTCACGGCTGAGCGATAGGGTAGTGCATAGCTGCATGGTGTCGAATCCCTCACGTGGTAGGTTACGATATACAACCATCAAGTCGTAACAGCCTCGACTCTTAACCAAGTAGTCGCCATTACGATCAAAGACCTCACCGCGCGATGGGAACATCACCTCACTGCGCATCACATTTCTGTTGGATAGATTGCTGTAGTCGCTATTGATAATTTGTAGCGAGAGCAGACGTGTGATTATGATACCAAAGATAAGTAGTACAATAAATTGTAAGACTCTTCGTCGAATAAAGATACTATTACTATCCATGGCCGTAGATTAATTAACCTCTCTGTCGCTAGTTGCTCTCAGTAGGAGTAGGACAAATATAGTAGATACACCCAAGGATGTTATATATTTCAATATTACAAAGTTGATATTTTCAATACCAATACTATCAATCCCGATAAATAGACCCATGTGGAGAATCATATAGGTGAGGACATAGATAAAGAATCCGCTACTCTCCAGCGATGAAGATGATGGTCTAGCACCATCGATTACCTCACGATAACCTAGTATTAACTTTAGAATACCCCAACGGAATACTCCCGATGCCACACAGCAGATAGTGTAGAGACCCAATCCACCACACATTACATCGAGCGCAACACCCAACAATAGCGATAGAAACAACATCTTGATTTGAGGCGTGTTGATGGGTAGAGATAGGATGAATATAGGGTATATATGTAGAACAAGTAGCGTGCTTATTGTCAAGTTGTCGAATAGAAAACTCTGTAGCAGCAACGCTATGAAAAATATCCATATATGTAATCCTCGTCCTCTCACTGCGTTTACTCATTAGGGTTAACAAAAAGTACATCTTCACGACCTACCACCACCACTCTGTTTAGTGCCGATAAATCAGCCGATAGCTCAACTTCAACTTCGTAACTTGTTCCCAGCTCATCGAGCGAGAAGTCGCTGATTCGACCTATAGTTATCCCCGCAGGGAAAATCTGAGAGAATCCCGTAGTCACGATAGTATCACCATGTTGTAACAAGGCATATTTACTCAACTCGCTGAGGTTTAGTTTGTAACGATTATCACCGCTCCACCATATCGAACCAAAGTAGTTGTCGTTGGCTAACTTTCCACTACTCTTAAACGAGCGACTAAGCACAGATATTGCCACAGAGTAGTGCTCCGAACAGCTAGAGATATAACCCACCATATCACCCGATGGGGTGATTACAGCCATATTCTCGCTGATACCATCACTGCGCCCAGCGTTGATTGTAATGAAGTTGTTGGATTTATTAATCGAGTTGGATATAACACGCGCAGGGACATAGTTGTACCCTTCGCGTTGGAAGAGTTGCGCAGTGAGACTATCCAACTGATAATCATCAGCGATTAGAGAGTTAGCTACATTGAGCTGCTGCTCTAACTCAATAACTCTCGATAGAAGTTCTCGATTCTGACCACGTAGCGAGAAGTAATCCCTCACTCCTCCGCTCAACGAACTCACTCCACTAGTTATATTGCTTGTGAAGCTGAGAGTGTTGGATTGTCGTATTATATCTGAATTTACATAATAATAGATAGCGATACCCTCTATTATAATAAAGAGTATCACTACATATATTTTGCGTAAAAATAGAAGAAACCCAGACATTATTGGTGTGGTGTAAGAGTAATACCTCTATTGGCTCTTATCTCATTAGGAATGAGAAACGATTAGTGTTTCTAAGGGCGATACCAGTACCACGAGCAATAGCACGAAGTGGATCTTCAGCTACATGGAACGCGATTCCAGTCTTCTCTTCAAGGCGTTTGCCAAGACCCTTAATCAAAGCACCACCACCCGCAAGATAGATACCTTTGCGAACGATATCAGAGTAAAGCTCTGGTGGCATAGCCTCAAGCACACTCATAAGGGCGCTATCCAACTTAACCAAAGATTTCTCCATTGCGTATGCAATCTCAGCGTAGTTCAAAGAGATGGTTTGAGGTAGTGCAGTCAACATATTTGGACCTGTAACTTCGAAATCCTCAGGAATCTCCTCAAGGTCTGTTGTTGCAGCACCTATCGAACACTTAATAGCCTCGGCAGTACGCTCACCAATTCTGATATTGTGCTGTTGGCGAACATAGTTCTGGATATCTGATGTGAATACATCACCCGCTACATTGATAGACTCCGAGCATACGATACCTCCCAAAGAGATACAAGCAATTTCGGAAGTACCACCACCTATATCGAGAATCATGCTACCTTCAGGGGCCTCGACATCGAGTCCTGCGCCTAGTGCTGCTGCCATAGGCTCAAATATCATAAGTACATCACGAGCACCAGCATGAACAGCCGAGTCGCGAACGGCTCTAATCTCAACGTTAGTCGAACCAGATGGGATACAAACAACCATCCTAAGCGATGGAGCGAAGATAGAACCATTCATCTTTACCTTGCGGATAAAGCCCTTTAGCATCAACTCAGTAGCGTTAAAGTCTGCAATTACACCATCTTTCAGAGGTCTTACAGTCTTTATATTAGGATTAGTCTTTTCATGCATCTGTTGCGCCTTCTGTCCGATAGCTACAACTTTACCAGAGTGCACATCAAGTGCTACGATTGATGGCTCGTCAACAACAACTTTGTCGTTGTATATAATGAGTGTATTGGCAGTTCCAAGGTCAATGGCCAACTCCTGTGATAACGAAAAAAGCCCCATAGTCTTCTTTAAATCAATTTAATATTGTTAATAGTAATATAATAACGTCGTGTAAAACAAATAACTATCCAAACCTCACTTGTGGGTTTGTGATACATTGGCTACAAAGGTAGAAATTTTTTTTAAAAAGTTTCTATGTCGACTCTTTTTTTTACGATTTTTTTTATATATATTTGCATATTGGTTGGGTTGATTCAAAACCAACTAAAAAGAGTTAGAATGGAATTTAAATTAAATAAAAATAGAACTTGCGCCGTAATTGGTTATGGAAGTTGGGCTACGGCTATAGTTAAGATATTAAGCGATAATGGTAATAGAGTCTCTTGGCACATCACTAACGCTGATGTTGTCGAGGGTGTCGAGATGGAGTCACGTAACCCTAAATATCTGCGTGATGCTGAGTTACAGGTTGAGAATATAACCATATATAGCGATATCAACGACACGGTTAGCAGTAGTGATATTGTGATATTGGCGACCCCGTCAGCTTTCTTGGTCGGTGTGTTATCCTCTCTTGAGTTGTCGCTCTCGACTAAGCTAGTTATAACAGCAATCAAAGGTATTATTCCGGAGAATAACTTGACGGTTGTCGACTATTTGAACACCTTTCACTCTGTTCCAATGGAGCAGATTTGTGCAGTTACAGGGCCTTGTCACGCCGAGGAGGTGTCGCTTAAGAGGTTGTCCTATTTAACGGCGGTCTCTCCCGATATCGAGGTGGCTCACCTGGTGGGCGAGATGTTCGACTGCTCCTATATCAACATCAGCTATTCGACTGATCTTAATGGTATTGAGTACGCTACAATTCTCAAAAATATCTATGCGATATCTGTTGGAATAGCGGTTGGAATGGGTTATGGTGATAACTTCGTTGCTGTGTTGATTGCCAACTGCGCTCGCGAGATGAATAATTTTGTACATGCTCGATATCCCGATAGTCGCGACACTCGTGAATCTGCATATTTGGGCGATTTGTTGGTTACATGCTACTCTCAATATAGCCGTAATAGGCGCTTTGGAACTCTGTTGGGGCGTGGTTTCTCGGTTAAGAGTGCCCTCAACGAGATGACAATGGTGGCAGAGGGTTACTACGCCTCGCGTTGTGTTGAACATATTAAAGGGGAGCTAGAAACACCAATCGCAGATATGGTCTATAGTGTTCTGTACAAAGGTGTTTCAGCACGTAAAGCTATGAAAAAATTAACAAAAGAGTTTATATAAATAAAGAAAAAAAGAGAAAGATGATTAAGATTGAACTATCGAAGAGTGGTGTCGTTTTTGACGATGCCATCAAGAGTGCTGCACAGAGTGCTAATGAGACGCTTGCCAATGGTAGCGGCAAGGGTAATGATTTTTTGGGATGGGTATCTCTTCCGACATCAATAACTTCGGATGAGATATCAGCAATCAAGGCTGAGGCTCAGCGTCTTAGAGGGTTGGCTGATGTTATTATCTGTATCGGAATCGGAGGCTCGTACTTGGGTGCAAGGTCTGTTCTAGAGGCTTTGAGCAACCCATTCAAATTGCTCGACAAGAGCGATAATGAGCCAACCGTTGTCTTTGCAGGGCAGAATATTTCGGAGGATTACACCTACTCTCTAATGCAGGCAACAAAGGGTCACTCGATAGCGGCTATCGTTATCTCTAAATCGGGAACAACCACCGAACCAGCTATCGCTTTTAGAATTATCAAGGCTGAAATCGAGAGCCGTTATGGCGAAGAGGGAGCAGCTCAAAGAATTGTAGCTGTGACAGATAAGTCACGTGGTGCGCTTAAGACCTTAGCAACCGAAAAGGGCTATCCAACCTACGTAATTCCAGATGATGTGGGCGGTCGTTTCTCGGTATTGACTCCTGTTGGACTTATCCCGCTAGCTGCGGGAGGTGTCGATATTGCGGAGTTGGTTCGTGGTGCACAGGATATGCAGAAGGCTACATGTGAGAGTGTTCCATTTGATGAGAATCCATCAGCTATCTACGCTGCGTTGCGTAATGAACTATACAAGAGTGGTAAGAAGATTGAGATATTGGCATCGTATGAGCCTCGTCTGCTCTATATCGCTGAGTGGTGGAAGCAGCTCTTTGGCGAGAGTGAGGGTAAAGATGGAGTTGGAATCTTCCCTGCGAGCGTTACTCTTACGGCTGATTTGCACTCTATGGGTCAATATATCCAGGAGGGTGAGCGCACTATGTTCGAGACTGTTATCTCTGTTGAGAAGCCTGACAGTGAGGTTAAAATCGAGAGCGATAAGGCCGATTTGGATGGTTTGAACTTCTTGGCAGGCAGACGTCTTTCGCAGGTTAATTTGATGGCTGAGATAGGTGTGTCGATTGCTCACAGCGATGGTGGAGTGCCAAATATCCGTATCACTCTACCTGAGGTTAATGCCTACTACATCGGTGCTCTGCTCTACTTCTTCGAGCGTGCTTGTGGAATCAGTGGCTATCTACTTGGTGTTAATCCATTTGACCAGCCAGGAGTTGAGGCTTATAAGGCTAATATGTTTGCTCTGCTTGAGAAACCAGGCTACGAGGAGCAGACCAAAGCTATCAAGGCGAGATTATAGGTTTAATAAGAATCTGTTTAAGTAGAAAAAATTAAACAGATTCTAAGTGTTAGAAAAGAAGTGCGCAGCCTGAAAAGGTTGTGCACTTCTTTTTGTTTTACGAAATAATATCTAAAAAATGGTTATAATTGATTCTATTTCGGGAAAATATTATCCTTTTTGGTAGAAAAAATTTGGTTATTTGTACTAAAATCACTATCTTTGAACTGAATATATGTGTACTATATCGTCGTCTGCTTTGGGGAAATTTATGACATGATGAAATCTAGATATAGTTTAGCTAATGTATTTTATTAACTAATAAACTATTAACGATAATATGAGAAGGTTTAATGCTATTTTGTTGCTGCTTTTGTCGCCACTTTTCGCCCTTGCGCAAGAGAGTACACCACTCTTCACTACGGATGTTGCCGTGTGTGATGGTGGGGAGTTGTTGTTGACTCAGAAGGGTCGCACGGCTCTTGAGGTTTACTCTGCGGATGGTGCTACTCTAGTCAAGAGCGTCGAGATGCCGCAAACTCCAACGGGTGTTACCGTTGCGGGGGATGTAGCCTATGTAACAACTTTTAAGGATTACGGTTCGGTTGAGGTTGTCTCGCTTAGCCAGGGTGCTATCACAAGTAGTGTAAAGGTTGGTTCGGGTGCTTGTTCACCACGTCTTAGCGAGGATGGAGCTTATCTCTACGTTTGTAACCAATTCTCGAATAGTGTCTCGAAGGTGGAGCTATCTAGTGGCCGTGTTGTCGCTGAGGCAGATGTGTTGCGTGAGCCAAGAGAGTGTATCGTAAGTCATGATGGTAAATATATGTTTGTGACTAACTTCTTGCCACAGCAGCGAGCTGATTTGGATGTTGTAGCTGCGTGTGTTTCGGTTATCGATATGGCGAAGTTCACCAAGATTAAAGATATTCAGCTAGCTAATGGTAGCAATGCGGTTCGTGGATTGGCTCTGACTCCTGATGGAAAGTTCCTCTACGTGTCACACAACTTGGGTCGTTTTGCCGTTCCAACCTCTCAGTTGCAGCAGGGTTGGATGAACACTAGTGCCTTCAGTATCATCAACACCTCGAACCTCAACTACGAGGGGTGTGTGATTGTTGATGACCCTGAGAGAGGTGCGGCGGGTATTTGGGATATCCTATGTACAGAGGATAATATCTATATCAGCCATTCAGGAACTCACGAGATTAGCATCATCGACCATAAGAAGATGTTGGCTAAATTTGAGGCATACCCTAACAAGGCGGTTCTGGATTACGACCTTAACTTCTTGTATGGTCTGCGTAAACGTAAGGCGTTGGAGGGTAATGGTCCTCGTAATATGGCTTTGGCAGAGGGTAGACTTATTATCCCAACATATTTTGCTGATATTTTGAACTTTGTCGACACTTCGAGCAGCGAGCTAACAACCATTAATATCAATCCCAATAGAGTTGAGAGCCAAATCAATAAGGGCGAGAAGTACTTCAACGATGCGAGCTACTGTTTCCAGAACTGGCAGAGTTGTAACGGATGTCACCCAGGTGATGGACGTGCGGATGGTATGAACTGGGATTTGATGAATGATGGTGTAGGTAATGCCAAGAACTGTAAGAGCATGCTCTTTAGCCATGTGACTCCTCCATCGATGATTTCGGGTATTCGTATCTCAGCCGAGTTGGCTGTACGTAAAGGATTCACCCATATCCAGTTCTTTAAGATTGATGATGATTCCTATGCTGAGTGTGTTGATGAGTACCTTAGGGTTTTAGAGCCAGTTCCAAGTCCATACCTTGTTGATGGTGAACTTTCGGATTTGGCTAGGAAGGGACGTAAGGTCTTTGAGAAGTTAAAATGTACGGAGTGCCATAGCGGCCCATATTTCACCAATATGAAGATGTATGTTATCGGTGATGATGTTGAGTTCGAGAAGGGATGGGATACTCCAACTCTTCGCGAGGTGTGGCGTACTGCTCCATACCTATTCGATGGACGTGCGGCAACTATGCAGGAGGTATTCTCGGTGCATAAACATGGCATCGATGGCAAGATTTCAACCAAGGATGTTGAGGCGTTGAGCGAGTATGTGCTCTCTCTGTAGCCCTTATATATAAATATAGGTGTAGATTTACTACTAAAAACAATAATTACTTAAATAAAACGAAAAACGAATGAAAACAATTAAACTTTTAGCACTAGTGCTAATCTCTGCGGTAATGGTTAGTTGCTGCGGTGGAGAACAAACAACACAAAAAACTACGGAAATGAAGTATGAAAAGAAGTACACTAACGCAGATTTCTATACTGACGGTGTATTCAATGAGGATGTAGCTATCAAAGCTATGAAAGAGATGTTGGCATTCTATGATGTGCCATTTACTGAGTTTATGGATGCAAACTTCTGGGTTGCAGAGTTTGGAATGGGTGATTTTGAGAATGTCGGAATGGGTGGTATTTTCTGGGTTAATGACAAGGAGCACAACTACTTCGCTCACACTATCTACCTACTTCCAGGTCAGATGATTCCTGAGCACGCTCACATGCCAACTGATATGCCAGCTAAGTTCGAGTCATGGATGGTATCTAAGGGATGGTGCTACAACTTCAACGAGGTTCACGAGGCAACTCCAGATGCACCTGCAATTCCTGCATCACACGCTCCAATTAAGAGTAAGAACTTCGTTGTTCAGAACGTAGGTGATATCGTACACCTTGCAAAGAGCGAGACTTTCCACTTCTTGTTGGCAGGTCCTGAGGGTGCAATCGTTGAGGAGTGGGCTTCATACCACGACAACGATGGTTTGCGCTTTACTCAGCCAGGAGCGTCACTATAATTGACACTATAAAATAAAAAGATTATGAAAAATAGATTGTTTTACGCATTACTTCTTGGAGCTGCACTCGTTGTAACTCCAATGATGGCTCAAGATGCTAAACCTGCTTCCAACTATCCGATGGAGAAGTTGGCTGAAGAGGTTAAGTGGATTAATCTTGAGGCTATATCGCTGGCTATGAGTGATATGAAGAAGTTGGGTGATTATGATTCAGCTGCCGCTGATGCTGCTTTCGCCGAGCTTAAATCTTTGGTTGACGCTGGTTTTGAAGGATTGAAGAGTGAGGACGCAACCGCTGTCGAGAATGCAAAGCGTGCTGTGGCTCTTAAACGTTCAATTCTGTTGTCGAACCCACTGCTTATGGATGCAAAGATTGTTGCAGCGAAGTATAATGTGGGTGAAAATGCTCGCAAAACTAGTGCCGTAGGTTTGGGAACACAGAGTAATAACTGGTCGTCTCAGCCTAACACTAAGCGTGAGGGTTTTGACGCAGCTATTGTGGAACTTGGTAATCTTCAGGGATGTATCGAGACTCGTGAGATTTATAAACCATCGAATGGTTCATCTGTTGCAGACCTTATGTTGCACTGGGATGGTGATAGAGTATTGTTTTCTCAAGTAGAGGATGATAGCGAGTTGTGGAATGTTCACGAGGTATCTTTAGATGGAACTGGTTACCACAAGGTTATCAAACACGATGAGCCAGATATCGACTTCTTCGATGCAACATACCTTCCAGATGGTAACATCATAGCTAACTCAACTACTGGTTATAATGGTGTTCCTTGTGTGAGCGGTACAAGTATCGTATCTAATATGGTTTCGTATAATACTGAGACTGAGAATCTTCGTATCATCACTTTCGACCAAGACTCAGACTGGAACCCTATCGTTATGAATAATGGACGTGTGATGTACACTCGCTGGGAGTACACTGACCTTACTCACTACTACTCACGTATCGTGATGCATATGAATCCAGATGGTACTGAGAACAAAGCACTTTATGGTAGTGGTTATATGTTCCCTAACTCAACTTATGATATGAGACCAATTCCAAATAATCCATCAGCGTTTATCGGAATTATCTCAGGCCACCACGGTGTAGTTCGTGCAGGACGTCTTATCTTGTTCGATGCTCAAAAAGGACGTAAGGGAGCTGCTGGTATGGTTCAAGAGCTACCTTATCGTAATCGCGAGATTAAGGAGGAGGTTAAGGATCAGTTGGTTAATGGCGTATGGCCTCAATTTATCAAACCATCGGTTATCAACGAGAACTACTTCTTGGTTACAGCTAAGATGTCACCAACCTCACTTTGGGGATTGTATCTTGTAGACCGTTTCGACAACTTGACTTGTCTAATCGAGCAGGAGGATATGGGCTTTATCTCTCCTCAACTTATCACTAAAACAGAGACTCCACCAGTAATTCCTGATAGAATTGTTCCAGACAGCCAAGAGGCTACATTCTTTATCCAGGATATCTACGAGGGAGAGGGTCTTGAAGGTGCACCAAGAGGAATCGTTAAGGAGCTTCGTATCTACGCTTATGAGTACGCTTATATCGACACTCGCTCAGACCACAACTGGCATGGTATCCAAGCTGGATGGGATCTTAAGCGTGAGTTGGGTACAGTACCAGTAGAGGCTGATGGTTCGGTTATCTTCAAAGCACCAGCAAATACCCCTATATCTATCCAACCACTTGACGAGCATGGAGTTGCAGTTCAGTGGATGCGTAGCTGGGTTGTAGGTCAACCAGGCGAGATTGTATCTTGTGTAGGTTGCCATGAGGACCATAGCCAAATTGCTATTCCTAAGCGTGTTATCGCATCTCAAAAGAGCGCAACTGAGTTGGCTGCTCCAGAGGGTGGTTCACACTCATTCACATTCGACTTGGAGATGCAACCTATCCTAGATAGAGCTTGTATCGCTTGTCATGATGGAAGCGGTAAGGCTTTCGACTTGCGTACAAGTGCTAAGGATGATAGAGGTCACGGTCAGTCATACCTTAACATCCACCCATACGTTCGTCGTCAAGGTGGTGAGGGTGATATGGCAGTTCTTAACCCTTATGAGTACCACGCAAACACCAGTGATTTGGTACGTATGCTCAAAAAGGGTCACTACAACGTTGAGCTAACCGATAAGGAGTGGCGCAAGTTGTATCAGTGGATTGACTTCAATGCACCAGATAAGGGTTACTTCAACTACGATCAACCAAAGCGTCTACCAGTTACTCTTAATCCAAGTTCGAACCAATATGTTCGTCGTATCGAGATTAAGAATAAATATGCTAACGGCATGGGCGTTGAGTGGAAGAAGGAGATTGAGGATTATGCAGCTTACCTAAAATCACAAGGTGAGATTACTCCAGAGATGCCAAAACCAATGCAACCAGTTAAGGAGAAAGTAGTTACAGCTAAGGGCTGGCCTTTCTCAGCAGCTGAGGCTAAGGCTATGCAGACCAAAGAGCGTATGGAGGTTGAGGTTGCACCAGATGTTAAGATTGGTTTCGTATGGATTCCAGCTGGTACATTCGTAATGGGTAGCTACAACGGTGACCCAGATGCTTATCCAACCGCTAAGGTTAAGGTTAAGGAGGGATTCTGGATGGCAGAGCTTGAGACAACTAACGAGCAGGTTCGTGCATTGATTCCATCTCACGATAGTAAATATGTAGACCAACAGTGGAAAGACCACGTTGTTCCTGGTTACGAGGCTAACAAAGATGAGCAACCAGCTACACGTATCAGCTACGAGACTGTTATGGAGTATTGTCGTATGGTTAGCGAAAAGACAGGTTTGAAGGTTACAATCCCAACTGAGGCTCAGTGGGAGTGGGCTTGTCGTGCAGGTAGCGAGGATGACTTCTGGTATGGAAATCTTAATACTGACTTCGGTAGTAAGGAGAATATGGCAGATAAGACCACTTTGAAGTTTGCGGTAGTTGGTGTTAATCCACATCCAATGGCTGAGACTCATGCACTATACAAATACTACACATTCCTTCCAAAGGAGGCTAGTGTTGATGATGGTAGCTTGGTTATGGTCGGAGGTAAGGGTTACGATGCTAATCCATTCGGACTCTACAACATGCACGGAGACGTAGCTGAGTGGACTCGTTCGGATTATCTTCCTTATCCATACAAAGATGGCAACAAGGCAACTTCTGAGTACAAGGTTGTAAGAGGTGGTTCGTATAACGATCGTCCGAAGAACTCATCTTCGCACATGCGTAAGTACTACTACCCATATCAGACTGTATTCAACGTTGGTTTCCGTCTAATTATCGAGGAGTAAAAGTAAAATTAATAATGAAAGATAGAGCGATAAAATTTATAACATCACGCCTGCTGGCACTGGTTCTTCTTATAATCTATGGAGTGGCACTTGCTGCGGCGACATTCGTTGAGAAGTTTCATGGCATCGTAATGGCTAAAGAGTTGATTTACAACTCTGTGCCAATGATTCTGATGCAGGCATTGATGGTTATAAATTTTATCGCAATCTTTATCAAATCTCAGTATCTAAAGGCGAAAAGATGGGGTGTTGCGCTAACGCACTCAGCCCTGATTATCATTCTTTTAGGTGCTTTAACGACCCACCTGACAGGGCGCGAAGGAGTACTTCACATTCGTGTTGGTGAGTCTAGTAATAGAATGGTTGTTCAAACACCCGAAAGGCAGGAGTTAGTCTCGCTGCCTTTCGAGGTTGAACTACTAGATTTTGTGCTTAAACGCTATTCGGGTTCGATGAGTCCATCGTCGTTTGAGAGTTTTATCGTTGTCCACGCAGATGGTGAGAGTAAGCGTGAACATATCTACATGAACAACACCCTTGACGTTAAGGGGTATAGGTTGTTTCAAGCATCGTACGACCCCGACGAAAAGGGGACTGTCTTGATTGTAAATCAGGATGTTATGGGGCGTGTAATTACATATACGGGTTACACCCTATTGGGGCTTGGATTTTTGCTAAGTCTACTTCTTCGCAATAGCCGACCAAATTCGCTATTGAGAAGGTTATCAGATATCAAAAAATCGACACTTGTCGTCTCTATATTAACGCTCAGTTTGTTCGCATCTAGTGGCTTGTATGCACAAGCTGATACGCGTTATCTATCTATCGCCGAGGAACATAGCGTGCCTTCGGAGTATGCCGATAAATTTGGAGCAATCCCAATGCAGGACTCTAGAGGTCGTATTGTTCCAGTTAATACATTCGCCTCGGAGTTGGTGCGTAAGCTCTACAAAGAGCATAAGGTTGGTGAGTTGACTGCTAATCAATTCCTTATGAGTCTGTGGATTATGCCAGATATATGGATGCAGATTCCATTCATCGAGTATAGCAACCCCGATTTGCAGAGTGAGTATCGATTTAAGGATGGGGAGTATATCTCATATATCGAACTATTCGATATTGATGGAAACTACATCCTGGAAGAGACTCTCGAAGAGATATATTCAAAGAGTGCTAACGAACGCTCGAAGTTCGAAAAGGGCGTTTTGGAACTTGATGAAAATGCTAATATATTGAGCCAAGCGCTTAATATGGAACTAGTTACAATATTCCCTAAAGAGGGTGATAAGGGTAATAAGTGGTACGCTCCAGGTGGTGATTTGAGCAGTTTTGAGGGTGGTGATTCAATGTTCGTCAGTCGTATCTTTCCGCTCTATATCAATAGTCTAGGCGAGGCTCTAACTGGTCGAAGTGAGTGGTCGCAGAGTGATGAATATCTCGATATGATTACCCTTTATCAGCAGAAAAAAGGGTATGAAACTGAGTATAACCCCTCAAAAATCGAGGCGGAGGTTAAGTATAATAGACTCAATATCTTCTCGACGAATAGGGTGTTCTACCTAATAATGGGTCTGTTTCTGCTAATTCTATCCTTTGGAGAGCTATTCACTCAAAGGAGATGGATAGGTTATACTAAGATAGCGTTGGGAGCGGTGGTGGTAGCTAACCTATGTTACCACATCTATGGAATCGCACTTCGTTGGTATATATCGGGTTACGCTCCGTGGAGTAACTCCTATGAGACGATGGTCTATATCTCGTTGATTGTTGCTCTGGTGGGTCTTATCTTTGCTCGCCGCACAACATTTGTCTTTGCTGTATCGACTCTTTTGGCGGGCGTTGTGCTCTTTGTTGCAGGGCTGAGCTGGATGGAGCCAGAGATTACCCCTCTAGTTCCAGTGTTGAAGTCACCTTGGTTGATGATTCATGTTGCGGTGATTGTCGCCTCGTATGGTCTGTTTGGAATTAGTTTCTTGTTGGGCGTTACTAATCTTATATTGATGATAATTAAGGGTCGTGCTGAGAATAAATCTATTGAGAGAGGTATCGAGGAGTTGACTCTGATAAATGAGATATCTCTATGGTATGGATTTGCTCTGATGAGCGCAGGAACATTCCTTGGAGCTATATGGGCTAATGAGTCGTGGGGTCGCTATTGGGGATGGGATCCAAAGGAGACCTGGGCACTTATAACAATGGTTGTATATGCTATCGTGACGCACCTCTACATCGTGCCAGGAGCTTATAATAAGTTGAGATTTAACTTCTTGTCGGTTGTTGCCTTTTTGTCGGTATTGATGACATACTTCGGGGTGAACTTCTTCCTAGGTGGGCAGCATGCGTACAACTCAACTTCACTATCTTCGTCAACATTATTATATATTGCAGTCTCTGTTATCTTAATCTTTGTGTTGGGAGCAGTGGCTGCAGTTAGATACAAACAAAATAAACAAAAACAGTAGAAAAATGGGAATTTTATTAAACCACATGGGTCACTCTTATCACTCGGTTTCAATTATGGATGCAGCGCTTTTGGTTGTAGGTGTTGTAGTTGCTGTAGCGTTGGCTTACGTTGTAACATCGTTTATTAAGAGACAAAATAGAGAGGATAAAACCACATCAAAATAAAACTTAAAACAATGAGAACTTTAAATCACATCGGAGTTGTTACGACTACTCCAGCAGCAGGCGAGTGCTATAATGAGGGAATGAAAGTATGGCTAACGGATTTTTCGACTAGTCCAAATAAGATTGAGTCGCTTCGTTTTGAGGCGGGTTCATGGTTGCCAGAGCTTATCCAAACCAAAGCACATATCGCATATCAGGTAGACTCTATCGCCAAGGAGTTGGAGGGTGCTAAGATACTTATCGAACCATTCGATGCAGGTGATGGCTTAACTATCGCTTTTATCGAGGAGGAGGGTGTCGCAATCGAGTTAATGGAGTACGCAAGTTAAATTTCAACTAAATAAATAGATAATAATATGATGACAAAATTTATCAATGACACTTCAGCCATCACAGCTGAGTTGTTGGAGGGTTATGTAATGGCGTTCAAAGAGCAAGTGGCTTTGGGTGCTGAGAATATCGTTGTTCGTAAAGAGGCGAAGAGCGAGGATAAAGTAGCGATTGTAGCTTTCGGAGGTTCGGGACACGAGCCAGCAGTTAGTGGATTCGTTGGTGAGGGTATGTTGGATTGCTCGGTAGTTGGTGATATCTTCGCTGCTCCAGGAGCACAACGTCTATTCCAAGGTATCCAACTTATGAACCGCCCTGCGGGAGTATTGTTGTTGGTTTTGAACCATTCGGGAGACGTAATGAGCGGAAATATGGCTAAGCAACTCTCTGAGCGTATGGGTGTTAAGATTGCATCTATCATGACTCACGATGATATCTCAGCAGGACTAGACGCAGCCGACGATGACAGACGCGGTTTGGCAGGTGCTGTTGTTATGTATAAGGTTTTGGGTGCTGCGGCCGAAGCTGGCAAATCACTCGAAGAGTTGGTTGAGATTGGCGAGCGTTTGAACCAGAACATCGCAACTTTGGCAGTAGCTATGGGTTCATGTTCTCATCCTCAAAATGGTGCTACTATCACCGAGTTGGAGAAGGGTATGATGCAGATTGGTATGGGACAACATGGTGAGGCTGGTATGGGTGGCTCTCAACCATTGGTTTCAGCTGACGAGACTGCTGAGTTTATGGTAGGTCAACTTATGGAGAAACTTCAATTTAAGGCTGGTGACAAGGCTGTGTTGTATATCAACGGTGTTGGAGCAACCACTTTAATGGAGCAACTTATCGTCTATCGTGCCGCAGCTAAGAAGATGGAGGCAGCAGGTATCGAGATAGTTGATGGATTTGCTGGCGAGATGCTAACAGTTCAGGAGCAGTCTGGTTTCCAGATGATTGCAGCTAAGTTGGATGCAGACCACGCAGACTATGTTGCAAATTACCCATGTTCAACCCCATATTGGAATAGAAAATAGTCATGGAGAAGTTAACAGTATCAGATTTTCAGAGAATGATTGCCCAAGCGGCAACAAATATCGAGGCACGTAGCGAGGAGTTTTCACAGATGGACGCAGCACTAGGCGATGGCGACCATGGTGAGGCTATCACAACAGCCATCAAAGTTATCGCAGCCGAGAGCACTAAGACAGCTGAGTTCAAGGGTATGCTTAATGATATGGGCTTTGGAGTAATGTTGCAGACTAGCGGTTCGACATCGACTCTATTGGGTGGTTACTTGCTAGGTATGTCAGATGGCGTTCCAGCGGGAGTCTCTGAGTTGGATGCAGCTCAGGTTAAGGCTATGTTCCAAGGTGGATTGGAGGGTGTTCAGAAGAACACTAAAGCACAAGTTGGCGACAAGACCATCATGGACTCTTTGATTCCAGCCGTAGCAGCAATCCAGGCTTGCGAAAGCTCTGATATCAAAGATATTATGGCAGCAGGAGCTCAGGCAGCACTTGCAGGAGCAGAGACAACTAAGGCGATGGTTGCTAAGTTTGGACGTGCTCGTAACCTTGGCGACAAGGTTATAGGACATGTTGATGCAGGTGCAACTTCATGGGCTGAGATGTTTGTTTCGTTCAGCAGCGTATTGTAAAAAAAATTAATTACTTAAATAATAAAAGTTATAAAATGGCAGATTTAGATGACCTAAGAGAGGGTAGTCGCTTTGGTGTAGGTATCCCAGTAGCGAGTCAGAGTTTTTATGTTAAAGGTTCAGAGAATCTTTCATGGGGAATGAAAGATCGTTTGTCTCGTATCTTCCGTAAGGAGAGCGGACGTTCGGTGATGTTGGCTTTTGACCACGGTTTCATTATGGGTCCAACTTCAGGATTGGAGCGTATCGACTTAACAATTGGCCCATTGATGGAGTATGCAGATTGTTTGATGTGTTCAAAGGGAATTTTGAAGTCAACAGTTCCAGCTGATACTAACAAACCAATTCTTCTTCGTTCGGACGCAGGAAGCACAATCCTAACTGAGCTTAACGACAATGTTATCATCGATATCGAGGAGGCAGTTCGTTTGAACGCATCATGTGCGGCTTATATGTTGGCTATTGGCGACGAGAAGTATGAGGCTAAAACTATCGCTAATCTTTACAAAGCAGCCGACCAAGGTAGCAAGTATGGTATTCCAGTGATGGGTATTACAGCGGTTGGAAAGCAGATGGCACGTGATTCACGTTACTTCGGTCTAGCTTCACGTATTGCAGCTGAGAATGGTGCAAATATCGTTAAGACATACTACTGTGATGGTTTCGCTAATGTGGTTGCAGCTTGTCCAGTTCCTGTTGTTATCGCCGGAGGTAAGAAACTTCCTGAGCTAGAGGCTTTGGAGTTGTGCTATATGGCAATCAACGATGGTGCTGCGGGTGTTGATATGGGGCGTAATGTGTTCCAGAGCGAGGCTCCAGTTGCTATGATTCAGGCAGTTAACGCTGTGGTTCACGATGGTTTAACTCCAGCTCAAGGATTTGAGATGTTCAATGATTTGAAGTAAGGGTTTCCGTTTACTAATAGAGGAGGGGGTAGTTACAGCGAGTAATTACCCCTTTTATCGTACTATAATGGCGTTGACAATACGGATTTTAGCGTAGTCGTTGATTTGGTTCATGATAGCGTTGCGCTGAGCGAATATCTCATTGCGCAAGAGGCTTGAGGCGATACGAACATGTAGGATATGGTTCTCGAAACGTAGCTCGGTGGTGTAGTCAGCGACTCTATCACCAACCACCACGCGCCAAGTCTCGTCGATACTCCCTTCAGCAATACGTGCTGCGATGTATGGTCGATTGAAGAACTCCGAGAGTGCATCGCCAATTAGAATGGTCTTTGAACGTTTCATCCTCGTGGTGTGATTACTCCCGATTCGACATCAAAAATTTTGTAACTATCCATCTTTTCGAGCACCTTTATCAACTCCTCACCATGGCAATCGGTGATGAAAATTTGACCATACTCTTCGGTAGAGACCAACGAGATGAGTCGTTCGACACGAGTGGCGTCTAACTTGTCGAACAGGTCGTCGAGAAGAAGTGTGGCACGCTCCCCTTTTAACTTTACAAGCAGTTCATACTGAGATAGTTTTAGAGCTATAAGCGATGATTTCTGCTCACCTTGTGAGCCATATTTCCTCAGTGGATAACCTCCAATTTTGAGTATTAAATCGTCGCGATGAACTCCGACTGTTGAGTGTTCACGAGTCAAATCTTTCTGTCGAGCAAGCTGTAATAACTCCACAAAATCACCATCGTTGAGCTGTGATTTATACTCTAAGGTGACCTCTTTATCAACCCCTGCAATTTGGGAGTAGAGCCGCGATAGCAGAGGTTGCATCTGTGTGATTATCTCGCTTCGCTTGGCGTGTATCTGTTGTGCATACGGAGCAATCTGAGCATCATATATATCGAGCATACTTTCATCCTTGGAGAGTCGAAGGATGGTGTTACGTTGCTGTAATAGAACATTATAGCGAATCAGAGCTGTGAGGTATGTGGTGTCAATCTGCGAGATGAAACTATTGAGAAAACGGCGTCGCTCGTCCGACGCCTCGGTAATGAGCATAGACTCCTGTGGCGATACCACAACCACAGGGATAACTCCCACATGGTCGGAGAGTCTATCGTAAGCCTTGCCATTGCGTTTAACACTCTTCACCGAGCCACGTTGTCGAGAGTAGGAGCAGACGATATTTTCGCGTTTATCGCTATCGTTTGAGAATACTCCATCCAGTAAAAAGAACTCTTTGCCGTGGTTAATATTCTGTGAATCAATACTATTACTCATGCTTTTAGTCAGTGCGAGATAGTGTATTGCATCAATCATATTGCTTTTTCCTGCGCCATTACTACCAATAAAAGCATTAAAACCCTGGCAGAGTTCGATATCCGCTTGGGCAATATTTTTAAAATTTACTATGGATAAACTTTTAAGTTGCATAATGGGTTATAGTCACAAATATATAGTGCAAATGTACGATTTTTTTGATATCAAAGTTGCTCTTTTAATAAAAAAAGTGTACTTTTGTATCTCAATATGGTATGGATAAATTAAACTAAAAAATTATAATTTTATGTCAAGTAACACTCAACCTGCTCAGGAGCAGGAGATTTTAGGTAGCGCAGCATCTAAAACAGAACTCTTTATCGAGAAGAATGGCCGAAATCTAGTCTATGCGCTAGCAGCGGTAGTTTTGGTGGCTGTCATTGTATTTGGGGCACGTGCATTTATCGTTGAGCCTCGTGAGCAGAGAGCCGTTGAGATGATTTTTGCAGCACAGCAGCAGATGGAGTCTTTAGAGCCTGATTATAATGTTGCCCTTATGGGTGATGGTGTGAATGCAGGTTTCTTGGATATCATCGAGGATTATGGCTCAACCAAGAGCGGAAATATCGCAAAGCACTACGCAGGTATTAGCTATTTGAACCTTGGTGATTTGGAGAATGCAGCTAAGTATTTAGCGATGTATAAACCAGTTAAGGGTCTCCCAGGAACTGTTATCAATGCTCAGAATCTAGGCGTTCAAGGTGATATCGCATCACAGAATGGCGACTATGCTCAAGCTGTTAAGCTCTATTTAGCAGCTGTTGAGAGTGCCGATAACGATATCACTTCACCTCTATATATGCTCAAAGCGGCTCTAGTTCTATCAGCAACAGGTGATAAGGCGAAAGCCGAGGAGCTACTCACATCAATCAAGAGTGAGTATCCAAACTCTCTAGAGGCTCGTGATGCAGATAAATATATTGGTAAGCTGTAAATCAACAACATATAATGGCAACTAAAAATAAAAATCTCTCAAAGATTGATGGTGCTCTACCTATCGCTGAAGATATGAAATTTGGTATCGTTGTGGCGGAGTGGAATCCAACCATTACAGATGCTCTGCTCCAAGGAGCGATTGATACTTTGATTGGTGCAGGTTGTGCCGAAGAAAATATCATCGTAAGACATGTGCCTGGAACTTTTGAGCTTCCACTTGGTGCTAGATTCTTTATCGAGCAGGGTGTGGTTGATGCGGTTATCACTCTAGGTTGTGTTATCCAGGGCGATACTCGTCACTTTGATTATGTTTGTAGCGGTGTAACTCAGGGAGTTATGCAGTTGCAGTTGGAGTGGAATGTGCCAGTAGCATTTGGAGTATTGACCGTTGATAATATGCAACAGGCTCTCGATAGAGCAGGTGGTGAGCATGGTAATAAAGGCGTCGAGGCTGCTGCTACAGCAATCAAGATGGTCGCTTTGAAGAGCGAGATGGTCGACGAAGATGAGGAGGAGTTTGGCGAAGCTCAGATTGAGAGAATCTTTAGCGAGGCATTTGCTGCAACCAAAGAGGAGGACGAAGAGTCGGAGGAGCTATATAATTAATTGGAGGGTTTAACACCTTAATAGTTGATAAAAGCAGTTTGTATGAAAAGGTTAATGTTGGTGGCAGCTCTTTTGCTTGGAGCAGTGAATCTTAATGCACAGCGTGCGGAGTATGTCGCAGATAAAATCATATTGAATCACGACGATTTATTAGCGGTTATTATGGTCTATAATGGCACATCTGTAATGGATGTTCGTCGTTCGACCTTTGATGCCACTAGCAGCTATATGCGAGCTAACCTTGATGGTCGTAAAGTTGTTGACTACCACGCTAATCCAGTTATTGGGCTTAGAGCTAAGGGCTTAGAGCCACTTTTAGAGGGTCTGTACTACGATGGATTTACTCATATCATATTCCAACCGACAGCTCTCTCTTATAGTGAGAGCATCGAAAAACTCAAAGAGAGTGCTAAATCACCAGCCTCATCATTTAAAGAGGTACGTTTTGCGAAGCCTCTAATCTACGACGCTGACGACTGTAAAAGTGTGGCGCAAGGGTTAAAGGGTGAGGTTTCAACATCGAGCGATGCCGTTGTATTGGTAGTGGATAAGGGTTACGAGTCACTCTCAGCACAGGATAGGGAGATGATGCTCTCGGCACTCAGAGGCGAAGGGTTGAATAACTTCTCTATCGCAAACGGTGATGATGCTGAAGGAGTAGCTGATTTGTTATCAAAGAGTGGTGTGAAGAGCGTGGCTCTACTTCCATTTACATTCGTGTCGGGTGTGAAAAGCGCTGGCGATGTTACAGCAAATATGGGCAAAGTTCTCGAATCTAAGGGTTATAAGGTTGAGCTAATCAATAAGGGACTGGGTGAGTATGGATTTATCCACCAAATGATGGTCGATCACATCCTATTCTCAATCGACCATAAATAAAAAAAAGAGCGATTAACAAGGCGATTTTCGACACTTACCTTGCCTCTTAAATCCTCACGTATGATCTATACGCTGCGGTTTAAGAGACTTCACTAAGTCCCAAAACTTATCCTTGTTAATCGCTCTTTACTGTGGGGAAGCAGAGTGGTTATCCACTCTTTTTTTGTTTATCGTCGAGGTAAGAAAACCGCCACAACACCAATCAACGGAAGATATGCCGCAAGGTTAAAGACCGCTTGAATAGAGTGTGAGTCTGCGTATGCTCCCCAAAGAGCTGCTGCGATACCTGCGATGCCAAACGCAAAACCGAAGAATAGTCCCGAAATCATACCCAATCGATTTGGAAGTAGCTCCTGTGCAAGGATAACGATAGCAGGAAAAGCTGACGAGAGCATAAATCCTGCGCCAAAACTACATGCTAAAGTCATCCACAATCCCATGTGAGGCAACATAATAGTGAATGGTGTAGCTCCAAGAATCGATGCCCAAATCACATATTTACGACCAATTTTGTCGCCTATTGGACCTCCGAGCATTGTACCCAGCGCAGTCGAGAATACAAATACAAAGAGTGAATATTGCGAAAATTGAGTACTCACTCCAAACTTATCTATCATAAAGAATGTTAGATAGTTAACCACACTCGCTACATAGACATATTTCGAGAAGATTAGAATAAGTAGTGTTCCGATATAGAATGTTGTGCGACGTGGTGAGTATGGACGTGGAATCCAATCTGGGTCGCCAGGTTGTACTACTTTTCGCTCTTTAGTCGAGGCGTTGGATTGCTGCTCACGAAGAAGTCGACCATACCACTTAGCGATTATAACGCTCACTCCAATTCCGATAAACGAGACCATAGCGATAAAGATGGTGTTCTCTCGTCCATAAGGGGTGATTAGAGCTACCAATAGAGGTCCGATTGAACCACCTAAGTTGCCACCCACCTGGAAGATAGATTGTGCCAATCCGCGATGTCCTGCCGAGGCTAACGATGTGAGTCGCGAGGCTTCGGGATGGATTATCGAAGAGCCTGCTCCAACCAACATTACCGCAGCGATAGCTGTTATGAATGTCGAGGCAAACGACAACATAGCCAACCCCGAAAAGGTGAAACATGCCGCCAGGGTTAAGAACCAAGGGTTGGGTCTACGGTCGAGATACAACCCCATAAGAGGTTGCAGAACCGATGCCGACATCTGGTAACAGAGGGTGATAATACCTATCTGGACAAAGCTGAGCATCAACTCAGATTTAAGGATAGGGTATAGGGAGTTAACTACCGCCTGCATGGCATCGTTGCAGCAGTGACACACACTTAGCGATATGAGAATCCCCATTAATGGAGTGGAACTATTTTTCATCTTGGTGCTATAAATTAGAGAAGTTGCTCTAGGGTCATTTGTAATGATTAAGAGCAACTTCTACTGTTTCTATCTATTTTGAGTTCTAAGCCTATTCGTTAGAGTACTCAGCTAACTCACGGTCTGAAGAGCTTGAAGTGGCTACAAAACCACCATACTGCTCATCGTGCTGGCTAAGGTCGAGTCCTACAGCCTCACTCTTCTCCGACACACGCATAGGTATCATCTTGTTGGTAATCCAGTATAGAGCATAGGTTACAACAAATGTGTAGACACATACCAAAACTACCGCTAGGATATGGATAAAGAACATCTTAACGTTGCCATCAAGTAGTCCATCAACGAATACACCAGTTAGAACAGTACCGAAGATACCACCCACACCGTGAGTAGGGAATACGTCGAGTGCATCATCTACGCTAGTTTGATTCTTCCAGTGAACCGCTGTGTTACAAACGATTGTAGTAAGGAATGCGATAAATATACTCTCGCCAACTGTTACATAACCTGCCGATGGGGTGATAGCAACCATACCAACAACAGCACCAATCGCAGCACCCATAGCCGATGGTTTGCGACCTCTCAAACAGTCGAAGAATATCCACACCAACATGGCAGTTGCCGAGGCGGTGTTTGTGTTAAGGAATGCCTTTACTGCGATACTATCTGCTGCCAATGAAGAGCCGGCGTTGAATCCGAACCATCCCAACCATAGCAACGACGCACCCAATACAACCAATACGATATTGGCAGGAGTGTGAGGTTTGTTAGCATTTTTACGACGACCAAGGAATATAGCTCCAGCCAATGCAGCGACTCCCGATGATGCGTGTACCACGATACCACCTGCGAAGTCGATAACTCCCATTTGACGAAGGAATCCATCAGGATGCCAAGTCCAGTGAGCTAGCGGACAATATACAAAAATACAGAAAAGCATCATAAATACGAGGTATCCAGAGAAACGAACACGCTCAGCAAAAGAGCCCGTAATTAGTGATGGTGTGATGATAGCGAACTTCATCTGGAATATAGCGTATAGCGCTAATGGGATTGTTGGTGCAAGGAATGTGTCAACTTTAGCTCCAACGCCATTAAACATAAAGAATGTACGAGGGTCGCCAACGAAACTACCGATAGAGTCACCAAAAGCGAGTGAGAATCCAAATACTACCCAGATTACACTAACCACACCCATTGCGATAATACTCTGTAAAACGGTCGAGATTACATTCTTCTGCCCAACCATACCGCCATAGAAAAATGATAATCCAGGGGTCATCATAAGTACAAAGATTGTTGCTGTAATCATCCATGCAACATCTGCTAATTCTACGCCTTCGCTCATCTCCCATAAGCTAGGACTCTCTGGTGCTAGTACACCTAAAATACTGATAATAACCATTAAGGCCATCAGTACAATCCATCTTTTCTTAGTCTTCATAGGTTTTTTATAAAAAATACGAGCACAAAGATAGGAAAAAAAGTCGGATTAATCTAAGAATCTGTTTAAATTCTTCTCGCTTAATCTACTCTGGCTCTTTCACTTCGCTTTCTAATTTTACTATCTTGCTAATAGAATAACTATTAGCTTCGATATCAAAATCAAAAATCAAAGCAAAATTGCTCATACTATTTTCAAGCAGAAAAACTTAAACAGATTCCAATAAAATTTTAAACAAAGTAATATTTTTTAAAATTAGAACCATCCACTATTGAGCTATATTTTTTCGTTTTTACAGAAATTTGTTTAACTTTACATCTACAAAACCTTAATAACCTTACTTATGAGACGAATATTACTACTAATCGCTTTTGTTGCGAGCTCACTTGTCGCTTTCGCTAATAATAATAAGCAATATCAAGAGAAACTCAAGGAGTTTCGACAGGAGACGATTACATATAAAAGAGTTGATGGTAAAGATTTAGATATTCTCCTATTCTATCCTGAGCAGGGGAAGATGTCGAAGTCGAATAACCCATGGGTGATGTACGTTCACGGTGGAGGCTGGGCAGGAGGTGATAAACTCAATATCGCAGGACAATCCACAATAGGTACTCTGCGCCATCTACTCGATGAGGGGTATGTGTGTGCTGCTATCGACTATCGTCTGGCGAAAGCTCCGACCACCTCTTTTGAGTCGCTAATCGATATTAAAGATGTAACTCGTTTCCTTATCAATAGTGCGAAAAAGTATAAGTTGAGCAGGAAAAATTATGGAGTATGGGGAGGCTCAGCTGGAGGTCACCTATCATTAGTTGCAGCTCTATGTTCTGATAGTTCACTCCCTGCGGAGTTGGATTTGCCCAAAACAGAGGTGTCGTATAAGTTCGCTCTCTCGCTATTTCCATTCACTTCGTGTACAAATGCTGAGATATTCCCTAACTCAATCTTTGCTGATAGAAAACTTTTTGTGCGACTTCTGGGTTGTGAGCTAGATGAGGCGAGTGCAGAGTTGGTAACTTTAATGAGCCCTTCGGAGTTGATAGACAAGAGCAGCTGCCCTGTGTTGTTGGTTCATGGTTCTGTCGATAAAACTCTTCCGCTCATAAACTCCGAGTACCTCTACCAAGTTGGCATAGAGCGTGGTGCAGATATTGAACTGCTGGTTATTGAGGGTGCCGGGCATAGCTTTAGAGGCAAGGAGATATCACCCTCTCTTGAGGTTATGTCTCAACACTGTTTTGACTTTATCAAGAGAAATATAAAATAAAAAATAGGTGTAGCTGCAAAGCTACACCTATTTTTTTTGTAATAAGGTGTTAATTACTTAACCTCCTCGAACTCTACGTCTTCGGGTTGAGCTGCGCCTTGTTGCGCTGAAGCGTCTGCTCCAGGAGCACCTTGACCTGCTGCGCCAGCTTCGGCTTGTTGTGCAGCGTAGATATCTTGCGAAGCTGTCTGCCATGCTGCGTTCAACGCCTCGATAGCTGAGTCGATGGCTGGAAGATCTGCGTTTTTGTGAGCTGTTTTCAAGCTCTCCAATGCGCTCTCGATTGTAGCTTTCTTATCAGCTGGTATCTTATCGCCATACTCTTTTAACTGTTTCTCAGTTGCGAAGATGTTTGAATCAGCAGCGTTAACCTTCTCGATACGCTCCTTCTCCTCCTTATCTTTCGCCTCGTTAGCCTTAGCCTCATCACGCATACGTTGAATCTCAGCGTCAGTCAAACCGCTCGAAGCCTCGATACGAATCTTCTGCTCCTTGCCTGTACCCTTATCCTTAGCCGATACATTCAAGATACCATTTGCGTCGATATCGAATGTCACCTCGATTTGTGGTACTCCACGTTGAGCTGCTGGGATTCCATCAAGGTGGAAACGACCGATGCTCTTATTATCACGAGCTAGTGGACGCTCTCCCTGGCAGATGTTAATCTCAACCGATGGTTGGTTATCAGCTGCTGTTGAGAATACCTCGCTCTTGCGAGTAGGGATTGTGGTGTTGCTCTCGATAAGTTTAGTCATCACTCCACCCAAAGTCTCGATACCCAATGAAAGTGGCGTAACGTCGAGAAGAAGTACATCCTTAACCTCGCCAGTCAATACTCCACCTTGGATTGCAGCACCTACAGCTACAACTTCATCAGGGTTTACGCTACGGTTTGGAGCTTTTCCGAAGAACTCCTCAACCACCTTCTGGATAGCTGGGATACGAGTTGAGCCACCAACTAGGATTACCTCGTCGATATCGCTAGCCGATAGAGATGCATCACGCAATGCAGCACGACATGGCTCGATAGTTTTTTGTACTAGGTGGTCGCAAAGTTGCTCGAACTTAGCACGAGTAAGCGACATCACCAAGTGCTGAGGAATACCATTAACTGGCATAATGTATGGTAGATTAATCTCGGTCTGAGTAGTTGATGATAGCTCAATCTTAGCCTTCTCACCAGCCTCTTTAAGACGTTGAAGTGCCATTGGATCTTGACGAAGGTCGATAGAGTGCTCAGCCTTGAACACCTCTGCCATATAGTCGATAAGTACGTGGTCGAAGTCATCACCTCCAAGGTGAGTATCACCATTTGTTGATTTAACCTCGAATACGCCATCACCTAGCTCCAAGATTGAGATATCGAAAGTACCACCTCCAAGGTCGTAAACTGCGATTTTAGCATCGCTATCCTTTTTGTCTAGTCCATAAGCTAGAGCCGCAGCTGTTGGCTCGTTGATGATACGCTTAACTTTAAGACCTGCAATCTCACCAGCCTCTTTAGTTGCTTGACGCTGAGAGTCAGAGAAGTAAGCAGGAACTGTTACTACAGCCTCTGTAACCTCCTGTCCTAGGTAGTCCTCAGCTGTCTTTTTCATCTTCTGAAGGATGATAGCTGAAATCTCCTGTGGAGTATATTGACGACCATCAATATCCACGCGTGGAGTGTTGTTGTCGCCTCTAACGATTGCGTATGGAGCACGTGCGATATCACTGCTAACTGTGTCATACTTCTCGCCCATAAAGCGTTTAATAGAGAAGATAGTTCTCTTAGGGTTTGTAATTGCTTGACGCTTAGCAGGGTCGCCCACTTTGCGCTCGTTGTTGTCGATAAATGCTACAATCGAAGGGGTTGTTCTATGTCCCTCTGCATTAGGAATTACTACAGGCTCGTTACCCTCCATTACAGAGACACAAGAGTTTGTAGTTCCTAGGTCGATTCCAATAATCTTTGCCATAACTTTGTTACTTTTTATTGTTATTAATTAGTTTAATTTTAATTTTCGTTCTCACGTTACAACTCAATTATTAACAAATGGTGTACCAAAGCAATTTAACTGCCAAATGTATGACAAAATGTCACGCACAGTGGTTGTGCGTGACATTTATAGGACAAAAATATGGTATAACGTCAGTTTACTCCTCGATAATGAGCCTAAATCCGACATTAAATACTCTCTGCCAAGGGTAGTAGGCACGACGTGAGTATGCCGTAGAGTACTTGGCACGGTCGATATACGAACCTCCACGAACTACATAACGTGTATCGTCGCCAATTGATTTGCCTGTTGCGTAGTCGATATACTCCGAGCGACTCCACTCGGCAATATTTCCATGCATTGAGTATAGCCCAAATGGGTTAGGGGTGTAGCTCTTTGAATCAACTTGAATCATCGCTCCATCGTTAACCTTTTCACTCTTAGGTTGGTAGTTGTAATATTCACGGTATGGATTATCCTCTGCCATAGGTTTTGGATTTACTCCACTAACCGCCATAAGGTTGATGGTCGTATCGGATAGATTCTCATACTCTCCGTAGTCGCTCTTGGTATCTCCAAACCAGAAGTCGCTATCGCTTCCAGCTCTACATGCCCACTCCCATTGAGTCTCTGTTGGGATGTTAACCTCGACCCCTGTCGCCTCTTTGAACTTCGCACAGAACTCCACTACATCGTTGTAGCTCACCCTGATAACTGGTTGCTCTGGTTGGTTGGCAGGGTATCCAGCATTAACATGGTCTTTCCATAGTTGGTCGACATAACGGCTATCGTGTTCGGGTGTCAACTGTGCATATTGCTCATTTGTAACCTCACTCTCAGCCATCCAGAATCCACTCTTAACCTTGGCTTTGTGGGCTGGCTTATTATCCGCAAGACCTTTATTACTACCCATTACGAACTCACCTGCGGGAATCCAAACAAAGTTAATCTCAACACCCGGAGCGAGCTCTACACTTCTGCGCTTAGGCTGGTCATCGGGTGTGAATGGGAATCCTTTAACCTTTATATCCTTAACCTTTTTGCTGCTCTTAACCTCTTCAGTTTCAGGTTTCTGTTGAGGTTGAGCTGCTAGGTAGGCTGCGTAATCCTCCAACTCTTTTTTCCACTCTACGCCTGCTCCTGCGGCATATTTATTAGCTAGCTCGATACGACGCTCATATTGAGGATAGCCCTTGTAATCATTTATAACAGGATAGATACCCTTCTCAGGAGCGTTGTAATCAACCCACTGTGTGAGTCTGCTCCACTCCCAAGGAGTTAGTTTAACACCGTGGTGTCCGACCTCTAGTATGCGAATCAATTCGCTTGTACTTGCGTGATACTCATAAGGTTGCAGTACCGACATATCAGCCTCTGAACCCTGTCTACGCACGTATGGATGTAGCGCAAGATACGACTCCGAGTATTCAGGTATGCCATATCGGTAGAATCCCTTAACTCTATTATATTTTTGCTCGCTGTTAAATCCACGATCAGTGTAACGTCCACCACGTAGGTCGATTTTGCTCTTCTCGTTGTGACACTCCACACAAGCACGGTCGAGCACTGGTTGAACCTCCAAATCGAATGTGAATGGACGAACTCCTCCCACAGGGGGTGTAAGTTCGTGAGGTGCAATTTGTGATGCTGCAACACGCTTAGGGATAACAATCGTGTTCTGATCCTCGTGACAACCTACACACGAAACAACCTCACCAGGCATCGCTGTTATCCAGCTACGCATCCACTGTATCGCACGACCATCCTCGTCGAGAGGTTGTATAGATATAGGTGTGTTGGCAGGGACTTTAAATATTGCAGAACCATCCTCCTCGATAGGCACTGTACCCAGCTCTCGTTTGATATCCCAGCCACTCTGGATTCCCATCACTTCATGGTTTGAGATAGATTTATTGTAGGCATACTCATAAGCGTGTAGACGAAGATTCTTGACAATACCTCGTGGTAGGTCACGAAGTCCAACACCTTCGTAAATGTCTTGAATAAAGATAGTTGCCTGCTTGTCGTCGAGGTCTACTCTGTCGGGAATAATAGGGTTAGCATCCTTTGATTGAGCAGGTATTGCATTGATAAAACCCTCGCCCTCACTCTGATAGAGGCAAACTACATTGTCAAATAGGTCAACTAGATATACTCCCCAAAGTGAGTTCTGCGTCAACTTAGCACTAACCAAGAAGTAGGTGTTGTTGATAGGCATAGGCTTAATAAATTGAGGCCATACACCATTAACCAATCCATCCTTTACAGTAGCATCAATCTCTTGGTTTCGATAGGGTATCTCCTGCACCATGCCCTCAACTCCATTACCTTTCGATGGGTCGAAGATAATGAAACGCCCCGAACGGGCTACACCATGGTGTCCTGAGATAATTCCACTAAAAGCCGAAGCACTTCCTGGTATAGGCTGCATATCAAATGTGCTGTTTGGAAACATCTCGCCACTACCATATATCGCCTTCTGCTCCGTACCATCGGGATTCATCTTCATCACAAAACGTGAGTAGTAGTGCATTAAATCGGTGTACTCCCAACGAGTGTACATAATTTTACCATCGTTGCGAACAACTGGATTCCAGTTTGCATCCTGGTCGAAAGTTAGTCTCCTGAGGGATTTATCCTCAGGGTTGTATAGAACCATATTTCCAACTGGTGCATCACCATGAATACAAGGCACAGCTTGATATCCGATATTCGAAACAGCCAAGATGCGTCCATCGGGAAGGTATATTCCATCATAGAACTCAAGGTCATCCTCCTCTGTCGAAATCAGGGCCTTAGCATCGTCACCACCTTGACTACTCACCTCAAACATATTTAATCGACCATCTTCAGTAACTGATGTAAACGCCAATTTCTCACCACTCCAGTGTAGCCTTAAATCAGCTATAACAGCCTCATTTTCACTCTTGTATATAGACTCTGTAACCACCTCGCCACTCAAATTACTCAACTTGATAATATCCGTATTGTAGCCATAGTATTTATTGGATTGCTGATTGCTCCAGTTGTTACTTTGAGTGCCTAACCTTGGCGACATCACCTTGCGAGCATCATCACCAACATTAAAACGACTCACATATATCTGCGCATCTTTGATGATAGGATTGCTCAACATCACTGCTCGATATAGCTCAATAACCTCCTCGGCTCGCTGAATAGCGGCTTGATTTCCACTCTCAATACCATCAAATCCGAGTGCGATTTTCTCACTCAGACTCTTGATGTCGTCGTCGAATATAGAGGTGTCGACTCCATGATTGCGCCCCATATCATCGATGGCGAGCTTTATAGATTCAACGTTTATCCACTTAATTTGTGCTGCAAGGTCGTCAGGGTTGCTCTTCGCAGATAGAGTTGTGATGCCAAAGCAGAGCATCGTTAGTAGTAAAAGTCTAAATTTAATCATGGTTTTTGGGTTTTATTACACTACAAAGGTATGTTTTTTTTGGTTATTTCAAAATGTATTTAGAACTATTTTTATAGCCTTTATATATATAGGTATAGCTTATCTGATTTTGTTGGTTTGTAATATGGTTGAAATCAGAGTGTTGAGAAAAAAGTGTAAAAAAGATTGAAAAAAGTTGTTAGAATATTTGGATGGTAAGAAAAAATGCTACATCTTTGCACCCGCAATCAGGAAGTAACCCACGAGCGGAGTGCTAATATGAGACAAAGTTAGTGGGAATTATTATCTGAGATGATTAAGGTTTACGTTGTGAAATATTGCCTTAGTTGACAAAACAGAAGATGTTCTAAAAATATATAGGACACCGTTCTTTGAAGTAATTGAGCAGCTATT
>JBCQSY010000017.1:0-37777 GCA_047178865.1 Rikenellaceae bacterium
GCGACCAATCAAGTTCCTCGATATGCTCAACCTGGCGAGGATGGTGCTGAAGGTACATTTATCCTTGAGTTAAAGGTGTTGGCGGATGTTGGATTAGTTGGTTTCCCAAATGCTGGAAAGAGCACTCTGTTGTCGGTTGTGTCAGCAGCGAAGCCTAAAATTGCAAATTATGCCTTTACAACGCTCGAACCAAACTTGGGTATTGTCGAGTGTCGAGACCATAAATCATTCGTTATGGCGGATATTCCGGGTATTATCGAGGGTGCACACGAAGGTCGTGGATTGGGTACTCGATTCCTGCGACATATCGAGCGTAACTCACTGTTGCTCTTTATGATACCAGCCGATAGCGATAATATCCGTGAGGACTTCGACGTTCTTCTCGGTGAGCTGTCACAATACAATCCAGAGCTACTCGATAAGGAGCGATTGCTGGCTATAACCAAGTGTGATATGTTGGATGAGGAGCTTATCGAGCAGATGAAATCCGACCTGCCAGATGGCGTAAAGTCGATATTTATCTCTTCGGTGGCAGGGTTAAACATCCAGCAGCTTAAGGATATGTTGTGGAGTGCATTGAATAGTGAAAAATAAAAAAACGTATATAGTGAAACAACAAAATTATGACCTGCTAGTGTTAGATATCGATGGTACATTAGTTAACACAGCCAAGCAGATAACAGACCGTAATAAGCAGGCTATCATTGAGTTACAAAAGAGAGGTGTCAAAGCAGCTATCGCATCAGGACGACCAACACATGGGGTGAAACCTATGGCTAAAGAGTTGGAGTTTGGCAAATATGGCGGTTATATTCTCTCGAATAATGGAGGTGTTATTAGTGATTTCGTCACAGGTGAGGTTATCTACTCAGCCCACCTACCGATGGAGCTTATACCTGATATATATAGTGAGTTGAAATCTAAGGGGTGTGCCCTACTCTACCATCGAGGTGAGTATATCTACACCGAAGAGCCAGAGCAGCAGTATGTTGCTATTGAGGCTTACCTTAATCGTATGATACTCTATAAGGTAGATAATTTTGTCGACTCTATCACCGAACCAGTGATTAAGTTGCTGGGGTGTGGTGAGCCAGAGGTGATTAAGGAGTTGGAAGAGAGGCTCTCAGCTAAGTATGAGGGTATTATCAGTGTATATCGCTCCGAGCCATACTTCTTGGAGATTGTGCCAATCGGAATAGATAAAGGTGCTTCGATTGAGATGTTGCTCGACCATATGGGCTCTAGTAGTGAGCGTGCTATCGCTTTTGGTGATGGGTTCAACGATGTGACTATGATAGAGTATGTGGGAACTGGTGTTGCGATGGAGAACGCTCAGGATGCAGTAAAACAGGTCGCACAAGCCGTCACAGCAAGCAACGATGAGGATGGTGTCGCTGAGTATATCGAGAAATTCCTCTTGTAAATCAAATCTGCTAAACAATGCTTGAGACAATAGTAAACTTGCTACCAGACCCACGATTATGGTTTGTGTTGATGTTCTGCTCTATCCTTGTGGGATTTAGTAAAACGGGTGTTGCGGGTATCGGAACAGCCGTTGTATCGATTATGGCGTTGTCTTTTGATGCTCGCCCATCTACGGGAATGTTGCTGCCACTGCTCTGTATTGCCGATTTGGGTGCTGTAATCTACTATCGCAGGAGTTGTAGTTGGTATCACCTCTTTAGGATGCTAGGCTGGGCTATTGTTGGTCTTTTTATGGGTATTGTTATCGACCACTTCGTGCCACTCTCGATGTTTAAATATCTTCTCGCTTTTTCGATTATGATAAGCGTTGTAGTGCTGCTATTCAATGAGTTTGGTAAAGGTCAAAGTGATAAACCTCGAAAGGGTTGGGAGCTTGCAGCGTATGGCGTAGTTGGAGGTTTTGCAACGATGGTTGCCAACGCCGCAGGGCCTATTATGTCGGTATATCTGCTCTCGATTAAGATGCCAAAGATGCTCTTTGTGGGGACTACAGCGTGGTTCTTTATGCTGCTTAACTACACCAAACTCCCACTTCAAATCTGGGTGTGGAAGAATATCCACTACGACTACCTGATAGCCGCCTTGGCGATGATTCCATTTATCGCACTCGGTTCGTGGTTCGGAATATCTCTAGTTAAGAGACTCCCCGAAAAAGCCTATCGCCACATGGTTATTGGCATCACACTCGTTTCAGCTATCTTGATGCTGTTCTAATCTAGAGAGTGATAAATGTGGCGATTTTGCCACTTTTCTTATTTTCTTACTGAGAATTTACTGAGCCTTTCTGAGAATTTGCTGAGCCTTACTGGGTCTCAGTGTTTCTCAGGAAGTCTCAGTTATTTTGAAATCCACCCAAAACAGATAGGATAAAATAATAAACGCCACGGCTGATGCCGTGGCGTTTATCTTTATATTGGTATCAGAGAGATTACTTGCTCTTAGATCTTCTATTTTACCAATTTTTATAAAAAAATTGGATTTTTTAAAAATAAATATTACATTTGCAGCGATTTAGAAGTTGTACGAATATATCGTAATAACGCAAGGGAATCCAGTGAAATTCTGGAACTATACCTGTAGCTGTAGATCCTCATTTTTAGAGTGAGTATGTGCATTTATCCACTGTCCGAATCAAAAGGATGGGAAGGAGCACAAACTTGGAGGAGAGTCAGAATACCTGCTAAATCACACTATTTGTTTAACACAGAGCTTTCAGGATTAAGAGTTGCGTGTAAGAGTATATTCCCGTTCTGGGATATATATACTTGATGCACTACTTTTTTTGATAAGCACATGAAAAAAAGAAGATGCAGAAGAAATTTACTCTTGCAATTATGTTATTTATGACTCTTGCTGCCAATGCACAGCAGGTGCTCAAAAGCGATAATAATGATCCCATATTAATTGATGAGGTCGTTGTTACGGGTACAGGTACTGAGCATTACCGCAAAGATGCACCCGTTGAGACTGAGGTTATCACACGTAAGGCATTAGAGAGTTATCAAGGTCGAGACCTAAGCGAAATACTTGGTGGTCTAAGCACATCTATCTCGTTTACACCCTCTGACATGGGTAGTGGCATACAGATGGGAGGATTGGGAAGTGGATATATTTTGGTGCTTGTTGATGGCAAGAGGATGAATAGTGCAGCATCGGGTGAGTTTGATTTCGATATGATTAATCCCGATAATATTGAGAGGATCGAGATTGTTAAAGGTGCAGCCTCGTCGCTCTACGGTTCAGATGCAATTGCTGGGGTAATAAACATTATTACTCGAAAGAATTTAGATGACCTGTCGGTGACTAACAACACACGTATTGGAGCCTACTCAGATATTCGACAAAGTAATACAGTTGGTTTTAAATATGGCAAACTTAATAGCCAAACTTCAGCAAGTTATCAACATACCGATGGTTGGCAAAATACCGATGTTGAGTACTATCACTACGAATATAGAGATGGTTCGGTAACGAAAACTGTGAATGAGTCGACTAGCTATAACCTAACTCAGAAATTAGATCTCCAAGCGACTGATAAATTGTCATTTTCAGCTGATGGCTCATACTTCGAAAAGTGGAATACTCGACCATATGGACCATATAAATATTATGCCTATAGTCAAAGCTACAAGAATTTTGATGTTGGTTTAGGTGCGGATTACAAACTTAGCGATGATAACATCGTCACTTTTGATGCCACTTATGGTCGCAACAGTTTCTACTACGACTATACCCATCAAGAGACAACGGACTTTTTCGATGAGGAGACAGGGCTCAGAATCACACGCTACCCAGGCGAGCATATTTTAGAGACCTCAATAGATCAACTCTTGGTGTTGGGCAAGGGCATTTTTAGGCTAAATGACAAGCACATCATCAATAGTGGTGTCGAGTATCGCTATGTCTCGATGTACTCACCTCGTAGAATCGAGGGCGGTGAAGGCTCTACCTACAGCATCTCAGTATATGGGCAAGATGAGTGGAAATTGACCGATAGTTTTATCGCAACGATTGGAGCAAATATTGTCGTTTCGACCTTCGATCCGAATATCTCACCTAAGGTATCACTTATGAAAAAACTGGGTGATGTGAATCTCCGTGCAACTTACTCACGAGGTTATAAGGCTCCGACAATCAAACAGCTATACGATGATTATATAGCCTCAATCGGAGGTGGAGGAATGAAACATTATTATGGTGACCCCGACCTTAAACCTCAAACATCGAACTTCTATTCAACGGGGGTGGAGTATAATACCAAACGTTTAAAGACATCGGTATCTGTTCAATATAATC
Source organism: Rikenellaceae bacterium (assembly GCA_047178865.1). Lineage (GTDB taxonomy): Bacteria > Bacteroidota > Bacteroidia > Bacteroidales > Rikenellaceae > Alistipes. Next base: position 4,282 of record JBCQSY010000017.1, read on the forward strand.
AGATTCGTGATATGATAGCACTTGTCGAAGTGCCAATGTCGTCAGAAGATATTATGGACGAGTTAGAATCTAGTATGCAGTATGCAAACCTCTCAAAGGCGAAGTCATTTGTGGTCGATTTTGACCTTTCGTATGTACTACTCAAATCATTGACTGTGGGTTGTGGATATACCTACACCGATGCTAAGGCGCAATATGTAGATGATCCTGACAGTGATGATTATATGCTCTACCAGCCCATAAATGGAACATCGGACCACAAGGTGAAGTGGCGTGTGGCGTGGAATTATAGCAAAAATAGATACAAACTCAATATCGACCTATTCGGTGAGTATCAATCAGATAAGCACTATATGTATGATGGCGATGGTACAGCTTTTCAGCTTTGGAGGCTTAATACACGTCATAAACTCCTGGATTGTGAATATTGCTCGATTGATTTGAATGTGGGAGTTGATAACATTTTCAATTATGTAGATAAAACACCCTTTGGTTTTCATAGAGGCACGAACTCGCCTGGACGTACACTATATCTATCTTTAAGCGTAAAATTCAATAAATAACAAACACTTTTTAACAAACACATTTATGAAAAAAACTAAACAATTATTTGCTTACGCAGCAATGGCAACACTCGCTCTATCAGTGGTATCATGCGATATGGGCGACGATGACAACACAGCTAACCCAGCGGAGATTGAGGTAGCTGCAACGAAGGGAGCTTCTAATAGCGGCAATGCAATTTTGCTATGCTCTTTTGGATCTACATTCGAGGAGTCAATCAAGACTTACGACGCAACAATCGCAGATTTTCAGGAGGTATTCCCAGATTATGATATCTATATGTCATTCACATCTCGCACATGTGTGAATCGTGTAGAGGCAGCCTTGGGAACTCCACGCTATCAGCCTGATTTATGGTTGAATGCAATTGGTGATGCAGGTTACAAGAATGTGATTGTGCAGTCACTTCACGTGATTCCAGGAGAGGAGTATTTGAGCTTGATGAATACAGATGTCAAGAAAAACTTCATGATTGCAAACTATCCAGACATTAACGTTATCAAGGGTGATTGCTTGTTGGAGGCTATTGGTGAGGATAGTAGTACAGATGCTGTGGCAGAGATTTTGGTAGATGCTTATAGCGATGTCTTTAAGGAGAAAAATCAGCTAGTGTTATTCATGGGACACGGAAACCCAGATGAGAACTATGCAGCAAACAATAAGTATCTCGATATTGAGGAAGCTATAAAGGGAAAACTAACAAACGATAACGTAATTGTTGGAACAGTAGATTATGGCGCAACAGTATTCTGGCCTTGGGAGGGTGTGTCGTACCCAGCAGATAAGGATGAGGTGTTGACAAACCTAGAGTATAACAACTGTGTATATGCAGAGGTTTTGAACTATTGTGCAGCTCAGGACATCGAGACAAGTGAACTTACAATCACACTCGTTCCATTCATGACAGTAGCTGGAGACCACGCGCACAACGACTTATGGGGAGTTGGTGAGGATTTATTAGAGGTAAATACAGATCCTGATGGAGATGCAAGTTGGAAGGCTATGTTGGAGGCTATGGGTTGTAAGATTTCAGATCATGAGTCACACGGTACATCAACATCAACTTGTGAGATCAAAGGTCTTTGCGACTATCAATCAATCCGTGATTTGTGGATTAATCGCCTTGTGGCTCTTGTCGATTCAGATGAGTGGGAGAATGGCATGGATTATCAACTAGAATAACTTAGTTAGATTAATATATAAAATGCCAATTAAGGTTTGAAAAAAAAATATTCGTTGTTTGGGCAATTACGGAGTGGAAAACTAGTGATTTTTCTATTTTATTTTCTTACCCCACCCCTAATCCCCTCCCTCAGGGAGGGGACTTTGGGTCTCAGTGTTTCTCAGGAAGTCTCAGTTTTTTTTGAGATTGCAAGCAAGTTATTTGGTTAACTCAATATTTATCTCTATATTTGTAGCACTCTTCATTTTCACACAAGGTAGGGAAACCTGCCTTTCATAGCGAGGCGGGCATTTTTATGCTCGTGGCTCACTATATACACGGGTGGTTTCGTACCCCTGTGTGGCGTATTAATGTACCCACTGCCTTGTGTGGTGAAGAGTAACAGGACAGGCGAAATCACCCTTTTTTTTCTCCTGCCTGATATGTTTAACCAATTAAAAATTAAGGCAATGGACAAAAGACACAACGTGAAGTTAACAACATCTAGTTCCTTCGAGCTAGACCCCTCAAGAGATTAAGCAAATCTACATCACTCTATCACTTCTCCACCACCGCTATATGCGGATTCCTAACTACCCAGAGCGACCTCTGATTGAGGCTCTTGAAAAGGATTTTAAGAGGTTCTATCAAGAGATGGTTATCCAAACCAATCAAGAGCCTAATAATCTAACACTTAATAGGTTAAAAGCATTTTTCGAGATGCATTGCAAGTTTTTAAAGGGATTTCTCCTCGATTATAAGGAGTAGGATTAGATATGATAAAACAATAAACGCCACGGCTGATGCCGTGGCGTTTATCTTTATATTGGTATCAGAGAGATTACTTGTTCTCTTTCTCCATTGCTGCTTTAAGTTCAGCAAGACCAGAGATATCTCCCAAAGTGGTCTTCTCAACAGAAGCGTTAATCTTCTTCATTGATGACTTAGTAGCCTCAGAAGCTGATCTCTTCTCTGCCTTCTCAGCTGCAACCTCAGCACGCTTGATATCCTCATAGATACGAGCATGTGACAAAGTGATGCGCTTAGTAGCCTTAGAGAATTCGATAACCTTGAAGTCGATAACATCACCCGCAACTGGGTTAGTTCCATCCTCTTTAACAAGGTGACGACCTGGGCAGAATCCCTCGATGCTCTCAGAAAGAGATACGATAGCACCCTTCTCAGTAATCTCAGTGATTGTACCTGAGTGGATAGTATCAACGCTATATTGATCCTCGATTGCACTCCATGGGTTCTCCTCTAGTTGTTTGTGTCCTAGGCTCAAACGACGATTGTCTTTATCAACCTCAAGAACTACAACATCGATTTGAGCACCAATTGAAGTGAATTCTCCTGGATGCTTAACCTTCTTAGTCCAACTCAAGTCAGAGATGTGGATAAGTCCATCAACACCCTCCTCGATTTCAACGAATACACCGAAGTTAGTGAAGTTGCGAACACGTGCATTACACTTAGTACCAACAGGATACTTAACCTCAATACCCTCCCATGGGTCTGGAGTAAGTTGTTTGATACCCAATGACATCTTGCGCTCGTCACGGTTAAGAGTAAGGATTACAGTCTCAACCTCGTCACCAACCTTCATGAAGTCCTGAGCAGAACGTAGGTGCTGACTCCAAGACATCTCAGATACGTGAACTAGACCCTCTACACCTGGAGCAATCTCGATGAATGCACCATAGTCAGCCATTACAACTACGCGACCTTTAACTTTGTCACCGATTGCAAGTGATGTATCAAGAGCATCCCATGGGTGAGCTGAAAGTTGTTTAAGACCAAGAGCGATACGCTTTTTAGTCTCGTCGAAGTCAAGAATAACAACTTGAATCTTCTCGTCAAGAGTAACAACCTCCTCAGGGTGTGAAACACGACCCCATGAAAGATCTGTGATGTGGATAAGTCCATCAACACCACCAAGGTCAACGAATACACCATAAGTAGTGATGTTCTTAACTGTACCCTCAAGGATTTGACCCTTCTCAAGTTTAGACATGATAACCTCTTTCTGAGCCTCCAATTCAGCCTCGATAAGAGCTTTGTGTGAAACGACAACGTTGCGGAACTCGTGGTTGATTTTAACAACTTTGAACTCCATTGTCTTGTCTACATAAATATCGTAGTCGCGGATTGGTTTAACGTCGATTTGTGAACCTGGCAAGAATGCCTCAATTCCAAATACATCTACAATCATACCACCCTTAGTGCGACACTTAATGTAACCTTTGATAATCTCGTCGTTATCCAACGCTTGATTAACGCGATCCCATGATTTAAGTTGACGTGCTTTTTTGTGTGAAAGTGCAAGTTGTCCGTTTCTATCCTCTGCAGACTCAACGTAAACCTCAACCTCATCACCTACTGCTAGCTCTGGGTTGTAGCGGAACTCTGAGATAGAGATAACTCCCTCACTCTTGTAACCGATGTTGATAACAACCTCACGCTTGTTCAATGAGATAACCTTACCATCAACTACCTCACCAACTACAACGTTAGATAGGGTTTGGTCGTAAGATGCACTAATCTCATCTTTGCTCTTGTCATAAAGATCAAGCTCGTTCTCAAATGCGTTCCAATCGAAATTCTCGTTGGTAACTACTGTTTTGTTCTCTTCCATTCTGGAAATTTTGCGATACAATCGCTCGTTAAAATATTAATATTCAGCGCCGTAACAATACGCCACGGCAATTCAAGGCACAAAGATAACACTTAATGCCTTAATATACAAATATTTTCGCTAGAATTTTCGATTTAAAACCTCCGACATAATCACCGCCTTGCGCAGCTCTTTGTTGGATGGATTTTTGAGAGAGAACTCTTTGGGTTTTGAGATGTGTGCTTCGACTGGTTTAACCTCGCTTTTTTCAGGAGTTGGAGGAGTGTTAATTGGTTGATTGACAACCTTTTTTCTCTTGTTGCTTTTAGTCGTGAATAGAGCTCTATTATATTGTGGTTCGATGCTTTGAGCTGTTTTCTCGCCTATCTCATCTTCACCCTCTTGATTATCCATCTCGAAAAGAGCACCACCACCCTGCCCATCAATTTTTTTGTTGATGTATTGGTTTGCTATAAAGTAGATTACGGCGACAGTGAGTAGTGTAATTATATTCCCCATGATTCTAATTTACATTACGTTTTACAACATCTATACCCTTAATCTTGCGTATTTGCTGCATTAGTAGGTTAAGGTTCTCAGTATCATTGATATACAAGCTGATAGTTCCTTTGAATATACCATCCTTACTGTCGAGTTTAATCTCGCGCATATTGATATTCGAGTCGGTGGTGACAACTTTTGTCAAATCGAGCAGTAGACCAAGTCGGTCGATACCCCTCAAATAGATACTACTTAGGTAGGATACCCTCTTATATTGAGACCACTTAATATCCTCTTTTACAATGTTATTGCCATGTTGTGCTGCCATCTTGTCGAGCACGTCGCATTTGGCTTTGTGTACAATAATTTTGCCTGTTTGGATATCTCTGAAACCAACAACTTGGTCGCCAGGGATAGGCTCGCAACACTCAGCCAACTCGAAGAGAATCTCTTCTGAACTCTTCTTGCCCTTATTGCCGCTATCGTTGCTACTCTCCTCCTCCGACTCCTCGGTTTGGTTATCTTGTTCGTTGACGAATAGTTTCCAGAATTTGAGAATCCTACTGCCTGAGTCCTCTTTTGCAATTTGCTCTAAATCATCGAGTTTGAGGATTCCAGCTCCGATACTACTATAGAACTCCTCCTTGGTCGAGACGTTGTAGACCTCGATAACTCGACGCAGCAACTGACCACGATGTTGGATACCCAACTCCTTTAACTTATTCTCATATAGCTCTCTACCTCGTTTGATATTGTCCTGATGCTTTCCCTTGAGGAATGTCTTAATTGACTGCGTCGCCTTGGCTGTAACTACATGCTCCAACCACTCGGCCTTGGGTTTGCTCGATGCGGAGGTGATAATTTCAATCTGGTCGCCACTATAAATTCGCTTGGTTATTGGCTCGATACGGTAGTTAATCTTCGCTCCAATCGCCTCATTACCAATCTTCGAGTGGATATCGTATGCGAAGTCAAGAGCTGTTGCTCCGTATGGTAGTTTACGTGGTTCTCCCTTTGGTGTAAATATAAGAATCTCAGAGGTGTAGAGTGATAGCTTGAAGTTGTCTAAGAAGTCAACTGCATTCTCCGAAGGTAGCTCAAGAGCATCACGCACCTTACCGAGCCATCTATCGAAATCATCCTCGTTGTCGATAGTGCCCATCGCCTTTTTATACTTCCAGTGGGCTGCGAATCCCCTCTCTGCGATATCCTCCATTCGCTGTGTGCGAATTTGAACTTCGACCCAGTTACCATCGGGTCCCATAACAGTCGAGTGAAGAGCTTCGTAACCATTATCTTTAGGCATACTAATCCAGTCGCGAAGTCTATCTGGCTTTGGGGTGTAAATATCTGTTATCGAGGAGTATATCTGCCAACACTGAGTCTTTTCAGATGGGAATTTAGACTGTTTGAACACCACTCTCACGGCGATTAAATCGTAGACCTCCTCGAATGGAATCTGCTTGCGTTGCATCTTGCTCCATATCGAGTAGATACTCTTGACACGTCCCGAAATATCGTAGTTGAAACCATCTCTGTCGAGTGTCTTGCGGATTGGAGCGATGAATTTTGAGATATACTCTTCGCGGTGAGCCTCGCTATCGCGCAGCTTCTGTGTGATGTGGTTATACTCCTCAGGGAAGCGATATTTCATACACAAATCCTCCAGTTCGCTCTTGATTGAGAAGAGTCCCAACCTGTGAGCAAGTGGAGCGAAGAGATACATCGTCTCGCTAGTTATCTTAATCTGCTTATTAGGAGGCATCGAACCCAACGTACGCATATTGTGTAGTCGGTCGGCTATCTTAATAAGTATAACACGAACATTATCAGCTAGAGTCATAATAACCTTGCGGAACGACTCTGCCTGCTCGGATGTGTCGGTGGTAAATACGCCCGATATCTTGGTTAGGCCATCAACCATCGAGGATATCTTAGCTCCGAATATACGCTCGATATCTGCTTCGGTATAGTCGGTATCCTCGACCACATCATGTAGCAGAGCTGCCACAACAGACTTCACACCCAATCCAATCTCGTCGACTGCGATTTGAGCTACGGCGATAGGATGTAGTAGATATGGCTCGCCAGAGCGTCTACGCACACCAGCATGTGCCTCCTTCGCTAGAAAGAAAGCACGCTTGATTAAATCCCAGTCACCGTCGTTTTTGCAAACCTGCTGACACGATTCAAGGAGTTTATTCCAAGCCTCACCTATTAATATTTCATCCTTCTCCGTGTAGTTCATCTTCTTTATAAACTATTCGTTGTTGTATAGTTGAGTTCTACCCTACTTACCCTCTTTGCCCTCTTTGATAGCTTGGCGCACCTTCTCCTCGATTTCGACTCTGATAGCCTCGTCGCCAAGGAGTAGATTCTTCACTGAGTCGCGACCTTGACCAATTTTGCGCTCTCCGTATGAGAACCAAGAGCCAGCCTTCTTGATGATGCCATAATCGACACCCATATCAATAATCTCGCCTACTCGTGAGATACCCTCACCAAACATAATATCAAATTCGGCACGCTTGAATGGAGGTGCAACCTTATTCTTCACAACCTTAACCTTTGTGCGAGTACCCAACTGCTCCTCACCATCCTTGATGACCGACATACGGCGGATGTCGATTCTCACACTAGAGTAGAATTTAAGAGCGTTACCGCCAGTTGTGGTCTCAGGATTGCCATAAACCACACCAATCTTATCGCGCAACTGGTTGATAAAGACACATACGGTCTTGGTCTTTGAGATGCTAGCGGTGAGTTTACGTAGTGCTTGAGACATCAAACGAGCCTGTAGACCCATCTTCGAGTCACCCATATCACCCTCAATCTCCGCCTTTGGAGTAAGTGCTGCGACCGAGTCAATAACGATAATATCGATGGCGCTAGAGCGAATTAGTGAGTCTGCAATTTCAAGAGCCTGCTCACCATTGTCTGGCTGTGAGATAAGTAGGTTGTCGATATCTACACCCAACTTCTGAGCGTAGTAGCTGTCGAAGGCGTGCTCTGCATCGATAAATGCTGCGATACCTCCCGCCTTTTGAGCCTCGGCAATAGCGTGAATTGCGAGTGTAGTTTTACCTGATGACTCAGGGCCAAAAATCTCGATTACACGACCTTTAGGGTAGCCACCAACTCCAAGAGCTATATCCAAAGATACTGAACCTGTTGGTATTACCGCAATTTCGTTAACCTCAGAGGTGTTCATTCTCATGATTGAACCCTTACCAAAGTCCTTCTCAATTTTATCCATTACCGCGCTCAATACCTTGAGCTTTTCGCTGTTCGATTGTTCCATTATTTTATCTTATTTATTTAATCTCTCTAAAATTTGTTCGGTGTGGCGTTTAGTTTCAACCTTCTCGAAGATATCGGTTACTACTCCACTATTATCTATTATAAAGGTTGTTCTTGCAACACCCATATATTTTCGACCATACATACTCTTCTCGACCCAAACACCAAAAGCCTCACACATCGTGCGCTCGACGTCGGCGAGTAGCGTAAAATTGAGTTCGTGTTTTGCAATGAAGTTACAGTGTGAACGCTCCGAGTCGGGACTAACGCCAATAACTCGAAATCCAGCCTTCGATAACTCCTCCATACCATCACGTAGGTTTTTGGCTTGTAGAGTACATCCAGATGTGTTATCTTTGGGGTAGAAGTAGAGGATGGTGCTCTCACCTTTACCACTACTAATCATCTTATCTGTAAATGGTTCGCCATCCTGAGTAGTAAGCTCAAAATGGGGTATCTTATCACCTATATTTAATTTTGCCATAATCCTCAATTTTAATCTTTGGTAGAGAGTCAAAGGTAGTGAAAAAAAATGGAATATCAATATTTTTACCCCATTTTTATCAATGATTGATAAAATATAGAGGCAATGTGGCTAACTTTATTCGTCGCCACATTGAGATATCTCTCCTGTGCTTCTTCTTTGAACAAATAATTTTTCAACTATTGATTCTTAGAATATAAGGAGCGAAGCGACTCAAGGTCCCCTACCTGAGGGAGGGGATTAGGGGTGGGGTAAGAATATAAAAGGAAAAACCACTAGGCTATCTTTGATGTAGTTGTTTAATGAACGAACAACTTTCCAACTTTTGGTTAGATAAGTATCCTCTTCTCGATATCTTCGATTTGCTTGCGGAATCTTTTGTCGGTCTCCAACATGTTGACTACGGTCTTGTAGGAGTGTAGCACGGTGGCGTGTTTACGACCACCAACAGCTGAACCAATAGCCGAGAGAGGTAGTTTGGTGTACTCTTTGGCTAGATACATCACACTTTGACGAGCTAGAGCTACATTACGAGTTCTAGTTGCTGAACATATCTTCTCGACGGATATCTCGAAGTAATCGCTGGCAATCTCTAGAATCCTGTTGATTGTCACCTCTCGGTTGATAACCTTAACATATACTTTAAGGATATCTTTAGCCAAAGCTACCGTAACCTCACTATTGAGAAGTGACGCGTGAGCCATCAATGAAGATAGAGCACCCTCAATCTCACGAACATTGGCTGTGATGTTGTGTGCCAAGAAGTCGATAACATCATCTGGGATAAATGCCCCCATCCTTCTCGCCTTGACATCAATGATGCGTCTCTTTGTAGCGAAGTCGGGAGTATTGATTTGAGTAGCAAAACCCCACTTGAAACGGGTGATAAGTCGCTGCTCGATATCTTTTAGCTCAACGGGTGGTTTGTCCGATGTTAGGATAATCTGCTTTCCACTTAGTAGAAGGTGGCTAAATATATGGAAGAAGGTATTTTGGGTCTTCTCCTTGCCAGATAAATCTTGAATATCGTCGATTATCAAAATATCAATATTTTGATAAAAGTGTACAAAATTGTTAATCTCGCCACTTTTTATAGCAGTAGTGAACTGAGCTTGGAACTTATTCATCGAAACATACAAAACCTGCTGCTGCGGCGAGTTTTTGCGTATTTCATGCCCTATAGCCTGTACAAGGTGGGTCTTACCAAGTCCTGAGTTACCGTATATGTATAGTGGGTTGAAAGGGTTGTTGCCAGGAGACTGCGCAATGGCGTGTCCTGCGGAAACGGCAAGTTTATTGCACTCACCCTCAACGAATGTTTTAAAAGTGTATCTCTCGCTTAGATTTGGGTCGATATTCAACCCTTTAGTGCTCTGTACAGCGAATGGATTCTTAATCTGCGCTGCGCTGTTTGGCTGTTGGTTGAAGCTGTTAGAAGTAGAGATTGAGTTGCTTTTTATTGCTACTCCACTCTGCTCAGCGCGAGGCACTGCATAGAACAGACGAGTCTTATTACCAAACTGTTGCGCGATTATTGGACGGACAAAATCGAGGTAATTACTCTCGATATGTTGCACATAACTCTTGTCTGGAACTTCCAAACGAAGGCTCTGTCCATCATAGGCTAGAGGCATAATAGGAGCAAACCAACGAACATACTCCTCCTCTGTGGTGTGCTCACGGAAAAGGTCAAGGCAAGATTGCCATACTGTGGAGTATTTCTCTAGGTTTTGTAACATCAAATGATTTTTTAGGCTCTAATTATGCTTGAAGTCTTTTAAACTTCAGCTATGCAAAGGTGGTAATTTTTTTTTTATTTTTTATCATCTTAGCTATTGTTTTTTTCATTTTTTTTTTCAGATATATTATAATGCATTTTAATTGCTTTTATAATAGGATTTTAGTTTTTTTTTATTACATTTGTACAGAGAAACTTTTTCGAGTTTAATTTTTTCAGCAATTTTTCAGCAAATTTTTCAGCAATTTTTCAGCAAACTTCAAAAAGTTAAATTTTTTAATCCTAAATGTAAAATTTAAATAGAACTGATTATGGCAACAGATGTACAAGAGCTTGTTTTGCAGAGAGCAAACGAGTGGTTAAACGGAGGTTATGATGAGCAGAGTAAGAGCATCATCAGAGATTTAATGGAGAATGATAACAAGGAGCTAGTTGAGTCTTTTTATCGTGACTTGGAGTTCGGAACAGGTGGACTTCGTGGTATTATGGGCGTCGGAACTAACCGCATGAATATATATACGGTAGGAGCAGCGACTCAAGGTTTGGCTAACTATATCGCCAAGAATTTCGCAGGAGAGGCTATCTCGGTAGCTGTAGCTCACGACTCTCGTAACAATTCACGTCTGTTTGCCGAGGATGTAGCTGATATATTTGCTTCGAATGGTTTTAAGGTATATCTTTTCGAGTCACTTCGTCCAACTCCTGAGCTTAGTTTCGCAATACGTGAGTTAGGTTGTAAATCTGGTGTTATGGTTACTGCATCGCACAACCCCAAGGAGTATAATGGATATAAGGCGTATTGGGATGATGGTTCTCAGGTGACTGCTCCACATGATACGAATATCATTGAGGAGGTTGGTAAGATTACCGATATAAATATGGTATTGAAGGGTAAGAATGCTGAGAACATCACAATCCTAGGTGATGAGTTCGACCAAATCTACCTTAAGAGGATTAAGGGCCTATCGCTATCTCCATCTTGTGTTGAGAAGTATGCAGATATGAAGATTGTCTACACTCCAATCCACGGAACGGGAGTTAAACTTGTTCCAGAGTCACTTGCGTCATTTGGTTTTACTGATATACATCTTCTGGAGTCTCAAGCTACTCCTGATGGTAACTTCCCAACGGTTGATTCACCAAACCCTGAGGAGCGCAAAACTATGGCTCTAGCTATCGACAAGGCTAAGGAGATAGGTGCAGACTTGGTTATGGCAACCGACCCAGATGCTGATAGAGTTGGTCTAGCTCTTCGTGATACTAAGGGTGAGTTTATTCTACTTAATGGTAACCAGACCCTAGCCCTAATCTTGAGCTATCAGCTAACACGCTGGGCTGAGTTGGGTAAATTGGATGGAAATCAATTCGTTGTTAAGACTATTGTAACATCTCAGATGGCAAATGCAGTGGCTGTTCACTTTGGAGTTAAGTGTTATGACTGTTTGACTGGTTTCAAATATATCGCTCGTATTATCCGCTCGTTGGAGGGTAAAGCTACATATATAGGTGGTGGTGAGGAGAGTTTCGGTTACCTTGCTGGCGACTTTGTTCGTGATAAGGATGCAGTCTCTGCATGTTCACTTGCTGCTGAGGCTGCGGCTTGGGCACGTGATACTATGGATATGACTCTATTCGAGTGGTTGCAACAGCTATATGTTAAGTATGGTTTCTACTTCGAGGATTTGGTATCGGTTGTTCGTAAGGGCAAAGAGGGAGCTGAGCAGATTCAACAGATGATGGTTGATATGCGTGCGACTCCTCCAACTTCGATTTTAGGCTCTTCTGTTGTGAGAATCGACGACTATAAGAGTTTGAAATCAACAAACCCAATCACTGGCGAGGTTAGTGATATCAATGAGGATTCGAGCAACGTGCTACAGTGGTTTACTGAGGAGGGAACTATCGTTTCGGTTCGTCCATCGGGAACAGAGCCTAAGATTAAGTTCTACTTCGGAGTGAAGTCTCCATTGGCTTGTGTCGAGGATTATGACAAGGTTAAGGCTGAGCTAGCAGGTAAGATAGACTCAATTAAAAAGGAGTTGAAATTAATCTAGGGATTCTCCATCTTAGAACTTTTGGTTCTTACAATTAAAGGTACTTCTGCAAAGAGTACCTTTAATTGTTTTTTTATACATACTACACCAATTGATAAGGGTGTAAAGATAGTAGCGGCACTGTTTCTTTCGAAATAGTGCCGCTACCGGAAATACCTTACTAACTGAACTAACTTTTAACTAACTTTTTTATTAACCTTAACACAATGTGTTAACTCTTTATTAGATACGATTATCTACTTTTGATGGGTAGGTAATCGTGACTACTTTATATTTACATGCGACCACCGCCGCCACCGCCAGGGCCACCTTGACCGCCAGGGCCACCTTGTCCTCTTTGACCTTGACCGCCTTGTCCCTCTTCGCCTCTGTTCTGCATACGAGCCTTCATCTGCTCAACAAAAATCTCATACTTCTCAATTTGTGGAGGAGTTAGGATTTGGTAAAGAGCAACTTGGAAATCAGCCTCACGCTCTTCTCTTTCGCTCTTGATAAGCTCTTGATATGCTTTACGCTCTTTACGACTTAGTGCATCACTCTCCTCTTTTGATAACTCACTTGGAAGAGGCTCATTTTGTGACATATATAGGTTATATACAATCTCTGCTTGACCCTCTTCAAATGTTACGACTCTATTTAACATCTCAGTACGCTGTGTTGCCATCTCCTCTGGTGTCATATTTTGACGACCACCTCTTTGAGGACGCTCTCCACTCTGCTCTTGACCTTGACCTCCTCCTTGTCCACCTCCTGGAGGTTGAGCGATTAGGGATAATGCGCTAAAGAGCACCATAACAACCATTGCGAATCTTAACTTTCTCATAATTTCTCTTTTGTTTAAATTTCTTGTTACAAATATAATAGATGAATAGAATATTCCTACCAATTATAAGGTGAAGTGGCAAAAGTGAGGGGTGAAGTGACCGATTCACTCTGTGAACCGACTACTTTTTAGGTGAACTGACCTGGATATATATCGGAAGGTGGTCGCTATAACCACCTTGAAAGCGACCATTCGAGATGGCTCGGAGTGGATAACCACGAAAACGCCCCTGCGATGAGATAAGATAATCGGGGCGATATACAGTTCCGTATAGAGTTGTATCTACTTGTGAATTAAGTAGATGCAGTCCATTGTTGTTGAGCAGACCTTGTGAGACTATAATATTATCATACATACACCACTCATCTTTGTAGGCGGTTGTGCCATACCCTAATTTCTCAAGTTCGTTGAATGGATTAAACATTTCACCCTCTTTTAACCTCTCCCTCGATGCCTTTGCTCTGATGATATTGACTATAGAGTTGTCGGTTGCGTTGTCGTTGAAGTCACCCATTACTATGATATTGGTGAGAGGCTCTCTAGTTTGGAGTGAATCTATTACCCCTCGGATTTGTCGAGCGGATGCATCGCGAAGGTGTTGACTCTTCTCGACTCCTCCCATGCGTGAGGGTAGATGCAGAGCTATAATAAATATATCCTCACCAAGTAATTTGCCCCATACCGTTAATATATCACGTGTGGAAGTGTTGGATGCAGATAGAATATTCCGACTCCCTTTCACCTCGAATAACGATGGACGATATATTATAGCGACATCACATCCACGCTCATCGGGCGAGTCGTAGTGGATGACTCCATGCTCCACCCCACAAAAACCACTGCTCTGCACTAAATCTTCGACAACGCTCCGATTCTCAACTTCGCACAGTGTGATTATAGCGGGGAAATCACCACTCTCTTTGGCAATTCCATTGATAACAGCTCCGATATTCTCAATCTTTGCACGATAATGCTCGCCGCTCCATCTGTTTTTGCCTCGTGGAGTGAATACCCTATCCTTTGTTGTGGGGTTGTTGATTGTGTCGAATAGATTCTCGACATTGTATGACGCTATAGTTGTGTGATTTATCTGAGATAGAGCAATCCCAAATGGCGATAAAAATGCGAAGATTAAGAATCTGTTTAAGTTTTTCTGCTTAAAAATAGTATGAGCCATTTTGCTTTGATTTTTGATTTTGATATTGAAGCTAATAGTGATTCTATTAGCAAAATAATAAAATTAGAAAGCTAAGTAAAAGAGCCATAGTAGATTAAGTGAGAGAGATTTAAATAGATTCTAAGACTATAGCGACTCTTTTCATAGTTCAAATAGTGACTTGCTCAAACTCCAATCCTCGATATTAGCCTGCTGCTTGACACTCTTCGAGACGTGTGGAAAGAGTGTGAAACCACTCAACTCCTCAATCTGCTCGACTGAAACGGGGGCTGGAAGTGTCGAGTAGTATTGATGTTCTACCCAGAATCCGATACTCTTTAGCTCGCTATCGTCGCACTCGCCAATAGAGCGTCCGCTACTTCCCGAACGGGTACGTAATAAAACCTTAAAGTATGCGGTAGGTATCGCTACCTCCTTGCCTGCAGAGTCGCTAGTGGTCTGTGTCGAGTTGAGATAGTGTGCTCCTGTTACCACATAGAGCGTGTCTGAGCATACTTGATTGCGAACCTGCTCTTCGAGGCTAGCCCACTTCTGTTGATTTAGGCGTGCAAGCTGAGGGGTACTATTCGAGTAGTAGAAGGTCTGCTTATTCATATCGCTGGTTGCCTGTCTATCAGCTGAAGGGATTTGATGCCCTCTGTCGTAGAGTGAGTTTGGATATGAACTCTTTAGATAGGGTTGTAACTCATCGTCGATTAGAGGGTCTGAACTCCAAGAGCTACTACGCCCTGAGTCGCCATCATATATCTCATGGTATGGATATGCAATCCATGCAGCACCTGCGCTCTTGGTGTCGTAACAGAGCGAAAAGTTACGCACGTCTACCCCGCTATCTAGCTGGGTGTAGTGGGTAACGTATTGATATCTAGAGTCATTATTTGATGCTGGTAGCTCATACCACGCAGTCAGTACCTCTTGGCTATCTTCTACTTCAACACTCTCTGCCTCATCTACACCACTTATCTGCTCTGTGTCGTCCTCAGTGGAGTTGTCGTCACTATCCTCTGTTGATATATCAGGATAGTAACGGCACCCGATTATCACCACTGCAATTAGCGCTAATAGTGAGTAGATTTTAACTTTCATGTATGTTAGCTGCGTATCTGTCCAGAGCCAGTGATTAGGTATTTATAGGTAGTTAGCTCAGGTAGAGCCATTGGTCCTCGTGCGTGTAGTTTCTGTGTTGAGATGCCAATCTCCGCACCGAAACCAAATTGTGCTCCATCGGTAAAGGCAGTTGATACATTGTGATATACACATGCAGCATCGACCACGTTCATAAAGTACTCAGCCGCCTGCTCATCCTCGGTGACAATAGATTCACTGTGTCTTGAGGAGTACTCCGAGATGTGTTCTACAGCCTCGTTGATTGAGTCAACGGTTTTGATAGCCATCTTATAATCCATAAACTCAGTTCCGAAACTCTCCTGTGTTGCATGCTCTAATAATTCAGCTGGATAGTTGCCTTGAAGTGCTGCATAGCTGCGCTCGTCGGCATATATTACAACATTTTTATCCGATAGAAGAGAGCATATCTGGGCAATATTTCCCAACATCTCACTATCTATCACCACGCAATCCAGAGCGTTACATACACTCACACGGCGAGTCTTGGCGTTGGTTACGATATCTCTCGCTTTGGCGACGTCAGCCTCTTCATTAATATAGGTGTGGCAGATACCAGCTCCCGTCTCGATAACTGGAACTGTAGCATTTTTACGTACATAGTTGATAAGCGACGAGCTACCACGTGGAATTAATAAGTCGACAAATCCATCAGCACACAATAGCTGAGCTGTCGCCTCGCGCTCCACTGGAAGTAGAGTTACTACCCTCTCGTCGATACCTTCATGGCGAAGAACCTCGCGGATAATCTCAACAATCACACTATTCGAGTGGAAAGCATCACTTCCACCCTTTAACAGGCAGGCGTTAGCGGTCTTGAAACACAATCCAAAGACGTCGAAACTAACATTCGGACGAGCCTCGTATATCACTCCAATCACACCAAAAGGTACTACAACCTTAGATATCTCCATCCCATTTGGGCGAACTCTGCGGCTGATAACATCACCCACTGGAGAGTTCAACTTAGCCACCGATAACATATCGCTAGCGATACCCTCGATGCGCTCCTTGGTTAGTAGCAATCTATCGTATAGAGGATTACTACGCTCCATTTTTGCTAGGTCTAACTCGTTAGCACTCAGTATTCTGCTTGTATTATCTATTGCCGCTTTAGCTACCGTCTCAAGTAGTGAGTCGATTCTCTCTTGTCCTAAAAGAGCCAAGCTGCGTGATGCCTCTCGTGCATCTCTAAAAAGAGGTTTGCAATCCATGGTATTATCGTTTTAATTTTTTATTCTAAGTAGAGGTAGTCGTAGTGGATAAGAGCCTTTTCGCCTCTTTTACCCATCACCTCACGAGCTGACTCGCTATCCATAGTAACTCGTCCTACACCTATATTATTACCCTTAGGCGAGATAATCTTGACTATATCATCCTTCTCGAAATCACCCTTTACGCAGCACACTCCGATAGGTAGTAGACTCACTGCTCTAGGTTGCATTAGGGCTTGGTAAGCTCCATCGTTGACATGGAGTTCGCCCTTGGCAAATCCGTCACTGTGTGCAATCCATCGTTTAACTCCCGAAATAGCACGTTGTGATGGGGTGAAACGTGTTGATGGGATATCTTCCCCATCGAGAAGTAGTTGAGTCAATACCCTATCTCTCTTGCCATTAGCGATGATTACCTCAACTCCTTCGTCAGCTATTTTACAAGCGATACGACACTTAGTCAACATTCCACCACGTCCGAATTGTGACTTGGTAGTTGAGATATATTGACCTAGATTGTCGCTATCCGAGCTGTCGACATTGCGTATAAGTTCGGAAGATGGGTCGTTTGGATTTCCGCTATAGATACCATCGACATTACTCAATATAATCAGTGCATCCGCACCCATCATGGTTGTGACGAGTCCCGAAAGTTCATCATTATCGGTGAACATTAGCTCGGTTACCGAGATGGTGTCATTCTCGTTGACGATAGGTATCACCCCGCTATCCAACATAACACCCATACAACTCTTCTGATTGAGGTAGTGACCTCTGGTGGATAGCGACTCTTTGGTTGTTAGAACCTGTCCACACACTATATCATACTCCTTGAAGAGGTTGTAATATTTGTTGATGAGTTTCGCCTGTCCTACTGCCGAGAATAGCTGTCGTGCGGCAACTGAATCGAGCTTGCGATTTAATCCACTAAGTTCGCTACGTCCCGATGCAACCGCTCCAGAAGAGACCAAAATAACCTCTATACCAGCACGATGCAGGGCAGCAATTTGATCTGTTAGTGCTGCCAATCGTCCAATATCCAGAGTGCCATACTCCGATGTGAGGACGTTACTTCCAACCTTTATTACTACACGCTTATACGCCATAGATTATCTACTAGATTTTAATCCGCTATGTACCGACTCAACAAATCCACTCTCGACCATCGCGTCGAGACCCTTGATTGTGATGCCACCTTTGGTTGTCACCTTGTCAATCTCAGTTTGTGGCATTGTGCCGTTTGTCTCTATCATCATAACAGCACCCTTAACGGTCTGAAGTACAATCTCTTTGGCTAGTTGTTCCTCTATTCCTAAATCAACTCCGCCCGAAATTGAGGCGTCGATATATTTGTAAGCAAAGGCGATTCCGCATGAAGATAGTGATGTTAGAGGTGTCATCTGACTCTCGTCAACCATAAAGCTACGACCCACAGCATCAAATATCTTCAACAACATCTCGTCCTGCTCTGAGGTTGTGTTACAGCGACATATAAAGTTGACACTCTGTGAGATAGCTATAGCTGTATTAGGGATAATACGGTACAATCCCATTGAACCAAGAGTGTTGATATTGAGCATTTGAGATAGATTCTCGAATGTTACACCAGCGGCGATAGATACCAAGAACTGTTTTTCACGAACGATTGACGATGAAATCTCACCAAGGACCTCCTCCATTAACCACGGCTTTACAGCCACGATGATAATATCTGCGCCGAGGATAGCTTTTGCATTATCATCCTCGATAACTACTTCGTCTCTGAAACCTACGAATAGAGGTTCACATTTAGGTTCTAGATGTGAGATGGTTACATCTCTACCCTTTACTACTCCTGCGCGGATTGCACCAGCGGCAATAGCACCACCCATGTTTCCTCCACCTATAACTGCAATTTTCATAAATCAATATTTTATTCTTAACTCTTAATTATTCATTATTGCCACAATCTCTTCTCTCCTTTGTCATGCTGAGCGTAGTCGAAGCATCTCCTCCAACAATGGAAACCGATTACTAATTTGAGATCCTTCACTTTGTTCAGGATGACATACTGTTGTCAATTAATAGATTGCGGATCAAGTCCGCAATGACGTTGTGGAAGTTAATTCTTAATTCGTAATTCTTAACTCTTTAATAACCCACAAATGTAGCATTTTTTTTTGAGATTTTGATATTATAGAGCTGTTATTTTTACCTACCTATATATATGCAGTCTATCCAGAGAGTCTCTTTGGGATAAAAGAGTAAAAAAAAGTGGTTAAAATTTGGTGAAATCGTATAAAAACACTACCTTGCGCCTCATTCTGAACTAAAGAATTTTTATTTATAATTAACACTATATGAAGTCAGTAAAAGTCTTTGCTCCCGCTACAGTAGCGAATGTTGGATGTGGTTTTGATACCATGGGATTTGCCTTTAAAGGAGCTGGCGATCTAGTCGAGATGTCTCTAACAGAGTCTGATAAGATTGAGTATGTTAACGAAAGTGGAGTAAATCTCCCCCTCGACCCTGAGAAGAACCTTATGACTCATGCTATTCGTGCTATGATGGATGCAGCGGGTAAACATCAAGGTGTCAAGATTGTTATCAAGGAGAAGATATCTCCAGGTAGCGGTATTGGTTCAAGCGCCTCTGCTGCTGCGACGGCTGTTGTAGGTTACAATGCGCTAGCTGAGTTGGGTTATAGCGACGAGGAGTTGATTCCATTCGCTCTTGAAGGTGAGTGTATCGCTAGTGGAGCACGTCATGCTGATAATGTAGCACCTGCACTACTTGGTGGTGTGGTTTTGGTTCGTGACTACAATCCAATAGATGTTGTTCGTGTTACCCCAGCTATAAAACTATATTGCGCGGTGGTTCATCCACACATCGAGGTTAAGACTATCGACTCACGTGCGGTTTTAAAGCCAGAGATTCCAATGTCGACAGCTATTCGTCAATGGGCAAATCTTGGCTCTTTCATCGCAGGACTATATAATGGCGATGTTGAGTTGGTTTCACGTGCTCTTCAAGACCATGTTGCAGAGCCTTTCCGCAAGAAGTTTATCCCAGGATATGACGAGTTGAAGGGTGCAATCTCTCAGTGTGAGGGGTATATAGGCTCTAATATCTCAGGTTCAGGCCCATCTGTATTTGCGCTAGCGACTTCGCAGCAGAGTGCCGACAATATCGCAGCGGTTATGATGGAGCACTTCTCAAAGTTGGGTATCGAGGCTAATACTTATGCTTCGGATATCTGCAATAAAGGATGTGTAGTAGTTGAGTAAGAAATTAGTTAAAAATAGAGAAATATAATGAGATATTACGGAACAAGAGATAAGAGTAAATTCTATACACTTCAACAGGCTGCAAAGAGTGGACTAGCTCCATGTGGTGGTCTATATATGCCTGAGTCGATTCCACAAATCGACCTTGCGACGCTCTCAGCTGAGGCTGAGAAGTCGTTTGCGCACATGGCATTTTATGTTGCAGATTTGCTATTTGGTGAGGATATGGATAGAGATGTGTTGAAGGATATTATCTTCGATGCATATAGTTTTGCACTTCCTCTACACCAATTTGGCGATAGTTCGCTCTACACTCTTGAGCTATTCCATGGCCCTACCCTTGCGTTCAAGGATTTCGGAGCACGTTTTATGGCTCGTATGCTTGCGGCGTTGTGTCCAGACGATAAGACCATTATCTTAACTGCAACATCGGGCGACACGGGAAGTGCCGTAGCGGATGGTTTCTATGGAGTTGATGGAATTGATGTCTATATCCTCTACCCTGAGGGCAAGGTGAGTGATTTCCAGGAGCGTCAGATGACAACTCTTGGTGGAAATATCCACGCACTACGTGTTGATGGTAGCTTTGATGATTGCCAGGCTATGGTGAAGAGCATCTTCGCTAAGAGAGAGCTTTGCGAGAAGAAGAATATCACATCTGCTAACTCGATTAGTATCCTGCGTTGGATACCTCAATCGTTCTACTACTTCTGGGGATATATCCAGTGGAAGAAGAGCAGTGGTAAAGATGTGTGCGATGTAGTTGTACCAAGTGGTAACTTTGGTAATATCACAGCTGCTATCTTGGCTAATAAGATGGGTCTACCTATCGGTAAATTTGTTGCTGCAACTAACGTTAACGACACAATACCTCAATTCTTGAAGAGCGGAGTTTTCACTCCAAAACCATCTGTTCAGACTTGTGCTAACGCGATGGATGTTGGTAACCCAAGCAACTACGAGCGTTTGATTGAGTTGATGTCATTCGATGAGTTGACTCAGAGAGTTATTGGTTTGAGCTACACCGACGAGCAGATTGAGCAGACAATGAGCGATATCTATAAGAGCTATGGATATGTTAGTGACCCACATAGTGCAGTAGGTTTTGCTGCGATGCGCGATACTGGAGTTGAAGGATTCTACGCTTCGACTGCACACAGCTCGAAATTTGCTGATGTTATCAGCCGTGCTCTAGGTTTGGATGTTGATATCCCAGATTCACACAAAGCAATTATGACTAAGGAGAAGTTATCTTCACCTGTAGCCCTAGATGGATTAGAGGCTCTGCTTTAGAGCTTTCTACTATAAGAGAAAACGATGTCATGCAAGTAGCGTGACATCGTTTTTCGTTGTAGATGCGGGGGTAATTCGGAGGGATTTACTTTTTACTCTTTGTATCCTTTTTCTCACTCTCCTTCTTCTCTGCTTTTTTCTTAGCTTTATTTTGCTCCTTCTCTTTAGCCTTCTGGTTCTTATTCTCCTTCTTGTCAGCCTTTACAACAACCTCTTTTTTCGGCTGTTTCTTAGGGTGATTTGACGAAAATATTGGGCCACAACTTGTAACACATAGCGACAATATTAGTGCAATAACTGCAATTCGTGTAGTTTTTATCATAGTTGTTTTGATTTATTGTTTATCAAAGGTAAGTAATAAATTATTTAAATGCAAATATCCCCAAGAGATTAATCTCTTGGGGATATAGTTTAATCCTTAATCTGTTATATCTACAGATTAATCTTGTTTGAGTAAATCTTCGCCACGAAGATATCACGTACTGGTAGCTCCTCGCGAATCTCAAGAAGAGATTTAAGGTCGATAGTACCAATCACATATTTATAATCCTCGCTGTAGTAACGCTCCGAGATGTTGTTGAACTTGAAAATCTTCAAATCAGCCTCGTCGCTGTAACGAACATATATGCTCATCTCCCAATCTGTGGTGTACTCCATCTTCTGGAATGAGTTGAGCTTTTTGTACTCATAGCTGTAGTTGTGTCCGATAGCGGTGATATCACTCAAAACAGATGAACCTGTTGGGAAAGCACCTGCTCCACGTCCAAACATAAACTGCTTGTCGTAGAATTGTCCCTTGATAACAACACCATTAAACTCATCCTCGACGCTATAGATATATTTGTCTGGAGTCACGAAACATGGCAACACCTGAAGTGAGATATTTGTTGGTGAAATCTTCGATGCATCAGCCAATAGCTTGATTCTTAGACCTTTCTCACGAGCGTAGTTGATATCGTAGTCAGATAGTTTCGAGATACCATAGTTCAAAACATTATCTGGGTGGATATATGTACCAAATGCGTGAACGGTGATGATAATCAACTTAAACAGAGAGTCATACCCCTCGACGTCGAATGTCGGGTTACTCTCAGCAAAACCTAAATCCTGAGCCATCTTCAAAGCCTTTGGATAGCTCATATTCTCGTTGAAAATCTTCGATAGGATAAAGTTTGAAGAGCCATTCAAGATACCCTTAACCGAGAGCAATAGGTCGTTATCGTAGTACTCCTCTAGGTTACGGATAACTGGGATACTACCACACGATGACGCATCGTATAGAAGAGTTGTGTTGTACTCTTTCTGCATCTCGATAAGCTCAGGAAGGTTGTATGCAAGCATCTTTTTGTTTCCTGAAACTACTGGTATTCTGCTCTTTAGAGCACGAACAACGATATTGTATGATTCATCAGCATCGTCGATTAGCTCGACAATAAGGTTGATATCTTTATCATTGAAAATATCGTCTGGATTGTATGTGAAGTAGCTCTCGTCGATTGAACGTTTCTTGCCTTTACTCTTTACACATACCTTAACTATCTCAGCATTAGCTGAGACAGACTCTTCGAGAACCTTGTATAGACCCTCGCCAACGACTCCAAAGCCGAACATTCCAATTTTAATCTTACTCATAATTTTTTTCTATATTTTTATTTTTTACTCTCTTGGTTTTGATAGATAACAGCGCCTACTTATCGAGGTGTGCTCTGATTATCTCATCTAGTTTTTCATGCTCAACAAGGAATCCATCATGTCCAAATGAGGACTCTATGGTGTACATTTTGGCATTTTTAATATATCGACTAAATACTTCATTCGAGGATACCGGGTAGATAATATCCGAGGAGATTGCGATAATTGCAACATCTGATTCAATTACCGATAGAGCTTGCTCAACTCCTCCACGTCCACGTCCAACATTGTGTGTGTCAATGAGTTTAGTCAGGTAGTAGTAGGTATATGCATCAAATCTCTTAACAAGTTTTTCGCCTTGGTAACGTTGATAGCTCGAAGCTCTACACCCATCAATAACCGAACGCTCATCGCTCTCTCTTTGGGTTAAATCGTAGGCATGCTGCCCTCTGTAGCTAAGCATTGCAATCGAGCGAGCTGTCGCCAAACCTTTAGCTCCAGCATCAACTCTCTTCTCTCCATAGCTTGCATCGCACTCGATAGCCATACGTTGTGACTCGTTGAATGCAACGACCCAAGGTAGAGCCTCCGCTGCGGTGGCTATCAAAACTGCCTTTTGAGCAAATCCTGGTTCGATAATCAACCACTCAGCAACTTGGAATCCACCGATAGATGAACCCATCAAAGCCTTAACACTCTTAATACCAAGGTGTTCAGCGAGTAGTTGATGTGCCTTGATTAAATCTCGTATTGTCAAGAGTGGGAAATTGTCGTAGTAAGGTTCACCGCTCTCAGGATTAACAGACATTGGCCCTGTAGTTCCGTAACACGACCCAAGGAAGTTGGGGCATATTACAAAATATTTCTCAGGGTCTAGGAACTTGCCCTTCTCGATAGTGTGTGGCCACCAGTCGTCGACTGCTGAGTTAGCAGTAAGAGCGTGGCAAATCCAGATAATATTATCTTGTGCAGCAGATAGTTTACCATACGTATGATAAACTATCTCTACTTGAGGAAGAACCCCACCCCCCTCTAATTCAAAGGGCTTATTATATAGAAATTTACACTCTGACATCCTCTATTATAAATCTTCTAGAACTCAATATATTTGAAGCTATTCTCAAAATCAGCAATAATATCATCAATATGCTCGATACCAGCTGATATGCGTAGTAGAGTTGGTAGAACTCCAGCTGCCGCCTGAGCCTCTGGTGTGAGCTGTTGGTGAGTTGTTGCTGCGGGTTGGATAATTAGTGTCTTAGTATCACCAACATTTGCAACGTGAGAGACTAGCTCTAGGTTATCGACAAATTGAACAACCTGCTCCTGCGAGCCTTTCAAGACAACCGCTAGAACACATCCGAATCCATTCTGTAGATACTTCAATGCGTTGGCATGGTTGGCATCATCCTCAAGACCTGGGTAGAAAACTTTCTCAACCTTAGGGTGTGATACAAAGTATTTAGCCAAAGCTAGTGCATTGCAAGCCTCACGCTCGACACGTAGCGAAAGAGTCTCAATTCCGAGCAATATTTGGTGTGAATTAAAAGGTGAGATACAAGCACCTAAATCACGCAATCCATCCGTGCGACACTTAATAATAAAGGCTAACTGCCCGAACGCTTCCGAATAGACCAAGCCGTGGTAACCCTCGTTTGGTTCACATAGTTGTGAGAATTTGCCATTTGTCCAGTCGTAACTTCCACCCTCGACAATCACTCCACCCATAGATGTACCGTGACCTCCGAGCCATTTGGTTGCAGACTCAACCAAGATATCAGCACCCCACTTTAAAGGAGAGCAAAGGTAACCCCCCGCTCCAAAAGTGTTGTCGACCATCAATGGAATATCATATTTTTTAGCTACTGCTGCGACCTTCTCGAAATCTGGAATCGAGAATGCTGGGTTACCAATAGACTCAACATATATGAGTTTAGTATTCTCGTCGATAGCTGCTTCGATATCCTCCGCCTTGTCGCTCTTTGCCATGTTGCATTGAATACCAAAACGTTTGAACGAGACGTTGAATTGGTTGTAAGTTCCACCATAAAGATATGGCGACGAGACGAAACTATCACCTTGGCTAAGCAGCGCTGTGATTGCTATCATCTGAGCCGAGTGCCCCGATGCTGTAGCCACTGCCGCAACGCCACCCTCTAAGGCTGCGACTCTTTGCTCCAATACATCAGTTGTTGGATTTTGTAGACGAGTGTAGATATTACCAAACTCTTTGAGAGCAAATAGATTAGCTCCGTGTTCAGAGTTTTTGAAGGTGTATGCTGTAGTTTGATGTAGAGGCAGTGCTCTAGAGTAGTTATCTGAATCAACAACCTGTCCTGCATGTTGTTGAAGTGTTTCGAATTTATAATTTTTATTGCTCATAATTATCTCTATTACCCACTATAAATGGGATGACTAAAATTAACTTATATGCTTCTGCTGAAAAGTTGTGAGTGGTCTACTTTAGACCTTATCTCTCACAGGGATAAAGAGTGTGCTTAGCAGCACATTCGCATTGGCATAACCTCTCTCGACAAAAAAATCATTGCCCCTATAATGGCTTTTGCCTCCACCTCTTGAGCGAGGAAGTATGAATATTCTCTTTTAATCATAGCAGTAGCAAAGATAGGGCGTTTTTTTTGATTCTGCAAATTTTTCACAAAAAAAGGTGAATCTAGCTTAACCCAGATTCACCCCTAAAAAGTTTTAGATAACTATTTTTTTCTCCACAATGCTGTCATATCTTCGAGAGTTTTACCCTTAGTCTCAGGGACTAACCTCCAGACGAAGATTATAGATAGTAGAGAGAATAGCGCGTAGAGCATATATGTGCTACCTAAACTCCACTCTGATAGAGGAATAAAGGTCGACGACACCAAGTAGTTGGCAACCCATTGAGTCGCAACAGCGATAGCTACCGCCTTACCACGAATAGTATTTGGGAAAATCTCAGAGATAAGTACCCAACAGATAGGACCCCACGACATCATAAACGATGCTGTGTAGATAATGATGAATACGAGTGCTCCAACGCCAATCTGGTTGGTGTATGAGAAGATACCCAGTGCAATCATACCTATCATCATACCAAACGAACCAACGAGTAGAAGAGGTTTACGACCCCATTTATCAACCGTAAAGATTGCGATTAGAGTAAATACGATATTGATAAGGCCCATCACAACTGTCTGAATCATAGCTGAATCACCAGAAGCTCCCATGCTCTCAAAGATACGAGGAGCGTAGTAGAGAACCACGTTGATACCCATAGCTTGCTGGAAGAATGATAGCAAAATACCCACTGCGAGAACCAAGAAACCGTAGGTCATAAGGGGTTCAATCTTCTGTTTTGTGGTCTGTTTAATCTCGTTGAGAACTATCTCTGCCTCTTTTACTCCATTGATTTTGGTGAGGACAGCGAGTGCTTTAGTCTCCTCGCCAATCATTACTAGGTAGCGTGGAGTCATCGGAACAGTCAAGAGTAATAGTCCGAAAGTTGCAGCTGGAATAGACTCTGATAGGAACATACGACGCCATCCGATAGCCACCATAGCCTCTTGTGTTGCTAGGTTATCCTTGATTAGATAGTTGACGAAATATACCACCAACATACCGAAGATAATAGCAAATTGGTTACATGAAACCAACGTACCACGGATTTTAGCTGGTGCAAGCTCTGCGATATACATAGGACATACAGCCGAAGCTAGACCCACTCCGATGCCTCCGATTACTCGATAGATATTGAAAGCGATAAGTAGTGAGAAAGTTGGCTCGCCCTTCTCGAAGAAGATAAACTCAGGGTTGAATGAGCCTAATGCTGAGATGAAAAATAGTCCTGCAGCGATAAGTAGTGAGTTACGTCTTCCGAAACGGTTAGCTAACACTCCCGAAATAGCACCTCCGATAACACATCCAATAAGTGCGCTTGATGCTGTTACTCCGTGGTGGATACTCGAATATGAGAAATCTTTAGCTTGTTCGAAGAATTTTTGTAGAGCCTGTTCAGCTCCCGATATTACCGCGGTGTCATATCCGAAGAGTAGACCTCCGAGTACGGCTACTAGGGTAATACCAAATAGGTAAAATTTGTTTCCCTCTTGGTTCATAGTTTTTTTTAGTTATAGATTACGAATATAGGATGAGGAGTTTTTAGGTTGTTAAACTCCTCATCCCTTTAAGAAGTGTGGTAAAAAGTTTAAATAAGAAGATGATTCTTGGTGTTTCGAGATGGAGTTGAAACCGCAGCATACTTAGGCGTATGTGAGGATTTCAACTCCAAGGGAAGTGCCAAGAATCGCTTCTTTATTTAAACTTTAGATGTACATGTTTACAATCGCCTCGTAAAGCTCCTGCTTACCACTAACGGTCTTAGGCTCGCCAGCAGCTTTAGCATACTCTACAACTTGCTCTAATGTCATCTTACCGCCCTCGAACTCAGCACCTTTACCTGCATCGAACGAAGCGTAACGAGTTGAAATCATTGACTCGTAAGGAGACTCCTCGATAAGAGTTGCGGCACACTCCAAAGCACGTGCAAATAGATCCATACCTGCGATGTGAGCGATGAAGATATCCTCCAAATCAGTTGAGTTACGACGAGTCTTAGCGTCGAAGTTAGTACCTCCACCTTGAAGACCACCACCCTTGATAAGGACAATCATCGCTTGTGTTAGCTCATATAAATCAACTGGGAATTGGTCTGTATCCCAACCATTTTGGTAGTCACCACGGTTAGCATCCATACTACCCATCATGCCAGCATCAACAGCACACTGTAGCTCATGCTCGAATGTGTGACCTGCAAGAGTTGCGTGGTTAACCTCGATATTCAATTTGAAATCTTTGTCAAGATTATGTGCTCTAAGGAAACCGATAACAGTCTCAGCATCAACATCGTATTGGTGTTTTGTTGGCTCCATTGGTTTAGGCTCAATAAGGAAAGTTCCTGTAAAGCCCTTTGAACGAGCGTAGTCACGAGCAAGAGTAAGCATCATAGCTAGGTGCTCTTTTTCGCGTTTCATATTGGTGTTCAATAGAGACATGTAACCCTCACGGCCACCCCAGAATACGTAGTTCTCACCACCCAACTCGATAGTTGCATCGATTGCGTTTTTGATTTGAACACCAGCGCGAGCTACAGTGTTGAACTCAGGGTTAGTCGCAGCTCCGTTCATATAACGAGCGTGACCGAATACATTAGCTGTACCCCAAAGAAGTTTCAAACCACACTCCGCTTGACGCTCTTTAGCGTAAGCTACGATAGCTTTCATGTTAGCCTCATACTCCTCGATTGATGAACCCTCGTCGATAAGGTCTGTGTCGTGGAAACAGTAGTACTCGATTCCACACTTTGTCATAAACTCGAAACCTGCATCTAGCTTAGCTTTAGCACGCTCTAGAGCACATTCGCTACCTCTATTCCACTCGAATGCTTTGGTTGTTCCTCCAAATGGATCTGCTGACTCCGAGCACAATGTGTGCCACCAAGCCATTGAGAATTTGAACCAATCCTTCATCTTGCGACCAGCTACAATCTTCTCTGGATCGTAGTAACGGAATGATAGTGGATTTTTACTCTCTTTACCTTCAAATTTAATTTTTCCTACTGTTGGAAAAAACTCTTTCTGTGCCATAATTTTAATTAAGTTTTAAAGTTATTTATATGTTTTTAGTTTAAACTCTTCTCTAGTAGCGAACACCACTGCTCGTATCTCTCGCTGAGTATCTGTTTCATAGATTCATTTGGCAAGGTTTCGCCTACTACTCTCAGTGTTGAGAAAGCCTGCTCACGGTTGGCATATATTCCAACTCCTAGAGCTGCTCCACGAGCTGCTCCCAGTGCTCCATCGGTATTGTATAACTCGATTTTAGCATCGCATAGGGTGGCGAGAGTCTCTCTGAATATTGGGCTGAGGAATAGGTTTGCTTTTCCTGCTCGGATAATTGATGGTGATAGACCAACCTCTTTCATTATCTCGATACCATATTTAAAAGCAAAGGCTATACCCTCCTGAGCCGCACGTAACATATTAGCATTAGTGTGGCGATTCAAATCCAAGCCAGAGACCACAGCCCCGGTATATCTATTCTCTAGCATACGCTCAGCTCCATTTCCGAATGGAAGCATTACTACCCCATCGCTGCCAACTGGAACTCCTTCACAGAGCTCGTTAACCTGCTCGTAGCTGATTTCACTAGCCACAGCTCGTTTTACCCAGGCGTTGAGAATCCCTGTTCCATTGATACATAGAAGGACTCCGTAACGAGAATCCTCGGCTGAGTGGTTGACGTGTAGGAATGTGTTGACTCTCGATAGAGAATCAGCCTTTGGCTGGTCTGTGACTCCGTAAACGACTCCTGAAGTACCTCCTGTGGCGGCAATCTCGCCAGGTTCCATTACATTAAGAGAGAACGCGTTATTTGGCTGGTCGCCAGCTCTATAGCTAACAACAACCCCTTCTGGTAGACCTAGCTCAGCGGCTACACTATCCAGAACAGAGCCTTGAACACCGATTGAAGGTGATAATTCAGGGATACTCTCAGATGAAATCCCGTAATAATCGAGTATGAAATCGGCAACCTTATTCTCTTTGAAATCCCATAGAATCTGCTCGGAAAGACCACTATAAGTGGTTGATTTATCGCCACATAGTTTCGAAAGAATATAGTCGCCTGGCAGCATGAATTTATCAACTTTGCTGAAAATCTCAGGCTGGTTGGCTTTAACCCAGGCCAGTTTCGAGGCGGTGAAGTTTCCAGGTGAGTTTAGAGTCTGTTCCAAACACTTCTCAGCTCCGATACTCTCGAAAGCCTCAGCTCCAATCTCAACAGCTCGGCTATCACACCATATAATAGAGTCTCGGAGAGGTTCTCCGCTCTTGTCGAGGCAGACCAATCCATGCATCTGGTATGTGATTCCGATAGCTTTAATCTCCTCTTTATCCACTTGAGAGGTGAGTTGTTTTACCCCTTGTGAGACGTAATCCCACCACATCGAGGGAGACTGTTCTGCCCAGCCAGCTTGTGGAGCGTTAATCTTCATCTCGCTACTGGGGAGAGTGACACTTGCGCTACACTCTCCTGTTGTAGTATCCAACATCGAAACTTTAATCGATGAACTACCAATATCAATACCTAAAGTTTTCATTTATAGTTTTTTAGTTTTATTTTAAACCTCTTTAACACTGGGGTTAAAGCTGCCAATTTATCAAATTTAACTTAGCTCGTTTATGCTCTCTCTGGTAACGTTTGCCATTGAAAGTATAGTACTTCGCAGGTTTATGTTTTACCCCAATCTCCTTCTCAGAAGTGGCATCTATTAGCCCAGATGCCAGAATCTTTTTACGGAAATTACGGTCGTCAATCTCCGTGTTCAACACTGTGGTGTAGAGGGCTTTGAGCTGTCGTATCGTGAATTTACGAGGTAAAACCTCAAAGGCTATCGGCTCTTGCAAGAAACTTCTGGTTAGATAGTCTATCGCTTCGACTAGAATCCTCTGGTGGTCGAGAGCTAATTTTCTCACTCTATTCAAATCAATCCACTCAACACCGGCAGCAGCTGAGTGTTCCAGGAGAGATTTCGATAACTTCACTAACGAATAGTGAGCAACCGTTACAACTCGACAAGTGTCGATTCCGTAGCGTTGGTTTATCCAATCTAAACCCTTGCCCATAACCCTATCGGGTTCTGAGAATACAGCCATCTGTCGAATATATAGAGATTTAAGACCTGTTTTTTCATTTAATACTCTCATCACAGCGGTGGCAATATCTTCGTCGTTTTTTATCAAACTGCCAAGAAGTTTAAACTCCTCCTGGGATGAACTCTCGCTCTGTTCGGTTTTGCTCAGCGCGACCTTTAGAGTGTTGTTATCAGCATCAAAGCCAAAGACAACACAATCGACCGATACAGCTTGTTTTCCGAAATAAGAGCTCTTCTTCATAATAGTTTAACCACTCTTGCAAAATTAAACAAAATAATCCGATTCTACAAACTAAACGTAGATTTTACGTTAACAAACCTTGAAAATGGCTGTCTACTGTGTTTTAGATAGCTTTTAAGGGTTTTTTGATAATAACCTTTTTTACGCTAAGAAAAAATAAGAGACCTCCAATTTCGTTTTCACTCCATTGAATGGTCTCTCTAGCATACAGAGGTAATAGGTTTGGTTAAGCCTTAACACCGTTCTGCATAGGTGTTACACCTCAATACTATTGTAGTTGGTTGAGGAGATAGACCCTAATATTAAGAATTAACTCTACAGGAATTAAGAGTTAGCTCTATAGGACCCTCTCTAAGACAAAGGTAATACTTTTTTTTATAAATGCAACCGTTTAAGCACTTTTTTTATGGTTAAAAGTTATTATTTTATCAATTAATGTGGAATTTACCCAATAGCGTCCTAAATAAATTACAGAATAAAATTCACTATGTAATTATATCTATAATATACGTCATTGCGGCCTCCGACCAAACCGTCATTGCGGCCTCCGAGCCGCAATCTCAACACACTGATGATGAAGAGATTGCGGGTCAAGCCCGCAATGACGTGAGGGATAGTTAATTCAATTAAGAGTTAAGAATTAGGAATTAAGAATTAGGAATTAAGAATTAGGAATTAAGAGTTAGAAATTAAGAGTTAAGAATTAGGAATTAAGAGTT
The DNA here is from genome assembly GCA_047178865.1 of Rikenellaceae bacterium. Classification (GTDB taxonomy): domain Bacteria; phylum Bacteroidota; class Bacteroidia; order Bacteroidales; family Rikenellaceae; genus Alistipes. The sequence continues at coordinate 35,894 of JBCQSY010000017.1, forward strand.
AAGACCCAAACCGTCATTGCGGCCTCCGACCAAACCGTCATTGCGGCCTCCGAGCCGCAATCTCAACACATTGGTAATTAGGAGATTGCGGGTCAAGCCCGCAATGACGTGAGGGATAGTTAATTCAATTAAGAGTTAAGAGTTAAGACCCAAACCGTCATTGCGGCCTCCGAGCCGCAATCTCAACACACTGATGATGAAGAGATTGCGGGGTCAAGCCCGCAATGACGTTTTGGGATGAGATTGGGATTTACCTCATATATTAAGAATCTGTTTAAGTTTTTCTGCTTAAATATGCTATGTCCTATTTTGCTTTGATTTTGGTATTGCAGCTAATAGTGGTTCTATTAGCAAAATAGCAAAATTGAAAAGCGAAGTGAAAGAGCCTTAGCAAATTAAGTGAGGAAGACTTAAACAGATTCTAACCATTATAGTTCTTCTCGTACTCTTGTCGGTAGATGGCAGGAGTTGTTCCGTAGAATTTTCTGAAGAGTTTTATAAAGTGTGATGTGTTGGGGAATGTGCTCTCGACACCAACCTCGGCTATCGACTTCTTGGTCGAGATAAGTAAGAGCCTTGAGTGGTTGAGCCTCTGGCGTAGAAACCATTGGTGAGGAGGCAGCTCGTAGATTCGCTTAAACTCCTTCTTGAATGAGGTCATCGAACGGTTACACTTCGAGGCTAGCTCCTCGACCGAGGTGTCCTTTAGGATGTGGTTGTGTATGACTTGTTGGAAAGTAGCCTTTGTTGTGTCGATACTGGCGATGAGTTTACTCTTAAGGCAACCATCCGAACCCCTTAGTATAATGTATATTAACTCGCTGAGCTTGATAATCTCGCTTGCGTGGTCGTGGCGAAAGTCATCCTGCTTGGTGTAGGTCGTGAGATTTGAGAAGTAGTTACGTAGCGACCCCTGCGGAGTGTCGACAATACTACTAACCCTCTGACAATTAACACAGCTGTGGGTGTTGCGAACCGATAAATCGAAGTTACTCCCCAGGGTGGTGATAATGTGATGGAGAGCGCTGGAGTCGATATAGATTATAATCTGTTCGAAGGCAGAACCACTCTCGACTATCTGTTCGATGTGGTGGTAACCCTCGTCGAGAAAGAGAATATCGCCCTTGCTAGCGTGCAGCGAACGGTCGGCATCGTAGATGTAACACTCACCTCGAACGATGTAGTGAATGGCGTGACGAGTTAATCTGGTTGGTTGAATACCTGTGTTCTTCTCCGAGGTGTAGTTGACTATAGTCGGAGGTATTGAAGAAGAAGATGTGTTTGAAAATGTTGATAAAGACGAAGTTGTTTGCTCTACTCTCATAGCTTTTACTGCTTTAAATTAAACTTAATGTTTTCTTAGAATCTGTTCCTATCACTTAAACAGATTCTTATCTCTACAGCAAATGTATGAATAAAAATCTCTTACTACAATATAATATTGTATTTTATTAAATAAAAAACCGTACTTTATATATATGTTGTTTTTTTTGCTTTTTTAAAGAGAGTCTTACTGAGAATAATTCATAATTGAATATTTCTCATATTCTCATATTCTCATATTCTCAATTTCCCAATTTCCCATATTCCCATATTCTCATATTCTCAAAGGTGTTTAACAATTAAATCAATTAAGAGTTAAGAATTAGAAATTAAGAGTTAAGAATTATGAATTATTCAATTATGAATTATGAATTAAGAATTAAGAATTGCCAAACGTCATTGCGGGCTTGACCCGCAATCTCGAAACAAAAGGAATGAGATTATGAGTTAAGAATTAAGAATTAGAAATTAAGAGTTAGAAATTAAGAATTAATTAACAATATATAATACAATACTATATACATATAATATATACATATAATATATACATATAATATATAC